>LRBF01000255.1 GCA_001580565.1 Caballeronia megalochromosomata | reverse complement strand
ATGACAGGTGGTTTGCAGTCGATATCTGTCGAACACGACGGCAGCTTGCCCAGGTAATACTCGAATATTTTCACGCGATCCGATACGTCCGGCAGACGCACCGGCACGATGCGATCGAATCGGCCCGGACGGCGGAGCGCTTCGTCGAGATTCTCGGGGAAGTTGGTCGCGGCGACGAGAATCACACCTTCGTTCTTCTCGAAGCCGTCCATCTCCGCGAGCAGTTGATTGATGATGCGGTTGCTTTCGGCGTCGGCGGAACCGGTCGCGCCGCTGGTGCGCGCGGCGAGCCCGTCAGCTTCATCGATGAAGATCACCACCGGGCCATGTTTGCGCGCCGTCTTGAACAGATGCTTGACCTTCTGAATGCCGACGCCGTAATACTTCGCGCTGAAAAAGCTCCCCGTGATCGCGATGAAGCGCGCGCCGCATTCACCCGCGAGCGCCTGTGCAAGCCGCGTTTTGCCGACTCCCGGACCGCCGGTCATCAGTACGCCGCAGGGCGGACGGATGCCCAGGTTCGTGAACGACTTTGGATCGCGCAGATAGGCCTTGATGTCTTCGAGAGCGGCCTTGGCTTCGACCGCGCCGATCACGTCGTCGAAACGCGTGTCGGGCGGCTCGGTGATCAGCGTGGCGTCGCCCTTCATTTCGCGGCGCACGTACCAGAACATAAGGACCAGCATCAGCACGTACACCAGCATGACGACCGAGTCACGCAAGAAGGCGAGCACCGGACCTACGCCCGCCTGTGCGCCGATGGACACATTCGGCAGCCACCCGATCTGGTAATCCAGCGCGCTTTCGCCCTTGATTACATTGAGCAGCAAGGACTGCGAGAACACCGCGAACCGATCGCTGACGAAGTACCGCGCGCCGCTTTTCGTCGACACGAGGATGGCGTCGAGCGTCACGCCGATTGCGGCCACGCGCTTCTCGCGGATATCCTCGAGCATGCGTGAGGCGTCGTTCTCGGTGCGCGCCCATGACGACGGATCCTGCCGCATCTGATAAACGATGCTCGTCGCCTGCAGCGGATCCGCCATGCGGTACCGCAGGACGCCTGAGCCGATTGCGATCAGTACGGCGACGAACACGGCGACGGAGAGGAGAAGTCGCCGTCGGCCACGCCGCCGAGTCCCCATTCCATTCTTTCCCGGTTTCATGGGGGTTCTTCCTCGTATCGCGTACGTGTGCGTCCCTCTCATGCTCCGGCCCTTGCCCGCGTCATTTGCAGAGGCGGCGCCTGCCTGTCTCAATCTCCATAGAATCCGGGCAGAGATGCACGCGTGCGATCGATTTCTCGCCGTCGCGAGCGTTTTCGAGGTCGTTCCCCCTGAAGCAATGTTCCCTTGGGACCGACAGAACGACCGGCGTCCTGGAATTACTCAACTGTTTGACGGTCTCTCATCCTCGCTCAGCGGCTTACTATCGGTCGAGTACAGAGCCGCAGGCAAATCGACGAAAGCTCGCCAAGGGGTAAAAAATTCATGCGTGCCTGTCGCCTGCTGCATCGTGATGCGAAACGGGGTCACATAAACCATTGATTTTTATGACAGAATGCGAGGCGAGTGGAGCGGGGCGTGGAGTAAATATTGCGCATTCCGCTTGAATTTTAGCGTTCCTCTTTGTTATGGATGGGTGATATGGGAAGTCTCAGCGTCGGGCATTGGCTTATCGTTTTGGCGATCGTTGCGCTTGTTTTCGGCACCAAGAAGTTGCGTAGTGTCGGTTCCGACTTAGGCGGCGCCGTCAAGGCTTTCAAGGAAGGCGTTGGCGTTGGCGATGCCTCGACGTCGGCCTCCGAGGCGAGCTCGGTCCCGGCGACCATTGATGTTCAAGCCAAGGATGTCTCTGCACGATAGGAATGTAAAAGGGCGGCACTCCAGTTGGGGCGATTTCACGCCTGAGTTCGAATCGTATCCGGAGCGGGGAAGTGCGTCCGGGTGCGGCCGCGCGTTCGCACGGGCGCAATTTTCGATGCGTTTATAACCAGGCGGAGCACGACGGGTCTCGGCTTGTCGTGCACGAACCTCAGCACAATGGTCTTGTTTCCACGATGCGCCTCGCCACTTATTCCGAACGCGCTCGCGCTTCGTTCATCGACTCGATCTGGTGGACGGCTATCCTTCTGTTTGTCCCGTTGGGACCTTCCTCGGAAATCCCACTGTCGCCTGATGCGCTCGCGGCGACTTTCGTCCTGTGGCTGATCGTGGCCCAATGCGTTCCACTACTCATAACGGGTGTTTTGTGGGTTGTGTGGGGCACGTCACCGGGAAAGCGCGTGGTGCGATTGCTGATTGTGGACGCTGGCAGTCACGAGCCGATGACCCGCAGGCAAGCCGTCTTGCGCACGGTGGGCTACGTGCTCACGTTCACATTGTGTGGAGCGGGCTTTCTCTGGGTACTATTTAATCCACGCAGGCAAGCTCTCCATGACCGAATCGCAAGCACTGTCGTCGTCTGTGACGAAGCAACTGCGACGCGACTGAGAAAATCGTCCTGAAGGTAGGTTATCTGTCTCTGGAGCCTGGAAACTACAGGGAAGCACCGAGGGCCTGGTAGATGACAGAGAGGAGACCTCGAGAACCATGAGACAGTCATGACAAGAGCCCCTGCGCTGTCCCTGAAAACTTGTGTTTCGACCGACTTCCGGGTTGCCGCTAACTGGATGAAGAAGTTGTGGCAGGGGTGTTGGAGTCTTTCCAGATAGCTCTGCGGTAGATGCGAAAAAGCCCGTTTGAAAGCGGGCCCCTTGTGCAACGTGGTCGCACTGGATCTGGTTCAAATAAGGCGATCACAATTCGGTTTACCTTAACGGGCTGACTGATAAAGAGGGCCGCCAATGAGCAAGCGCCAGAAGCTGGAGGAGTTGTTTGCGGACCGTCACTTTGACGGTGACGTGATCATTCTCTGCGCGATGTCGCCGCGGCGAAAGCGTTCTTCAGCAGGGCAATCAAACATCAAGGCCAGCCACCGCGCTCGACGGATACTCAGCGTCGCATCGCGCGGTGCGCGAGATGAAGGCCGCCGGCTTGCTGCCTGAGGACACACGAGTCCGCTCCTCAAAATACCTCAACAATGTGATTGAGCAGGACCATCGCAACATCAAGTCCAGGACGAACGCCATGCGAGGCTTCAAACGGTTCAGACCCGCAGCCGTCACAATCGCTGGCACCGAATTAGCGCACCGGATTTGCAAAGGACAATTCGATCTCGCTAGCCTGCGCCTCAAAGATCTCACTGCGTGCTTCGCCTGGAAGGCAGTTCTCTCAGCTTGATAGGGCAACGGCAAAGAATGCACCAGCAGAGCGTGGCGATCGAATCGTCTCGGTGCTCTCAACCTGGTTGGGCCTACTTTTTGAGTGCGTGTCAACATCACTCTATTGCCAAGAATGACGTGGGAGACACTGCATCCGCAGCAGTAAGCGATGAGCATCAGTCGAGGAACTGACGGGCGACAGACATGCGAGCGAGCTCCGTAGATGCGCTTCAGCGGTCGACGCCGATACGAATCCGTCCCATTTCGCTCCTGCACGATGAGGCTGTCACGAGATGGTCAGCCTGACCGGAATGGCCCGCTCGGCTTGTGCTGATTGGCCATTCCACGCGCATTCCCTCCGCGAAACTAGCTCATCCATTCACGATAGTGAATCCAAACCGTAATTTTTTATAACTTTTCCTAATATACTTTCTCACGCACGATGTTCCCATCCTTCCCCTGTCCGCGACGTCCAGAGGAATGCGCGGCATGGAGCAAGAAACGATGGCATGTCCCATTTCGGCCTGACATTATTGCGGCTTTGCGTGTGGCTGGATCCGCTAACCGGACTTTGTCGAGAAACGCTAAAGATGACTGTTTGATTGTTTGAGGCGGTCTGCCCATCGAGAGAAATCGTGCTTCGTTGGAGCAGCACGCGCGCGCGACGACCGGACTTTTCCCCTACACAACCGCCTCGCGAGCGACGCAACGCATTGGTTTTTCCGCATTACATCAAGCGCCGAACGAGCGCGATGACACATAACGGAGACAGACATGGTGAGCGCAGATACGACGGTGGCCGGGCAGTCGCACGGGCGTCGTCAAAACAGATGGGCGCAGTTGGTGATCGGTATCATCTGCATGGGGCTTGTCGCCAATTTCCAGTACGCGTGGACGTTGTTCGTCATGCCGATGGATGCAAAGCACCATTGGGGGCAGGCGGCGATTCAAACCGCCTTCACGATCTTCATTGTCACGGAGACGTGGCTCGTGCCCGTCGAGGGCTGGCTTGTCGATAAATTCGGACCGCGCCCGGTGGTGATAGGCGGCGCGATCTGCGCAGCGATCGGCTGGATCATCGACGCCCATGCCACGACGCTCATGCATTTGTACATCGCCGCCGTGGTCACAGGAATCGGTGCGGGTTGCGTCTATGGCACGTGCGTCGGCACGGCATTGAAGTGGTTTCCGGACAAGCGAGGTCTCGCGGCCGGTCTGACGGCGGCTGGCTTCGGGGCGGGCGCAGCCGTGACCGTGATTCCGATCTCCAACATGATCCAGAACTCCGGCTACGAGAGCGCGTTCACGTTCTTCGGCGTTCTGCAGGGCGCCATTATCTTTATCCTGGCGCTGTTTCTCGTGCGACCCCATCCGCCCGCGAACATCCTGGCGGCCAAACGCGTCGTGGCGACCAAGATCGACTATACGACCGGACAGATGGTGCGAGCGCCCATCTTCTGGGTGCTGTATCTGATGTTCGTGTTCGTCGCGGCTGGCGGCGTGATCGCGACCGCGCAGTTCGGGCCGATCGCCAAGGAATACGGTTTCGCAAGCTTACCGGTAAGTCTTTTCGGCGCGACCTTGCCGCTGCTGACAATGACTCTGTCCATCGATAACCTGTGCAACGGCTTCACGCGCCCGCTGTGCGGTTTCATCTCGGACAAGATCGGCCGCGAGAACACCATGTTCATCATCTTTCTGGGCGAAGGCGTCGCGCTGCTCGGGTTGATGCAGTTCGGGCAGAATCCCTACCTGTTCATGCTGTTCGCGGCGCTGACGTTCCTGTGCTGGGGCGAGATTTTCTCGATCTTCCCGGCGACCTGCGCTGACACATTCGGCAGCAAGTACGCCGCCGCGAACGCAGGCACGCTATACACAGCCAAGGGAACGGCGTCGATGCTAGTGCCACTTGCGTCGGTGCTCGCGTCGCTCGGATCGTGGAACACCGTCTTCATCGCTACCGCGATCACGTCGATCGCGGCGGGCGTGTGCGCGAAGTTCGTGCTCGCGCCCATGCGTCGCCGCTGGATAGAGAACACGGTCACTCACACTGCGTCCCAGCCGTCTATCGACTTGTCTTTGCAGGCGAGGTGGACGGATACGCCCAGCAAGTCGTCAGCTCGATGAAGACGTCCGGCACGCGCGGACGTAGCGGCTGTATCAGCTGACGTCGGTTCGAAGCTTCATGCGTGCGGGCGACGATTCCCATCGGAGGGTCCGCAAAGGCGCAGCATCCCGAGTTCGAAGATGAGTCCGCGGATGCTGCCTGTTCACTGGCACCACGCGCAAGTCCGCGCTTGCCGGTGTCGGCCGTCGTCGCGCCTATCGCACTGCCTGTCTGGTCCAAGAGCCCGATGGCACCGCAGTGCGCTCCTCTCTAATCACACCGACGCTTCGCGCATTGCCGCGGCAGTAAGCGCCGCCTGTTACGCGCTGAGTTGATCATGCCTGAGCAAGCGCCCGTCTGAGCGCTTCTCAAAGTCGCCTTAACTCTCCACGCAGGCGCGTTCACGGCGTTTTCCCTAATCCGTTTATATTGTAAATGTAGTATGTTGTATATCACAAGGACGTGATTTCAGTCGGAGTGCCGGCCGCGTTCACGCAAACGCCCCGCACACGAGCTGTCCAAAGGCGTAGGGAAGCGGCAGACGTTTCCGTCGCACGGTGATGCGGTCGATATGGCAATCCAATAATCGGTCGGTGCACGCACATCGCGGCACCGCAAATGGGAATCAGCAAGCGATGCCATCTGAAACTCGAACTCGGGAAGGGGCCGGGAAATCTGCCGGCGGACTGACGCTCTCGCTCGAGCCCATCAGCGCGGCTGCTTCACTTCGCGATCAGGCGTACGTGAAACTGCATCAGTTGATCGCCAAGGCGGATATTTACCATTCACGACACGAAATTCGTCTCGACGAGAAAGAGCTGACGGAAGCGCTCGGCGTGTCGCGCACGCCAATCCGCGAAGCCATGGCGCTGCTTCAGCAGGAAGGTTTTCTGCGCACCGGCTCGCGCCGCGGTGTTTATATCCTGCGCAAGACCAGGCGCGAGATCGTCGAGATGATTCACATGTGGGCTGCGCTCGAGAGCGCCGCAGCGCAGCTCGCGATCCAGCGCGCGACCGACGAGGAAATCGCCCAGCTTCGCCGCATGTTCGACGACTTCCGCGATTCGACGCCTGCCGAGAATCTCGACGAGTACTCGGAAGCGAACATCGCGTTTCATTCGGCCATCGTGCGGTTGTCGAAGTCGCAAGTCATCTTCGACACCATCAAGAACATCTTCGTGCACGTGCGCGCCATCCGAAAGGTGGCGCTCCCGCAGAGCGACCGTGCGTCGCGTTCGATCGCCGATCACATGCGGATCATCGAGGCGCTCGAAACACGAGATTCAGACTTGGCCGGGCGGCTCGTGAAGGAGCATTCGCTCGACCTGGCCGCCTTCGTCGAAGCCCATTGCGGCTTTCTTGATTGACAAGGGTTCCCCAGGCGATTGCGAAGGCAGCGTGACGGATGTCCGCGGCCTTGTCGTGCCTCGCAGGACGTCACTGACCTTACTACCCGCAGCGTTTCCATATCGACACGGTGTTTATGAGGGAATCGCTCCACCCACTGCGTCGCATCTGTCCCGATCTACTGGTTCATCCCTACCTCGATCCGAAAATAAAGCTTTGACAAATGCTGTATCTGATATCTAGTATATCACCACAGAAACGGCCCTCAGGAGGAGACAAATGGCAGACGTACTCGAGGCAACAACACAGGAAGCCGCTGAAGTGAAGGCGCCGCAAATGACTGACGGTTTCCATCTCGTCATCGATGCGCTGAAGCTGAACGACATTGACACGATCTTCGGCCTTGTCGGAATTCCCATCACCGACCTCGCTCGACTCGCGCAGGCAGAAGGCATGCGCTTCATCGGTTTCCGCCATGAGCAGCATGCGGGCAATGCGGCCGCGATCGCCGGCTACATGACGCAGAAGCCGGGCATCTGCCTGACCGTGTCGGCGCCGGGCTTCCTGAACGGACTGACCGCGCTCGCCAACGCAACGACGAATTGCTTCCCGATGATCCTGATCAGCGGATCGAGCGAGCGCGAAATCGTCGATTTGCAACAAGGCGATTACGAAGAGATGGACCAGTTGAACGCGGCGAAGCCGTATGCGAAGGCTGCCTATCGCGTGCTGAATGCAGAGGATATCGGCATTGGCGTCGCGCGTGCGATCCGCGCGGCCGTATCGGGCCGTCCAGGCGGCGTGTATCTCGATCTGCCCGCCAAGCTGCTGTCGCAAACGATGGACGCGCTCGAAGGCCAGCACTCGCTCGTGAAGGTCGTCGATGCCGCGCCGCGTCAGTTGCCGTCGCCGGATTCGGTGAAGCGCGCGCTCGACGTCATCAAGAACGCGAAGCGTCCGCTGATTCTGCTGGGCAAAGGCGCGGCGTATGCGCAGGCCGACGCGCAGATTCGTGAACTGGTCGAGAAGAGCGGCATTCCGTATCTGCCGATGTCCATGGCGAAGGGCCTGTTGCCCGACACGCATGCGCAATCGGCATCGGCTGCGCGTTCGTTCGTGTTGCAGGAGGCGGATTGCGTCGTGCTGATCGGCGCGCGTCTGAACTGGTTGCTTGCGCACGGCAAGGGCAAAACCTGGGGCGCGGCGCCCAAGCAGTTCGTGCAGATCGACATCTCGCCGACTGAGATCGACAGCAACGTCGCGATCGCCGCACCGGTGATCGGTGACATTGGCTCGTGCGTGTCGGCGCTCGTTGCGGGTATCGGTGCGGGCTTCCCGAAGCCGTCGAGCGAATGGACGGGCGCCATCAACGAACGCAAGAACAAGAACCTCGAGAAGATGGCGGCGACGCTCGCGAAGAATCCGTCGCCGATGAATTTCCACAGCGCGTTGCGCGCCATCCGCGACGTGTTGAAGACGCGTCCGGATATCAACGTCGTCAACGAAGGCGCGAACACGCTCGACTATGCCCGCAGCATCATCGACATGTACGAGCCGCGCAAGCGTTTCGATTCGGGTACGTGGGGCATCATGGGCATCGGCATGGGCTTCGCGATCGGCGCGGCCGTGACGAGCGGCAAGCAGGTCGTCGCGATCGAAGGCGACAGCGCTTTCGGTTTCAGCGGCATGGAGCTCGAAACCATCTGCCGATACGACTTGCCGGTCTGCACCATCGTCTTCAACAACAACGGCGTGTATCGCGGTACCGATGTCAATCCCACAGGTGGCAAGGATGTGGCGCCCACCGTGTTCGTGAAGAACGCACGCTACGACAAGATGATCGAGGCATTCGGCGGCATTGGCTTCAATGCGACGACGCCGGAAGAGCTCACGCATGCACTGGAAGAAGCAATCAAGTCAGGCAAGCCCACGCTGATCAACGCAGTTATCGACGAAACGGCCGGCACGGAGAGCGGTCGCCTGACGAATCTGAATCCGCAAAGCGCGGCAACGAAAAAGTAATCAAGACCAGCCACCAGGAGAACTCCCTTGAGCAAGAAACCTCTCGAAGGCATCAAGATCATCGATTTCACGCACGTGCAGGCCGGTCCCGCATGCACTCAGATGCTGGCATGGTTCGGCGCGGACGTGATCAAGGTCGAGCGTCCCGGATCGGGCGATGTCACGCGTAACCAGCTGCGCGACATTCCGGAAGCCGATGCGCTGTATTTCACGATGCTCAACAGCAACAAGCGCTCGTTGACGCTCGATACGAAGAAGCCGGAAGGCAAGGAAGTGCTGACGAAGCTGATCAGGGAATCGGACGTGCTGGTCGAGAACTTCGGACCGGGCGCGCTGGACCGGATGGGCTTCTCGTGGGAAAACATCAGGGAGCTGAATCCGAAGATGATCGTGGCATCCGTCAAGGGCTTCAGCGACGGTCATCACTACGACGACCTGAAGGTCTACGAAAACGTCGCGCAGTGCGCGGGCGGCGCAGCATCGACGACGGGCTTCTGGGACGGCCCGCCGACCATCAGCGCGGCCGCCCTCGGCGACAGCAACACGGGCATGCACCTCGCGATCGGCATTCTCACGGCGATCATCGGCCGTCAGCAAACGGGCAGGGGACAGAGAGTCGCCGTGTCGATGCAGGACAGCGTGCTCAATCTGTGCCGCGTGAAATTGCGCGACCAGCAACGTCTGGATCGCGTAGGTTATCTCGAGGAATATCCGCAATATCCACACGGCACGTTCAGCGATGTCGTGCCGCGCGGCGGCAACGCAGGCGGCGGCGGGCAGCCGGGCTGGGTGCTCAAGTGCAAGGGCTGGGAAACCGATCCGAACGCGTACATTTACTTCACGATTCAGGGTCATGCATGGGCGCCGATCTGCCGCGCGATCGGCAAGCCGGAATGGATCGAAGATCCGCACTACATGACGGCCGAAGCGCGCCAGCCGCACATCTTCGATATCTTCAATACGATCGAAGCGTGGCTGGCCGACAAGACCAAGTTCGAGGCCGTCGATATCCTGCGCAAGTTCGATATTCCGTGCGCGCCGGTGCTGACGATGAAGGAACTCTCGAACGATGAATCGTTGCGTGCGAGTGGCTCGATCGTCGAGGTTGATCACAAGGTGCGCGGCAAGTACCTCACGGTCGGCAGCCCGATCAAGTTCTCGGATCTGAAGCCGGAAATCACCGGGTCGCCGCTCCTGGGCGAGCATACCGAAGAAGTGCTGCTCGAACTGGGTTACAGCAAGGAGCAGGTCGCGCAAATGCAGGAATCACGCGCCGTTTGACAGTCGTTCGTGTGTTTGGCAAGCAAGGCGAACGCCGCCTCCTTCTGTCTTGTTCCTCGCGGCATGCGGCAAGGGTTCAGGCGGAAGAGCGGCGGTGCGCCTTAAAAATGATTAGATGGTCGCAGGCGTAAGCTTCGATCGACCCCCTACGATCCGGATGGCTTTATGACCCACACTATCGACTACGAACAACTCGTCAACGCGATTGGCGATGCTGTGATCGTTTCTGATGCGAGCGGCGCGATCACCCTGTGGAATCCGGCGGCGGAGCGCATGTTCGGCTTTACCCAGAGCGAAACATTGGGGAAGTCGCTGGATCAGATCATTCCGGAACGCCTGCGCGGCCGTCACTGGGATGGCTATCACAAGACGATGGCGACCGGCGAAACGCGTTATGGACACGATCTGCTGAAGGTCCCTGCCGTCGATAAAGCCGGCCGCTCAATGTCGATTGCATTCACAGTCGCGCTGTTGCATTCACCGCAAGGTGAAATAACCGGCATCGTCGCGATCATCCGCGATGAAACGGCGCGGTTTCAGGAAGATCGCGCGCTGCGCAAGCGCATCGCGGAGCTGGAGGCGAGCGCCAGCGCCTGAACATTCACGGTTTCAGAGAATTAAAAGCACCCAGGAGACACGGCTCGCGTCCGCGCACCAAAACGTGCGAATGGACGCAGCTCAAAGGAAGCGGCCTCTCATCCCAACGGCCGTTTCACTCGATGCCCGCATTCGCGGCTGACCGACCAGAAACTGACCAACTATTCGCACATCGCGCGAGCTTCGGGCTCGTGCGAGGCGAGAGGCGTCTGCGTGCGTGCAGATGACATCGACGCATGAGCGCGAAAAGGTTTTGCGACTTCGGGAAAAACGACTATGAGTTTGTGGATCCGCTATACGCACGCGACGGCCAAGGGTGACGGCCGCATTGGTTTTGGCTTGCTCGAAGACGGGCGCGTGCTCGAATACGAAGGCGACATGTTCGCCGCGCCGCATCGGACAGGGCGGACCTTCGACCCTGACGAAGTCACGCTCACGAGTCCGTGCGTGCCGAGCCGGATCATCGCGTTGTGGAATAACTTTCATGCGCTCTCTGCGAAGCTCGGCAAGGCGTTGCCTTCGCATCCGCTGTTTCTGATCAAACCCTCCACGTCGCTCGCGGGGCCCTGCGACATCATCCAGCGTCCTGCGGGATACGGCGGAAAAATCGTCTATGAAGGCGAACTCGGCATCGTGATCGGAAAGCGATGCAGCAACGTGAGCGTCGAGGAAGCCGCCGGCTACGTGTTCGGCTACACCTGCGTCAACGATGTCACGGCCGCCGATCTGCTGTTCGAAGACGCCAACTTCGCGCAATGGTGCCGAGCGAAAGGCTACGACACGTTCGGCTGCGTCGGTCCGGTGATCGCAACCCGTCTCGACTGGCAAAACGCGCGCGTCGTGACCACGCTCGACGGCGTCGAGAGGCAGAACTATCCGCTCTCCGACATGGCGTTTTCGCCGCTGGAACAGGTAAGCCGCATTTCCCGCGACATGACCTTGCTGCCAGGCGATGTTATCGCGTGCGGAACTTCGCTCGGGGTAGGTTCGATGCGCGACGGCGCGACGGTCGAGGTTTCCATCGAGGGCATTGGCAGGCTGACGAACCGCGTGTCCGAAGTCCTCGCGACGGCCGAAGCGCGATAAGGCTTCTCCGGTATAGCCAACACATTCAGGCGCATCCAGGGATGCGTTGCTCAGTCATCTTGGCGCTTGAGAGCGTTGACCGTGGTCGCTGAAACGAAGCGGTGTTTCGGCTACTGGCATTCTTGACGTGAGAGAGGGAGGAACGATGAAGATCTGTGTCTACGGCGCCGGTGCAATAGGTGCATATATGGGCGCGCAACTGGCGTCCGCAGGCGCCGACGTGAGCTTCGTTGCGCGCGGACCGCACCTCGCGGCGATGCAGGAGAATGGCGTGCGGCTGCAAATCGATGGCGACGAACGCGTCGTCAAGGTCCGATGCGCCGCGGATCCCCGCGAACTCGGTCAGCAGGATTACGTGATCGTCGCGTTGAAAGCGCATTCGGTGCCCGGTGCCGTCGATCAAATCCAGACGCTGCTCGGGCCGGACACGGCCATCGTCACGGCGGTCAACGGCATTCCGTACTGGTACTTTTACAAGCATGGCGGACAACTGGAAGACTCCACGCTCGATAGCATCGATCCCGGCGGGAGACAATGGAGCGCGCTCGGACCGGGGCGTGCGATCGGTTGCGTGGTGTATCCTGCTGCGGAGGTCGTGGCGCCGGGTGTGATCCGCCACGTGTACGGAAAGAAATTTCCCATCGGCGAACCCAACGGGGAGCGCAGCGAGCGCGTTCAGAAGTTGCACGAAATCATGAGCGCGGCGGATCTGGACGCGCCCATCCGCGAGCGCATCCGCGATGAAATCTGGCTGAAGCTGTGGGGGAATCTTTGCTTCAACCCGATCAGCGCACTGACTCACGCAACGCTCGATGTCATTACGAGCAATCCGGCTACGCGTGCCGTGTCCAAGGCCATGATGCTGGAGGCCAAAGCGATTGCCGAACGCTTCGGCGTGCATTTTCGTGTCGACGTCGAAAGGCGTATCGACGGCGCGGGTGCGGTCGGCGCGCATAAGACGTCGATGCTTCAGGATCTCGAAGCGAACCGACCGATGGAGGTCGATCCGCTCCTCACCGTCGTTCAGGAAATGGGGCGTCTTGTCGGGCAGGCGACACCGACGATCGATACGGTGCTCGCGCTCATCAAACTGCGTGGGCAGACTGCGGAGCATTCGCATCGACTGGCGGCGACACCGGCGCCTGTGGTCGAGACGGCCGCATAGCGCTGCTGTTTGACAACACGCAATGGCTGACGCTGCATATCGAACCGTTCACTCAGCTTCATTACGGTCAGAGCATCGCTATGGACGACGAACTATCGGAGTTGTTCAAGAATGTGATTCGCTATCACTGGAAGGAAGAGAACTCGACGACTCGGAATCCCGGGTCACCGAAACCAGTTTCCTCGAAGCTTACCGGTGGCAGTACATTCACTCGGGCGCGAGTCATCCTCATTTCGGAGACGTGCTCCAGAGCCTCATCTCCGAAAGTCGGGCCATACGCATTTGCTCGACACTCGACACTCGACGAATCGATAATCGAAGGCACGTCGCCCTCCGGGTCCGTTTTCGATCCGGAGGGATTCGGGATGACGACGTCATCCCCGGTTCTCGATCAGTTCTGCAATCTCGACGAACTCGACGTCAGGGCGTACACCGTAGAGACCCGTTACCCGATCGAGAATCTCATCGGTGAAAAATGCCCGGGCGGCATCTTCCGAGTTCCATACGTAGAAGTTCGTGGCTTTACGCTTCCCGGAGTCGAGCGTGAAGGCCTTGGAGCGTAATCCCGGCATTCCCTCGAACCTGGCGCGTGCGGTCTGAGCGATCTTCCGCACGGCCTGCTCGTCGAAATTGTCCTCAAAGCGAAACGTAACGAATACGCCGATCATGTCGCCCTCCTTTAGAAGCGATTACCCCTGCCAGCATAGACCGCGGTTGATCGACCCGGAATGCGGTTAGCATCGCCCGGCTACTCGGCGAAGGGTTTCCCGTTGGCATGACCGCCTGCCTGACCGAGCCGACCTTTGCATGCATCGTCAGACGGCCCGTTCGATGCAGACGAGAAAAACGATGAAGCAGTCCTCGCATTGACTCGCCAGACCCGCCACGCAATCGCCGGGCTGAGCAGCGACGGCGGCGGGGACATCAGGTTGACCACTTTCAGAAACGCGGTCGTGAGCGCGCTGTCGTGCATCGCGGCGAGATGAAGCTTGCCGATGTACCAGTTGATGAACCGCAGCATCGGCGGCCGCGCGCCCTCGACTTGCGGATGACGCAGGTCGTTGCCCACCGCGATGTCCCACGGAATGTCGACGATTTTCGCCGCTGCGCGGAAGAAGCGTCGCGCAAGTTCGTCCGGTCCTCCGCGTTGGAGGCACGCCTGCAGCGTCAGCGCCTCCAGCGCGGCGACCGTCATGCCCTGTCCGTAGACGGGGTTGAAGCTGCAGAGCGCGTCGCCGACGACCAGGTAGTTTCCTGGAAAGCGCGTCAGCTTCTCGTACCGCCTGCGCAGGTTGCAGACGTAGCGGTAGCGCCGGTACTCGCTGAGCGGCTCCGCGCTTGCGACGACATCGTGAATCTGCATGGTCGGCAAGGTCGCGAGATAGGCGAGAAAGCCTTGGTCGTCGTCGGGCGCCTCATCGCCGAGAAAGCCGCCGGTGCTGACGATCCAGCTGTCGCCTTCCTGCGCGAGCAGCGCTCCGTTGCGCCAGTTCGGCGCACTGCCGACGACCACGACGCCGAGCTTGCCGTCGAGATCGGTCGGCCGGCGTCGATAGGTTCGACTCGTGTAGCCGATGCCGATCTCCACTTTTTCGCTGTCGGGCAGGGCGTAGCCGAGCGCTTCGAGCCATGTCGCGCTCGACGAGCCGCGGCCCGTCGCATCGACGACGAGATCCGCATCGATCGTCTCTTCCGTTCCGCTTCCGGCACGTAGGCGCACGCCCGTCACGCACTCGCGCGCCGCGTCGCTTTCAAGGCCTCGCACCGAGCAATGCTCCACGGCGCGCACATTCGGCAATTTGAGGAGCCTCCGTCGCAGATGGCCTTCGAGTACGGGACGGCTCGCAACCAGGCCGATCAGCTCGCTCCGGCCTTTGGCGAGCGCGACGTTGCGACCGACCCAGGTCACGTCGTTGGCGACATCGCCGACCAATCCGCCGCTTTGCCTGATCACTTCGTCGTTGTATCCGGGAAAAAGCTCCTCCAGCACCTCGCTTCCACGTGCAAGAAGCCCATGCGTGTGGCGGCCCTGCGGAACGCCTTTGCGCGCGGTGTCGGCGGCTGGAAACGCATCGCGTTCGAGCACGGTGACTGTCGTGTAGAAGTCCGATAGCACGCGTGCGGCCAAGAGTCCGCTCATGCTGGCGCCTATCACTATTGCATGTTCGCCCAGCTTCTTCATGGCATTCCTCCCGTGCAAGTCGTCGCGGCGAGTCGGGCGACGATCATCTACCTTGCATGGTAGGATCGATTCGTCCCCTGAGCGTCCTCTCGACGCCGTCATTGAGGTTCGCACTACGATGACTCGGTTCAGCGTGCGCACGCTTGGCTATCCGGAGATCCGTCGGGACGGTCGGCAGTGTCCGCTGGCCCTGCGCAAAGGCGTGGCCCTGCTGATCTATCTGGCCGAAGCGAATGGACCGGTCGGACGCGATGTCGTTGCGACCATGTTGTGGCCGGATAGCGGCGAAGACATCGTACGGGCGCGGCTGCGGCGCCTCATCTACCGCCTTCAGCTCACGCTTGGCGACGACTTCCTCGACACCGACCGGTCGACGCTCCGCTGGTCGGCATCTATCGACCTCGAACTGGATTCGCAAGCGTTCGAACAAGCCTGCGATCGCGGCGAGTTCGAGCGCGCGTTCCGCGATTATTCCGGCGATTTTCTCGAAGGTTTTTCGCCCGGCGATTGTCCGCAGTTCGACGAATGGGCGTTCTTTCGCCGGGAGGCATTGCGCGGCCGGGCGATCCACGCGCTGGAGCGCGTGGTCCACGAAAAACATGCAGAAGGCGACTATTCAGCCGCGGCTACACACGCCAACCGCCTGGCCCGGTTCGATCCGCTCAGCGAAGTGTACGGTCGGCACCTGATCCGCAATCTTCTGCTCTCAGGAGATCGCGCTACCGCAGAGCGCCAGTTCGATGCCCTGACGCAGCGCCTTCGCGATGAGCTCGGTGTGGCACCCGAGCCCGAAACCCGTGCCCTGCTGAACGCCGCCGCCTCGGTGCCGATCGACGCGCCACCGCCGACGCGCTACGTGCGCGGCGGCGGCGTCCATATCGCGTATCAGACCTGCGGCGCCGGCCGCATCGATGTGCTGGTGCTGCCCGGTTTCGTGTCGCATGTCGAACGCGTATGGGAAGAGCCCCGATGCCGCGCCTTCCTGTCCTCGCTTGCCGAGACAGGCCGCCTCATCCTGCTCGATCGACGCGGCATCGGACTGTCCGACCGGGTCGGATTCAATCCAGGTGTCGATGAGACCGCGCAGGACATCGGAGCCGTGCTCGATGCCGTCGGCAGCCGCCGCGTCGTGCTGTTCGGTGCGTCCGAGGCAGGACCGGCATGCATCCGGTTTGCCGCCGATCACCCCGACCGGGTCGCGGGCCTCATCCTGTTCGGCTCGCTGGCAAAGGGAAGCGCGGCGCCCGACTATCCGCATGCGCTGCAGGCGCGCCAGTACGACACGTGGCTTCGGCAGCTCGTGGCAGGTTGGGGCGGTGCGGCGGGCATCGAAACCTTCGCGCCGAGTCTGTCCGGCGATCCGCAGGCGAGAGCGTGGTGGGCGGGCCTGCTCCGGGCCGCGTCGAGTCCCGGCGCCATCAAGGGCGTGCTCGAGACCTTGCGCGATATGGATGTGCGGGACCTTCTGGGTCGGGTATCCGTTCCGACGCTGGTGCTTCATCGTCATGGCGATCGCGCCGTTCGCGTCGGCGCGGGGCGGCACCTCGCGAGTCACATCGCCCGGGCGCGATTCGTCGAACTCGATGGCGCCGATCACTGGCCGTTCGCGGGAGACCGGCAACCCGTCCTCGACAGCATCAGGCAATTTGTCGGCGATCTTGCGGCATGAAGCGAGATGCGGGTCAGGAAGTCGATTGCCGAACATCGGATGGGTCGACCCAGCGTGGTGCTCGCCGATCCGCTATCTTTCCGAATCGCTTCTGTAAATCCACTTGCGCGGCCGGAACCGGAGACTGGAAAAATCGAGAGACAAACCTTCGGTTTATCGTGCGATTCGACAAGATTTGGCACTGACGGCAGGAAACCATTGACCTGAACCTCATCCACCTGTTCGTCGAGATCGTCGAATCGCGCAGCATGAGTGCCGCGGCACGCAAGCCGTGCGCCCGCGCTTGCCCGAGACCAAGCCCGCCGGACCGCTCGCGGCATAGCGGCGAGCCAGACGACTGATCTGGCGCTCGCACAAGCCCAGTCGCTCGGCAGCCCGCACCATCGTCAGCCGATGCTCGCAGACCGCCTCGATCACTTTGATGCGTTCGAGTTCGTGCATAGTCGCCGTGATGAAACCACGCTCGTTCATGGTGGAGCCCCTTGAAGACGCTTGCGCTCAGCGTGCGCCTTCAAGGGACAAAACCGGACATTTCTAATGAGCTCAAACCCGACATTACTAAAAAGCTCTGACAAATTTTCCGTTGATAACTTTCGTTATGTCAACTTTAGATTAACCAGAGTGAGACCACGCGACGGCGAGCGCTTGTGCTGTCGCTGCAGACGTTCGAAATCACGCTCACACTCGTCAAGTCGTTCGCCGACGCCCAAATGGGCCTCAACTCTGTCATTTCGGGATGAGGCTGTGGATCTATAGATACGTCGAGGTTTCCATCAGTCGGGTAGTGCTGAAGGGTCTCACCGCAGCGGGTCAATTTGTTTTTGACCAACCTGTGAACGTCGCCCTCTGCTTCTGTTAGGTATTTAAGAGCCACCGGTGAAACACAGACCTCGTGCTAGCCGCACGATGCGTTATCTTCGTCTTGGCGGCAAAGAACTGTGCGATCACTGTGAACGCCGGGAATCTGAGAGGGCATCGGATAAACCGGCGGCTCAGCGCCATGACATACTCCGGCCGGCGACGCACAACCACAGTTGCAAAGAAGACCATACGGGAGAGGCGAAGAGCAAACTTCCTCAACCAATCGGTAGAAGCGTTGCTGACGTTCGCACACTTAACTCTTGTTCTTCGGAATCCCCGTTCGAGCAATCGATCAGCGGGGTCACGCGAGCTTCCCCTGAAAGCAACTCGCAGATGCTGTCAGCAAATCGTTGAAGCGCATGCAAGGATCCGTACACGCTCTTGTACTCTTCGCGGCCAATCCGTCCATCAAGCACGACCATCAGGCCCGAATCGATCGCGATCTTTTCGATGTTCATTGCCATTTCCCTTTAACGCTGACGAGTGTGCATGTCCTTGTCAGTTGGCCTCCAGGTCAGGTCGCATCATCGGGCGCACCGAAGGAGGAGGAAAGACCCGCCAGGAACCGTCGTCGTGCCGGAAGAAAAAGATCGCGAGGCAGCCTGACGCGCCGTGAGATTCCGCACGCACACAACGCGTATGTCTGAGCGTCGAGTAATTGCACCGATTGAAGCGGATCGACGAAGCCGACGTCGGTGCCATCCATTTGTCGACCAAACTCCGTAAAGAGACTACGTTGCCGCTCATTTCTCGCTCCTTCAGCTTCAGACCCGAAGCCCGCTTTTCGCACGACGCTCAACGGTATTCCGGCGTTCCGCTGGTCCGGCGCTCGGATAACAGCCGTCCGTCGTTCCGAACCCTCGATCCGTCCTTGACTTCATCGTTGCCGCTTAATCTATCATGCCGCATCATTCGTAATCGAATAATACGTCACGGAATAGAATTATCAAGGAGTATAGGGTAAATACCTAGATAGAGTCTGCACTGCAGGGCCTTCGCAACTGCGGGAGCCCGTCGATCGCTACAGCGTGACGCCGCTCGGCAGCGGTGCTTGGCTGTCCGCTGTAGGGCTACTGTCTGTCCGGTGGGCAGCGCAGCCCGTATTGATCGCGGGCGCGGACACCTTATGTGTGCGGGCGTACCCGGTTCAATCTTTACTATCGGAACTGGCTTTCGTGGATGCCTGGCCGAGGTGCGCCCCGACGACATGTATCGAAGCCGCTATACGCAGCCGAGGTACGACAAGGCCCGTGGCCACAAAGGGTCGCGATGTTGTGCGTAAGCGGGATAGATGTAGGACGTTCTGCCGCGCGCAAGGACTGGCAGCCACTTCGATCGTGGATCGGCAGTCTGTTCGAGCCGCCCGCCCCCGATTCTCTGCCGATCACCCCTTTTGAAGGAGCGATAAACCGAAGGGCCTTCCGGGTTTTCATTTTCTAATTAATGAACCTGGAGTTCGATGTCCACGCTCATTAAGGGACTCGTACCCGTCGTCCCGTCATGGCCGACTGCTCGATTGCATCGATTGTCATATGAAGTACAAGCGCGTCGTCGAAATCGGGCGCTGTGTGAGTGCCGTTGCGCAGGTCATTTGCCATCAGCCTGTAGATACTTGCTACATTTCGGGCAGTGATGGCCTTCGCGACGCCGAAACGATGCGTTCGCGGCAGCTCGATCTCATCGTAGCCTTTGCGCCCTTTGTGACCTAGCTCGACGCGCAACCGGGAAATGTTGGCTACATTTATATCATCAACTTCCGCAGTGATACGCAGGTCTCCTTTGGTTCCGTTGATCTCCCATAGCAAGCGTGCATCACGCTCCAATCCGCCGCGCAGTTGCAGCGACAAAGGAGCGCCGGATTCAAGAATCGCGTTGACCATCACATGGTCCGACACGTTCAGTCGAGTGGTTTTTCGACATCGCCCCAGCATGCCGCCGACTTCCTGTATGGGATCGAGCACTCGTTGTATCGCTGCGATGGCATGCCCACCATTGACGGAAAGGAGCGTTGCACCATCTTTGGAATCCATTGAACAGGCGTCGGAGTGAGCAGCCTCATCGCCCCAGCCGAATCCGGTGTCGAGATACGTCGACGACAATACGTCCCCGACAAACCCGTCAGCGACCAGACGTCGTATGTAATCGAGCTCGGGTGACACGATCGCTCGCGCTCCGACCACAGCCAGCACACCCGTTTCATTCGCCAGCCGAGTAAGTTCTGAGGCCTCAGTCAGCCCGGATCCGAGCGGCCATTCGCAATAGATGTCTTTTCCGGCTTCAATCGCCGCCGCGACCACCTCGTGATGACGCGGCACATGCTCCGTGAACATCACCACGTCAATGTCGTCGGACGCCACAAGGGCCGCAACGCTATCGAAAGCGCGAGGAATCCCGAAGGAGGCGGCGGTCTCCTGCGCGCTTGTCTGGCCGGCGTTCGCCACGCCGGCGATATCAAAGTCGTCAGCAAGAACACGCAGCGCTTGAATGTGAGCTTCAGTGCTCCCGCGACCGTCGATCTGGCCGACGATTCCGACACGGAAACGCCTATTCATAGCTTCCTCGGAACCATTCAGAAATTCGATTGTTGAACGTGTGTCGATGCCTGACGGAGGTTCGGACACCCAGCGCCCTGATCCGAAGACACAGTCGAACTTGCTTCGAAATGTTGGCTACGACAAGACAATATCGTCGAGTCTATTAGACTGTAAGCGGATGATACGACATCGAATTGATTCGGTCAAGAGGACCGCAGAGAAGCGCTTCGGGTATTCATGGAGACACAAACGAAATGGCTGAGTCTTGTCTGCTGATGCCAGCAGGAAAGACTCAGCCGTAATTCACACATGCCACGCGCCGCGTGTTAAGTCACGAATTCAGAAGCCATTCGCTGCACCCGACCGGGATGCTCCGTCCGACGCCCCGCCGAATGCCGAACTCGAACCCGTGCCTTGCGCGGTGGCGTTTTGTGTCGCTACCTTCGCTTGCGCTGCCTGAATATTCTCAGGATAGTGCACCCAATCATGCGGGTCATAGCCCGCTTTTTCCAGCTGCGTCAACTCCTCGCGCACCTGCGCACGACTGGTCGGCTGAGCAGCACTGGACTGCGCGAACGAAGCCACCGGTACTGCAACCGCGGCGGCCAAAAGTACCACTCTTGCGAACGACTTCATTGGATCTACCTCAATCGATTGTTGTGCGTGGCGCTACGAAACCATCCGGCCACGTCTGAAGCGAAGTCTAGATCGCAATTTTGATTCGGGTAACTACTAATTTCACCAATTATCCGTTTCCTCACAGTCAACAATGGATAAGCTGGATTGGTCCCGACCATCAATTCCGCCCATGACACTGTGCTGCGCTCCAGCATCGGCGAGTCAAGATTGCTTGACACTATTCATCCTATGTCGCATGATTTGACATAGATTTTGTTTGCGCAGTTGCCAGGCGCACCCCTTTTTGATGAATCCGTATCGGGCCAACTCACTCGGCTCTGAGCAGGAGCGCTGACACAGGACGAATGCGATGGACAAGGTTGCGGCACATAATTGGGACCGCGAGGTCGACGTCATCATCATGGGATCGGGTGCGGCCGGGATGACGGCCGCTATCGTGTCGAAGAATGAAGGACTCGTGCCGCTCGTCCTCGAGAAGACGGATAAGGTGGGCGGCACCACCGCTTGGTCGGTGGGCATGATGTGGTTCGTCGACAGCACGCCGATGCGGTCCGCCGGTTTCAAGGACTCAGTCGACAAGGCACAGCAATACTTCGCCGCGACAGTCGGAGACACGGTCGACCGCTCGTTACAGGAAGCCTATATTTCACAGGGCCGTGTCGCGCTCGACTATATGCTGCGCAACTCGGAACTCGAGGTCGCAGCCGTCGAGTACCCGGACTACAGCCCTGAACTGGCGGGAGGCATGTTCGGACGCGCGCATGCCCCCATCGAATTCGATGCCCGAAAGCTCGGACCGAACTTCAAAAACCTGCGCGCCCCGCTTCCTGCCTTCGCACCATTCGGCGGGATGATGCTCGACCTCGTCGACCTTCTGCACTTCCTTTCCTTCACCCGCTCGGCGCGTTCGTTCGTTCACGTAGTGAGGCGCTTCGCGCGCTATGCCGTGGACCGGTTGAACCATCATCGAGGCACGCGGCTCGTCGGTGGAAACGCGCTTGCGGGTCGCCTGTACAAGACGATGCTCGATCGGAACATCGACATATGGCTGCGGGCGTCCGCAACCAGCCTGATTACGGTTGATGGCAAAGTCATCGGCGCGGAAGTCGCCCGCGATGGCCGCACAATCCGCGTGCGCGCCCGCCGTGGCGTCGTCATTGCGACAGGCGGCTATCCGGGCAATCAGGCCATGCGCCGGGAGCACTCTCGCCAACCCACGGTGGAACTCGGACTGGGACTTCCGAGCAACATCGGCGAAGGTCTTCGACTGGGTGAATCAGTGGGCGGCCGACTCGACCATAACGCTCGGGACACCGGTTTCTACGTTCCGATGTCCATCTATCCGGACAAGGCGGGCAACATGCAGTTGTGGGGGCACTTCATGCTCGATCGTCCCAAGCCTGGGTTCATTGCGGTCGGCAAGGACGGCAACCGCTTCACCAACGAGGCCGCTTCGTATCACGCGTTCACGCTCGGCATGTTCGAGGCAGGCGCAATTCCCGCGTACCTGATAGCCGATGCCGCGACAGTGAAAAAGTATGGAATCGGCATGATCCTGCCCGGCAGCCTGTCTTTGCGGCGTCATGAGAAGTCAGGCTACCTGTTTCGCGGTCGCACACTCGCTGAACTGGCAGGCAAGATCGGCGTCGATGCGAAAGGACTCGAACGAAGCGTCGAACGTAACAACCGCTTCTCGAAGACCGGCATCGACGAGGACTTCGGCAAGGGATCGTCCGCATATAACGTGTACAAGGGCGATCCGACGCACGCGCCGAATCCTTGTCTCGGTCCCATCGAGAAAGGCCCTTTTTATGCTGTCAAGCTGATGCCGGGGGACTTCGGCACGAGCCGCGGCCTCGTGACCGGATCCCACGGGGAAGTGCTCGACGATGACGGGCATCAGATTCAAGGTCTGTACGCCTGCGGTAACGACATGAACTCGCCGGTAGGCGGACATTACATCGGCGCGGGCATCACGCTCGGCCCGGCGTTGACGTTCGGCTATCTCGCCGCGATGGCGCTCGCAAGGAGCGA
>LRBF01000254.1 GCA_001580565.1 Caballeronia megalochromosomata | reverse complement strand
AAGTAGGTAATCGTCAGGCTCCTCATGCTGAAAAGCAAACAGAAAGCCCCAACTCCACGAGTTGGGGCTTTTTGCGTTTTAAAGCCGAATTCTAGATCGCGACCGTGACAGGCTGAAAAGCGGCGATTATCCGCCGCCGCGACCGTCACCGCGCCAGAAATCGCTCCGCCAAACGCACCCAATACGACGATCCGATCGACAACAGATCATCGTTGAAGTCGTAACTGGCGTTGTGCAGCATGCACGGTCCGGCGCCATGCCCTTGCTCACGATGGCCACCATCGCCATTACCAAGGAACGCATAGCAACCGGGCTTCTCGAGGAGCATGAACGAGAAATCCTCCGCGCCCATCGTCGGTTCGACGGCGTTATCGACTTTATCCTTCCCAACGACTTCCGCCATCACTTCCGCCGCGAATCGGGTCTCCTCAGTTGCATTGATCGTCGGCGGGTAGTTTCTGTTGAAGCGCAACTCCACCTCACAGTCGTACGCGGCCGCAGTCGCCTCGACGATCTTGCGCATGCGCTCTTCGATCAGATCGAGCGTTGCAACCGTGAAGGTACGTACGGTTCCCCCGAGCCAGGCACGATCGGGAATCACGTTCGCTGCTTCACCGGCGTGGATCTGAGTAATCGAAAGCACCGCTGTATCGATCGGCTTTTTGCTTCGCGTAATGACGCCCTGAAGACCATTTGCAATCTGAACCGCCGTAAAAACCGGATCGCGTCCGTTATGAGGCAAAGCTGCGTGCGAACCGGTTCCGCGAACCGTGATGCGAAACTCGTTGCTCGAGGCCATGATCGGCCCTTCGACCACACCGAAGTGACCCGCGGGAATGCCCGGCCAGTTGTGAATGCCGAACACGGCGTCGACCGGAAATCGCTTGAAAAGACCATCCTCGATCATGGCTTTCGCGCCAGCGCCGCCTTCTTCGGCCGGCTGAAAAATAAACACGACAGTGCCGTCGAATTTGCCGTGCTCCGCCAGATGTTTCGCGGCGCCGAGCAGCATGGCGGTGTGACCGTCGTGGCCGCAGGCGTGCATGCGGCCGTCGTTCGTCGATCGATGCCCGAACGTGTTGACTTCCTGAATCGGCAACGCATCCATATCTGCGCGCAGCCCGATCGACGCGCTGCCCGTACCGCGCTTCAGTACGCCGACGACGCCCGTCTTGCCCAATCCGCGATGCACTTCGATTCCCCAACGTTCGAGGCTTTCGGCCACCAGTTTCGCAGTGCCGACCTCTTCATACCGCAATTCGGGATGAGCATGGATCGTTCGTCGGAGCGTTTTGATTTCGTCGTGTGATGCTTCGATTTCCGGGATCAGATTCATTTGAACCGCTCGCACGTTTAAATTCGGATCGCGCGTATTGACTGCGCTAGTGCTTCCATTCTACGCCGCCACTATTTGATGCACCGGACGGTCGATCGCATAGTGGCCGTAATAGAATTCCGGCATCTGCCGCCTTTTATTCTGATTTTCCGGACTTTCCGATGAACGCTCCAGCCGAGTTCGCCCGAGCCGTATGCCCGCACGACTGCCCCGATACTTGCGCGATGCGCGTAACGGTGAAAGACGGAAAGGCAGTCAAGATCAGCGGCGATCCCGATCATCCGCCGACCCAGGGCGTGTTGTGCACGAAGGTCACCCGATACGCCGAGCGCACGCATCACAAGGATCGTCTTCTGACGCCGCTGCGGCGAGTCGGCAAGAAGGGCGAGGGCCGCTTCGAGCCGATCGGCTGGGATGAGGCGTTGCAACTCGCCGCCGAGCGCCTGAAACCGATCGCCCAACGCGCACCCGAAGCCATCGTTCCGTACAGCTACGCGGGAACGATGGGTCTGGTTCAGGGAGAAAGCATTGCCGCCCGATTTTTCAACGTGCTGGGCGCATCGCGACTGGAACGCACCATTTGCGCCGCCGCGGGCGCGGCCGGCCTGCGCTACACGTACGGCGCCAGCCTCGGCATGCACTCGGAGTATTACGAAGAGAGCGAAATCATTCTGATCTGGGGCGCGAACCCGATCGCCTCGAGTCTGCATTTCTGGACGCGTGCTCAGGAAGCGAAGCGCCGCGGCGCGAAGCTGATTGCGATCGATCCCTACAAATCGCTCACGGCGGAAAAGTGTCATCAGCACGTCGCGCTGCGTCCAGGCACCGATGCCGCGCTGGCTCTCGGCATGATCGACGTGCTGATCCGCGAGCAGCTCATCGACCGGGAATATGTGAGCGCGCATACCGTCGGTTTCGATGAACTTGCGGCGCGCGCGGCGCAGTATCCGCCTTCGCGCGTGGCGCAGATCTGCGGCATCGAAGAGAACGTGGTCGTCGAACTCGCGCGCGCTTTCGGATCGACGAAAAAGGCCGCGATCCGGCTCAACTACGGCATGCAGCGCGTGCGCGGCGGCGGCAACGCGGTCCGCGCGATAGCGTGCTTGCCCTCGTTAACAGGCGCGTGGCGCGAACGTGCGGGAGGCCTGCTGCTTTCGTCGTCCGGATGGGCGCCGATCGACGGCAGCGCGCTCGAACGTCCCGACTTGCTGCCCGACTGGCCGTCGAAACTGCCGCGCGCGATCAACATGAACGCGATCGGCGACGCGCTGCTGCATCCGGGCGACGCGCAGTTCGGGCCGAAAATCGAAGCGCTGATCGTCTACAACTCGAATCCTGTTGCGGTCGCGCCCGATTCGGCGAAGGTCGAGGCGGGTTTCGCACGCGAGGATTTGTTCACGATCGTGCTCGAACACTTTCAGACCGACACCGCCGACTACGCCGATCTGATCTTCCCCGCGACGACGCAACTCGAGCATCTCGACGTCCACAAGTCGTATGGGCACACGCATGTGATGGCGAATCTGCCGGCGATTCAACCCGTCGGCGAAGCGCGTCCGAACACGGAGATATTCCGCGGCCTGGCGCGCGCGATGGGCCTCGACGAACCGGCGCTTTTCGAGACCGACGAGCGGATTGCATCGAAAGCATTCCGCTGGGCCGACCCCGCGCTCGAAGGCCAGAACTGGGAGAAACTGAAGGCGTCCGGCTGGCTGAAGCTCGACATCGCCGAGGCACCACTGGCTTCAGGCGCGTTCCGCACGCCATCGGGAAAATGCGAGTTTTACAGCGAACGCCTGAAACGCGAGGGCCTCGATCCACTGCCGGATTACCTGCCTCCCTATGAATCGGCGGATGGCTCGCCGGAGCTTGCCGCGCGTTATCCGCTCGCGATGATCTCGCCACCAGCCCGCAATTTCCTGAACAGCAGCTTCGTGAACATCGAGAGCCTGCGCGCGGCAGAACGCGAACCGTACCTCGACATCCATCCCGTCGATGCTCAAACGCGCGGCATCGCCGATGGCGCGCTGGTGCGCATCTTCAACGATCGCGGTTCAATGCAGGCCCGCGCGCGCGTGACAGACCGCGCTCGCGAGGGCGTCGTCGTGGGCTTGTCGATCTGGTGGAAGAAATTATCGCCGGATGGCTGCAACGCCAATCAGGTAACGAGTCAGGCGTTGACCGACCTCGGGGGCTCGGCAACGTTCTACGATTGCCTCGTCGAAGTGGAGCAGATGGCTTGATGCGCTTTGGACACACAGACTCGAACGAGTCTGGTGCATGGCGTCTAACCCAGTTGTCGGAGGCCTGCCAAAAAGCTAGGATCTCGTTTCCGCACGACCATTCTAAAATCATATAAAGGAGACGCCGTATGGAGAAACCCTGGCTACAGTCTTACCCGGCCGGTGTGCCTGCGGCCATCGATGCCTCCGCGTATCGGTCGGTTTCCGAGCTGCTCGTAGACAGTTTCCGCGCGAACCGCGATCGCCGTGCGTTCGTGTGCATGGGCCAGTCGATCACCTACGCCGAACTCGACGCGATGTCGAGAAAGCTGGCCGCCTGGTTCCAGAAGCGGGGAATGAAGCCCGGCGCGCGCGTCGCGCTGATGATGCCGAACGTCTTGCAGTACCCCATCGCGATTGCGGCCGTGCTGCGCGCCGGCTACATCGTCGTCAACGTCAATCCGCTTTACACGCCGCGTGAGCTCGAACATCAGCTCAAGGACTGCGGCGCGGAAGCGATCGTCATTCTGGAGAACTTCGCGGGCACGCTTCAGGCCGTAATCAGAAACACGGCGATCAAGCATGTGGTCGTTGCGTCGATGGGCGATCTCATGGGATTGAAGGGCCTGCTGGTCAATTTCGTCGTGCGCCGCGTGAAGAAGATGGTGCCCGGGTGGAGCCTGCCCGGCAGCATCCGTTTCAACGACGCGCTCGGTGAAGGCGGCCGCAGCACACTTCAGCCCGTTACCCAGAGCCCCGACGACGTCGCATTTCTGCAGTACACCGGCGGTACGACGGGCGTCGCCAAAGGCGCGACGCTCACGCATCGCAATGTCATCGCAAACACGCTGCAGTCGGAAGTCTGGCTCGACCCGGCGCGCAAGCGCCGCCCTGACATCGATCAGTTCATTTGTGTGGTTGCGCTGCCGCTTTATCACATCTTCGCGCTGACGGTGTGCGGCATGCTGACGATCCGGACCGGCGGCCTCGGCGTGCTGATTCCGAATCCGCGCGACATCGCCGGGACCATCAAGGAATTGAAGGGCGTTCCCATCAATACTTTCCCGGCGGTCAACACGCTTTATAACGCGTTGTTGAATCATCCCGACTTCGGCAAGCTCGACTTCTCCAAGCTCATCGCGGCGAACGGCGGCGGCATGGCGGTTCAGGAAGCCGTTGCGAAGCGGTGGTTTGCGGCGACCGGTGTGCCGATCATCGAAGGTTACGGCTTATCCGAGACCTCACCGTGCGTGACCTGCAACCCGGTGACCGCGACCGAATATACCGGCACGATCGGCTTGCCGCTTCCGTCGACGGAGATCTCCATCCGCGATGACGACAACCACGAAGTCCCGCTCGGCCAACCCGGCGAAATCTGCATTCGCGGACCGCAGGTGATGGCGGGCTACTGGAACCGTCCCGACGAAACGGCGAAGGTGATGACCGACGACGGCTTTTTCCGCTCGGGCGACGTCGGCGTACTGGACGAGCGCGGCTACGTAAAGATCGTCGATCGCAAGAAGGACATGATTCTCGTGTCGGGTTTCAACGTGTATCCAAACGAAATCGAGGATGTCGTCGCGATGCTTCCCGGCGTGTTCGAAGTCGCCGCGGTCGGCGTAAAGGACCAGGCGTCCGGCGAGGCGGTGAAGCTCTTCATCGTGCGCAAGGACCAGAGCCTGACGGAAGCCGACGTCATCGCGTATTGCAAGGAGCGGCTCACCGGCTACAAGCGTCCGCGCACGATCGAATTCCGCAACGAGTTGCCGAAGAGCAATGTCGGCAAGATTCTGCGGCGCGAATTGCGCGACGGCCGCGCGTAGCGTTCGTATCGTATGAAGCAAAAAAAGCCTTCGTGTCGCCAGACCCGAAGGCTTTTTTGTTGGCCGCACGCGACGCGAACAGCCTGCATTTCCCCGTCAAGGAACAAAAAAAGGCGCCCGAAGGCGCCTTTCAGCGTGTACTGCTTTGTTACGACCTTATTAGAACTTGTGACGGATACCGACGACAGCGGCAACCTGGTTCGACGTCGACGACGGCGACAGGCCGTTGATGTTGGCAACTGCCGTGTGGTTCGTCGAGTCCGTGCCGCTCGCGTGCTGGTAGATACCGTCGATGTACACGTCCGTGCGCTTCGACAGGAAGTAGTCCGCGCCGAGCATGCCCTGATGGTACTTGGCGTCGCCCAGACCGTAGCCCTTCGTGTAGTCATACGCCACGCCCAGCAGCAGCGCCGGGGTCAGCTGATACTTGAAGTTGATTTCGGCGTTGTGGAACTTGCCCGTGCCATTGGTGAAGCCGCCCGTCGGGGTCAGGCCGGTGCCCGGCTCCGAACCGAGATCCTTGAACTGCGTGTTGCTATACGTCGCGCCGACGGTTGCTGCGCCGAACGTGTAAGCACCGCCAGCCGTGATGACTTGCTGCGTCCTGGCCGAAGCATAGCCGTTGATCACGCGGCTCGAACCGAAGTTCGAGGTCGAGCCCGGGGTCGTCGTCGGCGTCTTCGAGCTTGCGTTGTTGCCGAAGAACGAGTAGTTCGGATCCTTGACGTTCAAGTAGCCCGCGCCCAACTGCAGGGGACCTTGCGAGTAGCCGAGGCCAACCGACCAGATCTGGTTGCGGTTGAACTGGCCAGCCTGGCCGCCGAGGCTATACAGGCCGCCGAACGTGAAGCCGGCGTAGTTTGCGCTCGTGTACTTGATCGCGTTGTTCACGCGATTCGAGTTGTTCATGTTGTCCAGGTCGCCCGGGTGCGCGCCGAAGTACGACGCCCACTGGCTGCCGACTTCGAATGCGCCGGTGAAGTCAACCACGGAGTCGTACTGACGACCCAGCGTGACCGTGCCGTATTGCGCCGTCGACAGACCGACATAAGCCTGGCGGCCGAACATGTCGCCACCTTGGCCCAGTTGGCCGTTGAACACGTTGAAGCCGTTTTCCAACACGAAGATGGCCTTCAGACCGCCACCGAGATCTTCCGTGCCGCGCAGGCCCCAACGGCTACCTTGCAGGTTGCCGCTGTTCATCGAGTACAGCTTCTGACCGTTGCTGTTGTTGTTGTAGGCAAAGCCTGCGTCGATGATGCCGTACAGCGTCACGCTGCTCTGTGCATGAGCGGCGCCTGCGAATGCGCCCAATGCGGCGAGAGCGAGAAGCGACTTTTTCATTGAATGGATCTCCAAGGAGTATTTGCGACTTTTGGGCAAGGTCACTGTTCTTAGCGCCAGTGTGTTGACGGTCCCTGCCGGGCTTCTAAATTGAAGTTGAGACGTAATGTAACAAAGAGGCTTTGACGGACAAAGGAAAAGGGGGTGATCCGTTGGACTGATGTGACGTTTACGCAACAGGCGCTAAAATGTTGGTTTTGCAGGATTTTTGCGAGTCGTGTTTGCCCTAATTAACAAAGTGGATGCTGACGAAGGGCGGTTTTGGACCGGATTGCGCGCATGGAACCTGCGTTCGCAGATGGCGCAGAGGCAATGATCGCGATGCTTTTGCGAACGCGTTTCAAGGCCGCTGCAGGAGCAAAACTGGCTGTTCCCTGGCCTGCCGGAATCGAATCCTGGCAAGCCCGCGCGGCCTCGCCGCACGTCGATGTGCGTTAAAATCCGCGTTTTTCGCCACGTGCTCGGCCAGCGATCGACCGTGGACCATGAAGAGAGGTGACAACATGACGCTCGATGAAGTCATCAGCGAGTTCGATCGGGGCTTGCGCTCCATGACGGGCGTGAGCCGCATGTCGCGGCCGATTCCCGAATCGGCCATGCCGGGTTCGGACATGCAGGGCGATGTCCTCGCGGAGGAATCGCAACTCACGGAGAAAGAGCGGGCGCATTCGGCCGGCCTGATGCGTGTGAACCACGTCGGCGAGGTCTGCGCGCAGGCGCTTTATCAGGCACAGAAGCTCGCCACGAATTCGCCCGAACTCAAGGCGGGCTTCGAGCAAGCGGCCCGCGAAGAAGAAGATCATCTCGCGTGGACCTCGACGCGGCTGAAGGATCTGGAGTCGCGGCCGAGCCTGTTGAACCCGTTTTGGTATGCGGGCGCGCTGGCGATCGGTTTCGTCGCGGGCCGCTTCGGCGATCGCGCGAGTCTCGGCTTCATGGCGGAAACCGAGCGTCAGGTCGAGCAGCATCTCGATGGTCACATGAAGACTTTGCCCGCGAACGATCATGCGTCGCGTGCGATCGTCGAGCAGATGCGTCTCGATGAAAGCGCGCACGCCGCCGCCGCTATCGGCGCAGGAGGAGGCGAAGTGCCGTTTCCGGTTCGCGCACTGATGCGCGCAGCCTCCAAAGTCATGACTCGCACGGCCTACTACATATAGTAATGATCGCCTCGACCGATCTCCGGCGGATCGGTCCGAGGCACTCGCATCCAAAACCCACGAGCAGACGACGAATCGGCTGGCGGAACCGTTACATTTCCCTCATTTCGCCTGCTCATTTCACGTACTACCTTCACATCCCGCACTAGCTCTCTAATTCATAACGGTTTTCTCTTTCGCCGTCACTTCAAGCTCCTGCGCTAAGTCCTTGTTCTAGCAAATAAAAAGCACTCGAAAAAAAGTTACGCGTCTTGACCGAGGAAATGCGTTCCTCTAAAGTGGGAGACAGTGTGAGAAAGTGGTCTTTTGTGTGATTCCAAAGCCATTTTCGAGCAAATCTGAGTGGGACGGACATCAGGGTGGGTGTCCGAACGGGGAGAGGGGCGAGTGTTCCAAGGGGCGTCGGCGCTCACGCTCGATGCGAAAGGACGGATGTCGGTTCCGTCCCGCTATCGGGAGGCGCTGCAAGGGCAGGCAGAAGGCCGGGTGACGCTCACGAAGAGCCCGGATGGATGCCTGTTGCTCTTTCCTCGCCCGGAGTGGGAGGTCTTTCGCGCCAAGGTTGCCGCGCTTCCGATGGAAGCCATGTGGTGGCGGCGCATCTTTCTCGGTAATGCAATGGATGTCGAACTCGACGGCAATGGGCGCGTGCTGGTCTCGCCCGAGCTGCGCTCTGCCGCGTCGCTGGAAAAAGAGGTGACGCTGCTCGGCATGGGCGCGCACTTCGAGTTGTGGGATTCGCAGACTTACGCGGCGAAGGAAGCCGCGGCGATGGCGCAGGGCATGCCCGAAGCGCTGAAGAATTTCACTTTCTGACGCGGCGCTTAAAAACATGGCGAAGTCGTCGGGAAAAGATCTGCAGCACCGCACGGTGCTGCTGAAGGAAGCGGTGGATGGGCTGATCACGCGCACGGACGGCATCTATATAGATGGCACATTCGGGCGCGGCGGTCATAGCCGGGCGATTTTGCAGCGGCTGGGGGAAGCTGGGCAGCTCATCGCCTTCGACAAGGATCCTCTTGCGATCGCCACGGCGCAACAGATTCAGGACTCGCGTTTTTCGATCGTGCACGACAGTTTCGCGGCGTTGCGCGATGCGGCGGCCGAGCGTGGGGTGGGGCGGGTGTCGGGCGTATTGCTGGATCTTGGCGTGTCGTCGCCGCAGGTGGACGACCCGGAGCGCGGCTTCAGCTTCCGCGCAGAAGGTCCGCTCGACATGAGGATGGATCCGACTCGCGGCGAGTCGGCGGCTGAGTGGCTCGCGCGGGCCACGGTGCAGGAAATCACGGAGGTCATCAGAGATTATGGGGAAGAACGGTTTGCTTTTCAGATTGCAAAGGCGCTTGTTGCTCGCCGGGCAGAGTCCGACCGTCTTGGGCCTCTCGACAGCACGCGCGAGCTTGCCGAAATCGTGGGTCACGTCGTCAAAACCCGTGAAAAGGGCAAGGACCCGGCAACTCGCACCTTTCAAGCTATACGGATTCACGTCAATCAAGAGCTTGCGGAGCTGCAAGTAGTACTCGAATCGGCATTGGCATTGTTGGAGCAAGGGGGGCGGCTGGTCGTGATCAGCTTTCATTCACTCGAAGACCGGATCGTCAAGCGGTTCATGCAGGCGCACGCGAGCGCGCCGGCGGTGGACCGTCGCTTGCCGATCCGCGCGGTCGATCTTCCCAGCCCGCCGCTGCGCGTCGTGGGCCGCGTGTTTCCGAGTGACGCTGAAGTCGCCGACAACCCGCGCGCCCGCTCCGCGGTAATGCGTATCGCCGAGCGGATCGCGCCATGAACCGCCTCAATATTTTCCTGCTGATCATCGTGCTCGGGTGCGCGCTGTCGGTCGTCAGCTCCACCAACCAGCAGCGGGAAATCTTCATCGACCTGCAGCGGGCGCAGTCGCAGGAGCGTCAGCTCCAGCAGGACTACGCGCAGTTGCAGTACCAGCAGAGCGCGCTGTCGAAGACTTCGCGCATCGAACAGTTGGCCACCAGCTCGCTGAAAATGCAGCCCATTTCGACCGGCCGCACGCAATATCTCACGTACGACACGGCGACCAGCAAGGCCGCCGACGCACCCATGCCGCCGCCGTTGCCGGCGTCGGCGCCGCCTGCACGCGGAGCCAAGCGATGAAAAAATCCGCGAAGCAGAAAGACATCGCTCATACGCCGAACCCGCTTCTCGCCGTGCGCCTGCCGATGTGGCGCTCGAAGTTCGTCGTGTTCCTGCTCTTCATGGCGTTCGTCGCGCTCGCCGCACGGGCGTTCTGGATTCAGGGGCCGGGCAACGCCTTCTTCAAGAAGCAGGGCGAGAGCCGCTATCAGCGCACGCTCGAAATGCCCGCCACGCGCGGCCAGATCCGCGACCGCAACGGCCTCGTGCTCGCGACGAGCCTGCCGGTGAAGGCCATCTGGGCGATTCCCGAAGCCGTGCCGAACGATCTCGGCGCGGATAAATTCGCGCAACTGTCCAAACTCCTCGAAATGCCGGAAAAGGAGCTGCGCGCGAAGCTCTCGATGGACAAGACCTTCGTCTACGTGAAGCGCCAGGTGCCGCTCGAAGTCGCGCAGAAGGTCGCCGCGCTCGATATTCCCGGCATCTATTCGCGTGGCGAATACAAGCGCTTTTATCCGGAAGGCGAAATCACCGCGCACCTGATCGGCTTTACTAATATTGAAGACAAGGGACAGGAAGGCGTCGAACTCGGCGACCAGACCGTTCTCGCCGGTACGCCGGGCATGCGCCGCGTCATCAAGGACCGCATGGGCCATATCGTCGAGGACGTCGACGAGCAGGTCGTGCCGCACAATGGCGCGGACGTCGAACTTTCGATCGACAGCAAGATTCAGTACATCGCGTACACGAACCTGAAAGCGGCCGTCGAGAAGTCGAAGGCGAAGGCAGGCGCGGCGATCGTGATCGACGTGAAAACGGGCGAAGTGCTCGCGCTCGTGAACTATCCCACCTACAACCCGAACGACCGCTCGCGCATGACCGGCGAGCAGTTGCGCAACCGCATTCTCACGGACACGTTCGAGCCGGGCTCGATCATGAAGCCGTTCACCGTTTCGCTCGCCCTCGATCTGCATCGGGTGACGCCCAATACGCTCGTGGAAACGGGCGGCGGCGTGTTCGTGCTCGACGGCGCGCGCATTACGGACGATTCCGGCTTCGGCACGCTCACCGTCGGCGGCGTGATTCAGAAGTCGAGCAATATCGGCGCGACCAAAATTGCGATGCAATTGCGTCCTGAAGAAATGTGGAACATGTACACGAGCATCGGGCTCGGTCAGGCGCCGAAGGTTGGTTTTCCGGGCGCGGTGACGGGGCGTCTGCGGCCGTGGAAAAGCTGGCGACGTATCGAGCAGGCGACGATGTCCTACGGCTACGGCCTGTCGGCATCGCTGTTCCAGCTCGCGCGCGCGTACACGGCGATCGCCAACGACGGCACCATTCTGCCGGTTTCGATTTTCCGCACGCCCGGCGATCAACCGCCGCTCGGTCAGCAGGTCTTCGCGCCTACCACCGCGCGTCAGGTGCGCGCGATGCTCGAAACCGTGACGGCGAAGGGCGGCACGTCCCCGGATGCCGCCGTACCGGGCTATCGCGTCGGCGGCAAGTCGGGCACGGCGTACAAGCACGGCGGTCACGGCTACGACCATTCGAAGTACCGCGCGTCATTCGTCGGCATGGCGCCGATGCCGAATCCACGCATCGTCGTGGCGGTGTCGGTCGACGAGCCGACGGTCGGCAGCCACTTCGGCGGCCAGGTGTCGGGTCCGGTGTTCTCGGGCATCGTCGGCGATACCCTGCGCGCGCTGAACGTGCCGCCCGACATGCCGGTCAAGCAGATGGTCGTGACGGACGATTCGAACTCCGCCGCGCAACCGGCAGCCCAGCCGCCGACGAACAGGAACAATGCGAACACCGCGAAGAAAGTCGCGGTGTCGAGCAATACGAAGACGCACCCGGGAGTCGTGCGATGAGCGCGCAAGCCCGACAGAGCAAGATGCAAAAAGACGTATCACATGCCGTTCAGTGGCTTCGGGCGCACGCGCAACCCGAGGCGCAATTGCACGCCGACACGCGCTCGCTCAAAAGCGGCGACGTGTTCCTCGCCTATGCCGTCGACGGCGCGGACAACCGTCCGTATCTCGACGCCGCGCTCGCCGCGGGCGCGGTTGCGGCGCTGTATCAGCCGGAGAAGTTCGCGGGCAAGCCCGATGCGTCGAAAACGCTCGCCGTGAAGGCGCTGAACGAGCTCGCGGGCCCGATCGCGTCCGCGTGGTACGGCGAGCCCACGGCATCGATGCTGACTGTCGGCGTGACGGGCACGAACGGCAAGACTTCGTGCAGCCAGTGGATCGCCACGGCGCTGACGGCGCTCGGCCGTCCGTGCGCGATCGTCGGCACGCTCGGTATCGGCATGCCGGGCAAGCTCGTGCACAGCGGCTTCACCACGCCCGATGCGCCGCAATTGCAGCGCAATCTCGCGCAACTGAAGCGCCAGGGCGCGGAAGGCGTCGCGATGGAAGTGTCGTCGCATGCGCTGCATCAGGGACGCGTGAATGGCGTCGATTTCGACATCGCCATTTTCACGAATCTCACGCAGGATCATCTCGATTACCACGGCACCTTCGACGCTTACGAAGCGGCGAAAGCGCGTCTGTTCGCGTGGCCGTCGCTCAAGACGGCGATCGTCAATCGCGACGACGCGGCGGGCCAGCGCCTGATCGAATCGCTGCGCGGCAAGGTGCGCACGATCGCCTACGGCGTCGAAATACCCGCCGACGCCGTCCCGAGCGCGGATGCGCTGCTGCTCGCGACGCAAGTCCGCGCGACCGCGACGGGCACCGCGTTTCATCTGTCGTCCGACTGGGGCGAAGCCGATGTCGAAGCGGGCACGCTCGGCACGTTCAACGTGAGCAATCTGCTTTCCGTGCTCGGCGTGCTGCTCGAAGTCGGCGTGCCGTTCGACGCCGCCATCGCGCGCATCGAGAAGCTCGAATCCGTCAACGGCCGCATGGAGCGTCTCGGCGGACGTGTTCAGAGCGATGAGCCGCTCGTCGTGATCGACTACGCGCATACGCCCGATGCGCTCGACAAAACCCTCACCGCGCTGCGCCCGATCGCACAGGCGCGCGGCGGCGAGCTCGTCTGCATGTTCGGTTGCGGCGGCGACCGTGATTCGACCAAGCGCCCGCTCATGGGAGAGATCGCGGAGCGCCTCGCGGATCAGGTCGTCATCACGAGCGACAACCCGCGCAGCGAAGATCCGCAAGCCATCATCGATCAGATCGCGGCCGGCATGAACGACGCCGCGAAAGCACGCCGCATCGAGGACCGCGCGAGCGCGATCCTGCAGGCGATCCGCTCGGCGGCGCGCGAGGATGTCGTCGTGCTCGCGGGAAAAGGGCACGAAGCCACGCAGGAAATCATGGGCAAGAAACGCGCGTTCTCCGATCAGGATCACGCGCGCCTCGCGCTTGCCGCACGCGCCACGCAACAGCGCGGAGGTGGCGAATGACGATGTTCACGCTGCGCGAAGCCGCCGAGATGATTCCCGGCGCCGTCCTGACGGGCGATGAAAACGTGGCCATCGGGCGCATCGTCACGGACAGCCGTGGCATTCAGGCCGGTGACCTGTTCGTCGCGGTGAAGGGCGATCGCTTCGATGCGCATGATTTCCTGGGTCAGGTGGCGAAGAGCGGCGCGGCTGCGGCGCTCGTGTCACGCGACCCGAGCAACGCTGATGCCTGGCCCCTTCCTGTCATCAAGGTAAAGGACACGCGCGCCGCGCTCGGTGCGCTGGCGCACGGCTGGCGCAAGCGCTTCACGATGCCGCTCGTCGCGGTGACGGGCAGCAACGGCAAGACGACGGTCAAGGAGATGATCGCGTCGATCTTCGCGGCCGCGGTCGGCGAGGAAGCGCGTCTCGCGACGGCCGGCAACTTCAACAACGACATCGGTTTGCCGCTCACGCTGTTCCGTCTGAACGCATCGCACAAGCTCGCAGTCGTCGAACTCGGCATGAATCACCCGGGCGAAACGGAAGTGCTCGGCAGGATCGCCGCGCCGGATGTGGCCGTCGTCAACAACGCGCAGCGCGAGCATCAGGAATTCATGGCGACGGTCGAAGCGGTCGCGCTCGAGCATGCATCGGTGATTCACGCGCTCGGTGAAACCGGGACCGCCGTGTTTCCGGCCGACGATCAATACGCCGTCTTCTGGCGCACGGCTGCGACGGACAACGCGATCATCGATTTCGCGCTGACCGACGACGCATCGAAAGCGGCCGTCACCGGCACGCTCGAAGGCACGACGGTGCGCATGCACACGCCGCAAGGCGCGCTCGATGTCGCCCTGAACGTGCTAGGCGAACACAACGCGCGCAATGCGATGGCCGCGACCGCCGCCGCGCTTGCTGCGGGCGTTTCGCTCGAAGCGATCAGGCGCGGCCTCGAAGCGTTTCAGCCAGTGAAGGGCCGCCTGCAAGTGAAGCGCGCGATCCTCGGCGCGCTTGCGGGCGCGACCGTCATCGACGACACGTACAACTCGAATCCCGATTCGATGCGCGCCGCGATCGACGTGCTTGCATCGCAGGAAGCGCCCCGCGTGCTCGTGATGGGCGACATGGGCGAAGTCGGAGAGGAAGGACCTGCGTTTCATCGCGAAGTCGGCGCGTATGCGGCCGAGCGCGGCATCGATGCGCTTTTCGCGCTCGGCGCTGCCAGCGCCGATTCGGTGAACGCATTCAACGCGAAAGTATCGAAGCAAACCGCGCAGCATTTCGGTGACGTCACCGAAATGGTCGCGGCACTCGAATCCGCAGGTTACGGCAACAAGGCGACGTATCTCGCGAAAGGCTCGCGCTTCATGAAGATGGAGCGTGTGGTGGACGCCTTGACGACTCCACAACAACCCGCTGCGGGCAATGCGCCCGCAGCACATTGATTCACTGAAAGAGAAGGACCAGCATGCTACTCGCACTCGCGCAATGGCTTCAGAATGACGCCAGCTTCATGCGCGTGTTTACCTACATTACGTTCCGCGCCGTGGGTGCCACGGCGACGGCGCTTTTGATCGGCCTCGTTTGCGGCCCGTGGGTCATCCGCAAGCTGACCTTGCTCAAGGTCGGACAGGCCGTGCGCAAGGACGGTCCGCAGACGCACCTCGTCAAATCCGGTACGCCGACGATGGGCGGCGTGCTGATTCTCATCGGCATCGCGGTGTCGACGCTGCTCTGGGCCGACCTCACGAACCGCTTCGTGTGGATCGTGATGCTCGTCACCTTCGGCTACGGCGTGATCGGCTGGGTGGATGACTATCGCAAGGTCGTGCACAAGGACCCGCGCGGCATGTCTTCGCGCGAGAAGTATTTCTGGCAATCGGTGATCGGCATTTTCGCGGCCGTTTATCTCGCGTTCAGCGTCTCGGAGGCGAACAACGCGCGCGTGTTCGATCTCTTCATGGCGTGGGTGAAAAGCGGACTGTCGATGGGCCTGCCCGCGCGCGCCGACCTGATGCTGCCGTTCCTCAAGTCGATCACTTATCCGCTCGGCGTGTGGGGCTTCATCGCAATGACGTATTTCGTGATCGTCGGTTCGAGCAACGCGGTGAATCTCACCGATGGCCTCGACGGTCTCGTCATCATGCCCGTCGTGCTCGTGGGCGCGTCGCTCGGCGCGTTCGCGTACGTGATGGGCAGCTCGGTCTACTCGAAATATCTGCTGTTTCCGCACATTCCCGGCGCGGGCGAACTTTTGATCTTTTGTTCCGCAATGGGAGGCGCGGGTCTCGCGTTTCTCTGGTACAACACGCACCCCGCGCAAGTCTTCATGGGCGATGTCGGCGCGCTCGCGCTCGGCGGTGCGCTCGGCACGATCGCGGTGATCGTCCGTCAGGAAGTGGTGTTGTTCATCATGGGCGGCGTGTTCGTCGCGGAGACGCTCTCCGTGATGCTGCAGGTCTTCTGGTTCAAGTTCACGAAGCGCCGCTATGGCGAAGGCCGCCGTTTCTTCAAGATGGCGCCGCTGCATCACCACTACGAGTTGTCGGGCTGGACCGAGACGCAAGTGGTCGTGCGCTTCTGGATCATCACGTTGATGCTTTGTCTGTTCGGTCTGTCGACGCTCAAGTTGCGTTGATCTTTTTGCGGTTTCGCGGTTTCAGGTTTTTGGGAAAGGTAAAGCGATGTTTGGCGAGATGTTTGTCGGTCGGCAAAGTCCGATGGTGCTTGTGCTTGGACTGGGTGAATCCGGTCTGGCGATGGCGCGCTGGTGCGCCAGGCACGGTTGCCGCCTGAAGATCGCCGACACGCGCGAAACGCCGCCGAATCTTTCCGAGCTCGCGATCCACAAGATCGATGCGGATTTCATCGGCGGCGCATTCACGCCTGCATTGCTCGATGACGGCGTCGAGCTCGTCGCGATCAGCCCGGGTCTGTCGCCGCTCGCGCCGGACCTTGCACCCTTGATCGCCGCAGCGAACGAACGCGGCATTCCCGTGTGGGGCGAGCTCGAACTTTTCGCGCAGGCGCTCGCCGGACTCGGCGTGAACGGCTATGCGCCGAAGGTCATCGCGATCACCGGCACGAACGGCAAGACCACGACGACCGCGCTCACCGGCCTGTTGTGCGAGCGCGCGGGCAAGTCGGTCGCGGTCGCGGGCAACATCAGCCCGTCGATGCTCGACAAGCTGACCGAAGCCGTCGATCAAACCGCGCTCCCGGATATCTGGGTGCTCGAACTATCGAGCTTCCAGCTGGAAACCGCGCATACCTTCGCACCGGATGCGGCCGCGGTGCTCAACATCACGCAGGATCATCTCGACTGGCACGGCGGCCTCGACGCGTATGCCGCCGCGAAGGGGCGCATCTTCGGTCTGCGCACGACGCGCGTGCTGAATCGTGACGACGCCCGCACGATGGCGCTCGCCAGGAATATCGCGCAGGACCGCGTCGTGACGTTCGGGCTGAACGAGCCGTGTCATGTCGGCGACTACGGTCTGCTGCGCGACAACGGCATGGCGTGGCTGGCCTTCGGCGTCGACCAGGACGCCGCCGACGAACCCGCGCCGACGCGTCGCCGCAAGCAGGAATTCACCGAGCCGACCGTCGTCTCGAAGCGGCTGATGCCGGTCGACGCGCTGCGTATCCGCGGTCTTCACAACGCGGCGAACGCGCTCGCGGCGCTCGCGCTCACGCGCGCGATCGGCCTGCCGCTCGCCGCGCTGTTGCACGGCCTGCGCGAGTATCGCGGCGAGCCGCATCGCGTGGAAGTGATCGCGCAGATCGATGGCGTCGATTACGTCGACGACAGCAAGGGCACCAACGTCGGCGCGACGGTCGCCGCGCTCGATGGCCTCGCGCAACGCATCGTGCTGATCGCCGGCGGCGACGGCAAGGGCCAGGACTTTTCGCCGCTCGAAGCGCCGGTCGCACGCTGGGCGCGCGCGGTCATGCTGATCGGCCGCGACGCGCCGCGCATTCGCGAAACGCTGGCGTCGACGGGCGTCGCGCTCGAAGACCACGCCACGCTCGAAGCCGCGACGAACGCCGCCGCGCGCATCGCGGAAGCCGGTGACGCCGTGCTGCTCTCGCCTGCGTGCGCGAGCCTCGACATGTTCAGGAACTACGCACATCGCGCTGACGTGTTTCGCAGCGCGGTCGAAGAAATCGCCGCCGCGCGGGGAGTGATGTTATGAGCTGGTCGGAACGCTTCGGATCGAAACTCAGCGGCCAGCGCAATGCAATGCCGAGCGACTCGCTCGCTGGCCGCACGAATTCCGGCACGCGCGGCGGCATTTCGAGCGCGGTCAACGGTGTGCGCCCCGCGCGCTCGCGCATGCTCGACTACGACTATTCGCTGCTGTGGGTGATGATCTCGCTGCTCGGTCTGGGCATCGTGATGGTGTATTCGGCGTCGATCGCGATGCCCGATTCGCCGAAGTACGCGAGCTACCGCGACTATCACTTCCTCGTGCGCCACCTGATCTCGATCACGACGGCGCTCGTCGGCGCGATCATCGCGTTCAAGATCCCAATCAAGACGTGGGAAAAATACGCGCCGAAGTTTTTCCTGATTTCGCTGGTACTGCTCGTCATCGTGCTGATTCCGCACGTCGGCAAGGGCGTGAACGGCGCGCGCCGCTGGATTCCGCTCGGCATCACGAACATGCAGCCGTCGGAAATCATGAAGCTCGCGGTGACGATCTATGCCGCGAACTACACCGTGCGCAAGCAGGAATTCATGCACAGCTTCGGCAAGGGCTTCCTGCCGATGGCGGTCGCGGTCGGCGCGGTCGGCGCGCTTCTGCTGCTCGAACCCGATATGGGCGCGTTCATGGTGATCGCCGCCATCGCGATGGGCGTGCTGTTCCTCGGCGGCGTCAATGGCAAGCTGTTCGGCGGACTCGTGGCGACGGCGGTCGGCACGTTCACGTTGCTCGTGTGGGCGTCGCCGTGGCGTCGCGAGCGGATCTTCGCTTACCTCGATCCGTGGGACGACCGTTACGCGCAAGGCAAGGCGTATCAGTTGACGCACTCGCTGATCGCATTCGGACGCGGCGAGTGGTTCGGCGTCGGTCTCGGCGGCAGCGTCGAAAAGCTCAACTACCTTCCGGAAGCGCATACCGACTTCATTCTCGCGGTGATCGGCGAGGAGCTCGGTTTCGTCGGCGTGATCTGCGTGATCCTGCTGTTCTACTGGATCGTGCGCCGCGCGTTCGAGATCGGTCGTCAGGCGCTCGCGCTCGACCGGACCTTCGCCGGTCTGATGGCCAAGGGCGTCGGCATCTGGTTCGGCGCGCAGACGTTCATCAACATGGGCGTGAATCTCGGCCTCCTGCCGACCAAGGGTCTCACGCTGCCGCTCGTGAGCTATGGTGGCTCGGGCATTTTGCTGAACTGCGTCGCGCTGGCTGTTTTGCTGCGCGTGGATTACGAGAACCGGGTGCTCATGCGCGGAGGAAAGGTATGACCGCGCAACGCGACCGCACCTTGATGGTCATGGCGGGAGGCACCGGGGGCCATGTGTTCCCGGGGCTCGCGGTCGCGCACTGGATGCAGGCGCACGGCTGGCGCGTGGTGTGGCTCGGCAACGCCAACGGCATGGAAGCGACGCTCGTGCCGAAGTATGGCATCCCGATGGAATACGTGCGCTTCGGCGGCGTGCGCGGCAAAGGCATCAAGACCAAGCTGATGCTGCCGGTCAATCTCTTGCGCGCCTGTTCGCAGAGCCTTGCCGCGCTGCGCCGCGTGAAGCCGGATGTCGTGCTCGGCATGGGCGGCTACATCACGTTTCCGGCGGGCATCATGACGAAGCTCGCGGGCTGCCCGCTTGTGCTGCACGAACAGAATTCGATCGCGGGCCTCGCAAACAAGGTGCTCGCGCATCTCGCGAAACGCGTGCTCGTCGCGTTCCCCAATGCTCTGCCGAATGCCGAATGGACCGGTAATCCGATTCGTGCGGAACTAACGCGCGCGTTGCCACCCAAAGAACGCTACGCCGCACGTTCCGGACGCCTGAACGTGCTCGTCGTCGGCGGCAGTCTGGGCGCGGCGGCATTGAACGAAACCGTGCCGAAGGCGCTCGCGCTGCTTGCGCCGGACGAGCGTCCGCGCATCGTGCATCAGGCGGGCGCGAAGCATATCGAAGCACTGGAAGCGAACTACGCGGCAGCGGGCCTCGCGCAGGGCGTCGACCTGCAACTCGTGCCGTTCATCGAAGACATGGCGCTCGCGTATGCATCGGCGGATCTCGTCATCTGCCGTTCGGGCGCGATGACGGTCTCGGAGATCGCGGCGGTCGGCGTGGCCGCGCTCTTCGTGCCGTTCCCGTTCGCCGTCGACGATCACCAGACGACCAACGGCGCATTTCTCGCGAAGAACGGCGCGGCCGAACTGATACAACAGCGCGATTTGTCGGCGCAGAAGCTCGCCGACTGGTTGCGCGCACAGTCGCGCGCATCGCTCGCGGAGATGGCCGAGCGTTCGCGCGCACTCGCGAAACCGGATGCGACCGAAAAGGTCGCGAGCATATGCGCCGACGTAGCCGGCGCGCGCGTGAACGCGCAAGCTCGGGAGGCACATTAAATGAAACATATCGTCAAGCATATTCACTTCGTCGGGATCGGCGGCGCAGGCATGAGCGGCATCGCAGAGGTGCTGCTCAATCTCGGCTATCACGTGAGCGGCTCGGACCTCGCGAACGGCGCCGTGACCGAGCGGCTGCGTGCGCTCGGCGCGCGCGTCGAGATCGGCCATCACGAGCAGAACATCGAAGGCGCGAATGCGGTCGTCGTGTCGACGGCCGTGCGCGCGGACAATCCCGAAGTGCTCGCCGCGCGCCATCGGCGCGTGCCGATCGTGCCGCGCGCCGTGATGCTCGCGGAACTGATGCGTCTGAAGCAGGGCATCGCGATCGCCGGCACGCACGGCAAGACCACGACGACTTCGCTCGTCGCAAGCGTGCTCGCCGCGGGCGGGCTCGATCCGACCTTCGTGATCGGCGGGCGGCTGAACAGCGCGGGCGCGAACGCGCGGCTCGGCACGGGCGATTTCATCGTCGCGGAAGCGGATGAATCGGACGCGTCGTTCCTGAATCTCTTCCCGGTGATCGAAGTCATCACGAACATCGACGCCGATCACATGGACACCTACGGCCATGACTTCGCGCGGCTGAAGCAGGCGTTCATCGAGTTCACGCATCGTTTGCCGTTCTACGGCATCGCGGTGCTGTGCGTCGACGATCCGAACGTGCGCGAGATCCTGCCGTTCGTGTCGAAGCCGATCATCCGCTATGGCCTGGGCGCCGAAGCAGAAGTGCGCGCGGTGAACGTCGAGGCGCGTGACGGCCGCATGCATTTCACGACGCTGCGCGCGGATGCGCCGTCGATCGACATCGTGCTGAACCTTCCGGGCACGCACAACGTGCAGAACGCGCTCGCGGCAATTGCGATCGCGACTGAACTCGAAGTCGCGGATGCCGATATCCAGCGTGCGCTCGCCGAATTCAACGGCGTGGGCCGGCGCTTCCAGCGTTATGGCGAAGTGAACGCGAGCACCGGCGAAGGCGCGTACACGCTGATCGACGACTACGGCCATCACCCGGTGGAAATGGCCGCGACGATCGCGGCGGCGCGCGGCGCGTTTCCCGATCGGCGTCTCGTGCTTGCGTTCCAGCCGCATCGCTATACGCGCACGCGCGACTGCTTCGAGGATTTCGTGCGAGTGCTGTCCACAGTCGATGCGCTCGTGCTCACCGATGTCTACGCCGCAGGCGAAGCGCCCATCGTCGCTGCGGACGGCCGCGCATTGGCGCGTGCGATTCGCGTCGCGGGCAAGGTCGAGCCGGTGTTCGTGGAGACGATCGACGAAGTGCCCGACGCGGTCACGACGATCGCGCGAAACGGCGATGTGGTGATCACGATGGGCGCGGGTTCCATCGGCGGCGTGTGTGGAAAGCTGGCCAATGTGGCCAGCGGCCAGAACTGAAATGACAGACGTAACGAGCAATCAAGTGAATCAAATCGATCCGGCCGTGTTCGGCAAAGTCGCGGTGCTGCTCGGTGGCAATTCCGCCGAGCGCGAGGTCTCGCTCAATTCCGGGCGCCTCGTGCTCGAAGGGCTGCGCGAAGCGGGCATCGACGCGCATCCGTTCGATCCGGCCCGGCATCCGCTTTCGGATCTGAAGGCGCAAGGCTTCGTGCGCGCGTTCATCGCGCTGCATGGCGGCTATGGCGAGAACGGGCAACTGCAGGGCGCGCTCGACTTTTACGGCATCCGTTACACGGGCAGCGGCGTGCTCGGCTCGGCGCTCGGCATGGACAAGCTGCGCACGAAGCTCGTGTGGCAGCAGACCGGCATTCCGACGCCGCCGTTCGAAACCGTCTTTCGCGGCGAAGACTACGCGGCGCGCGCGCAGGACATCATCGCGAAGCTCGGGCTGCCGCTCTTCGTGAAGCCGGCGAGCGAAGGCTCGAGTGTCGCGGTCATCAAGGTGAAGAGCGCGGAAACGCTCGTGCCCGCGCTCGTCGAAGCGGCGAACTTCGACAAGATCGTGATCGTCGAGAAGAGCATCGAGGGCGGCGGCGAATTCACGTGCTGCATCGCGGGCGATCTCGATCTGCCGGTCATCAAGATCGTGCCGGCGGGCGAGTTCTACGACTATCACGCGAAGTACGTCGCCGACGATACGCAATACCTGATTCCGTGCGGCCTGACCGATGCCGAAGAAACGCGCATGAAGCAACTGACCAAGCGCGCGTTCGAGATTCTCGGCTGCACCGACTGGGGCCGCGCCGACTTCATGCTCGATTCGGACGGCAACCCGTATTTTCTGGAAGTGAACACGGCGCCCGGCATGACCGATCACTCGCTGCCGCCGAAGGCCGCGCGCGCGGTCGGCATCAGCTACAAGGATCTCGTCGTGAAGGTGCTGTCGCTCACGCTGAAGAATTAGGTCGATCACACACACGACACGAACAAGCGAAACCATGTGGAACAACGTTCGCCAACTCAACCTCGCCGCCAACGCGCTGCACGTCGTGCTCGTGCTGCTGCTGCTGGCCGCCGCGGGTTACTGGGCGATCCAGCGTCCCGAGTTTCGCCTGCGCGAGCTTCAGATCGACGGAGACACGACCCACGTCAGCAAGCCGGTGGTGCGCGCGAGCGTGGTCGGGCACCTGAAGGGCAACTTCTTCACCGTCGATCTCGACGCGGCGCGCGCGGCCTTCGAGCAGGTGCCGTGGGTACGCCACGCGAGCGTGCGGCGCGTGTGGCCAAACGCGCTCGCGGTGACGCTGGAGGAATACAAGCCGCTCGGCACGTGGGGCAACGACCAACTGGTGAGCGTCGACGGCGATCTCTTCACGGCGAACCAGGGCGAGCTCGACGACGATCTGCCCGCGTTCGACGGCCCCGAGGGCACGGCCAAGGAAGTGGTCGCGCGGTATCACGATTTCCAGAAGTGGTTCGCGCCGCTCGACGCGAAGCCGGAGGAAGTGACGCTGTCGCCGCGCTTCGCGTGGACCGTCAAGCTCTCGAACGGCACGCAGATCGAACTCGGCCGGGAGCGCAATCAGGACACGCTGAACGACCGTTGCAAGCGTTTCGTCGCATCGTGGTCGTCCGTCACGGGACGGTGGGGGAAAGACATCGAATATGCGGATTTGCGGTACCCGAACGGCTTTGCCATACGAGCCGCGAACATGCGCTTCATCAACGACACCGATAAGGCCAAGAAGTAAGCAGACATCACAGGCATGAGCACGCTATGAGCAAAGACTACAAAGACCTGCTGGTTTCCCTCGACATCGGAACGTCGAAGGTGGTCGCGATCGTCGCCGAACTGAAGGGCGAAGGCCACTACGAGGTGATCGGACTCGGTCAGAGCGACTCGAAGGGGTTGAAGAAGGGCGTCGTGGTCAACATCGAGGCCACGGTGCAATCCATCCAGCGCGCGCTGGAAGAAGCCGAGCTGATGGCGGATTGCAAGATCACGAACGTTTTCACAGGAATTGCGGGCAGCCATATCCGCAGCTTCAATTCGAGCGGCATGGTCGCCATCAAGGACAAGGAGGTCACGCAGGCGGACGTCGCGCGCGTGATCGAAACGGCCAAGGCGATCAACATCCCGACCGATCAGCAGGTGCTGCACATCCTGACGCAGGAATTCATCATCGACGGTCAGGAAGACGTGCGTGAGCCGATCGGCATGAGCGGCATCCGCCTCGAGGTGAAGGTGCACATCGTGACGGGCGCGGTGAGCGCGGCGCAGAACATCGTGAAGTGCGTGCGCCGCTGCGGGCTCGAAGTGAACGACCTGATCCTGCAACCGCTCGCGTCGTCGCTCGCGGTGCTGACTGAGGACGAGAAGGAACTGGGCGTGGTGCTCGTCGATATCGGCGGCGGCACGACCGACATCGCCATCTTCAGCGAAGGCGCGATCCGTCATACGGCGGTGATCCCGATCGCCGGCGACCAGATCACGAGCGACGTCGCGATGGCGCTGCGCACGCCGACGCCCGACGCGGAAGACATCAAGGTGAGCTACGGCATCGCCAAGCAGGCGCTCGCCGATCCGGACGAAATGATCGAAGTGCCGGGTCTCGGCGAACGCGGTCCGCGCACGCTGTCGCGGCAGGCGCTGGCGGCGGTCGTCGAGCCGCGCGTCGAAGAGCTGTTCTCGCTGGTGCAGCAGGTCGTGCGCGAGTCGGGCTACGAAGAGTTGCTGTCGAGCGGCGTCGTGCTGACCGGCGGCGCGGCGATGATGCCCGGCATGGTCGAGCTCGGCGAAGACATCTTCTTGAAGCCGGTGCGCATCGGCGTGCCGGAGTACGCGGGCGGACTCGCCGACGTGGTGCGCAACCCGCGCTACTCGACGGCAATGGGCCTGCTCGCCGAAGGACGCTCGCAACGCATGCGCGGCCGCAAGGTCGCGGTGCAGAACGGTTCGATGGGACAAGTGTTCTCGCGGATGAAGGACTGGTTCCTCGGGAACTTTTAAGTAAAACGAATTGAAGAATTACGCGCTGGTACCGGCGGCCGGCGCGCGACGAAAGGTTGCCCGATCTTTCGCCGAATAACGCCGATCTTCATTCTTGACGGAGGCAACATGGATTTCGAAATGCTGGAAACGGAAACCAACGGAACGATCATCAAGGTCGTGGGCGTTGGTGGTGCTGGCGGCAACGCGGTTCAGCACATGATCAACCGTGGTGTGCAGGGCGTCGACTTCATCGTGATGAACACCGACGCACAGGCGCTCGCCCGTTCGCGCGCGCCGGCGGTTCTGCAACTGGGCATGACCGGTCTCGGCGCGGGTGCGAAGCCGGAGAAGGGCAAGGAAGCGGCGGAAGACGCACGTGAGCGCATCGCCGATGCCCTGCGCGGCGCGCACATGGTGTTCATCACCGCGGGCATGGGCGGCGGTACGGGCACGGGCGCGGCGCCGGTGGTCGCGCAGATCGCCAAGGAAATGGGCATTCTGACCGTCGGCGTAGTGAGCAAGCCGTTCGAGTTCGAAGGCGGCCGCCGCATGCGCGTGGCGGAAGCCGGCTCGCAGCAACTGGAGGATCACGTCGACTCGCTGATCGTCGTGCTCAACGACAAGCTGTTCGAGGTGATGGGCGATGACGCCGAGATGGACAAGTGCTTCCAGTGCGCGGACGACGTGCTGAACAACGCAGTGGCCGGTATCGCGGAAATCATCAACGTCGATGGTCTCGTGAACGTCGACTTCGAAGACGTGAAAACGGTGATGGGCGAGCAGGGCAAGGCGATGATGGGCACGGCGACGGTCGCCGGCGTCGATCGCGCGCGTCTCGCAGCCGAGCAGGCGGTCGCAAGCCCGCTGCTGGAAGGCGTGGACCTGTCGGGTGCGCGTGGCGTGCTGGTGAACATCACGTCGAGCCGTTCGCTGCGTTTGTCGGAAACGCGTGAAGTAATGAACACCATCAAGAGCTACGCAGCCGATGACGCAACCGTGATCTTCGGTGCCGTGTACGACGACGCGATGGGCGACGCACTGCGCGTGACGGTGGTGGCAACTGGTCTGGGCCGCGCGGCGAAGAAGCAGCAACAAGCGCCGATGACCCTGCTGCGCACGGGCACCGACAACCAGCCGATCGCGCACGGCCATCAGCCTTCGCACAACACGTACGGCGGCGCGCAGCACGGCCAGTCGACGACGGACTACGGTCAGCTCGACACCCCGGCAGTGTGGCGTTCGACGCGCGAAACCGCGGCATCGCACGTGCAGGCGTTGCAGGAAAAGGGCGTCGATACGTATGACATTCCGGCGTTCCTGCGCAAGCAGGCCGACTGAGCGGGCGCACGTTATTTGCTGCTGAGTAGCTATGACGCAGCACACCGCGTGCACGTGCTGAACATGTCGTGCGGATGATGCAGGCTTCGCGTGGGGCGACTGTCCAAGGCCGCGTCCTGGATGCACAATGGACGCCGGGCCGTGGCCAGCCGACCCCCACGAATTTGCGCCTGACGTCGAGGAAAGCAGATTGAAGCCGAAATTGCCGCGATGATGTTCGGCACGGTTGCGGGACGATGCAATCGCGAGGATGTCCGCGAGCACTGACGAGGGAAGGACCGAGCATGATCAAAGTGGGTGAAACGTTGCCCGACGTGCGTCTCTTCGAGTTCATCGAGGAGGCCACCGAAGGCTGTGCCGTGGGACCGAATGTGTTCCCGGTGCGCGAGCGGTGCGCCGGCAAGCGCGTGGTGATCTTCGGATTGCCGGGCGCCTTTACGCCGACGTGCTCCGCCAGACACGTACCCGGCTATGTCGAAGCGGCGGCGGATCTGTCCGCCGCGGGGATCGACGAAGTCTGGTGCGTTTCCGTCAACGACGCGTTCGTCATGAGCGCGTGGGGACGCGATCTTCAAACCTCGGGCAAGGTGAAGATGATCGCGGACGGCAGTGCGCGTTTCACTCAGGCACTCGGGCTGGATCAGGATTTGTCCGAGCGTGGCATGGGAATCCGTTCCCAGCGCTATGCGATGGTGGTCGACGATGGCGTGGTCAAGACGTTGTCAGTCGAAGCGCCCGGCAAGTTCGAAGTCAGCGACGCTCAAAGCATCCTGGCGACGTTGCGCTGAGTGCAGCGGCGCGGCGTTGCCTTTGCGCAACGCCAAACGCGCCCTCGCATTCAGCCGCAATTTGGGGCCGATGACCGGAAATGCCTCCATTCCGGGCATCGGCCCGTTCTACTTCACAAGTTGGTCGCCGCGGCGTAACACAGGGAAACAGTTGATACCGCCTGGATCAGGACGGCGCGCGACGAATGGAGTATAATTCGAGCTATTAGAATTTAACGCGCGATTGATTCTCTTTATAGGGAACTTAAATCGGAAAGAACATCATGTTGAAGCAGCGAACAATCAAGACCGTCGTCAAAACTGTGGGGATCGGGCTCCATTCAGGCCGCAAGGTCAATCTGACCCTGCGCCCCGCACCTATTGGCACGGGCATCGTATTTTCGCGCATCGACCTGCCCGAGCCGGTCGATATCCCGGCGTCCGCCATGGCGATCGGCGACACCCGTCTCGCGTCCGTGTTGCAGAAGGACGGCGCGCGCGTGTCGACCATCGAGCACCTGATGTCGGCGTGCGCGGGCCTCGGCATCGACAATCTGTATGTCGATGTGACCGCCGAAGAAATCCCGATCATGGACGGCAGCGCGGCTTCGTTCGTGTTTCTGATTCAGTCGGCGGGTATCGAGGAGCAGAACGCGGCAAAGCAGTTCATCAAGGTGACGAAGCCCGTCGAAGTGCGCGACGGCGACAAATTCGCGCGTCTCGAGCCGTATTTCGGCTTCAAGTTGAGCTTTACCATCGATTTCCGTCATCCGGCCGTCGACAAGACCGGTCAGGCGCTGGAAGTGGACTTCGCCACGACGTCGTATGTTCGCGAGATTGCCCGCGCGCGCACGTTCGGCTTTGCACACGAAGTCGAGATGATGCGCGAGCTGGGTCTGGCGCGCGGCGGCAGCATGGACAACGCGATCGTGCTGGACGAATACCGCATCCTGAACAACGACGGCCTGCGTTACGACGACGAGTTCGTGAAGCACAAGATGCTCGACGCGATCGGCGATCTCTATGTGGTCGGTCATCCGTTGCTGGCGTCGTATAAGGCGTACAAGGGCGGTCACGCGATGAACAACATGCTGCTGCGCGAATTGCTCGCGAACGAAGACGCCTACGAAATCGTCACGTTCGAGGACACGCAGAAGGCGCCGCGCGGTTTCGGCTTCGACACGCAGACAGCATTTGCCTGATGTAATTCAGAGATTCGGCAGTCAGAGATGAGCGGCGGCGAAAGCGCCGCTCATTTTTTTTGCGCGCTCCCTTTGTGGCGCGAGGCCATGCGCGCGAGCGCTTCCTGCAGCGGCGAAGGCTCCAGCGTTTCGGCCAGTTCCTGCAGCGCAGAAGCACCCACCGGCGACATGCGCGCCTGCTTCGGCGGCGTGGGCTCTTTCATCGATTGAGGACGCACGCGGATTTTCAGCGCGTTGACGGCCCAGCCGCGCTGCTGGAGATCCGAGAGCAGCCGCGGTTCCAGATGCCGCAGCCGCGCGGCGAGCGCGTTGTGCGCAGCAAAGAGCGCGAGCACGCCGTCCTTGATGAATCCCGGCTCCACGTTCGACGCCAGATAATCCGGCAAAAGCGAGCTCAAATCGCGCTGCAGCGCCGCCACTTGCTCGACGCCCGCACGCAGCGCGCGAAACGCATCGGTGCGATCGAGCACGTCGGCGACGGCTTGCGGGCGGCGTGGATCGAAACGCGACCTTGAATTTGTAGAAAAGCGGCTCATTTTTGATTAGGCGAACGCCCGACGGAACGGTTCGATTGTACGCGACGCAAGCCCTTGTTCCCGGCCAACAGCCTGTTCCCAGGCTGCCTGCGAGCAAGCTTTCAACGCGGTGACTGTCGCGCCGGGCCGACGCGCGCGCGGGCACGCCGACACAAGCTCTGCCAGACTCGCGTGCTAAAATTCCCGATTCGAATTTCACCTTATGGACTTAAGTCGCCGAGGTTCTCCGAGGCCGGACGCAGCGTGATGCTGCCGCCCGTCCGAAGCCGCGACGCAGACACTGATCCGATGACGACCGGTTTCCTTCAGAAGATTTTTGGCAGCCGCAATCAGCGGCTGGTCAAGCAGTATCAAAAGACCGTTGCGGCGATCAATGCCCTCGAGCCGACCATCGAGAAGTACTCGGACGACCAGTTGCGCGCCAAGACCGACGAGTTCCGTCAGCGTGTCGCGGGTGGCGAATCGCTCGACGTGATCCTGCCCGAGGCGTTCGCTGTCTGTCGCGAAGCGAGCAAGCGCATCCTGAAGATGCGCCACTTCGACGTCCAGCTCATCGGCGGCATGGTCCTGCACTACGGCAAGATCGCCGAAATGCGCACCGGCGAGGGCAAGACGCTCGTCGCGACGCTCGCGGCGTATCTGAACGCGCTGTCGGGCCGCGGCGTGCACGTCGTCACGGTGAACGATTACCTCGCCCAGCGCGACGCCGAATGGATGGCGCGCCTCTACAACTTCCTCGGGCTCTCGTGCGGCGTGAATCTGTCGCAGATGGAGCACTCGCAGAAGCAGGAAGCGTACGGCGCGGACATCACCTACGGCACGAACAACGAGTTCGGCTTCGACTATCTGCGCGACAACATGGTCTACGAGACCACCGCGCGCGTGCAGCGGCCGCTCAATTTCGCGATTGTCGACGAAGTGGACTCGATCCTCATCGACGAAGCGCGCACGCCGCTCATCATCTCCGGTCAGGCGGAAGATCACACCGATCTCTACGTGCGCATGAACGCGCTGCCGCCGCTGCTCGAACAGCAGATCGGCGAGGAGAAGGCGGACGGCACGGGCGTCGAAAAGCCGGGCGACTACACGCTCGACGAAAAGGCGCGCCAGGTGTTCCTGACGGAATCGGGCCACGAGAAGGCGGAGCGTCTGCTCGCCGAGTGGGGCCTGATCGGCGAGGGCGAAAGCCTCTACGCGCCGCAGAACATCACGCTGATGCACCACATCTATGCCGCGTTGCGTGCGCATACGCTCTTCCTGCGCGACCAGCATTACGTGGTGCAGAACGGCGAAGTCGTGATCGTCGATGAATTCACGGGCCGCATGATGACCGGCCGGCGCTGGTCGGACGGTCTGCATCAGGCCGTCGAAGCGAAGGAACACGTCCAGATTCAGGCCGAGAACCAGACGCTCGCATCCATCACGCTGCAGAACTACTTCCGCATGTACGCGAAGCTGTCCGGCATGACCGGCACAGCGGACACGGAAGCGTACGAATTCAACGAGATCTACGGCCTCGAAACGGTCGTGATTCCGACCAATCGTCCGCCCAAGCGCGCCGACAAGCAGGACCAGATCTACAAGACGTCGAAGGAACGCTACGACGCGGTGATTCGCGACATCCGCGATTGCGTCGAACGCGGTCAGCCGACGCTCGTCGGTACGACGTCGATCGAAGCATCCGAGTTGCTGTCGGGTCTGCTCGGGCAGGCGGGCGTGAAGCACGAAGTGCTCAACGCGAAGCAGCATGCGCGCGAAGCGGCCATTGTCGCGGAAGCGGGCCGTCCGGGCGTCGTCACGATTGCGACGAACATGGCTGGCCGCGGCACGGACATCGTGCTCGGCGGCAACGTCGAGAAACAGGCGTCGTTCATCGAGGCGGATCTGTCGATTCCCGAGGACGAGAAAGCCACGCGCATCCAGAAGCTGCACGACGAATGGCAGGCGCTGCACGATCACGTGAAGGCCGCGGGCGGTCTGCATATCATCGGCACCGAGCGTCACGAGTCGCGCCGTATCGACAACCAGTTGCGCGGCCGCGCGGGTCGTCAGGGCGATCCGGGCTCGTCGCGCTTCTATCTGTCGCTGGATGATCCGCTCCTGCGCATTTTCGCGGGCGACCGCGTGCGCGCGATCATGGATCGCCTGAAGATGCCGGAAGGCGAGCCGATCGAAGCAGGTATGGTCACGCGCTCCATCGAAGGCGCGCAGCGCAAGGTCGAAGCGCGCAACTTCGATATCCGCAAGCAGCTACTCGAATACGACGACGTTTCCAACGATCAGCGCAAGGTCATCTACCAGCAGCGCAACGAACTGCTCGAAGCGAACGACGTGCAGGAAACCATCGCCGCGATGCGCCAGAGCGTGATCGGCGACGTAGTGCGCACGTTCGTGCCGGCAGGCAGCATCGAAGAGCAGTGGGAAGCGCCGGAACTGGAAGAAGTGCTGCGCAACGACTGGTCGCTCGATCTCGCCGTGCAGGAGATGATCAACGAGTCGAATTCGATCGACGCCGAAGAGATTTGCGAAGCCGTGCTCGCCGCCGCCGACGAAGCGTACGAAGCGAAGGTCGCGCTCGTGGGCCGCGAATCGTTCAGCGCGTTCGAACGCTCGATTATGCTGCAGACGCTCGACAGCCGTTGGCGCGAGCATCTCGCCGCGCTCGATCACTTGCGTCAGGGCATCCACCTGCGCGGCTATGCGCAGAAGAATCCGAAGCAGGAGTACAAGCGCGAGGCGTTCGAACTCTTCGCCGCCATGCTCGATGCCGTGAAGCAGGAAGTCACGCGTGTCGTGATGAACGTGCAGATCCAGTCGCCGGAACAGCTCGAAGAGGCCGCCGAGCAGTACGAAGAGAAGGGCAGCCATCTCGAGAACGTGTCGTTCACGCACGCGGACTTTAACGCGCCGGCCGCCGAGCCGACGCCCGCGGCAGCCGCGGCGAGCGCCACCGCGCAGATGGTCAGCCAGGCGATGGCCGCCGGCGACGACATCAGCGTCGCGACGCGTCCGTCGGACGAGGTGCCGAAGGTCGGCCGCAACGATCCGTGCCCGTGCGGCAGCGGCAAGAAGTACAAAAACTGTCACGGCAAGCTGGCTTAATCGGCTGCTGACCGGAAACCAGGCGACGCAGCGATGCGTCGTTTGTCTTTGCAGGTCTCAACCTTTCACGGCGCCGGTCTCGAAGAGCGGAACGGCGTCAGTCTTTCAACGCGTGCCGGTCCGATAAACCGGCACTCGCCACCTTCAGCGAGACGCGAACATGGCCGTCAATTTCCCCTCGATCGATCCCGCAGCGCTTCATCCCGTCGCCGGCGTCACGCTAGGCTGGGCCGAGGCGAATATCCGCAAGCCCAATCGCAAGGACGTGCTCGTCATTCGCGTCGATGAAGGTGCGAGCGTCACGGGCGTGTTCACGCAGAATCGTTTCTGCGCCGCGCCCGTCACCGTGTGCCGCGAGCATCTCGCGGCGGCCGGCAAGGGCGGCAAAGGCATTCGCGCGCTCGTCGTGAACACCGGCAACGCGAACGCCGGCACGGGCGAGCCGGGCATGGCGCACGCGCGCGAGACGTGCGCGGAACTCGCGCGCCTCGAAGGGCTCGATGCGCAACAGATTCTGCCGTTCTCGACCGGCGTGATTCTCGAGCCGCTGCCGGTCGATCGCCTGAAGGCCGGCCTGCCCGCCGCGCTCGCGAATCAGAAAGCCGCGCACTGGTTCGACGCGGCGCAAGCCATCATGACGACCGACACGCTACCGAAGGCGGCGTCGCGTCAGGTGACGATCGACGGACACGTCGTCACGCTGTCGGGCATCAGCAAGGGCGCGGGCATGATCAGGCCGAACATGGCGACGATGCTCGGTTTCCTCGCTTTCGATGCCACCGTCGCGCAGCCGGTGCTGGATCAGCTCGTGAAGCACGTCGCGGATCGCTCGTTCAACTGCATCACGATCGACGGCGATACGTCGACCAACGATTCATTCATCCTGATCGCGTCGGGCAAGTCGAGCCTGCCCGCGATCACGTCGACGGATTCGCCCGCGTACGCCGCACTGCGCGACGCGGTGACCGAAGTGGCGCAGGAACTCGCGCAGCTCATCGTGCGCGACGGCGAAGGCGCGACCAAGTTCATGACGATCACGGTTGAAGGTGGCAAGGACGCGGCGGAATGCCGACAGATCGCGTACGCGATCGGCCATTCGCCGCTCGTGAAGACCGCCTTCTACGCCTCCGATCCGAACCTCGGCCGCATTCTCGCGGCGATTGGCTATGCGGGCGTGACGGATCTCGACGTCGGCAAGATCGATCTTTATCTCGATGACGTGCTCGTCGCGAAAGCGGGCGGCCGCAATCCCGAGTACAAGGAAGAAGACGGCCAGCGTGTGATGAAAAAGAGCGAAATCGCGATTCGCGTGCTGCTCGGACGCGGCAACGCGAACGCGACGATCTGGACCTGCGACCTCTCGCACGACTACGTGAGCATCAACGCCGACTATCGCTCGTAAAAAGCGGCGCGCACCGATACGAACATGGACAAGCTCGAACAATTTCTCACGCGCGCCGAGGCGGTGCTGGCGCGCATCGAAGGCATGTTGCCGCCGGCGGCGCCCGATATCGACTGGGCATCCGCGGTGGCGTTTCGCTGGCGCAAGCGTCAGGGACGCGGTTTCCTGCAACCCGTGCCGGCGATCTCGCCAATCACGCTCGACGACCTTCAGAACATCGATCGTCAGAAAAGCCTGATACAGCAGAACACGCAGCAGTTCGTGAACAAGCTGCCCGCGAACAACGTGCTGTTGACGGGCGCGCGCGGCACGGGCAAGTCGTCGCTGATCAAGGCGTGCCTGAACGCTTATTCGAAGGATGGCCTGCGTCTCATCGAAGTCGACAAGGACGATCTGCACGATCTCGGCGATATCGTCGATCTGATCTCGATGCGGCCCGAGCGCTTCATCGTGTTCTGCGACGACCTTTCCTTCGAGGAAGGCGAGTCGGGCTACAAGGCGCTGAAAGTCGCGCTCGACGGTTCGGTCGCGGCGCAATCGGACAACGTGGTGATCTACGCGACGTCGAACCGGCGCCATCTGTTGCCCGAATACATGAGCGACAACGAGACGTACAAACACACGTCCGATGGCGAGATTCATCCTGGCGAAGTGGTCGAGGAAAAGATCTCGTTGTCCGAGCGCTTCGGGTTGTGGGTCAGCTTCTATCCGTTCAAGCAGGACGATTATCTGTCGATCGTCGGGCACTGGCTGAAGCACTTCGGTTGCGATGACGCGGAAGTCGAAAGCGCGCGCGGCGATGCACTCGTGTGGGCGCTCGAACGCGGATCGCGCTCGGGGCGCGTCGCATGGCAGTTCGCGCGCGACCGATCGGGACGCAGGCAATGATCGACGCGAACGCCGACTCGCAGACCGATATCGCCCCCGATGGCCGCAAGGTGACCGAAGTGGCCGTCGGCGTGATGGTGCAGCACGACGGACGCTATCTGCTTGCGCAGCGGCCCGTGGGCAAACCGTACGAAGGTTACTGGGAGTTTCCCGGCGGCAAGCTCGAACCGGGCGAGAGCATCGAGGCGGCGCTCGGGCGCGAATTGCACGAGGAACTGGGCATCGACGTCACCGCGTGCCAGCTCTGGCGCACGCTCGAGCACGACTATCCGCACGCGTACGTGCGTCTTTTTTTCTGCAAGGTGACGGACTGGAAGGGCACGCCGCTCGGGCGCGAAGGTCAGGCGATCGCCTGGCAGACGCTTCCTGTCGACGTCGCGCCGCTTCTGCCTGCGGCCATTCCGATTCTCGAATGGCTCGAAGAGGAAGAGCGCGAATAACGCTCAGTTCAGGCCGCCGTGCTTGTCTTCGTCCGGCGGCGTTTCCTGTGAGTTACCCGCGATCTTGTATTTCTCGGTCGCCCACGCGCCGAGATCAATCTGCTTGCAGCGCTCGGAACAGAATGGGCGAAAACGGTTTTCCGGGACCCAGCGGACATTCTTGCCGCAGGTCGGGCATTTGACGACAGTGGTCATGACGGTTGCGAATTGGGCTGCTATGAACGGTATTTGACCATATGAGGCCGAACCGTTCCCGATTCAAAGGCTGCAAAGCGTCAGATGAAAGGGGACGTCCACGTCGACGGCGCGCGGTTTCAGATCGCCGTCCTGCACCGTGAAGCGCACCCACAGCATGTACTTGTTCGCGCTCGCTTCAGGAATTACGCGCGTGTCCGGCGAAACGCGCACCTGCATCAGTTGATAGGTGCGGCCGGACAACATCTGCTGATAGCTGCCCTGCATCGCCATCACTTTCGATGCCTGACCCGACTCACGCGCGAGCCGCAACACGATGGCTGCCGCGTCGCGCAACGCGAGCATCGGCATGACCCACTTCGCGATGTCCTGGCGCCGCTCTTCCACCGGCAACTGCTGCCAGGCGTAATACGACGGCAGATCGAACTTGCATGTTCCGCCGGGGATGATCGTGCGGCTGCGGATGCTCGCGAGCCATTCGTTGTCGGCGAGATGCTGACCGGTCTTGCCGTGCATGTCGGTGAGACCGCCGAGTGTCTGCTCGATTTCGCCGAGCACGGCTTCGAGCGCTTCCTGTTCGATACCCGGATTGCCGCGGAACGGCGCGAGCGTCTGCCGCTGCCGCTCCAGTTCCTTCATGAGGTCGGCCTTGAGATCCGTGCGGCCAGCGACTTCGGCGATCTCAAAGAGCGTCGTGAGCGCGACGTGGTGCTCGCGTGCATCTTCCTGAGTCAGAAAGAACGTGAAGCGCTCGAACAGGTCTTCGAGGCGCAGCAGCGTTCGGATTCGCTCGTTGAAGGGATACTCGTAAAGGATCAAGCGCGCTCGCCTCGGCGTGGGTCGGTTGCTTCCATGAGCGGAAGTGAGCACATTCTAATGCCGCATCCTCACCCTAGCAAATCGGGGCATATTCGCGCGTCAGACTGCCTGTTTCGGCGCAAATCCGGGAACTTTTAGACAATTTCGCTAACTCAGGCGATCACGTTGCTTCATGCGGAGGCCAGCGACAAATAACGTGCGTGCAACGCGTCGACCTGGTGCGCGAGCGCGTCGAGCGTGGCGGTTTCGTCGTTGATGACGATATCGTCGGCAGCGGCGAGCCGCGCTTCGCGGGACGCCTGCCTGGCGATGATCGCGAGCACCTGTTCGCGCGTGAAGCCATTGCGCCGCATGACGCGCGCAATCTGCGTCTCGACGGGGCAATCCACGACGAGCACGCGCGACACGCGCGCCGCCCATTCGCCCGACTCCACCAGAAGCGGCACGACGACGATGTGATACGCGCCCGGCGCCCCAAGCCTTTGACGCTCGGTCTCGGCGCGAATCAGCGGATGCACGATATGTTCGAGGCGCGCTCTCGCGGAGTCGTCGGCGAAAACGAGCGTGCGCATTTTCGCGCGGTCGAGCGAGCCATTTTCGGCGATGAAATCGTCGCCGAATTCGCTTGCGATGAGCGGCATCGCGACGCCGCCCGGCGCGGTGATCTGGTGCGCGATCAGGTCGGTGTCGATCAGCGGCACGCCGCGCGCCGCGAACAGATCCGCGACCGTGCTCTTGCCGCTGCCGATGCCGCCTGTGAGACCAATGCTGAACATCCGTTGCTCCCTTCGATCAGCCTAACAAGGCGTAGAGCGGCGTGCCGACGAAAAGCGTGATCGCCCCGCCCGCCGCGAGAAACGGCCCGAACGGCAAGGGCTCCTCGAAACGCATACGCTTGCGCCACGTCGCGACGATGCCGAACGCCGCGCCCGCGACGGCCGCAATCAGGATCACTTGCGCGAGCGCGGACCAGCCGAGCCACGCGCCGATCGCGGCGAGCAGCTTGAAGTCGCCGTAGCCCATGCCTTCCACGCCGCGCACGAGCTTGAAGAGCCAGTACACGCACCACAGGAAGAGATAACCGGCGATCGCGCCTGTTACGGCGTCGTGCAGCGTCGCGAATCCGCCTTCGCCGAAATTGACGATTAGGCCCGCCCATAGCAGGGGCAGCGTCAATACATCGGGAAGATAGCGCGTGTCGTAGTCGATGAGACCGGCCGTCAGCAAGGTCGCGCACAGTCCGAACGCGGCCAGCGCAGGCCAGCCTGGACCATAGGCGTAGAGCGAGAGCGCCGCGAGCGCGCCGCTCGCGAGTTCGATCAGCGGATAGCGCGGGCTCACGCGCGCGCCGCACGCCGAACATCGACCGCGCAACGCCAGATAGCTGATGACGGGAATATTTTCCCACGCGCGCAGCACATGCTTGCAATGCGGGCACGCGCTGCGCGGCACGGCGAGATTGAAGCGTTCGGGGTACGGATCGGCGGCGGCGCGTTTGGCGGAATCGGGCGCATCGGGCATGGCAGCGTCGACTTCCGCGCGCCACGCGCGCTCGAGCATGACCGGCAGCCGATGCACGACAACGGTGAGAAAACTGCCGATCACGAGGCCGAACACGACGGCGAAGCCGTACTGCGCGGCCACGGGAAGCACGGCGAATCCCGCCAGATAGTGGCTCGCGAAGTGCGCGGCGGACGGATCGAACGAAGGCTGCATGATGGACGAACGGTTGCTTTGGCCCGCGATGCTACACCACGTTGCCGAGCTGAATGACAGGAAGATACATCGCGATGACGAGACCGCCCACGAGCGCGCCCAGCACCGTGATGACGATCGGCTCGCAGAGACTCGCGAACGTACCGATGCGCTCGGCAACCTGCCGGTCCGCCAGCGTGGCGAGATCGAGGAGCATGGCGTCGAGCGAACCGGATTCCTCGGCGACGGCGATCGGCTGCACGACGTCTGGCGGAAAGCACCCTGCAGCGCGCATGGCGACCGCGAGACGCTCGCCGTTGCGCAGGCGTGCGGCGATATCGACCGTGGCGAGGTCGAATACGCGATTGCCGGTCGCATGCGTGAGCGAGTCGAAGGCATCCGAGAGCGGCGTGCCCGCCGAGAGCAGCGTGCCGAGCGCGCGGCTCCATCGCGCGACGGCGAGGGAGCGCAGCAATTTTCCCGCGAGCGGCAGCCGCAGCGCCGCGCGATCGGCGGTTTCGCGCGCATCGGGCGAACGCTTCATCCAGTTCGACATGACGATCGCCGCACAAGAGCACGCAATGACGAACGGCACGCCGGCATGGGCGACCGCATCCGAAAGCGCGAGTACGAAGCGCGTCGGCGCGGGCAGCGCGGCGCCGAAGCCATCGAAGATCGTCTTGAAGGTCGGCACGACGCCGATCAGCAAACCTGCGGTGATCGCGAGTGAAAGCAGCAGCACCATGACCGGATAGGTGAGGGCGGCGCGCAGTCTGGCGCGTTGCGATGCGGCGCGTTCGCGATCGTCGGCGAGCCGGGCGAGCACGGCCGGCAGCGCGCCCGCCACTTCGCCGACCGATACCAACTGACAGTACAACGCGCCGAACGCCGCGGGATGCGCCGCGAGTGCCGCCGAAAACGGCACGCCGCGCGTGATGTCGCGGGCCAGCGCGCGCACGATGCGCGGCAGTCCGCCGCCCGACGCGCTGCCGCCCAGCAATTCGAGCGCGCCCGCGAGCGGCAGGCCCGCGCGCAGCAGGCCGGCAAGCTGGCGCGTGAAAAGCGTGACCTCTGCGGCCTTTGCCTTGGGCGGCGGCGCGGCGCCGAGCGTTTCGAGTGCTGTGACGATCACGCCTTCACGCCGCAGCGAATGACGGGCGGACAGCGCATCGGTGGCGATAATCTTTCCCTGCTTCCGTCGGCCTTCGGTGTCCATGCCGCGCCACGCGAAGCGCATTTCGAGCGCGGTGCTCATCACTGAATCTCCGTCGCTTCGGCCATTTCGGCGACGCTCGTCAGGCCCTCACGCACGCGGGCGAGGGCTGCGTCGCGCAGCGCGGGCATGCCTTGCGCCTGCGCCGCGCGCGAGATCGCATGAGTTGCCGCGCGTGAGACGATCAGCTCGCGTATGTCATCCGAGACCGGCATCACCTGATGCACGCCGACGCGCCCGCGATAGCCGATGCCATGGCACGCCGGACAGCCGCGCGCCTCGAACGGATGAAACCCGTCCGCGAGCGGCAACGCCGATGGCGCGCGGCAGAACTCGCACAGCTTGCGCACGAGCCGTTGCGCGGTGACGAGCCTGAGTGCGGACGCGAGGTTATAAGGCGCCACGCCGATATCGATGAGGCGCGCGATCGCGGCCGGCGCATCGTTCGTGTGCAATGTCGAGAGCACGAGATGTCCCGTCTGCGCGGCTTTCACCGCTACGTCCGCGGTTTCCGCGTCGCGAATCTCGCCGACCATGATGACGTCCGGATCCTGGCGCATGAACGCGCGCAGCGCCACGGCGAAGGTCAGTCCGGCCTTCTCGCGCACGCTCACCTGATTGATGCCCGCGAGCTGAATCTCGACGGGATCCTCGACGGAGCACACGTTGCGCGCTTCCGCGTTGAGCATCTGAAGAAGGCAGTAGAGCGACAAGGTCTTGCCGCTGCCGGTCGGGCCGGTCACGAGGACGAGGCCGTGCGGCGCGCGAATGGTCGATTCGACCGCGCGGCTCTGCGCGTCGTCGAGGCCGAGCGCCGCGAGCGACAGATCCGGCGGCAGCGCGTCGAGCCGTCGTAGCACGAGCTTTTCGCCGAATAGCGTCGGCAGCGAGTTGACGCGATAGTCGCCGCTTCGTCCGCCCGGCAGATTCAGACGCAGCCGGCCGTCCTGCGGCACGCGCCGCTCGGCGATGTCCATGCGCGCCAGCACCTTGATGCGTGTGACGAGCGCATCGCGCAGATGCGGCGGCGGGCGCTTCAACACATGCAGCGCGCCATCGACGCGCAGCCGGATGCGCCAGTCGTGCTCCGATGGCTCGATGTGGATATCGGATGCGCCGCGCTCGGCGGCTTCGCGCAAGGTATCGGTGAGCAGCGAGACGGCGGGCGTTTCGTGATCGGCTGCGGATTCGCGGGCGGCGTCGGCCGCGCGGGCCGGGCGCGCGAAAGCGTCGAAAGCGTCGCGGGAAGGAGAGATCATGGGCGTCGTGCAGTCGGAGTCGAGATGATCCGATCATCCCGCTGGCGACCGCCGATGCCCAGTCGGCCGAATGGCTAACGCAGCGCGCGTTTCGTGGGGGCGAGCGGCCGGAAAATCTTGACGGTGCGGATCGCCTGATCGTCGCTGCGCATGACTTCGACGGTCACGTCCGCGATGCGCATCGACACGTCGCCGTCCGGAATTTCTTCGAGCGTTTCGAGAATCAGGCCGTTGAGCGTCTTCGGGCCGTCCGTCGGCAGCGTCAGATGCAGCCAGCGGTTCAGTTCGCGCAGCGGCATGCTGCCCGCGACGATGCATTCGCCGTTCTCGTCCCAGCCGCCACGCGAGCCGGCGCCGCGCGGAATCGTCGTCGTGAACTCGCCGATCAGCTCCTCGATGATGTCTTCGGGCGTCACGAGCCCCTGCAACTCACCGTACTCATCGACCACGATCGCGATGCGGTGGCCGCTTTCCTGGAAGAACTGCAGTTGCTGGAAGACCGGCGTGCCGGCCGGCACGAAATACGGTTCGGTGAGCAGTTCGCGCAGCGTTTCGCGCTCGAGCTCCTGGTTATGCAGCGCCGAAAGCGTCTTGCGCACATGCAGGATGCCAAGCACGCGATCGATATCGCCCTGAAAGACGACGAGCTTGTTGTGATAGCACGTCTCGAGCTGATGCAGGATCTGCTCGAACGGCGCCTCGAAGTCGAGCGCTTCGATGCGCCGGCGCGGAATCATCACGTCGTCGACAGTGATGTTTTCCAGATCGAACAGATTGAGCAGGATGCTGCGGTGTTTGGTCGGCATGAAGCTGCCGGTTTCGAGCACGATCGTGCGCAGTTCTTCCGGCGAAATGCGCTGATCGCGCTTGTTTTTCGTGTTGATGTGCAGCGCGGCGAGGATCGCGTTGGCGAACAGATTCACGAACCAGATCAGCGGCCGCGCGATACGCATGAGCGGTGAGAGCACGAGACTCGCGGGCAGCGCCACTTTCTCGGGATAGGTCGCGCCGACGATCTTCGGCGCGATCTCGGCGAACACGATGATCAGAAACGCGATGACGCCCGTAGTGACCGACAGGACGAGGTTGTTATGGCCGAAAGTGCGCAGCGCGATCGATGTCGTGAGCACCGGAATGATCGTGTTGATCAGGTTGTTGCCGATCAGGATCACGGAAAGAAGCTGGTCGGTTTTTGCAAGCAGCCCTTGCGTCGTACGGGCGCGTAACGACCCCTGGCCCGCCAGATATTTCAAGCGATGGCGATTGAGCGCCATCATCGACGTTTCGGAAATCGAGAAGAAGCCGGAAAGAATGAGAAGCAGAAAAATGGCGCAAATTTGCGCCCATAAGGGAAGGTTGTCCACGCGGTGATCGAGTAGGGGCGGAGATGGGAGGCAATATAGCAGACGGGCAGGCAAGCCCGCCCGCTGGCCGTTCGGGCAGCGTACGCGGAATCGTGCGCCGGAAACAAAAAACCCGCATGGCGGACCATGCGGGTTTTTTCAATTCTGGTCGGGGTGAGAGGATTCGAACCTCCGGCCTCTACGTCCCGAACGTAGCGCTCTACCAGGCTAAGCTACACCCCGAATTCGACCAACTTGGACTCTTACGCTGTTTCAGTCTCGTTTAAGACTGTCTCGACGTCGAGTAAGAACATAATTCTAGCAGGCTCTCTTTGTAGATGGAAGAGGGAAATGAAGAAATCGCATTCGCCGCTGCCTGAGCTTCTTTCCGCGCGCATTCCAGCGTGTGATCGAGCGCGCCGGATGTGGTGATCGCGTCGAAGATCGTCTCGAAACGATCCGTGCCGCCTTGCTCGATCGCCTCGCGCGCGAGCGCCGCCTGTTCGGGCGTGCCGTGCTCCATCAGATAGATGAGCGGCAAGGTGGGCTTGCCTTCGCGCAGGTCGTCGCCGGCGTTCTTGCCCATCGATTCCGGCGTGCCGGTGTAGTCGAGCCAGTCGTCCATGATCTGGAACGCCGTGCCGATGCGCCGGCCGAACTCCGCCGCCGCCGCTTCGGTGCGCGCATCCGCGCCCGAGAGCACCGCGCCGAGCTGCGCCGCCGCTTCAAACAGCTTCGCCGTCTTGTAGCGGATCACCTGCATGTACCGAGCCTGATCGACATCCGGGTCGTGCATGTTGAGCAACTGCAGGACTTCGCCCTCGGAGATGACGTTGGTCGCGACGGAGAGAATTTCCATCACGCGCATCTTGCCGACACTCACCATCATCTCGAACGAGCGCGAGTACAGGAAGTCGCCGACCAGCACGCTCGCCGCGTTGCCGAAGAGCGCGTTCGCCGTCTTGCGGCCGCGCCGGAGATCGGATTCGTCGACGACGTCGTCATGCAGCAGGGTTGCCGTGTGGATGAACTCCACCACGGCCGCCAGTTCGTGACGATGTCCGGTCGTGTCGCCGAGCGCGCCGGAGACCAGGAGCAGCAGCGCCGGACGCAGCCGCTTGCCGCCCGCGCCGATGATGTACTCCGAAATCTGGTTGATCAGCATCACTTCTGATGCCAGGCGCTGCCGGATGACACGATTGACGTGCTGCATGTCCTCGGCGATCGGGGCGAGCAGCGCGGCGGCGTTTGGGGAGGAAGTGGCGGTGGACGACATGATCGGCAGTTAAGGTAATCCGGCGGATTATAAGGCGAATCCGACAGACGACGGGGTTCGGGTGTGTCGATTCGCGCGGCCTCGGCGAAATTCGGGCGCGATTCGCTTCGTTTTCGCCGAGGTTGGGAGCCGGATCGCGCGTTGCGCCGCTCACGCGCGGCAAACGTCACGGCGCTTTGACGTCGAGCGTAACCCTATGTATAATCTCGTGTTTTCCCGCGTGGTGCGGGGAAAAAGAATTTTGAGTGAGGTTCTCAATGTACGCGGTCATAAAAACCGGCGGCAAGCAGTATAAGGTTGCCGTTGGCGAAAAATTGAAAGTAGAACAGATACCGGCAGACATTGACGCTGAAATCACGCTCGACCAGGTTCTCGCAGTAGGCGAAGGCGAATCGATTAAGTTCGGTACGCCGCTGGTGGGTGGGGCTTCCGTCAAGGCTACCGTCGTGTCGCAAGGTCGTCACAAGAAAGTGACCATCTTCAAGATGCGTCGCCGGAAGCACTACCAAAAGCACGCTGGCCATCGCCAGAACTACACCGAACTGCGCATCGACGCGATCAACGCCTAAGGCGCGATCGTTTCCGCACAGATATCGGTTAAGGAGCTAATCAAATGGCACACAAAAAAGCAGGCGGGTCTTCCCGCAACGGCCGCGACTCCGAGTCGAAACGCCTCGGCGTGAAGGTGTACGGCGGCCAGGCAATCAACGCAGGCGGCATCATCGTTCGCCAGCGCGGCACGCGCATGCATCCGGGTGAGAATGTCGGCATCGGCAAGGATCACACGCTGTTCGCGCTCGCCGACGGCCACGTCAAGTTCGTGACCAAGGGCGCTGCGAAGAAGCACACGGTCGTCGTCGTCCCGGCAGCGTAAATTTTACGCACGGGCTTCAGGACCGAAAAAAGGCCCCGCGAAGTTCGCGGGGCCTTTTTCATTTGATGCGCACGAATCTGGCGCATCCGGTGAATTCAAGGATATCGGTGACCGGCAACGCCGGGTCACGGCAAAATAGCTGCAATACACGGGACGGAGCAACGCATGAAGTTCATTGACGAAGCGAAGATTGAAGTCATCGCCGGCGACGGAGGAGATGGCAGCGCGTCGATGCGCCGCGAAAAGTTCGTCCCGTTCGGCGGGCCGGACGGCGGCGACGGCGGCCGCGGCGGCAGCGTCTACGCGGTCGGCGATCGCAATATCAACACGCTGATCGACTACCGGTTCTCCAAGAAGCATCAGGCGCGCAATGGTGAAAACGGCCGCGGCTCGGATTGCTACGGCAAGGGCGGCGACGACATTACGCTGCGCATGCCGGTCGGGACGATCATTTCGGATCAGGAAACGGGCGAGATCATCGCCGACCTGACCGAGCACAATCAGCAAGTGCTCATCGCGCAGGGCGGCGCGGGCGGCCTCGGCAACCTGCATTTCAAGTCGAGCACGAACCGCGCGCCGCGTCAGAAAACCGACGGCAAGCCGGGCGAGCGCCGCATGCTCAAGCTCGAACTGAAAGTGCTCGCCGACGTCGGTCTGCTCGGCATGCCGAACGCGGGCAAATCCACGTTCATCTCGTCGGTGTCGAACGCGCGGCCGAAGATCGCGGATTATCCGTTCACGACGCTCGCGCCGAATCTCGGCGTGGTGCGTGTCGGGCCGAGCAAGAGCTTCGTGATCGCGGACATTCCCGGTCTGATCGAAGGCGCGGCGGAAGGCGCGGGCCTCGGGCATCGCTTCCTGCGTCACTTGCAGCGCACCGGCGTGCTGCTGCATCTCGTCGACATGGCGCCGTTCGATGAAAACGTCGATCCGGTCGCCGAAGCGAAAGCCATCGTCAACGAACTGCGCAAGTACGACGAGACGCTCTTCGAGAAGCCGCGCTGGCTCGTGCTGAACAAGCTCGACATGGTGCCGGAAGACGAGCGCGAAGCGCGCATCGCCGATTTCGTCGAGCGCTTCGAGTGGGACGGTCCGGTCTACGAGATTTCGGCGCTGACGGGTCAGGGCTGTGAAGCGCTCACGTACGCGATCTACGACTACATCTCGCAGCATTCGGACGCATCGCGCGCGGCGGAAGCGGAAGATCTCGCCGCCGACGTGCGTTTCCGCGACGACGCAGCCAAGGAATAACAACCACGAGGAGAAAGCGCACGATGCGTTCGGTCATCGCCGCTGCGAAGCGAATCGTAGTGAAAGTAGGGTCCAGCCTCGTCACCAACGACGGGCGCGGACTCGACCATGCGGCAATCTCTCGCTGGGCGTCGCAGATCGCGGCACTGCGCGGGCAGGGCAAGGAAGTCGTGCTCGTGAGTTCGGGCGCGATCGCGGAAGGCATTCACCGGCTCGGCTGGACCAAGCGGCCGCGTGAAATCGATGAACTACAGGCCGCGGCCGCCGTCGGGCAGATGGGCCTCGCGCAGGTCTACGAAAGCAGCTTCGGCGCGCACGGCATCCGCACCGCGCAGATTCTGCTCACGCACGCGGACCTCGCGGATCGCGAACGCTATCTGAACGCGCGCTCGACGTTGCTCACGCTGCTGCGTCTGGGCGCGGTGCCGATCATCAACGAGAACGACACCGTTATCACCGACGAGATCAAGTTCGGCGACAACGACACGCTCGGCGCGCTCGTCGCGAATCTGATCGAAGGCGATGCGCTCGTCATCCTCACCGATCAGCGTGGTCTCTTCACCGCCGATCCGCGCAAGGATCCGAACGCGACGCTCGTCGAGCAGGCCGACGCCGGCACACCCGAACTCGAACAAATGGCGGGCGGCGCGGGTTCGAGCTTGGGGCGTGGCGGCATGCTGACCAAGATTCTCGCGGCGAAGCGCGCGGCGCACAGCGGTGCGAACACGGTGATCGCGAGCGGCCGTGAAGCCGATGTGCTCACGCGTCTCGCATCGGGCGAGATGATCGGCACACAGCTCATCGCGCGCACGGCGCGCATTGCGGCGCGCAAGCAGTGGATGGCGGATCACCTGCAGGTGCGCGGGCACGTCGTGATCGACGACGGTGCGGTGCAGAAGCTCACCGCCGACGGCAAGAGCCTGTTGCCCATCGGCGTGATCGACGTGAAGGGCGCGTTCGATCGCGGCGAAGTGATCGCCTGCGTCAACGATCAGGGGCGGGAGGTCGCGCGCGGCATCACGAATTACAGCAGCTCGGAGGCGCGGCTCATTCATCGCCGGCCGAGCGGCGAGATCGAAACGGTGCTCGGCTACATGCTGGAGCCCGAACTGATCCATCGCGACAATCTCGTGCTCGTCTGATACGAAAAAGCCCGCTGATCCAGCGGGCTTTTGTACTTTGGCGTGCCGTGAAATCAGCGCAGATTGATCGAGGTTTGCGTGCGCTTGTACTGCATGTTGTTGACGATCTGCTTCGCCGTGCCGACCGGCAGCTTGTTCGCGCAGAAATAATCCTGATAGAGCGCCGCCTGATACGCGTTCAGTTCGCCGTTCTCGATGCGCTTGAACTCGAACGCGGAACCCTGATCCCAGCCGTTCTGATCGTCGTTGATGCTCGCGTAGCGGCGCCATTCGTAGGTGTCGCAACGAATGCCTTCGTAGTTGACGTTGCGCGCGCCCGCCGGACTCGTCGCAACGATCACATAACGCACGACGCCATCCTGGCCAACCGTGAGCGTCGTCTTGTCGACGGAAAACGTGAGCGGCGTGTTCTGCGAGACGTTGAACGCGATCAGATTCGACGCTTGCGGCAGAGGCGGCATCGTGTCGATCTTATCCTCGGTCCAGGTCGTCTTGCGGTCGAGCAGATACGTGAAGACGCCGTCGTCCTGGGGGGACGGGCCTTTGTTGCTGGAGCAGCCGGCGAGCACGGCGAGCGCTGTCGCGGATGCCGCGATTACCGCGAGTGAGGCATTCACTTTCAATTGGGTCTTCCCGAAAAACATGCGCGCGGGACGCGACGCGGAACAAGACGAGATGGCACGGCGAGAAGTTCGCCGTGCCATCGATCGAAGTCGTGCTGAGAGTCAAAACGTGCCGAGAACGCCAGCGCTCAGTCGTAGGATGAGCGCTGCACGATCACATGCACTTCTTCGACCGTGCATTCTGCCTGAACTGCCGCGCCGGAGGCAGTAACGGCAGGTGCTTCGATCGTCATCGTCTGGAGCACGCGTGGATAGCGCGGTCCATGATGCGCGGCTCGCTCGCCGCGTTCGCCGCGGGAGTTGGTGCGCCGCAGGAAGCGGGAGAGCTCGGTAAGAGCCATTTGATAAACGTCGCGCTTGAACTCGATGACCGCGTCCAGCGGTACCCAATACTCGTTCCAGCGCCAGGCATCGAATTCCGGATGGTCCGTCGCACGCAGGCAGATGTCACAATCGCGTCCCACCATGCGCAGCAGAAACCAGATCTGTTTCTGACCGCGATAATGTCCGCGCACCTCGCGCTTGATGAACTTGTCCGGCACCTCATAACGCAGCCAGTCGCGCGTGCGACCGACAACTTTCACATGCTCCGGAAGCAGACCGGTTTCTTCGTGTAACTCCCGATACATCGCTTGCACAGGGGTCTCACCGTATTTGATGCCCCCTTGCGGAAACTGCCAGGAATGTTCACGCAGCCGCTTGCCCCAAAACACTTCGTTGCGCGCGTTCAAGAGGATGATGCCGACGTTCGGGCGAAAGCCTTCACGATCCAGCATACAGCCACCTTCAAATCCTTTAAAATTGCTTTGATTATAAACAGTTAACGGACCCCGCGCACCGGCACGAACCCGAATTCGGGGCACGTTTCCCGAGCAGGGTGCAAGGCGCTTTGCCAGGCCACGCGGAAGACGGCAAAATCTTCTTCCTTGCAAAGCCGTAGACCGTTTCCGTCGTTCACCCTCGTTTCGCCTGCTCCGGCGCCGCAACGGCTCCGAAGCGCGCGCCGCATTTGGAAAATTTGAATGAAAGCATCCCGTTTCTTCATCGGCACCCTGAAAGAAGCTCCCGCCGACGCCGAGATCGTCAGCCACAAGCTGATGATGCGCGCCGGCATGATCCGCCGTGTCGCGGGCGGCATCTACGACTACATGCCGATCGGCCTGCGCTCGGTGCGCAAGGTCGAAGCCATCGTGCGCGAAGAGATGAACCGCGCGGGCGCGCTCGAACTGCTGATGCCCGCCGTGCAGCCCGCCGAACTGTGGCAGGAGTCGGGCCGCTGGGAGCAGTACGGCCCTGAACTGCTGCGCTTCAAGGATCGCCACGAGCGCGACTTCGTGATGGGCCCGACGCACGAGGAAGTCGTCACCGACATCGCGCGCCGCGACATCAAGAGCTATCGCCAGTTGCCGGTGAACTTCTATCAGATTCAAACGAAGTTCCGCGACGAGATCCGTCCGCGCTTCGGCGTGATGCGCGGCCGCGAGTTCATCATGAAGGACGCCTATTCCTTCGATAAGGACCTCGACGGCCTCGCCGAGTCGTATCGCAAGATGTACGACGCCTATGTGCGCATCTTCACGCGCATCGGGCTGGAGTTCCGCGCGGTCGCGGCGGACAACGGCTCGATCGGCGGCAGCGGCTCGCACGAGTTTCACGTCATTGCCGATACCGGCGAGGACGACATCGCGTATTGCCCGGACTCGGACTTCGCCGCGAACGTCGAGGCCGCGGACGCGCTGCCGCTCATCGCGCAACGCGCAGCGCCCACCGAGGAACTGAAGAAGACGCCGACGCCGGGCGCCGCGAAATGCGAGGCGGTCGCGCAGCTTCTGAACATTCCGCTTGAAAAGACCATCAAGTCGATCATTCTCGCAACCGACAACGAAGGCGCAGAGCCCACGATCTGGCTGCTGATGCTGCGCGGTGATCATTCGCTCAACGACATCAAGACCGGCAAGCTGCCGGGCCTCGCGGGCTATCGCTTCGCGACGGAAGCCGAGATCATCGAATGGTTCGGCACGCCGCCGGGCTATCTCGGCCCGATCGGCACGAAGAAGCCGGTGCGCGTGATCGCGGATCGCACGGTCGCGAACATGAGCGATTTCGTCGTCGGCACGAACGAGGTCGATTACCACACGACTGGCGTGAACTGGGGCCGCGATCTGCCCGAGCCGGAAGTGGCGGACATCCGCAATGTCGTCGCGGGCGATCCGTCGCCGGACGGCAAGGGGACGCTCGAAATCTGCCGAGGCATCGAAGTGGGCCACGTGTTCCAGCTCGGCACGAAGTACTCCGATTCGATGGGCGCGACCTTCCTCGACGAAAACGGCAAGCCCGCGCCGATGCAGATGGGCTGCTACGGCATCGGCGTGACGCGCGTGCTGGGCGCGGCGATCGAACAGAACTTCGACGAGCGCGGCATCATCTGGCCGGAAGCCATCGCGCCGTTCGAAGTCGTGATCTGCCCGATGGGCTATGACCGCAGCGACGCCGTGCGCGAGCAGTCGGACAAGCTGTACGCGACGCTGCAGGAAGCGGGCATCGACGTGATCCTCGACGATCGCGGCGAGCGTCCGGGCGTGATGTTCGCGGACTGGGAACTGATCGGCGTGCCGCATCGCATCGTGATCGGCGATCGCGGGCTGAAGGAAGGCAAGCTGGAGTATCAGGGCCGCCGCGATACCGAAGCCACGCTGCTGCCGGTCGATGAAGCCGCCGGCGCCGTAACAGCCAAGGTGCGAGCCGCGCTCGGGAAGTAATGCAGTACAACTTCCTGTCGGCGACGATCCTGCTGCTGCTGATCACCGATCCGCTCGGCAACATTCCGATCTTCATCAACGCGCTGCGCGGCGTCGCCAAAGAGCGGCGCCGCGTCGTGATCCTGCGCGAAGTCGCGATCGCGTTCGTCATCCTGCTGATTTTCATGCTGGCGGGCGATCGCTTTCTGCGCGCGATGAACCTCACGGACTTGTCCTTGCGCATCGGCGGCGGGATCGTGCTGTTTCTCATCGCGCTACGGATGATCTTTCCGCATCCCGATGGCCCGATGGGCGGCGATTCGCGCGGCGGCGAGCCGCTGATCGTGCCGCTCGCGATTCCGGCGCTGGCCGGGCCGTCCGCGCTGGCGACGGTGATGCTGCTGACCTCGCAGGCGCCGGGCAAGATGCTCGAATGGATCGGCGCGCTGTCGGTGACGATGATCGTCTGTGCGATCGTGCTGATTCTCGCGGAAAAGATTCAGCACTGGCTCGGCGAGCGCGCGGTCACAGCGTTCGAGCGTTTGATGGGGCTCGTGCTTGTGGCCATTTCCGTCGAGATGATACTGACGGGGATACGCACATTCGTGCATCAGCTGTAAAAAAAGCGGCCGAGGCCGCTTTTTTCATAGTGCCGGGAAACGCTCACGCGCCTTCCGTCAGCGCCCGAATCGTCGGCAAATTCCGCCAGTAACCCTTCGCATCCATCCCGCAGCCGAACACGTAACGATCCGGCACCTCGAATCCGCAGAAATCCGGACGCAGCGGCTTCGCCTTCGGGATGATCTTCTCGCACAGCACCGCCGACAGAAACGTCTTCGCGCCCATCGCCATGATGCGGTCGCGGATCGCGGCCATGGTTTCGCCTTCGTCGAGGATGTCGTCGAGCACGAGCACCACGCGATCCTTTACCGATTCCGCAGGCGCCACCCGCCACTGCATCTCGCTGCCGCCCTTGATTGCGTTGCGATAGCGCGTCAGGTGGATGTAATCGAACTCGAGCGGGAAGTCGAGATGCGGCAGCAGCATGCCGGTGAACACGGCCGCGCCTCCCATGACCGAAAGCACGAGCGGGAAGTCGTCTTGCGTCGCCGCCTTGATGGCCGTGGCCATCTTGCCGATCGATGCATTGACTTCGTCAGCCGTCACGATTTCTTCGGAGTGGCTGAAAATATGGAGAGCTTCTTCGCGATTCATAGGGAAAGCGGGGGAGAGGCTGACTTCTTAGTGTGGAAAAAAACGGCGGCGTGCGCCATATGATAAACCCGCGCTTGCTTCGCGTCGGGCGACGCGCGAAAACGCGGGTTCGAGGTGCTGCGTGTCAGCGCATGCCGGGCAACATGCCCTTCATGCCGCGCATCATCTTCTGCAGGTTGCCGCCCTTCAACTTCTTCATCATGCCGCGCATCTGCTCGTACTGATTGAGCATGCGGTTCACTTCCTGAACGTGCACACCCGCGCCCGCGGCGATGCGGCGCTTGCGGGCAGCCTTGATGAGCTCGGGCTTCGCGCGCTCCTGCCGCGTCATCGAGTTGATGATGCCTTCCATGCGGCGCATCTGCTTTTCCGCGTTGTTCATGTCCGCGCCTTGCGCGGCTTGCTGGAACTGCGCGGGCAGCTTGTCCATGAGCGATGAAAGGCCGCCCATCTTCTTCATCTGCGAGAGTTGCGCCTTGAAGTCGTTCAGGTCGAAGTCGCCGCCTTTCTTGACCTTGTCGGCGAGCTTCTGCGCGGCCTGCTGGTCGACGCCGCGCTGCGCTTCCTCGACGAGCGCGAGAATGTCGCCCATGCCGAGAATCCGGTTCGCCATGCGATCCGGATGGAAGACTTCGAGGCCGTCGAGCTTTTCCGCGACGCCGACGAACTTGATCGGCTTACCGGTGACGTGGCGCACGGAGAGCGCCGCGCCGCCGCGCGAGTCGCCGTCGAGCTTGGTGAGCACGACGCCGGTGAGCGGCAGCGCGTCGTTGAACGCCTTCGCGGTATTGACCGCGTCCTGACCCAGCATGGCATCGACGACGAACAGCGTTTCAGCGGGCTTGAGCAGCGCGTGCAGCTCGCTGATCTCGTTCATCATCGCTTCGTCGATGCCGAGGCGACCGGCCGTATCGACGATCACGACGTCGTGATAATGCCGCTTCGCCCAGTCGATCGCCGCGCGCGCGATGTCGGCAGGTTTCTGATTCGGCTCCGACGGGAAAAAGTCCGCGCCGACCTGCTCGGTCACCGTCTGCAACTGACGGATAGCGGCGGGGCGGTAGACGTCGACGGAAACGGTGAGCACCTTCTTCTTGCTCTTCTCGCGCAGAAGCTTGGCGAGCTTGCCGGTCGTGGTCGTTTTACCCGCGCCCTGCAAGCCGGCCATCAGGATGACTGCGGGCGGCGCGACGGCGAGATTCAGTTCGGCGGCCTTGCCTTCGTAATCGCCGCCGATCACCGCCGTCAGTTCCTTCTGGACGACGCCGACGAGCGCCTGGCCCGGCGAGAGGCTCGACACGACTTCTTCGCCGAGCGCCTTCTCCTTCACCTTCGCGATGAACTCGCGCACGACTGGCAGTGCCACGTCCGCTTCGAGCAGCGCGAGCCGCACCTCGCGGAGCATTTCCTGCGTGTTGGCCTCGGTGAGCCGGGCCTCGCCGCGCAGCGTCTTGACGACGCGCGCCATCCGTTGAGTGAGGTTATCGAGCATGGGGGAACGGTAGAGAATGCGGCCCTTTTTCAGCGCGAAGCGGCTCGACGCCCCGCGTTGCCGCAAGGGAGAAAACGTCGCGATTCAAGGGCCTAGTGTAAACTTCGAACATGGATATTGTACTGTATGCCCTCACTGCGCTTCTCTACGGCGGACTTGCCGTGGCGGGCTGGCGCGCGCATCGCCACACGGCCGTGGAGCCGGCGCTGGCCGGCGTGCCCTCGGGCATGGCGCCGGCGCCGAAAACGTCGCCGGGCATGGGCGCAATGGGCGCAATGGGCCGCGCTCTATTATTAATAGCGTTGCTCGTTCACGGGCTTCTGCTGCACACCACGATCTTTCCCCAGAACGCGATGGTCTTCGGCTTCGCGTTCGCGCTCTCCGCGATGTTCTGGCTCGGCGCGGGCATCTACTGGATCGAGAGCTTTTTCTTCCCGCTCGACGGCCTGCGGCTGCTGGTGCTGCCCCTTACGTGCATCGCGTCGCTGCTGCCGCTCATCTTCGGCGGCGTGCGCGTGCTGCCGTATTCCGCCGCGCCGATGTTCAAGCTGCACTTCCTGATCGCGAACATCGCATACGGGCTCTTCGCGATCGCCGCGCTGCACGCCGTGCTCATGCTGATGCTGGAACGCCGTCTGCAGCGCATGCGCGGCATGGCGACGCGTCATACCGGCAACAGCTGGCTCACGAGCTGGCTCGACGCGCTGCCGCCGCTCCTGACGCTCGAAAAGCTGCTGTTCCGTCTGATCGCGGCCGGCTTCGTGCTGCTCACGCTGACGCTCGTGTCGGGCATCGCGTTCAACGAGCAACTGGTCGATCGGGCGCTGCGCTTCGATCACAAGACCGTGTTCGCCTTCATCTCCTGGCTGATGTTCGGCGCGTTGCTCACCGCGCGCCGTATCTCGGGATGGCGCGGCCGCGCCGCGTTGCGCTGGGTGCTGGCCTCGTTCGCCGCGCTGCTGCTCGCGTATGTCGGCAGCCGCTTCGTGTTCGAAGTGCTGCTGCATCGCGCGGTCGTCTGAGCGCCTGACGTCTGAACGGGTGCACTCTTTAACGGCATTGAATCGATGCGAAATTTCTTCTTTCTGATCCTCCTCTTCTTTTTGAGCCAGTGGCTCCTGAAGAAGCTGCGCCGCGCCAACGAACGCGCGCAGCAGGGCGAGGCCCAGGCCGGCGGCGCGAGCGCGGGTGGCGCAAGCGGCCCGCGCCGGGCGCGCAATGGCGATGGCAACGGCGCGGCCGCGAGTACACCGCAACTCGCCGATCCGCTCATCCGTTGCGCGCAATGCGGCGTGCACACGCCGCGCAGCGAGTCGATCGTCGTCGCGGGCGAGCGCTTCTGCTGCGCCGATCACGCGCGCCATTACGCGAGCCGTCCGACCGGTCGCGACGCGCGATGAACATGCACGTTCTCAGGCAAGCGGATCCGCACGTTGACGCGCAAGGCTGGCTGACGAGCGCGAAGCGCCTGCCGTCGCCGAACTTCGAGGCGCGTCCCGGCAACGCGGTGCCGACGCTCATCGTCGTGCACAACATCAGCCTGCCGCCCGACGATTTCACGACGAACGCGATCGCCGATTTCTTCCTCAACACGCTCGATCACGACGCGCATCCGTACTTCGATCATCTGCGCGGCATGCGCGTGTCGGCGCACTTCGTGATTCGTCGCGACGGCGCGATCGAACAGTTCGTCTCCTGCGACGAACGCGCGTGGCACGCGGGCGTGTCCTCGTTCTGCGGGCGCGAACGCTGCAATGACTTTTCGATCGGCATCGAGCTCGAAGGCAGCGATCGCGTGCCCTTCGAAGACGCGCAGTACGGCGCGTTCGCCGCGCTCGTTCGCATCATCGTGCAGCGCTATCCGATCGATGCGGTAGCCGGCCACTCCGACATCGCGCCAGGCCGCAAGACCGATCCCGGCCCGCATTTCGACTGGCCGCGCCTGCGTCACGACAGCGCGCTGCCGCCTTCTTTTTTCCCCTTCCAGTCCAGCATCTGAGCGCTGCGTAAGGTCTTTCTCGTTGCGGCGCAGCAGGGTCGCGCGCGAGGCCTTGCCGTGCTTTGCGATAGCAAAAGTCAACCCCGCAACGCCAGACGCAAGGCAAATAAAACTTTTTGAGACTGCGCGGATGTCCACTATACTTGGTGCCGAAAGACGTACTTTGCACTAGATCTTGTGTTGTTAACGCGGCGCCCGCTCCGATGAGCCGGCGCCGCCAGCTTTCCGGCGTAGAGAAGTTTGGCTGGCCCGGGGCGATGCGCGAGACGGTTTCTCTTTGCGAGGAGAGAGGCGTCGGGCGCATCGGGCGCCAGCGAGCAGCACCGTGAAGAAGGCATGCAAGTGAGCGCGAATTGCGTCGACCGACACCGCGCGCCAACGCGGGCACCGCATGAGACGCCAAGAACAATGCGGGCCGTAAGCGCCGCGATTCGTGTTTTCAGCCTGCTGTATTCACAGCCTGGCTTTACCGCCAAAACACCGCGCGACCTTCATGAGCATCTCGTGATGCGCGCGGCATAAGTGATAAATCCGCGGACCATCCGCACCATTCGAACACCAGGAGTTTTGCACATGCAAACCACCGACAACGCCACGACTTCCTTCGAAGGCGCATCCGCACAGCCGATGGGCGGTGCGCAGAACGTGGGCGCCGAGGCGCTCGCGCCGAACACGACGTTTGCCGACTACAAGGTCATCCGTCGAAACGGAAGCGTGGTGTCGTTCGAGCCGACGAAAATCGCGATCGCCGTGACGAAGGCGTTCATCGCCGTGAACGGCGGCCAGGGCGCGGCTTCGGCGCGCGTGCGCGAACTCGTCGAGCAACTGACGCAAGCCGTCGTGCGCGCGCTCGTGCGCAGCCGTCCGCATGGCGGCACGTTCCACATCGAAGACATTCAGGATCAGGTCGAGCTCGCGTTGATGCGCGGCGGCGAGCATAACGTCGCGCGCGCATACGTGCTGTATCGCGAGAAGCGCACGCAGCAGCGCTCGCAAGAGCGCGCGCAGACGCCGAACGGGCAAGCGCACGAAGGCGCGATCAACGTGACGGACAACGGCGTCACGCGTCCGCTCGATCTCGACGCGCTGAAGGCGCTGATCGTCTCCGCGTGCGCGAACCTCGGCGATGCGGTCTCCGCCGAGCCGATCGTCGCGGAAACGGTGAAGAACCTGTACGACGGCGTGCCGATGTCGCAGGTCTACGACTCGGCCATCCTCGCCGCGCGCACGATGATCGAAAAGGACCCGGCGTACAGCCAGGTCACCGCACGCATCCTGCTGCACACGATCCGCCGCGAAATTCTCGTCGACGAAGTGACGCAAGCCGAAATGGGCGAGCGTTACGCCGAATACTTCCCGCTGTTCATCAAGCGCGGCGTCGAAGCCGGACTGCTCGACGACAAGCTCCAGCAATTCGACCTGAAGCGCCTGGGCGCCGCGCTCGACGCGAATCGCGATCTGCAATTCGGCTACCTCGGCCTGCAGACGCTGTACGACCGCTACTTCCTGCACGTCGAAGGCACGCGCATCGAACTGCCGCAGGCATTCTTCATGCGTGTCGCGATGGGCCTGTCGCTCAACGAAATCGACCGTGAAGCGCGCGCCATCGAGTTCTACAACGTGCTCTCGTCGTTCGACTTCATGTCGTCGACGCCGACGCTGTTCAACTCGGGCACGCATCGCTCGCAACTGTCGTCGTGCTATCTGACGACCGTCGCCGACGATCTCGACGGCATCTACGAAGCGCTGAAGGAAAACGCGCTGCTCTCGAAGTTCGCGGGCGGTCTGGGCAACGACTGGACGCGTGTGCGCGCGCTCGGCTCGCACATCAAGGGCACGAACGGCAAGTCGCAGGGCGTCGTGCCGTTCCTGAAGGTCGTGAACGACACGGCCGTCGCGGTGAATCAGGGCGGCAAGCGCAAGGGCGCGGTGTGCGCGTACCTGGAGTCGTGGCACCTCGACATCGAGGAATTCCTGGAGCTGCGCAAGAACACGGGCGATGACCGTCGCCGCACGCACGACATGAACACGGCGAACTGGATTCCCGACCTGTTCATGAAGCGCGTCGTCGAAGGCGGCGACTGGACGCTGTTCTCGCCGTCGACCTGCCCGGACCTGCACGACCTGTTCGGCGCGGACTTCGAGAAGGCCTATGTGGCTTACGAAGAGAAAGCCGCGCGCGGCGAGATCAAGCTGTTCAAGAAGCTGCCGGCGGCGCAACTGTGGCGCAAGATGCTCGGCATGCTGTTCGAGACGGGCCATCCGTGGATCACGTTCAAGGATCCGTGCAATGTGCGCTCGCCGCAACAGCACGTCGGCGTCGTGCATTCGTCGAACCTGTGCACGGAGATCACGCTGAACACGAGCGAGACGGAAATCGCCGTGTGCAACCTCGGCTCGGTGAACCTCGTCGCGCACATGGTGAAGCAGGCCGACGGGAGCTACGCGCTGGATCACGCGAAGCTCAAGCGCACCATCAGCGTCGCGATGCGCATGCTCGACAACGTCATCGACATCAATTACTACGCGGTGCCGAAGGCGCGTAACTCGAACCTGAAGCATCGTCCGGTCGGCATGGGCATCATGGGCTTCCAGGACTGCCTGCACCTGCTGCGCACGCCGTACGCGTCGGGCGATGCGGTCGAGTTCGCGGATCGTTCGATGGAAGCCGTCTGCTATTACGCGTACTACGCGTCGACGGAACTCGCGGAAGAGCGCGGCCGTTACGCGACGTATCGCGGCTCGCTGTGGGATCGCGGCATTCTTCCGCAGGATTCGCTGAAGCTCTTGGCCGAGGCGCGCGGCGGGTATGTGGAAGTGGATTCGTCCGAGTCGATGGACTGGCCGGAACTGCGCTCGCGCATTTCGACGCACGGCATGCGCAACTCGAACTGCGTGGCGATTGCGCCGACGGCGACGATCTCGAACATCATCGGCGTGTCAGCGTGCATCGAGCCGACGTTCCAGAACCTGTATGTGAAGTCGAATCTGTCGGGCGAATTCACGGTCGTGAACGACTATCTCGTGCGTGACCTGAAGGCGCGCGGGCTGTGGGACGAAGTGATGGTGTCGGATCTGAAGTACTTCGACGGCACGCTCTCGCGCATCGATCGCATTCCGGCGGACCTGCGCGCGATTTACGCGACCGCGTTCGAAGTCGATCCGAAGTGGCTGGTCGAGGCGGCGTCGCGCCGTCAGAAGTGGATCGATCAGGCGCAGTCGCTGAACATCTACATGGCGGGCGCATCGGGCAAGAAGCTCGACGAGGTCTACAAGCTCGCGTGGATTCGCGGCCTCAAGACCACGTACTACCTCCGCACGATGGCGGCGACGCACGTCGAGAAGTCGACGGTCGCGCATGGCGCGCTGAACGCGGTGCCGTCGGGCGATGGTGGTAGCGGCGCTTCGGGTGCGCAAGGTGGCTTTGGTGGCGTGTCGGGTGGTGCTTCGTCGGGGGCGGGTGGGTTCAACGCCGCAGCGGCGGTGGAAGCGGCTCCGGAAGCCGATGGTCCCGTCTGCATGATGCGTCCGGGCGATCCGGGCTTCGACGAGTGCGAGGCTTGTCAGTAAGCGTCGAGGGAGCCGGTCGGGCGGACCGGCATCGGGGCGGGTTTTTTTGCTCCGGTGCTGGTCCGTTTTTTTTTTGCCGGATCCCGTATTCG
>LRBF01000253.1 GCA_001580565.1 Caballeronia megalochromosomata | reverse complement strand
AGTTTTGTGGGGGCACTCGCTACTGCCGGGCCATTAGGTCAATCGCCTGTGCCGCGGCCGGCATGAAGCACTTTGGATGGAAAAGCTGCTTTCTTTGCCTACTTTCTTTGCAGCAGCAAAGAAAGTAGGTGCCGCCCCGCACAGGGGCAACGCTAATAAACCGACACGAAACCGGGATCCAGCGAATCAAAGCTTCTGCTGCGTAGCCAGCGACAAAATCCGAGCCCACTTATGCGCCTCCCCGCGATCGCGCATCGGCAAGTTCCACGCTCCGTGCTTGGCATCCTGCACATCGAGGACCACCTGCCACGCCCCGCTCCCGCCACCCGGTTCCTGCATCCGCGCCCCACGCAGATCCGCGAAAATATAGCTACCACGCTCATCGCCGATGCGCACATCGCACAGACGCTTGCCCGCCGCAACCCGCACGCCGCCCCAGTCGCGCTCGAGCTCGTGAGTCCAGTCGCCGCTCTCGCCGCGGCGCAGGTTCGGCGCGATCTCGCGGCGGCTCGCGAGCCAGCGCATCACGCCCGCGGCGATCGCGAGCAACACAACGATCGCCGCGCCCACCGCAACGCCCAAGCCAAAGTGCGCATCAAGCGCGTTGAACGACCACACGGCGCCGTAGATCAGCAACGCCAGAACGACAAATGCGATAACGATGGGCATGGCCGGCTCACCAGATCGAAGAGACGCGTGTCACTGTGCCTTGTGCTTCGCGTTCCAGTCGCGCAGCGCCTGCAGCGTGTTGGCGACATGCTGGTCCGGCGACAGGCTCGTGTACTCGTAGATGACCTTGCCGTCAGGCGCGATCACGTAGGACACGCGATTCGCCATCGTGCTTTTCATGGGCATGGAGGCGTCGTAGGACTTGATGATCTTCGAGTCTTCGTCCGCCGCGACCGGGAACTTGCTGCGGCATTCGCTCACGGAGAACTTCTTCAAGGTATCGATGTTGTCATGCGACACGCCGATGACCGTCGCGCCCTCGGCCTTGTATTGATCGACCGCTTCGGCGAATTCGTGCGCCTCGATCGTGCAGCCCTTCGTGAACGCCGCCGGATAGAAGTACAGGACGACCGGGCCTTTCTTCAGCGCGTCGGCAAGCGAGTAGTCGTACACGTTGCCGCCGAGCGATGCCTGCGCGGTGAACTCGGGCGCGGAATCGCCGGGCTTGAGCGTCGCGCCTGCCGTCAGCGAATAGATCCCCGCTGCGATCGCCAGGGCACCACCCGCCGTAAAGCTGAGAATTCTGCTCTTCATGCCCGCTCCTTTAGATGATCTCGTTCTACGCGTCGTCCGCGCCCTGATCCATACGATGTCCGGCGAACCACGCCGCCGCGTCGAACTGCATTTTCGCGAGCACGGCCGGCGTGAGCACATCGAGCGATGGCTGCGCGTGCCGGCTCGCGTCCATCGCCGGCCCGTCGCCCCGCTCCGCCGCCAGCGCGATGCCGAGCAGCGCGCCGAGCGGGCCCTCGCCCGTGAGAATGGCCGCGCGGATGTCCGCCGCCAGATGGAGCTTATCGAGAATTTCCGCCGGCTGCATATCGAGCACCACGTGCACGAGCGAGAAGATGCCGGTCATGAACGCGGCATCGGAAAAGGCTTCGTCGGCGGGACGCAGCACCTCGGCCGCGAGCTCCAGGAAGCGCGCGCGCGTGCCGACGAGTTGCAGCAGCGGGTCAGAGCGCCACGGCAGGCCGCTGCCGTCCGCGTACAGCAGCAACTGCGTCCAGCGCATGAGCTGACGCGTGCCGGTCGCCGCGATCGCCTCGCGCAGCGACGACACACGCCGCCCGCGCGTCTGCGCGCTCGAATTGGCGAGGCGCATCAACTGCACGACGATGTCCGGATTGCGCTTCAGCTCTGCTTCCAGCTCGCGCATGCCCGGCTCGCCCGCGAGCACGGCCATGAGGCGCAGGAGCGAGCCGCGCGCCGGACTGGCGCGCCGCGCGGACAGCACCTGTGGCCGCGCAAAGAAATAGCCCTGAAAGAAGTCGAAGCCGAGCTTTTTCGCGTGCGAGAAATCGTCGGGCGTCTCGACCTTCTCCGCCACCAGCAGCTTGCCGCGCCGTTTCACCGCCGCCGCGAGTTCCGGCAAATGGCCCCGATCCGCCGCCAGAAAGTCGACCTTGACGATATCCACCGAGGGCAGCGCCGCGAGCAGCGCATCGTCGAGGCACACGACGTCGTCGAGCGCGAAGCGAAAGCCCGCATTGCGCAGTTGCGCGCAGCGCTTGAAGAGCGCCTCGTCGAAGGTAATGTTTTCCAGCAACTCAAGCACGAAGCGCTCGGGCTGCATGATGTGGACGATGTCGTCGAACAGCAGCTCGCGGCTCATGTTCACGTAGCCCGGATGCGGCCCGAGCACCGCCGGCACGCCGATCTCGCCGATCGTGCGCGCGACGACATGCGCGGTCGCCTGCACGTCGTCGTGAACGCGCGCGCGATTGTCGGGGCTGTCGCGAAAGAGCAGCTCGTAGGCGACGAGCGCGCCGTCGCCATCGAGGATCGGCTGACGTCCGACATAGACGCTCTGCCCGCGCCTGGCGAGCGCCACGCGCTTCAGGAACGAATCGGGCATGACGCGGACCGGTCGGAGACGCGCCGCGGCGCGGTGAAGCTTTGCATGAAAGCCGGCTCGAGAGCCCTGGCTATGGCGCAGGCCGGCAGCGTATTGGATTCGATCATGGGGCGGACGGGTCGAACGAAATTCTGAGGGTCAACGGCGCGGCGAAACGCCCGGCATCGACCGGCACCTGCGGGGCGAACCGTTCCCGCCGGAAACGCGCCACTGTAACCGAATTCGCCTGACGAGATAATATGAAACATCATATCGACAATCCCTGGACAATCTTGATCCCCAACGGGAATTGTTGCATCTGCATGAAGGGTCACAGGGGTTAAAGAAATCCCTGATTGCGCCGATAACTCGCCTGATAGAGCGTGCCGCGCCCGTTACGGCACGTCCCGGCCGGAACCCGCGAGGCGCGGCGTTTCGCGCGCCGCCGTTGCCCGACGAGGGCGTGCGCAGCCGCCAGAACCCTACGAGACCATGCAAGCGAACCGGATCAACGTCTCCCGCCGCGCACCGTGGCGCATCGCGCTCGATGCGCTCGCACGCGCATGGGGCAGCGCCGCGCAGGAGCGGCACGACAGCGCGCCCGAGGCACTGCCCGAGGCCATTCCGCCCGCGGCGCCCGGCGCCGCCGTCACGAGTGCGGCATCCGTCGCGCCCGCTGCGACCGCCACGCCCGCTTTGGCCGGCGCGCACGAAGCCACGCTCGGCGCGGTCGATTTTCTCGCGCAGCTCGACGACGCGCTGCGCTTCCAGTATGTATCGGATGCGAGCATCGAGTTCATCGGCTATCACCGTGACTATTTGAACATGCTGACGCTGCACGATCTCGTCGCGTCCGAAGAGGCCGACGAGCTGCACGCGCTCGTCGCCCGGGCGCGCGCGAGCGGCAAGCTCGAATCGGCCACGCTGACCGTCGTGAAGTCGCTCACCTATCCGATCTGCGTCGAGCTGCGGCTCGTGTCGACGGCCGCGCGCGGCACGCCCGGCTTCGCGCTCGCCGCCTTCGACGTGACCCACTGGCGCGAGCGCGAAGCATCGCTCACGCACGCGCTCAATCACGATGCGCTGACAGGCCTCGACAACCTCGTCGCGCTCAAGACCGCGATCAGCGCGGCGCAGGACGAAGCCGAGCTCACGCGCACGCATGCGGGCCTCGTGCTGCTCGACATCGACGATTATCAGCGCATCAACCGCGCGCTCGGCTACGACGCCGGCGATGAACTCCTGCGCGAAACCGCGCGCCGCATCCAGCACACGGCCGCGCACGGCGAGCGCGTCGCGCGCGTGGCCGGCGACGAATTCGCCGTGCTTCTGCCCGCCGGCACCACGCCGGAACTCGCCGAGAGTCTCGGACGGCGCCTGCTCACGGCGATCGCGCAGCCGTACCGGCATCGCGGGCAGCACACGCATTTGTCGGCGAGCGTGGGTGTCGCGCTGTATCCGGATCAGGCCGGCAAGAACGCGAAGAGCGGCGCCCAGACGAGTCTTCTGCGCATGGCCGATCACGCGCTCGCACAGGCGAAGGAGTCGGGCGGCAACGCGCTCGTCTTCCACACGATCGACGATAACCCCGCCGACGCCGAGCGCCTGAAGCTCGAAGCCGACCTGTACGAAGCCGTGCGCAACGGCGAGTTCTCGCTCTACTTCCAGCCGATCACGAAGATCCGCACGGGCGCGGTGGTCGGCGTGGAGGCGCTGATGCGCTGGAATCATCCGGTGCACGGGCTCGTGCCGCCGTCGACCTTCATTCCGCTCGCGGAGTCGATCGGCCTCATCAACTATCTGGGCAACTGGGTGCTGAAGGCCGCGTGCATGCAGATCACGCAGTGGGATGCGATCGGCATCCGGCTCGATTACGTGTCGGTGAACGTGTCGCCGCAGCAGTTCCGCGACAAGCGTTTTACCGCGGCGGTGAAGGAAGCGCTCGCGCTCACCGGCATCGAAGCGCACCGGCTCGTGTTCGAGATCACCGAGAGCCTGCTGATGCACGATCCCGAAGAGGCGACGCACCTTCTTGAAGCGCTCACCTCGATCGGCATCCGCTTCGCCGTGGACGATTTCGGCACCGGTTATTCGAGCCTCGCTTATTTGCAACGTTTTCCGCTGTCGAAGCTCAAGATCGACCGCAGCTTTGTCGAGAACCTGATTACGTCCCGAAACAATCGCGCGATCGTGAGCGCGGTCGTCGGGCTCGCGCAGTCGCTCGGGCTGGAACTGGTTGCCGAAGGAGTCGAAACGGAGGCGCAGCGCGACCTGCTCGCGGATCTCGGCTGCGATCATATTCAGGGCTGGCTCATCAGCCACGCGTTGCCGTCGGACGAGCTGGCGCGCTCGTTCCAGTCGAATTCGCTCGTGCTGCATGAGTCGTGACGAGCGGTCAATGGTTCGTGTTCTAATTGAAGGATGCGCCGTAACTCCCTAATAACGTGTACATTTCGTTGTCAGGGTGGATTGAATTTGCTGGGCCGCCTCGGGTTAGCCGTCGCGTAACGAACAGGCTTTTAACTTTTAGCAATGGCACGCACCAAGGCCGAACTACTGGACAAGCTGTGGGCGCGCATGAGCGAGCGCGGGGACTTCCCCATGCTGTCTCAGGCGCTGCGCACCACTGTGTCCGCGATGAACGACAACGACCTCGACTTCACGTCGCTCGTGCATGTCGTGCTGTCGGACGTCGGCCTCACGCAGAAGGTGCTGCGCCTCGCCAATTCGGCGATGTACATCGCGTTCGGCGGCAACATCACCACCGTCACGCGCGCGCTGATGGTGCTCGGCATGGACGCGGTCGGCCATCTCGTCGTGGGACTGAAGCTCGTCGATCACTTCCATCAGAGCGCGCCGCGCCGTATCGACGCGAAGCTCGAACTGAACCGCACCCTGCTCTCGGGCGCGGTCGCGCGGCAGCTCACCGAGCACAAGGATCTGCGCTCCGCCGAAGAGGCGGTCGTCTGCACGCTGATGCGGCAGATCGGCAAGCTGCTCGTCGCGTTCTATCTCGAGCACGAATGGGATCAGTTGCGGCGCAAGGCGGCGTCGGAAAACATCCCGGACAGCGAGGCGTGCGCCGCGCTGCTGGGCGTCACCTTCGACGAAATCGGTCTGGAGGCGGCGGACCGCTGGCGCCTTCCCGAGACGATCCGCGAAGGCATGCGCGCGACCGATCCGAACGCGCCCGTCGATGAGACCGTGCCGAAGCACGTACGCTGGCTGCGCGCCATCTCCAACTATTCGACCGAAGTCGCCGACGCGCTCACCGCGCAGAACGCCGCCACGGACGGCCGCGAATCGGTGCTGTTCGATATCGCGAACCGCTACAGCGGCCCGCTCAAGACCGATGCCGAGACGCTTACGGCCATGAGCCTCGCGCTCGCGAACGAAGAAGCGAGCGACGGCGTGATCCGCGAGATCTCCGAGCTCCAGGCGAACGCCGATGCAATGGCGCGCGCGAAGGTGTCGGCGCAGGCGCGCATCGATGCGAGCGTCGAGGACTTGCGCGCGCTGCCCTCGAAAAACGCGCTCGCACCGGCGCTCGCGCTCGCCTCGGAGTCGATCCTCGGCAGCCTGCACCTGTCGCGCACCGTGGTGTTCGTGCGCCAGGCCAACAACGAGTTCCACGCGCGTCTCGCGCTCGGCGGAGGCGTCGAGCCGATGCTGCCGCAACTGCGCTTCTCGGCCGACTTCCGGCCCGACGTGTTCCATCTCGCGATCACGAATCCGGTCGGCATATTCATCGAGAACGCGCACGACGCGCGCATCGACGCACGCCTGCCGCGCTGGTACAAGGACACGCTCGGCGAGGCGCAGGCGTTCGTGCTCCTGCCGGTGAAATCGAACGATTCGACCGTCGCGCTCATCTACGGCGACTGGACATCCCCGCAGCACGTGCGCAAGATCTCGGCGCCCGAGATGAGTGCGTTAAACGAGCTCACGAAGGAGTTGAGCCGTTTTTTCCTTAGCGCGAACTGGAAGGAAGTCGAGCTGATCTGATCGGCTTCCTTCCTGCGCGCATCCGTCTTATTCCCGCTTCAGGATCGCCACGGCCTGCTCGCCGTATCGCACGATATAGCCGCCGTGCGCGCGCTGCCATTCGAGCGCATCCGCCTCGTTCGCAAACCAGTTCTTTTCGTAATCGTTGAACGCGCCGGCGTCGAGCCGATAGCGGTCGATCGACGCGTCCGGTTGCGTGTCGATATCGAGCTTGCAGGCGTCCCAGCTCGCATAGCCGAGTTCGCCGGCGAGCATCGCCAGCAGATGCTTCAGTTGCAGATCGTCGCGGCTCGCGTGCAGGTCGGCGAGACGTTGCGCACGCGTGACGTTTGCCGCGAGCAGGCGGCGCAGGACCGGCATGGACGCGCTCGTGTCGCCGTCGCGGGCGTGGCGAAACAGACGCCGCGCGTGTTCGCGCAGATAGTCGCTATTGGAAACGGAAGAAGAGATCGGGCAGGATGTAGACCACATGACGTTGTTCCTTTGTCGTGCCGTTCTCGCTGCGGCTATAAAGGTTCGACGTTGCGGTTCGATCCAAAGTGAAGTGATGCGCGGCAGGTGCGTAGGACTTTCGCGAGACCGGGCGCCCTGCCGCGCCCGACCGCGATTCTATATCGATGTAATGCGTCAGGCCAACTGGAATTTTCCGACCAGCGACTTGAGCGCGCGCGCCTGATCGTCGAGCGATTGCGCCGCCGCTGCCGCTTCTTCGACGAGCGCGGCGTTCTGCTGCGTGTTCGCGTCCATCTTCGTGACGGCCTCGCCGATCGACTCGATGCCTGTCTTCTGCTCCGCCGATGCCGCCGAAATCTCGCCCATGATGTCGGTGACGCGGCGCACCGCCTTCACGACTTCCCCCATCGTCGCGCCGGCTTCCTGCGCGTAGGCCGAGCCGTCCGATACGCGCGACACCGAGGTATCGATCAAACCCTTGATCTCCTTCGCCGCCGACGATGAACGCTGCGCGAGACTGCGCACCTCGCCCGCGACGACCGCGAAGCCGCGCCCCTGCTCGCCCGCGCGCGCGGCCTCGACCGCCGCATTCAGCGCGAGGATGTTGGTCTGGAAAGCGATGCCTTCGATCACGCCGATGATGTCGCCGATGCTCTTCGCGCTCGCATCGATGCGTTGCATCGTCTCGACGACACGGCCGACGACCGCGCCGCCCTTCTCCGCGATCTCCGATGCATTCGCGGCGAGCGTGCTGGCCTGCTTCGCGTTGTCCGCGTTCTGACGCACCGCCGAGGTGAGCTGCTCCATGCTGGCCGCGGTCTTTTCCAGCGCGACCGCCTGCTCCTCGGTGCGGCGCGACAGGTCGACGTTGCCCGTGGAAATCTCGCTCGACGCCGATGCGATCGCCTCCGCGCTCGCGGCGATATCGCCGACGGTCGACGAGAGGCCCGCCTGCATTTCGGAGAGCGCGTAGAGCATCGACGCATCGTCGCGGCGCTTCAGCTTGACCGGATACGCGAGATCGCCCGACGCGATACGCCGCGCGATGTCCTTCGCATAGCCGGGCTCGCCGCCGAGTTGTCCGGCGAGGCGCCGCACGACCCATTCGGAGACGACGATCGCGAGCGCGAACAACGCGAGCGTCAGCCCCAATACCATCACGAACGACGAATGGAAGATGAACGCGGCGGAATCGATCGTCGCCTTGGCCGCTGCGCCGCGGCGCGCGACGAGTTCGTCGACCATCTTTTCGAGCTTGCCCGTTTCCACGAGCAGCGATACGTCCTGCGTGCCGACTTGCCAGTTCATCTGCGAGAGATCGAGCGGCTGCTCCTTCACGAGCTTCACGAAGGTGCGCAGGTTGTCGCTCCACTTCGAGAGCGCGGCGGAGAAGCCCTTTTGCTGCGCAAGCGCCTCCTGGTCGGCGTGATCGATGTATTGCGCAAGCTGCGCCTGCTCACGCCCGATATCCGCCAGCGATTGCTCGATCTGCACGCCGAGATCGTCGCGCTCTTTCGCAGTGGACGCGGTCAGCAGCATCTTCTGCGAGCGGCTCGCGCGCAGCAGAAATCCTCGCGTTTCCTCGGCCGCGCGGCTCGCGACATAGCCCTGCGTGTAGATGGATTCGGTCGCGCCGTTCAGACGGCTGATCTGCGTGAGCGAAATCGCCCCGATGGCGAGCGTGCCCGCGAGCACGAGCCCGAACGCGAGCCTGAGCGACGCCTTGACGGACAGCGCGCGTCTGGTCGCCGTGCTCCCGTGCGATTGTTCTTCGGTTGCCGCGGCTTCGGCATGCGCCACGAAGCCCGCGTCGTTTGCGCCGCGTAGCGAAAACAGTTTCATCGATCGATCCCCGATTTTGATGCGGACTTGGCCGTTGTGCGGCGTGTCCTGGTCTGGTCCCCGCCGGGAGTACGGCAGGTTTATCGGCTTTCTTGAGCCTTTTTTGTCGGAAAGCGAACACGCGTTCGCCCGCCGTGCGTTTTTATAACCGGCCAAAAATCATTGCGTAAGACGAAATGATGACAGTATCGGCATTTATCCTGTCCGATTCGCGACAAAGCTTGGCAGGACAACGTTACGAGGACAGCCTACACTTGTCAGAAATTCAGTCTGCGCATAAATGTCGCACTGAAAAAAGATCAAAATTCCGGGACGTTTCTTCGCTTTCACAGCCATTCACTATGCAAACGAGCATCGACAAGGGCGCTTTGTCGCCTTCCGGCGCATCGGCCGGCGCAAGCACCGCGGGTTCCGCGAATGCGGGCACGCAACGCACCGTTTATTCCGTTCTGGGCGCGATCAGCTTTTCGCACCTTTTGAACGACATGATCCAGTCGCTGATCCTGGCGATCTATCCGATGTTCAAGAGCGAGTTCGCGCTCTCGTTCGGACAGATCGGCCTCATCACGCTGGTCTATCAGGTCACGGCTTCGCTACTGCAACCGCTCGTCGGCTTGTATACGGACAAGCATCCGAAGCCGTACTCGCTGCCCGTCGGCATGGGCTTCACGCTGTCGGGCCTGCTGCTGATGTCGATTGCGGGCAACTTCGGCACGCTCCTGATCGCGGCGGCGCTGGTCGGCTGCGGTTCGTCGGTGTTTCATCCGGAGTCGTCGCGGGTCGCGCGCATGGCCTCGGGCGGCAAGCATGGGCTCGCGCAGTCGCTGTTTCAGGTGGGCGGCAACGCCGGCTCGTCGCTCGGGCCGCTGCTCGCCGCGCTGATCGTCATTCCGCACGGGCAGAAGAGCATCGCGTGGTTCTCGGTGGCGGCGCTCGTCGCGATGTTCGTGCTGGCGAACATCGGCCGCTGGTACAAGCGTCATCCGGCGACGAAGAAGGGCCGCGCGCAGGTCGCGCACGCAACGCTGCCGCGCAACAAGGTCATCATGGCGATGAGCGTGCTCGTGCTGCTCGTGTTCTCCAAGTATTTCTATCTCGCGAGCATCACCAGTTACTTCACGTTCTATCTGATCAGCAAGTTCGGGCTGTCGGTGCAGGCCGCGCAGATTCACCTGTTCGTGTTCCTCGCGGCGGTGGCGGCGGGCACGATCATCGGCGGGCCGGTCGGCGACAAGGTCGGGCGCAAGGCGGTGATCTGGGTGTCGATTCTCGGCGTCGCGCCGTTCACGCTGCTGATGCCTTATGCGAATCTGTTCTGGACGGGCGTGCTGTCGGTGATCATCGGGCTCGTGCTGGCTTCGGCGTTCTCGGCGATTCTCGTTTATGCGCAGGAGCTGATTCCGGGCAAGGTCGGGATGGTCGCGGGCCTGTTCTTCGGCTTCGCGTTCGGGATGGGCGGCGTGGGCGCGGCCGTGCTCGGGCATCTCGCCGATGCCACCAGCATCGACTACGTGTACAAGGTCTGTGCGTTCCTGCCGTTGCTGGGCGTGCTGACGGTGTTGCTGCCGAAGACGCATGAGGCGCATGCGAAGGGCTGATCGCAGTACGCGGTGATTCCTTGATTTGCCGAGGCGGGCGCGCCGGTCCTTCAGCGGACCGCGCGCCCTTCGCGTTTCAGGCGCTCAGTTTCCCAACGCTTCTCTCACCTGCATCAACGCGCCCGGATCTTCGATCGTCGGCAACTCGCCCGGATCGCGCCCTTCCGCCAGCGCCGCGATCGCTCTGCGCAGCAACTTCCCCGAACGTGTCTTCGGCAGCATGGTCACGAAATGCACGCGTGCCGGACGCGCGATCGCCCCGAGTTGCGAATCCACCGCGTGACACAGTTCCGCCTCCATGCCCTCGCGCGCCCCCGGCGCATTGATGCGATCCGCGTCCCGCAGCACGACGAACGCCGCCGCAGCCTGCCCCTTCACCGGGTCCGCGATACCGACGACCGCCACCTCCGCCACCGCCGGATGCGCCGACAACGCCTCCTCGATCTCGCGCGTCCCGAGCCGATGCCCCGCGACATTGATCACGTCATCGGTGCGGCCGAGGATCGACACATAGCCTTCCTCATCCTGCACGCCCCAGTCGAAGGTCGAATAGACCTTCTGCTTCGGCACGCTCTTCCAGTACGTCTCGATGAAACGCTTGTCGTCGCCCCACACGGTCTGCATGCAGCCCGGCGGCAGCGGATACGACAGCGTGACGACGCCCTTCTCGCCCGGCGTGCACACATCGCCCGTTGCTTCGTTGCGCAGCTTGAGATTGAAGCCCATCGACGGCACGCCAGGCGAGCCGAGCTTCGACGGCAATTCCTCGATGCCGCGCGGAATCGCGATCATCGGCCAGCCGGTTTCCGTCTGCCAGTAATTGTCGATGACGGGCTTCTTCAGCGCGCTCTGGATCCACTGCGCGGTCGGCTCGTCGAGCGGCTCGCCCGCGAGGAACAGCGTGCGCAGACTCGACAGATCGTATTTCTCCATCAGCGCCGGGTCCTGCTTCTTGAGCACGCGGATCGCGGTCGGCGCGGTGAACATCAGGTTGATTTTGTACTGCTCGACGAGCCGCCACCAGATGCCGCCGTCGGGACGAATCGGCGTGCCTTCGTACATCACCGTCGTCAATCCGGCGATCAGCAGCGCATAGATGATGTAGCTGTGCCCCACGACCCAGCCGATATCCGATGCGGTGAACATCGTGTCGCCCGGCGCGCCCTGAAAGATGTGCTCCATCGATGCGGCGAGCGCCACCGCATACCCGCCTACATCGCGCTGCACGCCCTTGGGCCTGCCGGTCGTGCCGGACGTGTAGAGCACGTACGAGGGCTCGTTCGATTCGAGCCATTCGCAGGGCACGTGCGCATCGAAGAACTGCTCGCGCAGCGGCTCGTACGAGACGAGATAGCTCGCCTGCAAACGCTCGGGCGCGAGTTGCCGGTCGATCAGGAGCACCTGCGGCACCTTGTATTCGGCGCGGGACAGGGCTTCGTCGACGAGCGGCGTGTAGTCGATCACCTTGCCCGCGCGCGCGCCCGCATCGGCGGTGACGATGAGCGCGGGCTCGGCGTCATCGATGCGCGCCGCGAGATTGGGCGCCGCGAAACCGCCGAACACGACCGAATGAATCGCGCCGATGCGCGCGCACGCGAGCATCGCGAAGAGCGCTTCGGGGATCATCGGCAGGTAGATGAGCACGCGGTCGCCCTTCTTCACGTGCAGCGAGCGCATGACGGCGGCCATGCGGTTCACTTCCGCATGCAGCTCGGCGTAGGTGTAGCGGCGCTCGATGCCCGTTTCCGTCGACACATAGACGAGCGCGTCCTGTTGCGCGCGCGAGGCCAGATGCCGGTCCACCGCGTTGTGACACAGATTGGTCCTGCCGCCGACGAACCAGCGCGCGAACGGCGGCTTGCTGCGGTCGAGCACCTGATCGAACGGCGTCTGCCAGTGAATGCGGCGGGCCTGTTCGGCCCAGAATGCTTCGGGCTCGTCGATCGATTGTCGATACGCTTCCTGGTAAGTCGGCATGCGCGTCCTCTGCAAAACGGCGTTGGCTGACCCTATGCGGTGCATGGGACCAGAGTAAGCGCTAAAGCGCCAACTCTGGTCGACACAGAATAGAGCAGCCATCGAACCCCTGCTAGACAGGGCGCGCCCTGATCGGTCCGACGCTTCAGATCGCCTGGCTTCGCGTGGCGGGAACGGGCGCTGTCTTGGAAGCCGAATGCTTCAGCAGCACCGGCGCCAGTTCGCCCGCGACGCGGATGCTCGAGACCACGACCGTGCGCACGCCGCAGCCTTCCGTGAGCGTGCGCAACGCTTCGCGCGTGGTCGCGCGCGCCTCGATGCGCGGCTCGATCACGATCAGGCCACGGCAGTAGGCGGCGAGCATCGCGCGATGCGTGCGCATCCACGCGGCGCGCAGACGCGCGTCGTCGGCGGTTTCGTTTTCGTCGTGTCCGGCCACCAGCACGAAGGGCGTCGCGAGCGCCACGAGACGGCGCATCTGCGTGCTCCATGCGAACGCGTAGCCGGGTTTCACGGCGCGCGGACGCAGACGCACGAGCGGGAAACGGCTCGCATCGAAAAAGCGCTCGTCGAGCGCGAGCGAGGAAAGCGTCATGGATTTCGAAGTGGAATCGGCGGCGTTCACAGCGGTTTCGGGCTCCAGTAATGCAGCGCGGCGACGAGCGACGGCCAGCGGGAACGCCGCGCCACCACACGTTTCCTGGGTTGCGTGGCGCGCGGCGCACGGCCTCTCGCCTCCGCCGGCGCGTGAGCCGTCGCCTCGCTCCAGGCCCGGCGCGTCGTTTCGAGCACTTTCGCGGCGTTCGCCGGGATCGCGCAACGCTCATCCCGCGCGCCCGTCGCGCGGGCGGCGGTGACATCGTTGGTCATGTCGTCGGGCCTCCTGTTGTGCCTCACATCGTGCGAGTCATTGTATTGAGAATCATTCTCAACTACAAGCAGGAATTTTGAGGATGGGAGAGATCGCGGGAAAGCCCGGCCCACGCGGCGTTCGGGGCGGAATCAGCCCGCGGCGCGCAGAAACCGCGACAAAATGCCGGACGAGTAAGTCGCGGCGATCGAGGTCAGAAATTCGGCGAAGGATGCGGGCGCGGCGGCGTCGGCCGTATCGGAAATCGTGCGCACGACCGCGCAGGGCACGCCGTGCTCGTAGCAGACTTGCGCGATGGCCGCGCCTTCCATTTCGACCGCGAGCGCGTCCGGCAAGGCGTCGCGCAACGCGAAGAGCGCGTCGTGACTCGCGATGAAGCGATCCCCGCTCACGACGAGCCCGCGATGCACGCGCGGCGCCGCAACGGCGAAACGTTGCGCCAGTTCGCCGCCGGCTTCGGCGATGAACGCATCGGCGGCTGCGGCGAGTGCGTCGGACAGCGCGCGATCGGCGTCGAAGCGCGCGCGGTCGAGCAGCGGCACTTCGTAACGTGGAAAGAGCGGCGACGCATCGAGATCGTGCTGCATCAACGCATCCGCCACGACGACGTCGCCCACCTGCACGTCCGCCCGCACGCCGCCCGCGACGCCGGTGAAGACGATGGCATCGGCCTCGAAGACGTGGATCAGCGCACTCGCGGTCGCCGCCGCCGCGACCTTGCCGATGCGCGCGAGCGTGACCACGGCGGGCAGGCCATGCGCATCGCCGACGTAGTACTCGCGCCGCCCGAGCGTCACCGTGCGAACCTCGCCCGCGGCCTGCATCTGCGCGATCAGGTCGCCCAGCTCCTGCGGCAGCGCCGCCATGATCCCGAGCCGCTTCATGGTCATTCGACGGCCTGCAGCTTGGCGACCGCGAGCGCGAGCCACTTCTCGCCGTGGCGTTTGAAGCGCACTTGCGCGCGCGCATCGCCGCCGGAGCCTTCGAGCGCGGTCACGGTGCCTTCGCCGAACTTCGTGTGGAACACGGCCTGGCCGACCTTGAAGCCGCCCTCCGCCGCGCGCTGCTCGTTGGCGAACGCGGGCAGCGCCGGGCTCGACTGAGCGCCGCCGTAGGTGGAACCGCCGCGCTCCTGCCCGGGACGTGCGAACCAGTCGCGGCCCCAGCCGGCGTTGTCCGAGCGCCCGCCCCAGCGCGCGCCCGCCTCGACCTTCGGCGTGAGCCACTTGAGCGAGCCTTCCGGCAGTTCATCGAAGAAACGCGAGCGGATGTTGTAGCGCGTCTGGCCGTGCAGCATGCGGCTTTGCGCGAACGACAGATAGAGCCGTTCCTTCGCCCGCGTGATCGCCACATAGGCGAGCCGCCGCTCTTCCTCCAGCCCGTCCGATTCCTGCGCGCTGTTCTCGTGCGGGAACAGGCCCTCTTCCAGACCGGTGATGAACACGGCCGTGAATTCGAGGCCCTTCGCCGCGTGCACGGTCATCAGTTGCACGGCGTCCTGGCCGGCCTGCGCCTGGTTGTCGCCGGCTTCGAGCGACGCATGCGACAGGAAACCGGCGAGCGGCGTCATGGTGTCGGGATTCTGCGCGGGATCGGCGATGCCGGGCGCTTCGAGCACTTCGATCTCGCCGTCGTCGCTGACGATCTCCGGCACAGCCGTAGCGCCCGGACGCAGTGGAATCGAGCGCGCGGGCGTGTCGAGGCCGTAGCCTTCCTCGCTGACGAATGCCGCCGCCGCGTTTACGAGTTCCTGCAGGTTCTCCAGTCGATCCTGACCTTCGCGCTCGGTTTCGTAGAACGCGGCCAGACCGCTCGCGCGCACGACGTACTCGACGGTTTCCGGCAGGCTCATCTGCTGCGTTTCGGCGCGCATCTTCGCGATGAGCGTCGCGAACGCGCCGAGGCTCGAGCCCGCCTTGCCGGTGACATACGGCACGGCGGCTGCCATCGAACAGTTGTAGAGACGCGCGGAGTCGGCCACCTGCTCGATCGAGCGCGCACCGATGCCGCGCGTCGGAAAATTGACGACGCGCGCGAACGCGGTATCGTCGTTCGGGTTGTCGATCAGGCGCAGATACGCGAGCGCATGCTTCACTTCCTGCCGCTCGAAGAAGCGCAGGCCGCCATACACGCGATACGGAATGCCCGCGTTCACAAGCGTGTGCTCGATGGTCCGCGACTGCGCGTTGCTGCGATAAAGCACCGCGACCTCGCCACGCGACACGCCCGTGTTGATGAGCGCCTTGATCTCCTCGACGATCCAGCCCGCTTCCTGCGAATCCGTCGCGGCCTCGTAGACGCGCACCGGCTCGCCATGGCCCGCGTCGGTGCGCAGATTCTTGCCGAGCCGCCGCGAATTGTTCGCGATCAGATAGTTCGCCGTATCGAGAATATGGCCGTGCGAGCGGTAGTTCTGCTCCAGCTTGATGAGATTGCGCACGCGGAACTCGCGCTCGAAGTCGTGCATGTTGCCGACGTTCGCGCCGCGAAATGCGTAGATCGACTGGTCGTCGTCGCCGACTGCGAAAATCGCGTTGTGCTCGCCCGCGAGCAGCTTCAGCCACGCGTATTGCAGCTTGTTCGTGTCCTGAAACTCATCGACGAGAATGTTGCGAAAGCGCGCCTGATAATGCGCGCGCAGCGGCGGATTGTGCGCCAGCAATTCGTGACAGCGCAGCAGCAGTTCCGGAAAATCGACGACGCCTTCGCGCTGGCATTGCTGGTCGTAGGCTTCGTAGAGCTCGACGAACTTGCGATTGAACGCGTCGGTGGCATCGACGTCCTTCGGACGCAGGCCCTGCTCCTTCGCGTTGTTGATGAAGTACTGAAGGTTCTTCGCCGGGTACTTTTCGTCGTCGACGCTCAGGCCCTTCATCAGGCGCTTGATGGCCGAAAGCTGATCGGCCGTGTCGAGGATCTGGAAGGTCTGCGGCAGGCCGGCGTCGCGATAATGCGCGCGCAGCATTCGGTTGCACAGGCCGTGAAAGGTGCCGATCCACATGCCGCGCGTATCGATGGGCAGGAGCGCGGAAAGACGCGCCATCATCTCGCGCGCGGCCTTGTTCGTGAAGGTGACGGCCAGCACGGTCGGCGGCGACGCGTAGCCCTGCTGGATCAGCCATGCGATGCGCGTGATGAGCACGCGCGTCTTGCCGCTGCCGGCGCCCGCGAGAATGAGCGCGGGCTCGTTCGGCAGCGTCACGGCAGCGAGTTGTTCGGGGTTCAGATTCGCGAGCAGGTCGGGCATGGGAAAGTGCAGCGGCAGGAAAGCGGGCCAGAAAAACTCTGGCGGCGGGCCGACCATTATAAGACCGCGCCGATAGAGCCGCCGGCCGGCGCAAGGCGCGCGCCCACCGGCCGAATTCGTCCGGCTGCTCGCGCGCAACCTTATAATTGGGGATTCCCCCGCATTTTTTCACGCATTTTTCGGCAGATTCCACAATGAGCGACAGCACGCTTGCGAAGAGCTTCGAGCCTCAAAACATCGAGTCCCAATGGGGCCCGGAATGGGAAAAGCGCGGGTACTCCGCTCCCACGTTCAAGGACGGCGCGAAGAATTTCTCCATCCAGTTGCCGCCGCCGAACGTCACCGGCACGCTGCACATGGGGCACGCGTTCAACCAGACCATCATGGACGGTCTCACGCGCTATCACCGCATGCTCGGCGAGAACACGCTGTGGGTGCCGGGCACGGACCACGCGGGCATCGCGACGCAGATCGTCGTCGAGCGCCAGCTCGATGCGCAGGGCGTCTCGCGCCACGATCTCGGCCGCGAGGAATTCCTGAAGCGCGTCTGGGCGTGGAAGCACCAGTCCGGCTCGACGATCACGAATCAGGTGCGGCGCCTCGGTGCATCGATCGACTGGTCGCGCGAATACTTCACGATGGACGACAAGATGTCGGCCGCCGTGCGCGACGTGTTCGTCACGCTCTACAAGCAAGGGCTCATCTACCGCGGCAAGCGCCTCGTGAACTGGGACCCGGTGCTCGGCACGGCCGTGTCGGATCTCGAAGTGGTGAGCGAGGAAGAGAACGGCAGTCTGTGGCACATCCAGTATCCGCTGCCGGACGGCTCGGGCCATCTGACGGTCGCGACGACGCGCCCCGAAACCATGCTCGGCGACGTCGCCGTGATGGTGCATCCGGAGGACGAGCGCTATCAGCATCTGATCGGCAAGACGGTCGTGCTGCCGCTGTGCGATCGAGAGATTCCGGTCATCGCCGATGAATACGTGGACCGCGAATTCGGCACCGGCGTCGTGAAGGTCACGCCCGCGCACGATTTCAACGACTACGCCGTCGGCCAGCGTCACAAGCTGCCGCAGATCGAGATTCTCACGCTCGACGCGAAGATCAACGACAACGCGCCCGAGAAGTATCGCGGCATGGACCGTTTCGATGCGCGCAAACAGGTCGTGAAGGATCTCGAAGCGCTCGGCCTGCTCGAATCCGTCAAGCCGCACAAGCTGATGGTGCCGCGCGGCGACCGCACGCAAGTCGTGATCGAGCCGATGCTCACGGACCAGTGGTTCGTCGCGATGACCAAGGCCGCGCCCGAAGGCACGTTCAATCCGGGCAAGTCGATCACGGAAACGTCGCTCGATGTCGTGCGCAGCGGCCAGATCAGGTTCGTGCCGGAGAACTGGACCACCACGTACTATCAGTGGCTCGAGAACATCCAGGACTGGTGCATCTCGCGCCAGTTGTGGTGGGGCCATCAGATTCCCGCGTGGTACGGCGAGAACGGCGAGATCTTCGTCGCGAAGACGGAAGACGAAGCCCGCGCCGATGCCGACGCGCAAGGCTACAAAGGCTCGCTCAAGCGCGATGAAGACGTGCTCGACACGTGGTTCTCGTCCGCGCTCGTGCCGTTCTCGTCGCTCGGCTGGCCGAACGAGACGAAGGAACTGCAGGCGTTCCTGCCCTCTTCCGTGCTCGTGACGGGCTTCGACATCATCTTCTTCTGGGTCGCCAGAATGGTGATGATGACCACGCATTTCACCGGAAAGGTGCCGTTCGACACCGTCTATGTGCACGGCCTCGTGCGCGACGCCGAAGGGCAGAAGATGTCGAAGAGCAAGGGCAACACGCTCGACCCGATCGATATCGTCGATGGCATCGACCTCGAATCGCTCGTCGCGAAGCGCACGACGGGCCTCATGAACCCGAAGGCCGCCGCGCAGATCGAGAAAAAGACGCGCAAGGAATTTCCCGAAGGCATTCCGTCGTTCGGCACGGACGCGCTGCGCTTCACGATGGCGTCGATGGCCACGCTCGGCCGCAACGTGAATTTCGACCTCGCGCGCTGCGAGGGCTATCGCAATTTCTGCAACAAGCTGTGGAACGCCACGCGCTTCGTGCTGATGAACTGCGAAGGTCACGATTGCGGTTTCGCCAATCCCGGCGCGTGCAAGCCGGGCGATTGCGGCCCGGGCGGCTACACGGATTACTCGCAGGCCGACCGCTGGATCGTGTCGCTGCTTCAGCGCGTGGAAGCGGAAGTCGAGAAGGGCTTCGCGGATTATCGGTTCGATAACGTCGCGAGCGCGATCTACAAGTTCGTCTGGGACGAATACTGCGACTGGTATCTCGAACTCGCGAAGGTGCAGATCCAGACCGGCACGCCCGAACAGCAGACCGCGACGCGCCGCACGCTGTTGCGCGTGCTGGAAACGGTGCTGCGCCTCGCGCATCCGGTCATTCCGTATATCACGGAAGCGCTGTGGCAGAAGGTCGCCCCGCTGACCGACGCGTTCCCGTCGGGCGCGAAGGAAGGCGAAGTGTCGATCATGACGCAGCCCTACCCGCGCGCCGAGCAGAAAAAAATCGACGAATCCGCGGAACAGTGGGCGGCCGAACTGAAGACTGTCATCGATGCATGTCGTAATCTGCGTGGCGAAATGAATCTGTCGCCCGCGGTGAAGGTGCCGTTGCTCGCGCACGGCGACGCGGCGCGCCTCTCCGCGTTCGCGCCGTATATCGCCGCCCTCGCGCGTCTTTCCGAAGTGAAGATCATCGACGACGAAGCCGCTCTCGACAAGGAAGCCCATGGCGCGCCGGTCGCGATCGTCGGCACGAGCAAGCTCGTGCTGAAGGTCGAGATCGATGTCGCCGCGGAACGCGAGCGTCTCACGAAGGAAGTCGACCGCCTCACCGCCGAAATCGCAAAATGTAACGCGAAACTCGGGAATGAAAGCTTTGTTGCAAAAGCACCGGTGGCTGTCGTTGAACAGGAGCGCAAAAGGCTGGCAGAATACGGAACCACTATCGAGAAGCTTCAGGCCCAATTATTGCGTCTGCCAGCGTGAATTGGGGGTTCGAATCATTTATCGATCCGCTCCGGTTGTTTCGACGTTTCAATGTTTTAAGAGGATCAGGGTCATCACATGCTAAAAGTTACCAAAGCGGTTTTCCCCGTCGCAGGTCTGGGCACGCGGTTCCTACCCGCGACCAAGGCCAGCCCGAAGGAAATGCTGCCAGTCGTGGACAAGCCGCTGATTCAGTACGCGGTCGAGGAAGCGATGGCGGCCGGCATTACGGAAATGATCTTCGTGACCGGTCGAAGCAAGCGCGCCATTGAAGACCACTTCGACAAGTCCTACGAGATCGAAGCGGAACTCGAAGCGCGCGGCAAGGACAAGCTGCTCGAACTCGTGCGCAGCATCAAGCCGAGCCACGTGGACTGCTTCTATGTGCGCCAGGCCGAAGCGCTCGGTCTCGGCCACGCGGTGCTGTGCGCGGAAAAGCTCGTCGGCGACAACCCGTTCGCCGTGATCCTCGCGGACGATTTGCTGTACGGCAAGCCGCCCGTGATGTCCCAGATGATCGAGGTGTTCGACCACTATCACAGCTCGGTGATCGGCGTCGAGGAAATCCCGGCCGAGGATTCGAAGTCCTACGGCATCATCGACGGCAAGGAGTGGGAAGACAACATCTTCAAGCTGTCGGGCATCGTCGAGAAGCCGGAACCGGCCGTGGCGCCGTCGAACCTGGGCGTGGTGGGCCGGTACGTGCTGAAGCCGCGCATCTTCGATCACATCCGCGCGCTGAAGCCGGGCGCGGGCGGCGAGCTGCAACTGACGGACGCGATTCAATCGCTGCTGTCGGACGAACAGGTGCTCGCATACAAGTATCACGGCACGCGCTTCGACTGCGGCAGCAAGCTGGGCTATCTGAAGGCCACGGTTGAATTCGCGCTGCGTCACCCGGAAGTGAAGGCGGATTTCGAGGAATACCTGCGCAATCGCGCGCCGATTCTCGAAGGCTGAGTCACTGGCCGATCCGGCTGAAAAAAAATGCCCGTCACCTGCGTGACGGGCATTTTGCTTTTGGACGCCTGTTTGTCTCGTTCAACGCCGGCGCATCAGAAAAATAAACGTCTTGTCCTGCGCCGTCGATTCGACGATCTCGTTGCCGGTCTGCTTGGCGAACGCCGCGAAATCGCGCTGCGATCCCGGATCGGTTGCGAGCACTTTCAGAATCTGACCGCTCGTCATGTCGGCGAGCGCCTTCTTTGCCCGCAGAATCGGCAACGGGCAGTTGAGCCCGCGCGCGTCGACTTCCTTGTGAACTTCCATCGCGATTGAACCTTTCTTTGCCTGGAGGGAGAGCGCTCGGTGAAGGTTCGATTTTAGCGCAGCGGTCACAACTCCACCGCCCTCCCGCTCTCATAAGCCTGCCGCATCGCGATGCCGATGCGCGTCGCTTCCCGCGCATCTTCCAGCGTGAGCGCGGTCGGCTTGCCGTCCTTGAGCAGCGCCACGAACGCCTGCGCCTCGCGCAGAAACGCATCCTCGAAGCGCTCGAAGAACGTCGGCGTGCACGCGTTGCGCATGCCGTGCGCATCGGCGATCTCGACGCGATTCGCGCGCGGATTGCGTCCCACCGACACCGCGCCCGCCGTGCCGATCACTTCCGTCTGCGTGTCGTGACCGTGCGCCATCGTGCGCGATGCATACAGCACCGCGAGCCGCCCGTCCTCGAACTCGATCGTGCCCACGCCATTGTCGATGTCGCCGCACTCACGCAAGCCTTCGTGAATCGCGATGGTGCCGCTCGCGTACACGCGCTTCGCGCGAGGATTGCCGAGCAGCCAGCGCGCGAGATCGATGTCATGCACGCTGCAATCGAGAAAAAGGCCGCCCGATGTCGGCGCGAATCGCACGAAAAAGCCGTCCGGATCGTTCTTGTCGCAGGTCTGCGAGCGCACCATGAAAGGCCGGCCGATCGCCCCTTTCGCGATGCCGTCGAACGCATCGCGATAGCTGGCATCGAAGCGTCGCACGAAGCCGATCATCACCTGCAGATGCGGATGACGCGCCTGCTCTTCGAGCACGGCGTCGCATTCGGCGAGATCGAGCGACAGCGGCTTCTCGCAGAACACATGCTTGCCCGCGCGCAACGCGGCGATGATCTGCCGCGCGTGCAGCGACGTGGGCGTGACGAGCCACACGGCGTCGATGGAAGCGTCCGTGAGCAATTCGTCGTAGTCCGCATGAAGCGACAACTCGGGCAACGATTCCTCTGCCCACGCACGTTCTTCCTTCACCGGGCTGCACGCCGCGACGAGCTTCGCGCCCGGCACGTGCCACGCGAGATTTTCCGCATGCCGGCGTCCGAGCCTTCCCAATCCGACGATACCGAAGCGCACTGGATTCATGCGACGTTCTCCCCGAGCCGGACGATGCGCTTCTCGCGCCACGACAAGGTCGCGGCTTCGGCGAGTTCGAGCGCCTTCAAACCATCCGCGACCGTGGTGCGGACCGGTTTGCCGTTCTCGACCGCATCGAAGAAATGCGCGATTTCCGCCGCGTACGCCGCGCGATAGCGTTCGAGGAAGAACGCTTCGGGCTTGTCGCTCGACACGGCCGTCGCCGTGTAGGCGGTGACTTCGGTCGGCCGCACGTTGCCTGCCTGCAGCATGCCGGCGCTGCCGAGCAATTCGAAGCGCTGATCGTAGCCATACGCCGCGCGCCGCGCCGTGTTGATCTGGCACAGACGCCCGCGCTTCGTGCGGATCGTCACCGCGGTCGAATCGATGTCGCCCGCATCGGCGATGGCCGGATCGCTCAGGCAACTGCCCGTCGCGTGCAGCGTGTCGGCTTCGTCGTCGAGAATCCAGCGGAAGATATCGAAATCGTGGATCAGCATGTCCTTGAAGATGCCGCCCGAATGTTTGATGTACTCGACGGGCGGCGCGCCGGGATCGCGGCTCGTGACGATCAGCATTTCCGGATCGCCGATCTCGCCCGCGTCGATGCGCGCCTTCAATGCCGAGAACGTCGGATCGAAGCGGCGCTGAAAACCGATCATGCAGACGACGCCCGCCTTGGCGACGGCATCGGCGCACGCACGCGCGCGCTCGATCGTGAGATCGACCGGCTTCTCGCAGAACACATGCTTTTTCTGCGCCGCCGACGCGAGAATGAGGTCCGCATGCGTATCCGTGCTCGAACACACCACGGCCGCACCGACGGACGCATCGCCCATCGCGCCATCGACATCGGCGACCTGGGCTCCGTATAAGGCAGCCAGCGCGGAAGCCGCGTCACGGTTCACATCGACGACGTATTTCAGACGCACGCCCGGCTGCCGCGCGAGATTGGCCGCGTGAATCTTTCCGATGCGCCCTGCCCCAAACACCGCCACATCAATCGTCATAGCCACCTGTCTCCTTGGATTCCTCGACGTTCAATTCAAGCCGGTACGCGAGCGCGATGAACAACGCCTGGCACAGGCAAATGGTGCTCGTGAGCGAACGGAACGCGAACGCGCTGCCTTCCTTCACGAACAGGCTCGCGCTCGCGTGACGCGCGAGCGGCGAAAGCTGGCTATCGGTGATGACGAGGGTCTTCGCACCATGGTGCTGCGCGGCGCGCACGCAATATTGCGTCTCCTTGCCGTAGGGCGCGAAGCTGATCGCGACCACCACGTCCCCCTTCTTCACGCTGCGGATCTGCTCGCGGAACATGCCGCCCAGGCCCGATATCAGATGCACGCGCTTCTTCGTGTGCTGCAAGGCGTAGACGATGTAGCTCGCCACCGCGAACGAGCGGCGCACGCCGATCACATAGATGTTCTCGGCCTGCGAGAGCATGTCGACGGCGGCTTCGAACTGCTCGTCGTCGAGCCCGGCTTCGAGTTCGTCGAGACCCGTGCGGCTCGCCGCGATGAACTCGCGCGCCACCGACAGGCCCGAGGCCTCGCCCGCCTTCTCGTCGATGAGCTTGCGGATGCGCTGCTGATAGCTCTGCTGCGAGCCGCCCGCGCCGGTGTACGCCTGCCTGAACACGGCCTGCAGGTCGGAGAAGCCGGAGAAGCCGAAGCGCTGCGCGAAACGCACGACCGCCGACGCGTGGACGCCGCACGCACTCGCGATATCGCTCGTGCGATCCATCATCACGCTCTGGCGATGCTGCTCGATGTACGTCGCGACACTCTTCAACTGGCGCGGCAGCGAGTCGTACGCGTCGGTGATCCGCTGCATGAGTTCGTCGACGCTTTGTACGTCGGTGCTGGCGTCATCCATCACAGGCTCTTTCGATGTTCGTTGTAGAACCGATTATAGGAAAGCGGCAAGCAAATTGGAATGTATTTTCCATTTGCCGCATCAGTAAAATTTCTGTTGCAGACCGCCGAAAACTGACCTACTCTTGGTCCTGAGCACGACACATCGACAGGTCGGCTCGCGAAAACATCACACCAAACAACAACCGAGATAGGTGGAGACAATGACCATTTGCAACGGTCGGGCCGCGCTGCGCGCGCTGGCGGCTGCTGCTGCGTTGTGCAGCGCAGCGTTGATGGCGGCGAGTCCCGCTCAGGCGGCGCCAGACGCGAAGTTCGTGCTGATCAGCCACGCGCCGGACTCGGATTCCTGGTGGAACACCATCAAGAATGCGATCAAGCAGGCGGATGAAGACTTCAACGTGCAGACGGACTACCGCAATCCGCCGAACGGCGATATCGCGGACATGTCGCGTCTGATCGAGCAGGCCGCCGCGCGCAACTACGACGGCGTCATCACCACCATCGCCGACTTCGACGTGCTGAAGAGTTCGATCAGCAAGGTCACCGCGAAGAAGATTCCGCTCGTCACGATCAACTCCGGCACTGAAGAACAGAGCGCGCAACTCGGCGCGATCATGCACGTCGGCCAGCCGGAATATGTCGCGGGCAAGGCGGCGGGCGAAAAGGCAAAGGCCGCGGGCGTCAAGACGTTCCTGTGCGTGAACCACATCGCGACGAACACCGTTTCGTTCGATCGCTGCAAGGGCTTCGCGGACGCGCTCGGCATCGACTACAAGGCCTCGACGATCGATTCGGGACAGGATCCGACCGAGATTCAGTCGAAGGTATCGGCCTATCTGCGCAACCATCCGGACACGGGCGCGATCCTCACGCTCGGACCGACGCCCGCATCCGCGACGCTCAAGGCCGTCACGCAAATGGGCCTGCAAAACAAGATCTATTTCGTGACCTTCGACTTCTCCGACGACATCGCGAAGGGGATCAAGGACGGCACGATCAAGTTCGCGATCGATCAGCAGCCGTATCTGCAAGGCTATATCCCGGTGGCGGTGCTCGCGATCGTGCACAAGGAGCACACCACCGATCCGGCGAAGATCCGTCAGATCCTCGAAGCGAATCCGAAGTTCAAGGCGCGCCTCGAGACCTACGGATTGCAACCGTCGTATGGGCCCAAGAACATTCGCTCGGGCCCGGGTTTCATCACCAAAGAAAATCTCGACAAGGTCGTGAAGTACGCCGGTCAATATCGTTGAAACCGGCATGACCTTCTTCGGGCGGCTTCGGTAAGCCAGGAACCGCCCGCTTTTCTCAAGTCCACTGTGTCTTTACTGCGTCCGTTCGCGGACGCGGTAGGGACGCGCGCATCGCTACTGAACTGAACTTCGTCTCGAGTCTCTAGGAGCCATCATGGGCGTAGCCGGAAAGCATTACCCTCCTCAAGTGAACCCTCAGCAGGACAACGCTGAAACACCTGACAAGGCAAAGCCCTCGGATGAGCGCGTACGCCAGCAATCGTGGTTCGGTCATTTGCTGAATCGCCCGGAATTCGCGGCGATATCGGGCACCGTGCTCGTGTTTCTCGTGTTCGGTTTCGGCGCGGGTTCGTCGGGCATGTTCAATCTCGATGGCGTGATGAACTGGTCACAGGTGGCCGCCTATCTCGGCCTGCTCGCCGTCGGCGCGTGTCTGCTGATGATCGCGGGCGAGTTCGACCTGTCCATCGGCTCGATGATCGGCTTCGCCGGCATGATGGTCGCGTTGCCCTCGGTCTACTTTCACTGGCCGTTATCGCTGTCCATTCTTTTCGCGTTCGTGATGTCGATGCTGCTCGGCGCACTGAACGGCTATCTCGTGATGCGGACGCGCCTGCCCTCGTTCATCGTCACGCTCGCGTTCCTGTTCATCCTGCGCGGCCTGACGCTCGCGCTGTCGATCATGTTCGCGGACCGCACCATCATCTCGGGCGTGGGCGATCTCGCGCAGGCCGACCCGATCGCCAACACGCTCTTTCACGGCGTCGCGTTCCACGGCGTGTTCACCTCGCTCGCGCACATGGGTATCGGCAAGCTGCTCGACAGCGGCGAGCCGCTCGTGCCGGGTATTCCGAAGGTCATCATCTGGTGGCTCGTGCTCGCGGCGATCGGCGCGTTCGTGCTCGCCAAGACGCGCTACGGCAACTGGATTCTCGCGGTCGGCGGCGATGCGAATGCCGCCAAGAACGTCGGCGTGCCGGTCAAGCGCGTGAAGATTTCGCTGTTCGTTCTGACCGCGTTCTGCTCGTGCCTGTTCGCCGTGCTGCAAGTGTGCGATATCGGTTCCGCGGCAGCTGACCGCGGCCTGCAAAAGGAATTCGAGGCGATCATCGCGGCGGTCATCGGCGGCACCTTGTTGACGGGCGGTTACGGCTCGGTGATCGGCGCATGCTTCGGCGCATTGATCTTCGGTGTCGTGCAGATCGGCATCACCTATACGAACGTGAGCTCGGACTGGTTCCGCGTGTTCCTCGGCGTGATGCTGCTGATCGCCGTGCTCTTCAATCACTATGTGCGCCGCCGCGTCTCGCAGGCTCAATAAGGGGAGAACCGACATGAATGACAACAACATCCTCGCACTCGAAAACGTCAGCAAGTTTTTCGGCAAGGTGATCGCCCTGAGCGGCGTCACGTTGCGGCTCAAGCGCGGCGAAGTGCACTGCCTGCTCGGCGATAACGGCGCGGGCAAGTCCACGCTCATCAAGACACTGGCCGGCGTGCATGCGCCCTCTTCCGGCGAGTATCTGGTCGATGGCAAGCCGGTGCATTTCGAATCGCCGAAAGAAGCGCTGGATCTCGGCATCGCGACCGTGTACCAGGATCTCGCGCTCGTACCGCTCTTGTCCGTCGCGCGCAATTTCTTCATGGGACGCGAGCCGCAGAAGAAGCGCTTCGGCGTGTTCAGCGTGATGGACCTCGACCTCGCCGCCGAGACCTCGCGCGCCAAGCTCGCGGAAATGGGCATCAACGTGCGCGATCCGCATCAGCCTATCGGCACGATGTCAGGCGGCGAGAAGCAGTGCCTCGCGATCGCCCGGGCGATTCACTTCGGCGCACGCGTGCTGATCCTCGACGAACCGACCGCCGCGCTCGGCGTGAAGCAAAGTTTCAACGTGCTGAAGCTCATTCACAAGGCGCGCGAAAAAGGCATCTCGGTGATCTTCATCACGCATAACGTGCATCACGCGTATCCGATCGGCGATTCGTTCACGCTGCTCAATCGCGGCCGCTCGATGGGCACCTTCACGAAGGACACCATCAGCAAGAACGAAGTGCTCGACATGATGGCGGGCGGCGCCGAAATGCAGCAGATGATGACCGAACTCGAAGGCGCGACGATCTGAGGACACCCGAACCATGCCAACACACATCACCTCTCGCTTCGCCCCGGATCGCACACGCGATATCGTGTGCCTCGGACGCCTCGCCGTCGACCTCTATGCGCAACAGGTCGGCGCGCGCCTGGAAGACGTCTCGACGTTCGCGAAATATCTCGGCGGTTCGTCCGCGAACATCGCGTTCGGCTGCGCGCGGCTCGGGCTCGCTTCGTCGATGCTCGCGCGCGTCGGCAACGATCACATGGGGCGCTTTCTCACCGAGACGCTCGAACGCGAAGGCTGCGACGTGAGCCACGTGCGCATCGATCGCGAACGGCTCACCGCGCTCGTGCTGCTCGGCCTCGAAGACCGCGACACCTTCCCGCTCGTGTTCTACCGCGAGAACTGCGCGGACATGGCCGTCGATGAAGCCGATTTCGATGAAGCGTATATCGCGTCGTCGAAAGCGTTGCTCATCACGGGCACCCATTTCTCGACCGAACAGGTGAACCGCACGAGCCGCCGCGCGCTCGAATTTGCGCGGCGCAATGACGTGCGCACGATTCTCGACATCGACTACCGGCCCGTGCTGTGGGGCCTCACCGGCAAGGCCGACGGCGAGACGCGCTTCGTCGCGAACGAAAGCGTCACCGCGCATTTGCAGCGCATCCTGCCGTTGATGGATCTCGTGATCGGCACGGAAGAAGAGTTTCGTATCGCGGGCGGCAAGGACGATCTGATCGATGCGCTCGCGATGGTTCGCAAGGTGACGGGCGCGACGCTCGTCGTGAAGCGCGGGCCGCTCGGCTGTTCGATCATCGAGAGCGTGGTGCCCGCCTCAATCGACGATGCGCCGATACACGGCGGCGTCGAAGTGGAAGTGCTCAACGTGCTCGGCGCGGGCGATGCATTCGCGTCCGGCTTCCTCTCGGGATGGCTGCGCGACGAGCCGCTCGAAGCCTGTGCGCGAACGGCCAATGCATGCGGCGCGCTCGTCGTGTCGCGTCATGGCTGCGCGCCCGCGATGCCCACACCCGCCGAGCTGGACTACTTTCTCGCTGCGGCCAAGGAAGATCCAGCGCGCATGCGCCGGCCGGATCGCGATGCGACGCTGGCACGGCTGCATCGCGTGAGCCCGAATCGCAGGCAATGGGATGAAGTGCTCGGCTTCGCGTTCGACCATCGCAACCAGTTCTTCGACCTCGCGCAGCAGACGGGCGCGAGCGAAACGCGTATCGCGGCCTTGAAGAACCTGTTCGTCGAGGCCGTCGCGCAGACGGAGAAGGAACTCGGGCTGGAAGGACGCATCGGCGTGTTGATCGACGATCGCTACGGCCAGGATGCGCTCAATGCGGCGACCGGCCGCGGCTGGTGGGTCGGACGTCCCGTCGAATTGCCGGGCTCGATGCCGCTCGTGTTCGATCACGGCCGCTCGATCGGCACGACGCTCGTTCAATGGCCGCGCGAGCAGGTCGCGAAGTGTCTCGTGCAGTATCACCCGGATCATCCGCATGAGCTGCGGCTCGAACAGGAAGCCCAGTTGCGCGCGCTCTACGATGCCGTGCAGGAAAGCGGCAACGAGTTGCTGCTCGAAGTGATCGTGCCGAAGAACGGTCCGCCCGTGGAGGACGACACGGTGTATCGCGCGTTGAAGCGTCTCTACAACCTCGGCCTCTACCCGGAATGGTGGAAGCTCGAACCGATGAGCGCGAAGCAATGGCAGGCGATCGACGCGCTGATCGCCGAACGCGATCCGTATTGCCGCGGCGTCGTGCTGCTCGGTTTGTCGGCGGGTGTCGATCAGTTGCGCGAAGGCTTCAGGGCGGCGGCATCGTCGAAGACCTGCAAGGGCTTCACCGTCGGGCGCACGATCTTTCATGAGCCGAGCCATGCGTGGCTCGCGAACGAGATCGACGATCGCGAATTGATCGCGCGCGTGCGTGGCACGTTCGAAACCCTGATCGGCGCATGGCGCGATGCGCGGGCCGCATCGCATGTGGAAGACCATCCGGTCAAACAGGAGCAAGCCGCATGAACCAGCGTGCCACGCAAACGGAAACGAGCGCGACGTCGACCACCATTCGACTGACCGCCGCGCAGGCCCTCGTGCGCTATCTCGCGGCGCTTCGCACCGAACATGGCGAGCCGCTGTTCGGCGGCGTGTTCGCGATCTTCGGGCACGGCAATGTCGCGGGCATCGGCGAGGCGCTGTATCGGCATCGGGATGAGTTGCCGACGTACCGCGCGCACAACGAGCAGGCGATGGCGCATAGCGCGATCGCCTATGCCAAGGCGCACATGCGCCGCCGCATGATGGCGGTGACGACGTCCATCGGTCCGGGCGCGACCAATCTCGTGACCGCCGCGGCGCTCGCGCATGTGAACCGCCTGCCGGTTCTGCTGCTGCCCGGCGATATCTTCGTGTCGCGCGCGCCGGACCCGGTGCTGCAGCAAATCGAGGACGGTCATGACGGCGGTGTCTCGGCTAACGATGCGCTGAAGGCGGTGTCGCGCTACTTCGATCGCATCGTGCATCCCGCGCAGTTGCTGAGCGCCTTGCCGCGCGCAATCCGCGTGCTCACCGACGCGGCGCAGTGCGGACCCGTGACGCTCGCGCTGCCGCAGGATGTGCAGGCGATGGCGTACGACTACCCTGCTTCGTTCTTTGCGCCGCGCGTCGTCGAGTTTCACGCGCCCGCGCCGGTTCCGCGCGAAATCGAGCGCGCCGCCGCGATGCTGCGCGAAGCACGCGAACCGCTGATCGTATCGGGTGGCGGCGTGCTGTACGGACTCGCGACCGATGCCTTGCGCCAGTTCGCGCACAAGCACGGCATTCCGGTAGCGGAAACGCAGGCGGGCAAAGGCGCGCTTGCGTGGGACGATGCATTGAACGTCGGCGGCATCGGCGTGACGGGCGGATCGGCCGCGAACGAACTCGCGCATGCGAGCGATTGCGTGCTTGCTGTCGGCACGCGCCTGCAGGATTTCACGACCGGCTCGAACACGCTTTTCGCGCAGGCGCGGCTCGTTGCGATCAATGCGAATCCGTTCGACGCGCTGAAGCAGAACGCCGTCGCCGTGCAGGCGGATGCGCGTGCCGCGCTCGATGCGCTGTCGGCCGCGCTCGGCGACTGGCGCGCATCGCCGCAATGGACGACGCGCGCGCACCGGCTCGCGAACGAATGGCGCGAGACCGTCGCGCATGTGACCGGCACGCCCGTCGCGGATGGCGCGTTGCCGCGTGAAGCCGATGTCATCGGCGCGGTGCAGCGCTCGGACGATGAGTCGCCCGCGAACGATATCGTCGTGTGCGCGGCCGGCACCTTGCCCGCCGATTTGCAGAAGCTCTGGCGCAGCGGCAAGCCGGGCGGCTATCACGTCGAATACGGCTACTCGTGCATGGGCTATGAAATCGCGGGCGGTCTTGGCGTGAAGCTCGCGCGGCCCGAGCGCGAGGTGATCGTGATCGTCGGCGACGGCAGCTATCTGATGATGAACAGCGAACTCGCGACTTCGGTGATGCTCGGCGCGAAAGTGATCGTCGTGCTGCTCGACAACCGCGGCTTTGGCTGCATCAATCGATTGCAGCAGGCTTGCGGGGGGGCGCCGTTCAACAATCTCATCGATGATTGCAAGCAAGGTGCGCTTGGTGCGCCCGAGATCGATTTCGCGATGCATGCGCGTGCGCTTGGGGCGTTGTCGGAGCATGTGGCGAGCATCGACGAGCTGCAAGCCGCGATGAAACGCGCGCGTGCGGCGGATCGAAGCTATCTGATTTCGATCGATACCGATCCTGCGAGGCCGACGGAAGAAGGGGGATGGTGGTGGGAAGTGGCTGTTCCCGAAGTGTCCGAGCGCGCGGCGGTGGTGGTCGCACGGGAAGCCTATGAGCGCGCTGTTGAGGCGCGGGGGTTTTAGGGGCTTTTCTTGTGGTGGAAACCTGTGTTCGTGTCGGTCTATTAGTGTTGCCCCTGTGCGGGGCGGCAGTCACTTTCTTTGCTGCTGCAAAGAAAGTAACCAAAGAAACAGCTTGTCCCAGCCTAAGCACTTCACACCGGCCGCGGCACAGGCGATTGGTTGAATGGACCGGCAGTAGCGAGTGCCCACACAAGCAGAACCAGG
>LRBF01000252.1 GCA_001580565.1 Caballeronia megalochromosomata | reverse complement strand
TTCCCTGTTGGTTTCCCTTGCATACCCCACGGCAGCGCGTAGCGCTGAGCCGAAGCTATTTCGTGCTGAACCCGCGCGCTCAAACAACTAGCTTGTCAGACCGTGCGCGATCCAAGCCCGGTGAGTTTTGTGGGGGCACTCGCTATTGCCGGGCCATTAGGTCAATCGCCTGTGCCGCGGCCGGGTTGAGGCACTTTGGATGGGACAAGCTGTTTCTTTGGTTACTTTCTTTGCAGCAGCAAAGAAAGTGACTGCCGCCCCGCACAGGGGCAGTGCCAATAGACCGACATGAATTCAGGCCATCCACAGAAGCCCAGAACTAGTAAACATCAAAAACGCGCTGCAGGTCTTCGACTCCAGAAGCCAAAGCAAGCATCAACAACACCCGCGCCTTATAAGGATTAAGCGTCCCCGCACTGACGCTCCCAAGTGCATCGTCATTCGCCGCGCCGTTGCGCATCACATGCCCCGACCCTACGCGCGACGCGCGCACGACAGCGACGCCGTGCGAAACGGCATCGGCGAGCGCCTGCATGAGCGCCGCATGCATCGAGCCATTCCCCGTACCCGCGACGACGATCCCGCGCACACCTGCCGCAACGAGCGCATCGACCGCCACACGCGAAACATCCGCGTAACTCGCGACGATCTCGACCATCGGCCATTGACTGGACACGGAAAACTCGCTCGCGACGGTATGCGGCCGCACCACCGTGCGTTGAAACTCCACGCGCCCATCCTGCACGAACCCGAGCACACCGGTCTCAGGCGAGCGGAACGCATCGACGGCGTAAGTGCTCGTCTTGGTGACATCGCGCGCGCTGTGGATCTGGTTATTGAACGCGACGAGCACGCCCTTGCCCGCCGCATCCTTCGACGCCGCGACCGTCACCGCATTGAGCAGGTTCAACGGGCCATCGGCGGAAAGCGCGGTCGACGGGCGCATCGCCGCTGTCAGCACGACGGGCTTTGCGCTTTTCACCGTGAGATGCAGCAGGTACGCGGTTTCTTCGAGCGTATCCGTGCCGTGCGTGACGACGACGCCGTCGATATCGCCCTGCGCCAGCAGTTCGTCGATGCGCGTGGCGAGCGCGGTCCACAGCGCGGCGCTCATGTCCTTGCTGTCGATGCTCGCGATCTGCTCGGCGTGAATGCGCGCGACGGAATCGAGCGCGGGCACGGCATCGAGCAATTTGTCGACGCCGACGACGCCCGCCTTGTAGCCCGCCGTCTTCGATGCATCACCGGCTTGTCCGGCGATGGTGCCGCCCGTTGCCAGCACGGCGATGCGAGGGAGAGAGGAAGTATTCATGCCGGCGATTGTAAATCAGCCGGCACGTGAATCACGCTGCTTCGCGAAGCTGGGCCGCGATCTGCGCTTCATCGAGCTGCGGCGCGAACATCTCGATCAGCCGGTACGCATACGCCCGCAGGAACGCGCCCTTTCTCAGGCCGACGCGCGTCGTGCTGGCCTCGAACAGATGCTGCGTATCGAGCGCGACGAGCTCGGCGTCGCGCTTCGCGTCGTAGGCCATCGCCGCGACGATGCCGATGCCCATGCCGAGTTCCACATACGTCTTGATGACGTCGGCGTCGATCGCGGTCAGCACGATATCGGGAATCGCGCCAGCGCTCGCGAACGCCTGGTCGACGTGCGAGCGGCCGGTAAAGTCCTGGTCGTAGGTGACGATCGGATATTCGGCGATCTGCTCGAGCGTGATGTTCTCGCGCCCGACGAGCGGATGACCCTTCGGCACGACGACCGTGTGATGCCACGAGTAGCACGGAAACGTGACGATATCCGGATAACGGTCGAGCGCTTCGGTCGAGATGCCGATATCCGCCTCGCCATTGATGATCATCTGCGCGATCTGCTGCGGGCTGCCCTGGCGCAGCGCGAGATGCACCTTCGGGAACACCTCGGTGAACTGGCGGATGACCTTCGGCAGCGCGTAGCGCGCCTGCGTGTGGGTCGTCGCGACGACGAGGTGGCCGTTGTCCTGATCCGCGAACTGGCGCGCGACGCGGCGCAGGTTCTCGGCGTCCAGCAGCATGCGCTCGATCAGCTGATGCACTTCCTTGCCCGGCTCGGTGAGACCGGTGAGACGCTTGCCGCGGCGAATGAAGATATCGACGCCGAGTTCGTCTTCGAGATCCTTGATCTGTTTGGACACGCCCGACTGCGACGTGTACAGAACGTTGGCGACCTCCGTCAGATTCATGTTCTGACGCACGGCCTCGCGCACGAAGCGCAATTGCTGGAAATTCATGTGAAACCTCTCCGTGATCCTTTTATGTTGTTATGTCATTGCGCCGGCGTCGGGGCCGGAAAAACGCGCAGCGCGCGCGGCACGGCCGTCACGCCGTCGCCGACATCGAGCCTGAGCGCGCGCCATGCCTCGCGATCCAGCTCCGCCTCGAGCACCCCGCCCGCATTGCCTTCGAGCTCGACGCGCACCGAGCCGCCCAGCGTCACGACGCGCCGCACGCCGACCACGATGCCGTCGCGATGCGCGCCATCGGCGGGATACAGCGAAAGATCGTGCGGACGCACGTACGCGAGCGCTCGGCCGCTGAAATGGGCCTGCGCGGCGATCGGGCTCGCGGCGCCATCGGCGATGAAGCCGTTCGCGTCGACCGTGCCCTGCAACCGGTTCGCCGCGCCGAGAAACTCATACACGAACGATGTCTGCGGATGATCGTACACGTCTTGCGGACTGCCCACCTGCTCCACACGTCCATGATTCATCACGACGATGCGGTCCGCCACTTCGAGCGCCTCTTCCTGGTCGTGCGTGACGAAGAGCGTCGAGATATGCAGATCGTCGTGCAGGCGCCGCAGCCAGCTGCGCAATTCCTTGCGCACTTTGGCGTCGAGCGCGCCGAACGGCTCGTCGAGCAGGAGCACTTTCGGCTCGACGGCAAGCGCGCGCGCGAGCGCGATGCGCTGTCGCTGCCCGCCCGACAACTCCGACGGAAACCGCTCGGCGAGCCAGTCGAGCTGCACGAGCTTGAGCAGCTCATGCACCTTCTCGCGGATCGCGGCTTCGCTCGGACGTTCGCGGCGCGGCTTCACGCGCAGGCCGAACGCAACGTTCTCGAACACCGTCATGTGGCGGAACAGCGCGTAATGCTGGAATACGAATCCGACTTGCCGCTCACGCGCCCCGACTGCCGCGACGTCCTCGCCGTTCAGCACGACCTGACCCGCATCGGCGAATTCAAGGCCGGCGATCACGCGCAAAAGCGTGGTCTTGCCACAGCCCGAAGGCCCGAGCAGCGCGACCAGCTCGCCCGCCGGAAAATCGAGCGTGACGTTGTCGAGCGCGGTGAAATCGCCGAAGCGCTTTTGCAGATTGCGAACGATGATGCTCATGATGATTTCGGCCTCTTCAATGCTGTACGGTGGTGCGGACTTCGGTGACGGCTTGCGACAGGCGCCGCTCCGCCAGGAGCTTGAGCGCGAGCGTCACGAGCGCGAGCAGCGCAAGCAGCGACGCCACCGCGAACGCGGCCGAGAAGTTGTATTCGTTGTAGAGAATTTCGACATGCAGCGGCATCGTGTCGGTCTGGCCGCGGATGTGACCGGACACCACCGACACCGCGCCGAACTCGCCCATCGCGCGCGCGTTGCAGAGAATCACGCCGTAGAGCAGGCCCCACTTCACGTTGGGCAGCGTTACGCGCCTGAAGATCTGCCAGCCCGATGCGCCGAGCACGTGCGCCGCTTCCTCTTCGTCGTTGCCCTGCGCCTGCATCAGCGGAATCAGCTCGCGCGCGACGAACGGGAACGTGACGAAGATCGTCGCGAGCACGATGCCCGGCACCGCGAAGATGATCTGCACGTCATGCGCGGCGAGCCACGGGCCGAACCAGCCCTGCGCGCCGAACATCAGTACGTAGATGAGGCCGGAGATCACCGGCGACACCGAAAACGGCAAGTCGATGAGCGTGGTCAGGAGCGCCTTGCCGCGAAACTCGAACTTCGCGATCGCCCACGACGCCGCCAGTCCGAACACGACGTTCAGCGGCACAGCGATCGCCGCGGTGATCAGCGTGAGCTTGATCGCGGACCACGCATCGGGGTCCTTCAAGGATTCGAGGTAGTAGCCGACGCCCTTCGCGAACGCCTGCACGAACACCGCGACGAGCGGCACGACGAGAAAGAGCGCGAGAAACACGAGCGCGACGCCCGTCAGCAGCCAGCGCACGGCGCGCGGCTCGGTGACGGGATTGAGGCCGTGTGTATCGCGCTGGGTCGCCGTTTGCAACGGAAGGACCTTGCTCATGCCGTTTCTCCCGCCGCCAGTGAAACACGAGCGGGCGCCGCGCCCGTCCTGCTCGTGCGCCGCTGCAGGAACCATTGCAGCGTATTGATGAAGAGCAGCATCAGGAACGACACGCACAGCATCACGACGGCCAGCGCGGTCGCGCCGGCATAGTCGTATTGTTCGAGCTTCGTGATGATGAGCAGCGATGTGATCTCGGACTTCATCGGCACATTGCCCGCGATGAAGATCACCGAGCCGTACTCGCCGAGCGCGCGCGCGAACGCGAGCGCGAAACCGGTCAGGAGCGCGGGAAAGACCGACGGCAGCACGACGCGGCGAAACGTCAGCCAGCGCGTCGCGCCGAGGCACGCGGCGGCCTCTTCCTGCTCGCGCTCGAACTCTTCGAGCACCGGCTGCACCGTGCGCACGACGAACGGCAGGCCGATGAACGTCAGCGCGACCAGCACGCCGAGCGGCGTGAACGCGACCTTGATGCCGAGCGGCGCGAGATATTGCCCGATCCAGCCGTTGCCCGCATAAACGGCCGCGAGCGAAATGCCGGCGACCGAGGTCGGCAGCGCGAACGGCAGATCGACGATCGCATCGACGATACGCTTGAACGGAAACGTGTAGCGCACGAGCACCCACGCGACGAGAAAGCCGAACACCGCGTTGATGAGCGCGCCACCGAGCGCCGCGCTGAACGTGAGCCGGTACGACGCGAGCACGCGCGGCGAGCTCACCGCGCGCACGAACTGCGCCCAGTCGAGCGTCGCCGTTTTCGCGAAGGTGGCGGCAAGCGGAATCAGCACCACGAGGCTTAAGTACGCCACCGTGATGCCGAGCGTCAGGCCGAACCCGGGAAGCGCGCTCGGCTTCTTGAATGTGAGGGTCGTCATCCTTGATTGATCCTTTTTTGCGCGCCGGGGTCGGGCGCGTCGCTGCTTCGGGCGCGCGGCGTCATTGATGCGCCGCGTCGCCCGCTTTGCCGCTTACTGCGGTTGATAGATCGAGTCGAACACGCCGCCGTCCGCGAAATGCGTCTTCTGCGCCTTGGTCCAGCCGCCGAACGTGTCGTCGATGGTGTAGAGCTTCAGCTTCGGAAACTGCTTCGTGAGTTCGGCGGGCACCTTGTCCGAGCGCGGACGATAAAAGTTGCGCGCCGCGATCTGTTGTCCTTCGTCGCTGTACAGGTATTTGAGATAGGCGTCGGCGAGCTTGCGCGTGCCGTGCTTGTCGACGACCTTGTCGACCACCGCGACCGGCGGCTCAGCCAGAATGCTCACCGTCGGCACCACGATCTCGAACTTGTCCGTGCCGAATTCCTTCACCGAGAGGAACGCCTCGTTTTCCCACGCGATCAGCACGTCGCCCTGACCGCGCTGCACGAAACTCGTCGTGGCGCCGCGCGCGCCGGAATCGAGCACGCCGGCGTTCTTGTAGAGCTTCGTCACGAAATCCTTGGCGGTCTGCTCGTTGCCGCCCGGCTTGTGCTGCGCATACGCCCACGCCGCCAGGTAGTTCCAGCGCGCGCCGCCCGAGGTCTTCGGGTTCGGCGTGACGATCGACACACCCGGTTTGGTCAGATCGTCCCAGTCCTTGATGTGCTTCGGATTGCCCTTGCGCACGAGGAACACGATCGTCGATGTGTACGGAGACGCGTTGTCCGGCAAGCGCTTCTGCCAGTCCGCCCCGACGATGCCCTTGGACGCGAGTGCATCGATGTCATAGGCGAGCGCGAGCGTGACGACATCGGCCTGCAGGCCATCGAGCACCGCGCGCGCCTGTCCGCCCGAGCCGCCGTGCGACTGCTTGAAAGTCACGGTCTCGCCCGTCTCGGCCTTCCACTTCTTCGCGAACGCCTGATTGAAGTCCTGATACAGCTCCCGGGTCGGGTCGTACGAAACGTTCAGAAACGACGTCTGCGCATATGCCGACGCGGCCATCCCGACGCCCGCCGCCGTCAGCGCCGCCGCCGCGAAGAGGCGCCGCGCGCTCCTGCCCAATCCCAGTCTGATGCTTTGCATTCCCCGTTCTCCGTCTTATTGAATTGACGGAATCAGTCTATCGAGGCGTCTATATGATTAGAAATAATCGTTAGTCACTTTTTTATACGTAAAACTGCTAAGAAGCATATTCCTGGATGGAAAAAGCGCCCGCGCTCGCAGAGCGAGTCTTTGGCGGTCAGGCAGCGGTGAACTTAAAGTAAAGCTTGAAAAGCGCGAAATACTGTATAAAAATACAGTCACCTGTCCATCCATACAGTGCACCAGAGGCCAGAGCCAGTGACCAAGACTTCAAAACTTACCGCGCGGCAGCAGCAGGTGTTCGAACTGATCCGGCGCGCGATCGATCGCACGGGCTTTCCGCCTACGCGCGCCGAGATCGCGGCGGAGCTCGGGTTCAGCTCGGCGAATTCGGCCGAGGAGCATCTGCGGGCACTGGCGCGCAAGGGCGTGATCGAGCTGGCGGCGGGTTCGTCGCGCGGCATTCGGCTGCTCGGCGACACATCGCGCATCGATCGTTCGGAAGACATGCCGCATCAGTTCACGCTGCCGCATCAGAGCATCATGCAACTGTCGCTGCCGCTCGTCGGGCGCGTCGCGGCGGGTAGTCCGATCCTCGCGCAGGAGCACATCTCGCAGCACTACGCGTGCGATCCGGCGCTCTTTTCCAGCAAGCCGGACTATCTGCTGAAGGTGCGCGGCCTCTCGATGCGCGACGCCGGCATTCTCGACGGCGACCTGCTCGCCGTGCAGAAGCGCAGCGAAGCGAAAGACGGTCAGATCGTGGTCGCGCGTCTGGGCGACGACGTCACGGTCAAACGCTGGAAACGCCGTTCGGACGGCGTCGAGTTGATCGCCGAAAACCCGGACTACGAGAATATTTTTGTGCGCTCCGGCAGCAGTGATTTCGCGCTGGAAGGCATCGCGGTCGGGCTGATCCGTTCGGGCGAGTTCTGAGCGCTCCGCTCGACATGGGCGGGAGGCGAAAGTCGAAGGCAAATTGCACATTCACTTTCGCAACGGGACAAAAAATGTCTCATTGACATCGCAAGATAGCCTCACCAACCGCTTTCAACGCCCGGTCAAGGCGTCTCAAACACAACAAGCATGACGGCCGCCGCGCGCGGTGCGCCGCGGTGCGTCCTATCGCCTGGAGAGTCATCATGGAACGATTTGCCCGTCTGCTGCCCTTTCGTCAATTCGGCCGCCTACGCCACCTGCGCACGCTGATTTCGTGCGGTGTGCCCCACGCCGAAACCGCGCCCGATCTCTTCGACGAAATGCCCGCGTTGCCGTCGCGTCAGCCGGCTTTCGCGCGCGTGTCGTTGAGCAGCACGGTCCACGCGGAGCCCGAGCAGCGCGCGCCGGTGCGCGTCTATCGCGGGCAATCGCGCGTGATTCTGGTGGGCAAGATCGACGAAGTGTCGCGCATGATCGACCGCTGCATCGCCGAGGAAAACGCGGGGCTCACGGGCGGAATCCTCGCCTGAATGGAGGCGGACCGCACGCAAAACGTGAATTCACGGGATATAACACGCGCCTGCGCTGTCAATCCCGAGTTCACGTTTTGCAGAAGAGGCTTCGCCGTCGCATGTCCCGCACTACCCGTTCTGTCACCACCGCGCTCGTCGGCCTGATTCTCGTCGCGGCGCTCGCTTTCATCTACGCGTCACCTTACATCGCGCTGAATCGCCTGAAACGCGCAGCCGACGCGCGTGACGCGCAAACCGTCAACCAGTACGTCGACTTCCCCGCGCTGCGCTCGAGCCTCAAGGAACAGGTCGGTGCGCTGCTCACGCGCCGCGTGGATATTCAAAAGAGCGGCAATCCGCTCGCGATCATCGGCGCGATGATCGGCGCCGCAATCGTCGGTCCGCTGGTGGATTCGTATGCGACACCCGACGGCGTCGCGGCAATTTTGAACGGCATTCCGCCGCGCGGCGATCCGGGCGAGAGCCCGCCGCAGGCCGGCAACGGCGCATCGACGCCGGCGAACGCACCGGCGTCCGGCATCACCGCCGCGCCACAGCCACCGAGGGAACCGCCGCAGACCACGGCCGGTTACCGAAGCATGAACACGTTCGTCGTCACGTATCAGCACGGCGCCGGGGACGCGCGGTATTCGGCGATTTTTCATCGCGACGGGCTCGTGTCATGGAAACTCGTCGCGGTCGATCTCAACGGTTGAGCCGTCGAGCGCCTACGCTCAGGCGCCGGCTTCGGCCTTGACCGGTTTCGCCGCGTAAGCCGCTTCGTCTTCGGCCTCCGCCGATTCACCGGCCTGACACACGGCAACCAGAATGCTGCAATTCACGCGATCGAGCAGCGGCGTGTTGCCCGCGCCCATCCACCAGCGTGCGAGGCCATTGCGGCAGCGGTGCCCGACCACCACGAGGTCGACCTGGAGGCTTTCCGCAAGCGCCGCGATCTCGTCGATCGGATGTCCGAACGCGAAGTGTCCCTGCGCCTGAAGGCCACGTTCGCGCAGCCAGTCGACGCCTTCCTGCAGAATGTCGCGCGCAGCTTCCTCGAAGCGCCCGCAGGCCATATCGGTTAGCAGTCCGGCGCTCTGCGCGATACTCGAGCGCATGTCCACCACCGCGAGGACGTGCGTCTCGGCATTCAGGTCCAGCGCGAGATTCGCGCCTTGCCGCAACGCCTTGCGACCCTCTCTCGAGCCGTCGTAGCACAGCAGGATTTTTCGGTAGCTTCCCATCATGACCTCCCTGGCCAACTTGCCCTTCACGCTCGCTCGACGCGACCCGAAGCGCGATTAACCTGCGGCGTTGCTTCATCATCGTGCGTCGCCCCGTGGGTGGCAACGCTGGAAAACGCTTACCGGCGCGAACATGCTAGCTCGCACCGTGCCAGAACTCCGAACACGCCGACGGACAAGCCTCTGGCACTTTCGGCCGAAACCGGTTCAACGCCCGCCGCACACGTTTGACACGCGCGCGCCGCATGCGGTTGCACGCGAGGCATCGCGCTGGTGCAATGGATTACACTAGCCCGCTGGATTTCCCCACGCGGTTTTCCCGCGGCGCGAATGCATGACTGATCAAACATTGCAACGGAGCACTTCACGCGAAGCCGATGACAGCGGCGTGCCCGCCATCGAGTTCAGCGAAGTAAGGAAGCACTACGGTGAGCGCATCGTCGTCGACGGCCTGTCATTCGATGTGCGGCCCGGCGAATGTTTCGGACTGCTCGGCCCGAACGGCGCGGGCAAGACGACGACGCTCAAGATGCTGCTCGGCATCACCTCGCCCGACAGTGGCGCGATCCGTCTCGTCGGCGAGCCGGTGCCCGCACGCGCCCGTTTCGCGCGCGAGCGAGTGGGCGTCGTGCCGCAGTTCGACAATCTCGATCCCGATTTCTCGGTGCGCGAAAACCTCACCGTCTTCGGCCGCTACTTCGGTCTGACCGGCGCGCGCATGGATGCGCTCGTGCCTTCGCTACTGGAGTTCGCGCGCCTGGAAAGCAAGGCCGATGCGCGCGTCGGCGAATTGTCGGGCGGCATGAAGCGGCGTCTCACGCTCGCGCGCGCGCTTGTGAACGATCCCGATGTACTCGTGATGGACGAACCGACCACTGGACTCGATCCGCAAGCGCGGCATCTGATCTGGGAACGCCTGCGCTCGCTGCTCGCGCGCGGCAAGACCATTCTTCTGACGACGCATTTCATGGAAGAAGCCGAACGTCTGTGTGATCGCGTATGTGTGATCGAAGAAGGCCGCAAGATTGCCGAGGGACGGCCGCGCGATCTCATCGAATCGGTGATCGGCTCGGATGTGATCGAGATCTACGGCCCCGATCCGCAGGCGCTCGCAGCGGAACTCGCACCGTTCGTCGAGCGCATGGAAGTGAGCGGCGAAACGCTCTTTTGCTACGTCGACGATCCGCAGCCCGTGCACGCGCGCGTCAAGGGCCGCGCGGACGTGCGCTATCTGCATCGTCCGGCGAATCTCGAAGATGTTTTCCTGCGTCTCACGGGACGTGAGATGGTGGACTGAGCCAATGGATACGCTCGAACAATCCCGCGTCGATAAAAAGCGCGAGGCGAAACACGCCGCAAGCTTCACGCCGCTTTCGAGCGCGCTGCCCGCCAACGCGACGCACTGGATGTCGGTCTGGCGGCGCAACTATCTTGTCTGGAAAAAGCTCGCGATCGCCTCGATGATCGGCAATCTCGCCGACCCGATGATCTATCTCTTCGGCCTGGGGCTCGGTCTCGGGCTGATGGTCGGACATGTCGAAGGCGTGTCGTACATCGCGTTTCTCGCGGCGGGCACGGCGGCATCGAGCGTGATGATGTCCGCGAGCTTCGAGGCGATGTATTCGGGCTTCTCGCGCATGCACGTGCAGCGCACCTGGGAAGCCATCATGCATACGCCACTCACGCTCGGCGACATCGTGCTCGGCGAGATCGTCTGGGCCGCGAGCAAGTCGGTGCTCTCGGGCGTGGCGATCATGATCGTCGCGGGCGCGCTCGGTTATGCGAGTTTTCCGTCGATGCTGATCGCGCTGCCCGTCATCGTGCTGACGGGACTCGCGTTCGCGAGCACGGCAATGGTCATCACCGCGCTCGCGCCGAGCTACGACTTCTTCATGTTCTATCAGACGCTCGCGCTCACGCCGATGCTGCTGCTCTCCGGCGTGTTCTTCCCGATCGCCCAACTGCCCGCGATCGCGCAGCGCGTCACGCAGGTTCTGCCGCTCTTTCACGCGGTCGAACTGATTCGCCCGGCGATGCTCGGCCGCCCGTTCGACGGCGCGGCGCTGCATGTGCTCGTGCTGCTCGCGTATGCGGTCGTGCCGTTTTTCCTGTGCGCGTGGCTCTTCAGGCGACGCATGATGAAATGAATAACGGCGATGGACCGACAAGGCCCATCGCCGTTCTCACAATCGTCGACGAAGCAAGGCTACTTCGCGGGAAACTCGTGGTGCCCGCCGAAGCCGAAGCGCATCGCGGAAAGCATGCGCTCGGGGAACGACTCGGCATCGCGGGAACGGAAACGCGTGTAAAGCGCCGCCGACAACACCTGCGCAGGCACCGCTTCCTCGATCGCCGCCTCGATGGTCCAGCGCCCTTCGCCGCTGTCCGCGACTTCGGTCGAGAAGCGTTCGAGCGTGCCGTCGGTGGCGAGCGCGCCCGCGGTCAGATCGAGCAGCCAGGACGACACGACGCTGCCGCGCCGCCACACCTCCGCGATATCCGCGAGATCGAGCGTATAGCGCTCGCCTTCCGCGAGGTCCTTCGACTCCTTGTGTCTGAGAATATGGAAGCCCTCGGCATAGGCCTGCATCAAACCGTACTCGATGCCGTTGTGCACCATCTTCACGAAGTGCCCCGAACCGACCGGTCCGCAATGCATATAGCCATTCTCGACGCGCGGATCGCGTCCTTCGCGGCCGGGCGTTGCGGGAATGTCGCCGCGTCCGGGCGCGAGCGTCCCGAGTATCGGATCGAGCCGGCGCACTACCGCTTCGTCGCCGCCGATCATCATGCAGTAGCCGCGCTCCAGTCCCCAAATGCCGCCCGACGTGCCGACATCGACGTAATGGATACCCTGCTCGCGCAACTGCGCGGCGCGGCGGATATCGTCCTTGTAGAAGCTGTTGCCGCCGTCGATGATCACGTCGTCCGCGCCGAGGATCTTGTGCAGATCATTGAGCGTGTCCTCGGTGATTTTTCCCGCGGGCAGCATCAGCCAGACGACGCGCGGCGCGGCCAGCTTCGCGACGAGATCGCCGAGATCCTTCGCGCCCGTCGCGCCTTCGCCGGCGAGCGCGTCGGTCGCCTGCGGATTATGGTCGTACACGACGCACGTATGCCCGGCGCGCATCAGCCGCCGCCCGATATTGCCGCCCATGCGCCCCAGTCCCACGATGCCGATCTGCATGATGATTCACTCCTTGCCGTTGGATTTCACGCGTTCGATCTGCTTCTTCGCGGCCTCGTAGACCGCCTCCGGCGTGAAGCCGAACTTGGTCTTGAGCGCCTTCAAGGGCGCCGACGCGCCGAACGTGTGCATCACGATCTGCGATCCCAGGCGGCCGACATAGCGATCCCAGCCGAGCGTCGCGGCCTGCTCGACGCACACGCGCGCGTTCACGTCTGGCGGCAGCACCGAGTCCTTGTACGCCTGATCCTGCTTCTCGAAGATGTCCCACGACGGCATCGACACGACGCGCGCCGCGACGCCTTCGGCCTTCAGCTTCTCGTACGCCTCGACGCACAGCGACACTTCGCTGCCGGTCGCGAGCAGGAGAACCTCGGGCTTCTTGCCGCCTTCGGCATCGGCGAGCACGTACGCGCCATGCTTCACGCCATCGGCCGATGCGTATTTCTTGCGGTCGAAAGTCGGCAGCGCCTGGCGCGTGAGCACGATGCACGACGGCTCCTTCGGATGCGACAGCGCGACGCGCCACACTTCGGCCACCTCGTTCGCATCGGCGGGACGCAGCGTGGAGAGTCCCGGCACGCCGCGCAGGGAAGCCAGTTGCTCGATCGGCTGGTGCGTCGGACCATCTTCGCCGACGCCGATCGAATCATGCGTGAACACGTAGATCACCGGGACTTCCATGATCGCGGAGAGGCGTATCGGCGGCTTCATGTAGTCGCTGAAGATCAGGAACGTCGATCCGTACGGCCGCAAGCCGGATAGCGCGAGGCCATTGCAGACCGCGCCCATGCCGTGCTCGCGAATGCCGAAATGCAGGTTGCGTCCGCCGTAGCTGTCGTGCTCGAAGCTGCCCGCGCCCTCGAACTTGAGGTTCGTCTTGGTCGATGGCGACAGGTCCGCCGCGCCGCCGATCAGCCAGGGAAGGCGCGGCGCGATGGCGTTGAGCACCTTGCCCGACGAATCGCGTGTCGCGATGCCCTTTGCGTCCGCCTCGAACACCGGAATGTCGGCGTCCCAGTTGTCGGGAAGTTTCGATTCGAGCATCAGCCACGCTTCTTTCGCGAGTTCCGGATTGGTCTTCTCGTAAGCGTCGAAGCGTTGCTTCCACTCGGCATGCAGCTTCTTGCCGCGCGCGCCCATGCCATCGGCGAAGTGCTGCATCACGCCATCGGGCACATAGAACTGCTTGTCCTCGGGCCAGCCGTAGAACTTCTTCGCGAGCTTGACCTCTTCCTCGCCGAGCGCTTCGCCGTGCGCGCTCGACGTGTCCTGCTTGTTCGGCGCACCCCAGCCGATGATGCTCTTCACGACGATCAGCGTCGGCTTGTCCGTGTGCGACTTCGCCTTGTTGATGGCGTCTTCGAGCGCCTGCGCGTCGTTGGCGTCGTCGACGTGCAGCGTGTGCCAGTTGTAGCCGTGAAAGCGCGCTTCGACGTCGTCGCTATACGCGAGATCCGTATGACCTTCGATCGTGATGCGATTGCTGTCGTAGATCCAGATGAGGTTCGAGAGCCTCAGATGCCCCGCGAGCGACGCCGCTTCGTGCGACACGCCTTCCATCATGTCGCCGTCGCCGCACAGCGCGTAGACGCGGTAATCGAAGATCGCATCCTTGCCTTTATTGAAGTGGGCTTCCTTCCAGCGCGCGGCCATCGCCATGCCGACGCTGTTGCCCAGACCCTGCCCGAGCGGACCGGTCGTCGTCTCGACGCCGGTCGTCATGCGGTATTCCGGGTGACCCGGCGTCTTGCTGTCGAGTTGCCGGAAATGCTCGATGTCGTCGAGCGACACCGCGGGCTTGCCGGTCGGCTTGCCGTCCTCGCCGAATTCTTTCACGCCCGCCAGATGCAGCAGCGAGTAAAGCAGCATCGACGCGTGCCCGACCGACAGCACGAAGCGGTCGCGATTGGGCCAGAGCGGCGCGTCGGGATCGTAGCGAAGATGGTTCTGCCAGAGATGGAACGCGACGGGCGCGAGCGCCATAGGCGTGCCGGGGTGGCCGGAATTGGCCTTCTGCACGGCGTCCATCGAGAGGGTGCGGATGGTGTCGATCGTGAGGCGATCGAGATCTTTGGCCTGCGGTGTTCCTTGAGACATGAGCGACGACTCCTTTGCGAAGAGCGCGCTGTGGCGAAAGGCGCCGCAGCGGGCAACCAGGACCATCGAGCAAGTGTAGTGCCTTGCAGCCGGCACCGCACGAAAGAGTACTGCGAGGGACGCGCCGCGCGCATCACGGCGGCACGGCAAACGGATGCGGACGACGAAGATGGGCTGACCCGCACGAACGTCAATGCTGACACATTCGCGGCCAGCCCATCCGATTCTTCGACAAATTACTGACTGAGCAAGGACTTTCAGGGCGCCGGATTCGGCTGCCGTTCATGCAGTGCTTCGATTTCGGCCAGAATTTCCTCCGATAGTTCGACGTTTACGCTTGCAATGTTCTCCTTCAACTGCGGCATCGACGTTGCGCCGATCAGCGTGCTCGTCGTGAACGGCCGCGTGTTGACGAACGCGAGCGCGAGTTGCGTCGGCGTGAGGCCGTGACGCTTCGCCAGTTCGACATAGGACGTGATCGCGGCGAGTGCCTGCGGCTTGCTGTAACGCTGAAAGCGCTCGAACAGCGTGATGCGCGCGCCCGCCGGACGCGCCCCGCCTTCGTACTTGCCCGAGAGCCAGCCGAATGCGAGCGGCGAATACGCGAGCAGCCCGACGCCTTCCTGATGCGTGAACTCGGACAGGCCGAGCTCGTACGTGCGATTCACGAGGCTGTACGGATTCTGAATGCTGACGATCTTCGGCAGACCCGCCTTTTCGGCCGCGCGCAGAAATTGCGCGACGCCCCACGGCGTTTCGTTCGACACACCCACGTGGCGGATCTTGCCCGCCTTCACGAGATCGGCGAGCGCGGCGAGCGTCTCCTCGATCGGCACCGTGTATTCGTCTTCGAGATACGGATAGTTCGGGCGGCCGAAGGTCATCGTGCTGCGATCGGGCCAGTGCAACTGATACAAATCGACGTAGTCCGTTTGCAGGCGCTTCAGGCTGCCGTCGATGGCTTCGGTCAGATTCTTGCGATCGAACTGATTGCCCGCGCCGCGGATATGGCGCGGATTGTGCGGCTGGCGCGCGGGCCCGGCGATTTTCGTCGCAAGGACGATATCGCTGCGCTTCGCGGCGTTCTTCGCAAGCCATGTGCCGATGTATTCCTCGGTGCGGCCCTGCGTTTCCGGACGCGGCGGCACCGGGTACATTTCAGCGGCATCGATCAGGTTCACGCCCTGGGCCAGCGCGTAATCGATCTGTTCGTGCGCTTCGCTTTCGGTGTTCTGCTCGCCCCAGGTCATGGTGCCGAGCCCGATCAGGCTGACGTCGAGACCCGAATCACCCAGTTTCCGAAACTTCATTGCTCATTCCTCTTGTTGGCGTAGTGTTTGCGCGTTGTCGGCGCATTGTCGGACATGCTTCTGGCTGGTTATCCGGCAAGCGCAAAAACTACCATAGCCGCGAAAGGTCTGCTCTCGCGGCTAGAATGGCAGGCTTCCAACACGCCATAGAGGAGCGTACGACCGATGCCGTCCGCAATCGATCGCGAGAAAAAAGGCTCGTCGCTCATCGTCACGCTCGTCGCGGCGACCTTCTTCATGGAGAACCTCGACGGCACGATCATCGCCACTGCCTTGCCGCAGATGGCGCGCTCGTTCAACGTCCATCCCGCCGACATGAGCCTCGGCATCACGGCGTATCTGCTCACGCTCGCCGTATTCATTCCGATTTCCGGCTGGGCGGCCGACCGCTTCGGCCTGCGCACCGTGTTCGCGAGCGCGATCGCGGTGTTCACGGCGGCGTCCGTGCTATGCGCCACCACCTCGACCCTCCCCGCGTTCGCCGCGGCGCGCGTGCTGCAGGGCATCGGCGGCGCGATGATGGTGCCGGTCGGCCGGCTCGCCGTGCTGCGCGCGACACCCAAGGAAGGCCTGATGCGCGCGATCGCGATCATCACGTGGCCCGGGCTCGTCGCGCCAGTGATCGGCCCGCCGCTCGGCGGCTTTATCACGACGTACTCGTCGTGGCGCTGGATCTTCTATCTGAACGTGCCGCTCGGTCTGATCGGCTTGCTGCTGACGCTGCGCTTCATCGGCAACGAGCGCGGGGACGCCACGCGCCGCTTCGACCTGCCGGGCTTCGCGCTTTGCGGCATCGCGTGCACGACGCTGCTGTACGCGATGGAACTGATCGGCCGCAGCGACGCCGACTGGACTTTCGTCGGTGTGCTCGTCGCGGTGGGCGTGGTGGCGGGCATTGCTTCGTGGTGGCATCTGCGGCGCGCGGCGCATCCGGTCGTGGATCTGTCGGCGCTGAAAGTGAAGACCTTTGCCGTGGCGATGGGCGGCGGATCGCTCTTTCGCATCGCGATCAGCGCGGCGCCGTTCCTGTTGCCGCTGATGTTCCAGGTCGGCTTCGGCATGAACGCGTTCGAATCGGGGCTTCTCACGCTCGCCGTGTTCGCGGGCAATCTCGCGATGAAGCTCGTCACCACGCCCGTGATGCGTCAGTTCGGCTTTCGGCCGGTGCTGATCGTCAATGGCGTGCTCGCGGCGCTCTCGCTTGCCGCGATGAGCCTGCTCACGCCGGCGACGCCCAAGTTCGCGATCGCCGTCGTGCTGTTCGCGAGCGGCCTGTCGCGCTCGTTGCAGTTCACGGCGCTCAACACCCTGAGCTTCGCCGACGTGCCGAAAACGCAGATGAGCGGCGCGTCGGCGCTCTCCAGCACGCTGTTTCAGATGACGATGGGCATCGGCGTGGCGGTCGGCGCGATCGCGCTGCGCGTCGGTGAGTGGATCCACGGGCACGATGCGCATTCCATCGGGCCGGAGGATTTCAGCGTCGCGTTTCTGATCGTCGCGTTCGTGGGGCTGATCGGCGTGCTGGATCTGTTCGGGCTAGCGAGGGATGCGGGGGCGCTGGTGTCGGGGCATCGGAAGCCGAAGGTGTGATGCTTTTATGACGTAAAGGCTCAAGCCTTGGCCGCGCCTGCCGTAATCCCCCGTATGAACGCCCACACCCTCGACGCCCTCGCCGCGCTGACCGAAACGGTCGCGGCCATCCGCCACGCGCGCGGCCTGAAAAATCCTCACGATCTCCCGGAAGGCACGCCCGAGCGGCAAGTCGCCGCCGACGCCTTCGCCGACGACTTCCTCCGCGCACTCGACGCCGAGCCGAGCATCGGCGCGTGGTGGCGCATCTGACGGATTTCGCGCGTCATTTCACCGTCACATCGGCAACGTCGCGGCATCGTTTGGTGCGATCCGCGTAGGCCAATTCCTCGAATCGACATCTTCTGAGTCAAGTCTTGCTTTTTGGCGAAACGTTTGCGTGCGGCTATCAAGTCGTGCGCCCGCGCGCCGTCAACTCGCATATCGCCATGACTCAATCAGGAGATGCCAGTGAAGTGGGCAGCATCTTTTTTTGCCATCGCCGTCGCCTTCGCCGCGACCGGTTGCGCGCCGATGCCGGCGGCCAGCACGGCCCAGACCGACAAGCCGGCGCCCGTCGCCGACATCATCCGCTTCGAGATTCCCGCTGACGCGCTCGGCGCGCGCGACCCGCAACTCACCGCGATCCTCGCGAAAGCCGGTGCGCTCGCGGCCGCGCAAAAGCAGCCGACGACCATCCTCGTCACCGCACTCGCGCAGGATTTTCCGTATCTCAATCAGGCGATCTGGAAAGGCGTTCCGGCAAGGCACACCGTCAGGCTGAGTCTGGAAAACCTGACCGCCGGCGCGCGACAGCCTTATAGCGTGTCCATCAAGCCGACGCAGGGAGGCTGACGCGATGCGCCGAATCCTGATTCTTTGCGCGGGCGTGGTCGTCACGTCGAGCGCCTTCGCCGGTCCGCTCGACGTGAGCGCGCCCGCATCCGTGCAAACGCTCGCGGCGCTCACGCCCGTCGGCCAGAAGGTCTATCCGCCCTTGCCCACGCTCGCAATGCTGCCGCCCGCCGCCGTCGACGACGACGAGCCGCCCGCGAAATCCGCGAGCCGCAAGGGAAAGAAGACCCGCCGCGTCGCCGACTGCAAATGCAATGGGCCGGAGCCGCGTCTCGTGGTGTCCGACGAATCGCGCACGTACATGAAGGACATCGAGCGCCGCATCGACGTTGCGCTCGCGCCCTAAGCGGCGCGCGTTCCCTTCCCGAAGGAGCCACGACTCATGTTCCGTTCGACCCATGCCGCGCTCGCCGCCTGCGTGCTGCTCGGCGCATCGCTCACCGCGGGCGCCGCGCGCGCCGACGATTGCTTCGAGCAGGCCGGCGCCTATCAGGGCGTCAATCCGCTCGTGCTGCGCGCGCTCGCGTGGCGCGAATCGAAGGGCGATGCCGCCGCGTTCAACCGCAACGCCAACGGCTCGATCGATATCGGCCAGTTGCAGATCAACTCGATCCATTTCTCCGATCTGGCGCGTCAGGGCATCCCGCATCGCGCGCTGGCCGATCCGTGCATCAATGTGTTCGTCGCCGCGTGGCTACTGAAGCAGAAGATGGTGAAGTACGGCAACACGTGGCGCGCGATCGGCGCCTACCACTCGGAGTCGCCGAAACATCGCGACGCCTACGCGCGCAGCATCCAGCAAATCCTCGTCAGCTGGGGCGAACTGCAGCCGACGATGCGCTGAGCGCGCCGCGTTCGTAGGTTCGCACCGGCGTGAGAAATTCGATGGTCCGCTCACGCGCGAGCAATTGCGGCAGCACGGCCTCGTATGCCTGCCGATAAGGCCGCGCGAGATGATGCGCGCGGAAATAGTCGGCCGAGCACGCCCACGTTTCATACAGCACGAGCGTGTCCGGATCGTCCGCCGCGCGATGCAGATACGTGTTGATGAAATCCGGCTCGTCGGACATGCGTTCCAGCACATCGAGAAGACGCGTTTCCAGTTCCTCGCGATGCTCCGGCTTGCCCGGCAGATGCACGACGAACGAAGTGATGTCACTCATGATGAAAACCTCGCGGTGCACGGGCCGCGCGTGCGGCCCGCGCGGTTGACTCAAAGCTGGCTCATGCCGCCGTCGATGATGATCTCCGTGCCCACGATGAAGCCCGATTCCGGCGACGCCAGATGCAGCACCGTCGCCGCCACTTCGCTCGACTTGCCGAAGCGCCCGAGCGGAATCTGGCTCTGGAGTTGCGCGGCGGCTTCGTCGACGAGGCCGAGCTTGCCGTGCAGCGGCGTCGAGACCGGACCGGGACTCACGACATTCACGCGCGCGCCGCGCGGCAGCAATTCCGCCGACAGCGTCTTCGCGAGCGACACGAGCGCCGCCTTGCTCGCCGCGTACACCGACGACATCGGCATGCCGATATGCGCGTTGATCGACCCGTTCAGCACGATCGACGCGTCCTGGTTCAGAAGCGGCACCAGCGATTGAATCTGGAAATACGGCCCTTTCACGTTGATCGCGAAGGTTTCATCCCATGCCTTTTCGTCGATGTCGGTGAACGGCGCGAACGTGCCGACGCCCGCGTTGATGAAAATCGCGTCGAGCCGGACGTTTGCATCGACGAGCGCTTGCGCCAGCTCACGCGCGGCGCCGACCGTGCCCGCCACATTGCGGATGGCGATGGCGTTCGCGCCCAGCGATTCGCGCGCCGTGGCGAGCGCGCTTTCGTCGCGCCCGGTGATGACGACCCGCGCGCCTTCCGCCGCAAATGCCTGCGCCGCCGCGAGACCGATGCCGCTGTTGCCGCCGGTGACCAGAACTGTCTTGCCTTCGAAGCGATTCATGACGTTCTCCTTGTGAACGTTGATCAGTGTGAAGCCATTATGGGCGGGACTTCGCGCACTGCCGTACAACATCGTTGGCGTACTCGTTCGATATCGTCGAACATGTTTTCGTCTGCGTGATGCGGCCCACATATCTCCTTGAACCGGACGCAAACCGATCCTAGAGTTACGCAGACCTTTCCAGCCTGCTTACAGTTTCAGGGAGTCGCATCATGCAAGATACGCAAGATGGTAAGAAGGCACAGCCGAATCCGGAACGATTGCTGCAAATGGGGATGGCGTTCTGGGCGTCGAAAGCGATGCTATCGGCGGTCGAGCTCGGCGTGTTCACGCAACTGGCGAACGGGCCGCGCGAGGCGCAAGACCTTGCGCAGGCGCTCGACCTGCATCCGCGCGGGGCGCTCGATTTTCTCGATACGCTCGTTGCGCTCAATCTGCTCACGCGCGTCAACGGCCACTACGCGAACGCGAGCGACGCCGATCTCTTCCTCGACCGGAACAAGCCTTCGTATGTAGGCGGATTGCTGGAGATGGCGAACGCCCGCCTTTATCCCTTCTGGGGATCGCTCACCGAGGCGCTGCGCACAGGACTGCCGCAGAACGAATCGAAGCACGGCGGCAATGTCTTCGAGACGCTTTATAGCGACCCGGCGCGTCTGCGCGGCTTTCTGCAGGCGATGAGCGGCGTGAGCATGGGCGCGGCGCAGGCGATCGCCCGGCAGTTTCCCTGGAGTGAGTACCGCACGTTCATCGATCTCGGCGCGGCGCAGGGCGCGCTGCCGGTGCAGGTCGCGCGCGCGCATCCGCATCTGACGGGCGGCGGCTTCGACCTGCCGGTGGTCGGTCCCATCTTCGACGATTACATCGCGGCGAACGGGCTACAGGACCGGCTGCGCTTTCATCCCGGCGATTTCTTCAAGGACCCGTGCCCGTCGGCGGATGTGCTCGTGATGGGCCATGTCCTGCACGACTGGAACCTGCAGCAGAAGCTCGAGCTGCTCGCGAAGTGTCATGCGGCGCTGCCGCCGGGCGGTGCGCTCATCGTGTACGACGCGATCATCGACGACGAGCGCCGTCAGAACGCGTTCGGCCTGCTGATGAGCCTCAACATGCTGATCGAGACGCCGGGCGGCTTCGATTACACGGGCGCGCAATGCTGCGCCTGGATGAAGGAAGCGGGATTCGCCACGGCGCGCGTCGAGCCTCTGGTGGGACCGGATTCGATGGTGATCGCGACGAAGTAAGCCCGTCGCGGGCCGCGCGCGTGACGCGTCGTCAGCGGTCGTTCGACATCCCTTTCAGGCGATCCCGGCCTGCGTCGCGGGCGGCGTCGGCGGTAGCGAAGTTTTCTTCGGAGACGAGCGCGCGCTTGACCTCGCGCGCCGAAAAATCGACGAGCGTGATGACCCACACGAACCCGCCCGCCTGTTCCGCGGTCTGCACGAATGCGCGCAGATCGCCTTCATTCGACGATGCCATACCGACCTCCTCGTTCATGTTGATGCGCCCTGCCGGCGTGAGCGCCGGCAATGCGATGCGTCGGCTGAACGGGCGCTAACGGGCGGCAGCCGGCCGCCGTGATCAGGCTTCGAAATCGAGACCGCCGAACAGCACCGCCGGTTCCGCCTGCGAGCGCGTCGCGAGATCGACATCGCGCGCGCCCTGCCAGGCGTCGAGCTTTGCCGCCATCGCGTCGAGATATCGCAGGAATCGGGCCTCGCCGCCGACGCCCATCAGGCGTTCGATTTCCTCGTCGTCCCAGGTCAGAAATACATTCAGCGGATGCGGATAGCCGCGCGGATCATCGCCCTCGCGGTGTGCGCGTTCGGCGCTGACATGCAGACGCGTCGGCACGGCCGCGCTTTCGTAGGGAAGAACCTCGACGCGCACGCCGTGCCCGAGGACACCCATCACGCGCTCGACGATGCGCGGCATGAATTCCGCCTCGAACCGGAGCGCGTGTTCGCGATTCAACGCTCGTCTCCGTGAGCGCCTTCTCGCGGCGCTTTCACACAGCCGGCAGGTCTTCGAGCGACTTCTCGATCTGCCCGTCCTGCACGCGGGCCTCGATGCCGATATGTCCGTTCGCATACGGCATCGCGCTGACTTTCGGGCCGAGGAAGGCGCGGCCGCCGAGCGTGAAGAGCGTGCGGACTTCCTTGCCGCTTTTGATGGCGTCCACTACTTGCTGGACATCCACGATGGTGGTGGGCGCGGCCCAGTCGTTCGTGGCCGGATCGAAACTGCCCCAGCGCACGCTGGATACGCGGTCGTTGACCCAGCGCACACCGTCGATCGCCAAAGTAGTCATGTCTGCTCCAATGTCGTCGTTGGGGGTGGTTTAGAAATCCTAGCATGGTGAAGCGAAGGGAGTGAACGTTTGCGCCATCCGAAATCGCCGGCCGGGACGACCGATCTGCCGCGCTGCGGTAAAATTCCGGATTCCCCTTCAGATTCAGGCGGTTCGCACGAAAGCGCGGCCGTCGTCGCCCATGTCAGCCGTATCCAAGATCAGCCCCCGCCGTGTGTCCGTCGCTCCGATGATGGACTGGACCGACCGCCATTGCCGGTCCCTGCACCGGCTCGTGTCGCGTCATGCCTGGCTCTACACGGAAATGGTGACGACAGGCGCGCTGCTGTATGGCGATGTCGCGCGGCATCTCGCGTTCACGCCCGCCGAGGCGCCCGTTGCGCTGCAACTCGGCGGCAGCGAACCGGCCGATCTCGCGAAAAGCGCGAAGCTCGGCGAACAGTGGGGCTATGACGAGATCAACCTGAATTGCGGATGCCCTTCCGAGCGCGTGCAGCGCGGCGCATTCGGCGCATGCCTGATGAATGAGCCGCAGCTCGTCGCGGACTGCGTGAAGGCGATGCGCGACGCCGTGTCGATCCCGGTGACGGTCAAGCATCGCATCGGCGTGGACGCGGTCGAGGAGTACGAGTTCGTGCGCGATTTCGTCGGCACGATCGCCGATGCGGGCTGCGAGGTCTTCATCGTGCACGCGCGCAACGCGATTCTCAAAGGCCTGAGCCCGAAGGAGAACCGCGAGATTCCGCCGCTCAAGTACGAATACGCGTATCGACTGAAGCGGGACTTCCCGCATCTGGAAATCTCGATCAACGGCGGCATCAAGACGCTGGATGAAGTCGAGGAACATCTGAAGCACGTTGACGGCGTGATGCTCGGCCGCGAGGCTTATCACAATCCGTACGTGCTCGCGGGCGTCGACACACGTTTCTATGGCGCCGATACGCCGGTTCCCTCGCGCGAGGACATCGAGGCGAAGCTCATCGACTACGCGCGCCACGAGCTTGCGCGCGGCACGTATCTCGGCGCGGTGACGCGGCATGCGCTCGGCCTGTATCGCGGCGTCGCGGGCGCGCGCGGCTGGCGGCGTGTGCTGTCCGACAATCGCCGGCTCGCGAAAGGCGACCTGACGATTTTCGACGAGGCGCGAGCTCACCTTCGCGAGGCCGTGGAAGCCCTCGAGTCCTGACGCGCCGGCTTCGGAAAAAGATGCTCGACGGGGCTAGGCAAGCGCAATCTTTGTTCGTATAATCTCGCTTCTTGATTGCTACGGCAGTTCTGAAGCAGTCAGGATCGCGGTAACAGTGGTGGCTGTAGCTCAGTTGGTAGAGTCCAGGATTGTGATTCCTGTCGTCGTGGGTTCGAGTCCCATCAGCCACCCCACCGAGAATTCATGCAAAAAGCCCAGTCATCCGACTGGGCTTTTTGCTTTCCGGGTCCGCCTCGGGCACGCGCGATGCACGTCAAAGATCTCTTCCTCGCGAAAGACCGATCATGACCCGACATCACCTCGCGACAGCCGCCCTTTTGCTCATCACGACGTGCGCGGCGCACGCCCAGACCGCGCGTCCGGACGATAACGCTTCGATGGTCAAGCCGCCGAACGCGCCCGGCGCGCCGTCCGCGAGCGCGACCCGCCCCGACAATCCCGACAACATGCCGGTGAAGCGCCCGAATCCGCCGCCCAACAGTGATCGCATGCTGCATCACAGTCCCGCGAGCGACGCGATCGCAAAATAACCTTCAAGCGCTCGAACACCCGGCCTGGAAGCACGCGCGACGCCACTATAATGGCGCTCGTCTCGATAAACGGAGAGAACCGCACTCTCCGGCTCCAGCGGTCCAGCCAATGCAAAAAGTCATTCTGCCGTTCGTTTCTGGTTTTCTCGCCGCGCTCTTTTTTCGCGAATCCACGCTGGCGCTGCTGCACGCGGCGGGCCTCGTCGATCCGGCCGGCTTTTCCACCGCACCGTTTCTTCCGCTCGGCATCCCCGAATTCATCGCCAATGCGCTGTGGAGTTCGATCTTCGGCGTGCTGATGGTGTGGCTCCTGCGCGTCGCGCCCGACCGCAGCGCGCCGTGGATCGGCGCGCTCGTCTTCGGCGGGATCGTGCTGACCGCCGTCGGCGTATTCGTGATCGATCCGGCGCGCGGGATCTGGCCGAGCGGCAACATGCTGCCGCGCCTCGCGCCGAACTTCATCGCCAACGCGATCTGGGGCTGGGGCGCGCTCGTGTTCATGCGCGCGTTCATGGCCGGCAGCGAGCCGCGCTGACCCGGCGTCGACATCAAAAGCGGCCCACGCGGGCCGCCCTTGCCGGCATCAATCCTTCAGAAGCCGCAGCGGATGCGCCGCGGGCGTCCACGCGCTCTCGAACATGCGGTCGATATCGGCGGCGTTCACGTCCTCGGCGCGCGCGATCTTCCAGCGCGGCTCGTTGTCCTTGTCGACGATGCGCGCGCGAATACCCTCCAGCACATCGCCGCGCTCGAACATCGTGCGCGTGAGATCGAGATCGCGGCGCAGCGTCTCGGCCATCGTCGAGAATTTCGCGCGATCGACTTGCTGCAGCGCTACATCGACGGACAGCGGTGAGCGCTCGCGCAACTCGGCGGCCGTGCGCTTCGCCCAGTCGTTGCCGATGTCCGCCTCGCGCTCGAGCGACGCGAGAATCGACGCGCCGTTGCCCGCCGCGAAGTACTTGTCGATCATCGTGCGCGCCGCGGCGAGTTCGCTTCGCTCGGGGATCGGCGCGACCTTGTGCTTCGTCGTCTCGCTCTGCACGAAGCGGATGATCTCCACGCCGTCGAGAAAACGCTGATGCCTGAGCGATTCGACGAGCCCCGGCAGCGCGCCATCGTCGAGATAGGCGTCGGCCATGCGGGCGTAGAGCGCATCGGCGGCGGCCAGGCTCGCGCCCGTCGCCGCGAGATAGCGGCCGATCGCGCCCGGCGCGCGCGCGAGAAACCAGCTCACGCCGACATCGGGAAAGAGGCCGATCCGCGTCTCGGGCATCGCCATCTTCGTCGACTGCGTGACGATGCGCAGGCCGCCCGTGTGATGCGCGCCCTGCGAGATGCCCATGCCGCCGCCCATCACGACGCCATTCACGACCGCGACGTACGGCTTCGGAAACGTGAAGATCGCGTGGTTGAGCTTGTATTCGTCGGTGAAGAACGCGTCGATCGCATCGCGCGCGCCCGCCTGCGCGGACTCGTACAGAAAGCGGATATCGCCGCCCGCGCAGAAGGCCCGCACGTGCGGGCTATAGACGATAACCGCGCGGATCGCCTGATCGTGGCGCCACGCGCGCAATGCTTCGCTGATCGCGCGCAGCATCGGCGGCGTCAGCGCGTTGAGTGCCTTCGGACGATCGAGCGCAATGAAGCCGATGCCGTTGGCGGTGTCGATACGGATGTCTTCGGTGGTCATCGTGTTGAGGTGTCGGATCGATCCGGTGAGTTGAATCGAGGTTCGGTTCCGTTGACCGGCGCGAACCACGCATCGAGCGACAACTCGACGAGCCTCGCGGCCGGTGTCTCGGGCAACGCCGCGCCGTTCAGCTTCAACGCGACGATGCCATGCAGATTCGCCCACAGCCCTTCCGCGCACGCAACCGGCGCGATGTGCGGCGGCAGCCGGTTGGCCGCGCGCAACTCGACGAACGCATCCGCGATCAGCGAAAGCGTCGCCGCACCGGACTGCCCCGCCAGGCCGGCGCCATTGGGACTGACATCGGCGCTCGCCTCGGTAACGGCCACGGGCTCCATGAACATCAGCCGATACGTCTCGGGCTCGGCCAGCCCGAATTCGACATACGCGCGCGCCATTGCGTTCAGTCGCGCGGCCGGGTCCGCGATCGACGTATGCGCGAGGAATGCGTCACGCAGGTTCGCGTGCCCTTCCCTGCGCAACGCCAGCGCGATATCGCCACGGCTCTTGAAATGAAGATAGAGCGCGGCGGGCGAATAATCGATCGCCTCGGCGAGCTTTCTCATCGAGAGCGCCGCGAACCCTTCGCGCTTCACGATCTCGCGCGAGACCTCGAGTATGCGCTCGCGCAGCGCCTCGCGCTGCTCGCGTCTTTGCTCGGTGCGCCGCGCTTGCGGTCCCATGCCAAGCATTGTCGGCAGCGCCTCTTTCGAAGTCAAATCGCGGCGCGCCCGCGCGCGCTCAGATGGTCATCTTGCCGTCGTCGTCCCGGCGCGGCGCCGCTCGATAAAGCGGCTCGTCCGAGTCGCCCAGCAGGACCGACGCGAACACGATGCACAGCGCAAGAATCAGCACACCAACGGCTGCCCAGATGAGCCATAGCGCATTGGACTCGACAAGTGAGTGAAGAAAGGAATGAAGCATGACGACCCCGGGCGATTTTTATATTTGATTGCTCAACCGCAAGCGCATGTCATTGAGCAAGTAATGTGCCGAGCGAATCGCATCGCGTGCGGCGCATGGAGCGATGGTACTCCGTTGCGCGATCACGCGAAAGGAGGCGCGACGCCTCAGGCGTCGATAAAACATCGATTAAACAGGGACGTGCGATGCAGGTCTTACATCGCGCCGTGTAAGAGAAGACGGTCGCCCGCGTCAGCGCATGACGCAGACTCGCCCCGGCGGGAAATGTCCGCTTTTAAGAAGCACCGGCTCGCCGTTGGTCACGCGCAGATGCTCTCGTGCGACTGCTTCGATTCGCGGGCGGCCCGCATCGAACGCGTCGATCCAGCCGGCGCTGTCGTAGGTTTGTGCGCCGAAATGATCTTCCAGCGCTTCGACCGAAATGGCGCACGGCACGCGCCGGCCATCGACGATCGCAGCGAACTCGATGGTCAGATTGGCATCGCGATAATCGGGCGCGTCCGGGAGGAATCGAATATTCATGATTGTCTCGTTGCTGATGCGTCGCCAAGGCCGACGCGAAGACGTTCAAGTGCTTCATCGCCTCATTCGATACGAATACGTTTGCACCGCCGCAAACGATCGCACGAATCGATTCGGCGATTATGGTACTCGCGCTCGGGTCGCGTGGTCCAGCACCGTGCCGCTCATGCGGCAAGAACGGTTTCGTCGACATCCACGACGAGCAGCGAGCTCGCCTGGGGATCGGCATAGTTGAAGTCGAGCAGGCGGCTCATTTCGCGGACGCGATCGCACACGCGCCGCCGCGCCTCGTCCGACAGATGCGGATAGCCGCGCAACACCTGCGCGTCGAAGCGGTAATGCACGCCCCACGCGATGTTGCCGGGATGATTCGCCACGCCGCCAGTGCGCCAGCTCACGAAGAGCGCGGGCATCGCCTCGAGGCCGATCTCCGCGACGTCCGCGCCGCTCGGAAAAAGATCGATCAGGCAATTCGCGACGTCGTACAGCACGGCGTGTCGAAGATGAACGGGGCGCATCACGTCGCTTGCAGCAGGCGATCGATGTATTCGCGCGCGGCCGCTTCGACATGCGCAAGCGCCTCGCTTTCGGTCGCGAAGCGCCGCTCGGGTCCGAGATCGACAAGCGCCTCGAATCGATGCGCGTCATCCGGTCCGCCGCGCGCGAGACTCACCGAGCCGACATAGATGGGCGCGGCGCCGTCGTTCTCGCCGTGCATCTGCACGAGCCGCGCCGAAGCGCTGATGTAATACCCTCGATATGGCCCAGTGACTCGTTCCGCCATGGTTTTATCTCCCTGTTTCGACCTCGGTATCCGACAGGCAATTCCAACCGAACGCCCGGATGTAAGGCGCACGATCCGGAAAATAGTTCATCAGACCTCTTTGACAACGTCTGCGCTTTATTCGCAAGCATCGCGCCCGCGCAAACGCCCTACCCTGCCCGGCTAACAACCGCTTACGAGTCGCGTAAGGCGCGTATGGGACAATGCACATCTCAAAAATGCGCCCCCGCCGCGAATCCGTGGCCTGTGGCGTATGTCGCAATTCGCTCTCACGAGGTAAAGATGAAGGAACCTGGTCGGCGCATGCGCCGTATCTCCGCTTGCGTCGCGCTCGGCGCGGCTGTCGTCGCGATCTCGACGCTCGGCGCCTGCGCGTCGTCGAACGATGCATCGCTCATCAACCTGCCCGATGGACAGACGGGCTATGCCGTCAACTGCAGCGGCGCGGACGCGGGATCGAGCTGGGCGAGCTGCTATGTGCTCGCCGGCCAGAAATGCGGCGCGACGGGTTACGACATCGTGTCGAAGGACAACGAGGAAGGCGGTCCGACCGGCGGCGGCATCACCAACGTGATCTCGGCGAACGTCAAGAACCGTTCGATGATCGTGCGCTGCAAGTAAGCACGCAGGCGAAACGGGCGCGTCAGTGCGCGCTCATCTTCGAGAACGCATTGAGCACCACCACGCCCGCTACGATGAGGCCCATGCCGAACATGGCGGGCAGATCGGGCGTCTGCTTGAAGAGCAGCGCCGCGACGAGCGTGATGAGCACGATACCCGCGCCCGACCACACCGCATACACGATGCCGACAGGCAAGGTGCGCAGCGTCAGCGACAGCAGATAGAACGACACCCCGTATCCGGCCACGACGATGGCCGCGGGCAGCGCGCGCGTGAAGCCATCGGACGCGCGCAGCGCGGAGGTCGCGACGACTTCGGCGACGATCGCGATCGCGAGGAGCACATAAGCGGTTGAGCGCATCTTTTTTTGTCGTGTCGGTTCGAAAATGTCGATTGCGTCAGTCGCGTCCGAGCGAAAGATTGCTGAAGTTCTCGCCGAGCACGGCGCATAGCGCTTCGACGACCATCTGATGATCGTCGCGCTGGGGAAGACCCGACACCGCGACCGAGCCGATCACGCCCGCGCCCGCTACACGCAAGGGAAACGCGCCGCCGTGCGTCGCGAACTCGGCAAGATCGAGGCCGTATTTGTCGGCGAGCGTGGTGCCAGCCTGCTGCAGCGAGAGACCGATCGCATACGAACTGCGGCGGAAATGCTCGACGGTGCGCGACTTGCGCTCCACCCAGCGCGCGTTGTCGGGCGTGGTGTTATCGAGCGCCGCGTAGAAGAGCTTGCGCCCGAACGTGCGCACGTCGATGACGACGGCCGCGTCGCGCGCGAGCGCCATCTCGCGCAATTGCGAACCGATCTGCCACGCATGCTCGGCGTGAAATTGCGGGAACACGAGCGTGTGTTCCTGATGTGCGATGGCCTGCAGAACGTGTGGAATGTCCATGAGCGAGCGACTCCTTTTGCGTGCGTGGTATGGGATTGGCGTGTGCTTGTGCGCCGGGCCTTGCGATTTTGACATGCGCTCGTGAAGCCGCAATGCGCGAGTCGGCCATGAACCGGTTCAATTGCGACTTTGCATGGGCACGCTGGAGGCATCACGATGGGTGTGCTGAAAAGCAAAAAGCCCGGCTTGACCGGGCTTTTTCGCGTGATGCTGGACGGTGTTGGTTGCGGGGGTAGGATTTGAACCTACGACCTTCGGGTTATGAGCCCGACGAGCTGCCAGACTGCTCCACCCCGCGTCCGTCGAAGAAAAGATTATAAGTCATCGCTTACTTTGTCGCAACACCCTGTTTGCTTCGATCAAGAAAATAAAGCTAAGCGATCGATCGACACTGCGTCGAAGCGACTCACTTCGACGCGAAGCGTGTCAAAACACGCATGGCATAATCGTCCGCTCATCGTGGTCTTAATATCGATAACGGATCGAGCGCGGCATGCATCATTTGCGTCGGGGCATCATCAGGAAGATCGGCGGGTTCGCGGCGATATGCGCGATCCTGCTGCTCTCGCTCGCGCCCGTCGCATCGCAGGCATTCGAACATGCGCGCATCGAGGCGCTGCTCGCTTCCGTGTGCGCATCCGATGCGCAGGCATCGCGCGATGCGCACCACGCGAAGCACGACGTCGCCGATCACCTCCAGGCATGCGCCTATTGCGATCTCATCGCGCACGCGCCCACGCCGCCGGTAACGCTCGAACAAATCACCCCAGTGCTTGTGCCGCGCGAAATATTCGTCGCGGACCGTCTCGCCGACGCGCCTCGCCGCGAACGGCCCCGCGCCGCGCAACCACGCGCCCCACCCGCCTTCTGCTGATTCGCGTTCCTACGCATAGGCTTCGTTCGCATCGCGCGAGATGAAAGTCTTCCATTCGCACGCAGCAAACATCGCTCGAAGATCCATCACTTCGAGCACGCAAGGACCCATCATGCTTTCATCATCGTTCAGACGCGGCGCGCTCGCGCTGGGGTTTCTCGGCTCCGCACAGCTCGCGCTCGCACACGCACTGCCGAAGCTGCAACAACCCGGCCCCGGCGCGACCGTCAGCGCGCCGCATGAAGTCGCGATCGACTTCGGCGAGGCGCTCGAACCGACCTTCAGCAAGCTCATCGTCACCAATGCTCAAGGGACACAGGTCAACACCGCGAAATCCGCTGTCGGCGACAGCGACCGGAAGCACATGAGCGTCGCGCTTCCCGATCTCGCACCGGGCGTCTACAAAGTGCAATGGACGGCGGTCGCGGCGGACGGGCATCGGACGCAAGGTCACTACAACTTCACCGTCAAGTGAGAACACAATGAAGAAAATCGCTGTACTCGCGGGCGCACTCGCCTGCGCATCGTTCGCCCAGGCCGCGACGCTCGAAGCCCGCGATTGCTGGGTTCGCGCGATGCCGCCGAACCTGCCGTCATCGGGCTATTTCACCGTCGCGAATAACGGCGACAAACCCGTGACACTCACGGCAGCGGAGACACCCGCGTTCGGCATGGCGATGATGCACAAGTCCGAGAGCAAGAACGGCACGGCGACGATGTCGCCGGTCGATTCCGTCGACGTCCCCGCGCACGGCACGCTGAGCTTCGCGCCGAAGGGCTATCACCTGATGCTCGAAGAGCCGTCGAAGCCGCTCAAGGTCGGCTCGACGATTCCCCTCACCCTTTCGTTCGCGGACAAGTCCAAGCTCGACGTGAGTTGCGAGGTGAAGTCGGCGGCCACGGTCGGTCACTGAGCTCGCTTCCCTGAAACGCAAAGCGCGCCGGGTTTGCAGCCCGGCGCGCTTTTTCAACGAGCATGCCGAATCACATCAGGGCCTGCTGAACAGGTCCATGATCTGCTTGCGTTCGTCGGTCGAGACTTGCGGCGCGGGCGGCGCCTGCATGCCAGCCGGACCGACGCCGCCCATCGTGGTCGCATCGCCCGCCATCGGGTTGGTGTTGTCCAGTCCGATGCTCGCTACGAAGCCCGCTCCCGGCGTGCGGTCGGCATAGAACAATTCGCCGTCGACGGTCGTGATGCCATCGGGCTTCGCCATCTGTTCCTGCGGAATGCCGCGCAGCGCGCGTCCCATGTATTCGACCCAGATCGGCAACGCAAGCTGCGCGCCGAACTCGCGGCTGCCGAGCGTTTTGGGCTGGTCATAGCCCATCCACGCGACCGCGACGAGCTGCTTCTGATAACCGGCGAACCAGCCATCCTTCGCGTCGTTGGTCGTGCCGGTCTTGCCCTGCAGGTCGTTGCGCTTGAGCACGTTGGTGCCCGAGCCCGTGCCCTGCGTCGCGACCGTATGCAACAGGCTGTTCATGATGTACGCGTTGCGCGGCTCGAGCGTCTGGGGCGCGTTGCTGCCGGCCGTGAGCGGGTTCGCGCGCGAGATCACGGTGCCGCGCGCATCGGCGACATCGGCGATCAGGTACGGATTGATGCGATACCCGCCGTTCGCGAACACCGAATAAGCACCGCTCAACTGCAACGGCGTGACGAGCCCGGCGCCGAGCGCGAGCGGCAGATAAGGCGGCGTCTTGTCCTTGTCGAAGCCGAACTTCTGCGTGACGAAGTCCTGCGCGTAACCCGTGCCGATATACGACAGGATGCGGATCGACACCAGATTCTTCGACTTCTGCAGGCCGGTGCGCATCGACATCGGACCGTCGGGCTGGTCGTCGTCCTTCGGCTCCCATGCATCGCCGCCGCCCGCCGCAGGGAAGTACAGCGGCGCATCGTTGATGATGGTCGCAGGTCCGAGCCCCTTGTCCAGCGCCGCCGAATAGATGAACGGCTTGAAGCTCGAACCCGGCTGACGCCAGGCCTGCGTGATGTGATTGAACTTGTTCTTGTTGAAGTCGAAGCCGCCGACGAGCGCGCGGATCGCGCCATCCTGCGGCGTCATCGACACGAGCGCGCCTTCGACCTGCGGCAGTTGCGTGATCTGCCAGTTGCCCTTGTCGTCCTTGGCCAGCCGCACGATCGAGCCCGGCTTGATCGCGAGCGCCTTCGTCGCATTGCTGCGCAGCCCCGCCGCCACGAAGCGCAAGCCTTCGCCTGCGATGGTCGCGGTGTCGCCGCCGACGAACTGCGCCGTCACCTGCTTCGGGCTCGCAGCCGTCACGACCGCCGCGACGAGTTCGCCGTTGTCCGGATGATCGACGAGCGCATCTTCGATCGCCTCGGCGCGGTCATCCGTATTCGACGGCAGATTGATGTTGCCCTCCGGCCCGCGATAGCCATGCCGGCGCTCGTAGTCCATCACGCCCTTGCGCACGGCCTTGTACGCGGCGTCCTGATCGGCGGAATCGATGGTCGTCGTCACCGTGAGGCCGCGCGTATAGGTCTCTTCCTTGTACTGCGCGTACATCATCTGCCGGACCATTTCCGCGACGTATTCCGCATGCACGCCGTACTCGGTGCCCGCGGATTTCGTGTGGATGTCCTCGGCGATGGCCTGATCGTACTGTTCGCGCGTGATGAAGTTGAGATCCAGCATGCGCTTGAGGATGTACTGCTGACGCACCTTCGCGCGCTTCGGATTGACGACCGGGTTATACGCCGACGGCGCCTTCGGCAGGCCCGCGAGCATCGCCGCTTCGGCGAGCGTGATGTCCTTCAGGTCCTTGCCGAAGTACACGCGCGCCGCAGCCGAAAAGCCGTAGGCGCGCTCGCCGAGATAGATCTGGTTCATGTACAGCTCGAGGATCTGGTCCTTCGTCAGCGCGCGCTCGATCTTGTACGCGAGCAGCATCTCGTAGATCTTGCGCGTGTACGTTTTCTCGCTCGACAGAAAGAAGTTGCGCGCGACCTGCATCGTGATCGTGCTCGCGCCCTGCGATGCGCCGCCGTGCGTGAGATCGGTCACGCCCGCGCGCAGAATGCCGACGAAGTCGACGCCACCGTGATCGTAGAAGCGGTAATCCTCGATCGCGAGGACGGCCTTCTTCATCTGGTCGGGGATATCCTGAAAGCGCACGAGACTGCGACGCTCCTCGCCGAACTCGCCGATCAGCACGTGATCGGCGGTGTAGACGCGCAACGGCACCTTCGGCCGATAGTCGATGAGCGCATTGAGCGACGGCAGATTCGGCCCCATGACGACGAGCGCATAGCCCACGATGAGCGCGCCGATCACGACGCCGATCGCCGCGAGGCCCGCGAACCAGAGCGCGATGCGCGCGAACGGCGAACGGCCTTGGCCGCCGCCGTTGCGATCGTTACGGCCATTGCGGCCATCGCGGCCGTTTCCGCCGTTGCGCCCGCCGCCGTCGCGGCCGCCCGAGTCATTGCGTGAGTCGTTGCGAGAGTCGTTCCAGCGGGGTTCGCGATCGTGTCGCGAGGAATTCGTAGAGTCGGGTCGTTTGATGATAGGCATGACTGGGTTCATTCGGCGCGCCGTGAAGCGCGCGCGCTACAGCAAAGACGGACGAGCGAATATGCGGTATGGGGCCGGTTTCGACCGAGGGTAACAGTGCATTTTAAAGAATTCGTGCGCGCCACTACAAAACCGGCCGGAATTTTTTGTAAGTAAATGACGTGGCCCGGCCGAATCAGCGCGAATGTCGGGTTACCCACAGAAAGTGTTGAGAGCCTTGTGGACAACCGTATGAGAAAATGGCCAAGTCGTTGATCGCGTGCCGCTTTTGCAAAACGCTCAAACGCGTGCGATGCGAGGTCGGTCACACGCACGGCCGCGCACAAACCGATATGATGGTTGAATGCATGGCGGGTTCCCGAAACACCTCGGGCGAACCTGCGGTAAAGATGTCGTGCCGTTTGATGAACCGAAGTCGCGATCATTCCATACGATCGCCTTACTGTTTGCGAGCCGCTCATGACGACCAAACCCAGCGAACGCATCGTTGTTTTCGTGACTCCCGCGCAGAAGCTGGCCATCAGCAAGACAGCGGACACCCTCGGCATCAGCGTGAGCGAGCTCATGCGGCGCGCGGTGCTGAACTTCAACGCGACCAGCGAGCAGATCAAGGTGGCGGGCATCGTCGATCGCCTGCGCGCGCCGAAGGCCCCGGATGCGCTCAACGCCGCGCTCAAGAGCGTCGCAGACAAGGCGGCCGCACGCGAGGCCCGTGAGGCGGCGGCGAGCGCGACCAAGCGCGCCGCGCAGGCCCGCACCATGCCGAAAGCGCAATCGGGCCCCGCCGATACCGAAGAAGAAACCGAACACGACACCGATCAGGGCGACGACGCCTCGCTCACGGACGACACGCGTTCCGAGCGCTGATGATCCTTCCGTCTTCCCGCGCCGGCCGTGCGCCCGCCGTTACACTCCTTAACCTTCCGTTAAGTCCCGATTAAGTCACGGCATGATCTAATGAACGGGTAAACCCGGCGTGAACGCGAAGCGCATGAGCGCTTGCAATCCCGCGCATTGCACCTCACATTCGAGCCGCGTGGCACGCCGGTGAGCGCGCACGCCGCCGTCTTCATCCAGGAGAAATACATGTCGCTTTTCGATTCCATCACGCGTACGGTCAAAGGCCTCTTGAACGACGCCGCCGACACCATGCAAGACGCCTCGCGCGACGCACGCCAGATCGTGCGCGAGCTCGACGAGAGCATCGCGAAGGCGGAGAACTCGCTCATCGAAATCGAAGCACAGGTCGCGACGCAGCAAAGCAAGCGCGACGCCGCCGCCGACAAGGCGAAGAAGTACGAGGACGGCGCAAAGCGCGCGCTGACGGCCGGCGATGAAGGGCTCGCGCGCGAAGCACTCGCCGCGCAGGCGAACGCCGAAACCGAACGCGACGCGCTCGCGGCGGAACTGCAGACGCTGGAGCCTTCGGTCGATCATCTGAAAAAGCAGATCGCGGACATGCGCCAGCGCCGCAACGACCTCAACGCGCGTTCGAACATTCTTCAGGCCAAGCAGCAGATCGCGCAGGCAAAGGACACGGCGGCGACCGCGCTCGGCGGTATCGGCGGAAAGAATCTTTCCGAAGACTTTCAGAAGCTCGAAGACAAGGTTCAGCTCGCCAACGCCCGCTCGGACGCGCGGCTGAATTCCGCGGACCAGAAATCCGGCAAGGCGCTCGATGACAAGCTCGCCGAGCTGCATCGCGGACCGTCGGTCGAGGATCGTCTCGAAGCGCTGAAGAAGCAGTTGAATACGCCGGCGCAGTAAATGCTGGCATCTGAAAAGGCGTCGGCGTGGCGAACTCCGGGTCCGCCACGCGTCGCCCGACCATGCATCACCCGTTCGCAGCATCGACAGGAGACGGACGTTCACCGCGTCCGGCCCGCATCATGAAAAAGACTCTGACGGCTCTGGCGTTGTCGCTGTCGCTCGCTTCTCCGCTCGCGTTCGCCTTGCCTAGCGCGCAGCAGGTCGAGCAGTCGATGACGCAGGGCAACTGGCAACAGGCCGACTCCCAGTTGAGCGAAGTGCTCGACGCGCATCCGAAGAACGCGCACGCGCACTATCTCTACGCGCAGGTGCTCGACCGCGAGGGCCGCTACAGCGACGCGCTTTCGCATCTGCAGCAGGCGAAATCGATCGATCCTTCGTTGAGCTTCACCGATCCGTCGCGTTTCGCGGCCACGCAAGCCCGCATTCAGGCCGATGCGACCCGCGCCAGCATCTCGCCGCGCTCGAACAACGGCGCGAATACATCGAGCGCGCAGAATCCCTTTAATCAAGGTCAGGCCGCCGCCGTGCCGCAAAAACACGGTATCGGCATGGGCGCGTGGATCGGTTTCGCGCTCCTGATCGCGGCGATCGCGCTGGTGCTGCGCTGGGGCCTGCGCCGCGCCCGCGCACGTGACGACGGCCAGGCCGATAACGACCGCCGCTCGCAGCTCAAGCGCGCGACCGAACTGCTCAACGACGTGCGCACGCTCAAGCTCGACGTGCGGCTCTCCACCGCGCCGGGTCACGAGGCGCTCCTGAGAGACGTCGAAGGCGCGGAGACACAATTGCGCCAGATGGTCGAGTCGCTGTCGAACGCGAAGAATCCGGTGCCACCGTATGCGATCGAAGATCTGGAGAATCAGGTCGCGAGCCTGAAAGCGCGCGCCGAGGGCCGGCCCGATCCGAACGCCGCCGGTAACGCCCAGACGGGCGCGCCGAACGCCTCGCCCTATGCGCAGGAAGCTGAGCGCTTCGGACGCAACCCGCAGCAGTATCCGCAGCAAGGGCCCTATCCGCCGCAACAGGGGCAGCAGCCGCCTGTCATCATTCAGCAAGGCGGCGGCGGATTCGGCGGCGGCATGGGCGGCCTGCTCACCGGCGTGCTGTTGGGCGAAGCGCTGTCGCATGGGCGCGATCGCGTGATCGAGCGCGAGGTGCCCGTCGATCGCCCGCCGCAGAACGACAATGGCGGTCTCGACTTCGGCAATAACAACGGCGGCGGCCTCGATTTCGGCAACGGCTCGAACGACTGGAACGACGGCGGCGGCGGAGGCGGCCTCGACCTCGGCAACAACGACGATAGCTGGCGCGATACCTGACCTTGCCGCGTACGCATGATCGAGGGCCCCGCTTGCGCGGGGCCCTTTTCGTTCCGGCGTGAAGAATCAGCGCATCATCCGCCGCCGAGAAAACGCAACAGGCCCCACAGAAACTTGAAGAATCCGACGATGAATTCCCAGATGCGTTCGAGCTGATCCCAGCTCGCGACGTGCAGAATGGCGTGCAGGATCATGCCGTCGGCGCCGTCCAGTCTTCGACGAGCGCGCGTTCATGCGTGAATGAAACAGGCATCGTGAAAAAAAGAAGGCGGCTCGCGCCGCCTTCTGTCGCTATCGCAAAAATCGCATGATACCCGGTCGCGCCTGGCGTCCGCCGATGCGAGCTTCAGCCCTGCGGTTTCTTGTCGTCGCTTTCGGGCGGCGCTTCGTCCGTCAGCGCCTCTTCCAGCCGCTTGAAAATTCGCTTCGTCGCGCCGCGCGGCTGAAGCGCGAACAACAGCAGCGAGCGGCCCGTCACCTGATACACGTCGTCCGAGCCGAATTCCGGCAATTCCTCGCGGATCGGCGCATTCGTGTCGATCAGACAGATCCACTCGTCCGGGCCCGGAATATCCGGAAGCGTGAAATCGACCACGTCGTGATACCCGTTCACGATCAGGAGGAGCGTCGCGTCCGATGCCGGCTTGCGGATGCCCGTCGCCTGCGCACGGCCGTCGAACACGAGCGCGAAGCAGCGCATGTTCGGATCGTCCCATTGCTCCTGCGTGAGCTCGTCACCGGTTGTGCCGAGCCATCTGACGTCGGCGACCTGCAGGTCCTCGTTGTACTCGCCCGTGAGGAAGCGCTGGCGCCGCAGCACCGGCAGCGTGTGACGCAGCGTAGTCAGTTTGCGCACGAACTCGGTGAGCGCGCGGCCATCGTCGTCGATGTCCCAGTTCACCCAGCTGATGTCATCGTCCTGACAGTACGCGTTGTTGTTGCCCTTTTGCGTGCGGCCGAACTCGTCGCCCGCGAGCAGCATCGGCGTGCCTTGTGAAAACAGCAGCGTCGCGAGCATGTTGCGCTTCTGGCGCTCCCGCAGCGTGCGGATTTCCGCATCGTCGGTCGGGCCTTCGGCGCCGCAATTCCACGATTTGTTGTCCGAGTGGCCGTCGTTGTTGTCCTCGCCGTTCGCCTCGTTGTGCTTTTCGTTGTACGAGACGAGATCGTTGAGCGTGAAGCCGTCATGCGCGGTGATGAAGTTGACGCTCGCCCACGGCCTGCGTCCGCGCTTGTTGAATTTGTCGCCCGATGCGGTGACGCGCGTCGCGAGTTCCGGCGCGACGCCTTCGTCGCCCTTCCAGAATTCCCGCACCGTGTCGCGATAGCGGTCGTTCCATTCCGCCCAGCCCGGCGGAAAGCCACCGACCTGATAGCCGCCGGGCCCGCAATCCCACGGCTCCGCGATGAGCTTGACACTCGAAAGAATCGGGTCCTGCCGGCAACTGTCGAGAAAGCCGCCGCCCTCGTCGAAGCCGTAGGGCTCGCGGCCGAGAATCGTCGCGAGGTCGAAGCGGAAACCATCGACGTTCATCTCCGTCACCCAGTAGCGCAGGCTGTCGGTGACCATCTGCAACACGCGCGGATGCGACAGATTGAGCGTGTTGCCCGTGCCGGTATCGTTGATGTAGTAGCGCGTCTCTTCCGGCATCAGCCGGTAGTACGACGCGTTGTCGATGCCGCGGAACGACAGCGTCGGCCCGCGCTCGTTGCCTTCGGCCGTGTGGTTGTACACGACGTCGAGAATCACTTCGAGGCCGGCTTCGTGCAGCCGGTCGACCATCTCCTTGAATTCGGCGATGGCGCCCGGCCCGCGCGCGAAATAGCGCGGATCGGCAGCGAAGAAGCCGATCGTGTTGTAGCCCCAGTAGTTCGTGAGACCCTTGTCGAGCAGATAGCTGTCGTTGACGAACGTGTGGATCGGCAACAGTTCGACCGATGTTACGCCAAGGCTCTTGATGTACTCGACCACTTCCTTCTGTCCGAGCCCTTCGAAGGTGCCGCGCATGTGCTCCGGAATCGCCGGATGCAGCTTCGTATAGCCGCGCACATGGGTCTCGTAGAAGATCGTGTGTTCCCACGGCACGCGCACGCGCGTGGGGTGCGTCCACGAAAAGGTCTGATCGACGACCTGGCACTTCTGCATGAAGGGCGCGCTGTCGCGTTCGTCGAAGGTGAGATCGTCGCCCTCGGCGTCGAGCGTGTAGCCGAACAAGGCCGGGTCCCATTTCAGCGTGCCGACGTGCGCCTTCGCGTAAGGATCGAGCAGCAGCTTGTTCGGATTGAAGCGATGTCCCGCTTCCGGTTCGTAAGGTCCGTGCACGCGGTAGCCATAGACGGTGCCGGGTTCGAGTCCATGCACGTAGACGTGCCAGACTTCGTCGGTGTATTCGGGCAGCTCGACGCGCTGCGTTTCCTTCTCGCCCTTCTCATCGAAGAGACAGAGCTCGACCTTGGTCGCGTTCGCGGAAAAGAGCGCGAAATTGACGCCCTTCCCGTCCCACGTGGCGCCGAGCGGAAACGGGGAGCCTTCGGCAATGCGGAGTTCGTTCGGCATGAGATGATGTGTTCGAATGGTTGACGCGCGATGCGTCGGGATCGTGCGTTGGCATTGCGGGGCTTCAAGCGGATCGTAAAGAGCATTTAGCGTGCCCATGTGCCGTATCGGCGCGCGGCTTGCTTCAGGCCGCTTGCGCCGATTGAAGGATCATGCTCGCCACGCACCGCGTGTAAAACGTTCCTCCTCGTCGCGCCAAACGCCCGGCGTTCGACACGCCCTCCATCGCCCAAGGAGAATACGCCTTGTCCACACGCCCAGCTCCCGCCTCGTCGAATTCCCCGATCAACGGCGCAGCCGAAGAAAGCCGCGCCGCCGGCCGCGCGCTGCGCGACGCCGTTCCATTCGAGGCGCACGGCGCGTGGTCGCCGGCGCCCGACCGGCCGGATCCCGTCGAACGCGTGCTCGCGGGCAACGCCGGCCGGCAGGAACGGCTCATTCCGCTACGCATGCAGCGCATGGCCGAATCGCCGTTCGCGTTCCTGCGCGGCTCCGCGACCGTGATGGCGTGGGATCTGGCGAAGTCGCCGTCGATCGGGCACAACGTGATCATCGACGGCGATGCGCACGTCAATAATTTCGGCCTTTTTCGCACGCCGCGCCAGGACGTCGTGTTCGATCTGAACGACTTCGACGAAACGCTCGTCGGTCCCTGGGAGTGGGATCTGAAGCGCCTCACCGCGAGCATCAACGTCGCGGCGCGCGAAAACGGCGTCGATGCCGCCGGGCGCGAGCGCGCGGTGCGCTCGGCGTGCTTTGCCTATCGCACGACGATGGCCGGCCTCTGGCAAGTGAGCCCCTACGATCTCTGGCAGATGCGCTCCTACGCGAGCGCGCTGCACATGGACGCCCCGACGAAACTCGACGCCGACGAAAAAGCGACCATCGAAAAGACCGTGGAGCGCGCGATGAAGCGCTCGCACGCGACGATGCTCGCGAAAGTCGCGGAACCGGCCGGCAAGAGCTTTCGCTTCAAGGTCGATCCGCCGATCCTCACGAGTCTCGACGCCGCCGAAAAAAATCATGTGACCGATGGCCTGAAGGCGTATCTGCAGACCATCGCGGGCGAATGGCGCATGATGCTCGAGCGCTACGACGTCGTGGATGTCGCGCATCGCGTCGTCGGCGTGGGCAGCGTCGGCACGCGCGCGTATCTCGTGCTGATGCTCGGCCGCGCGCTCGGCGACCCGCTTTTCATCCAGGTGAAGGAAGGCATCGTGCCCGCCGCCGCGCCCTTCGTGCCGCCGCTCGATGAGCCCTACCGGCATCAGGGACGGCGTGTCGTGCATGGGCAGCGGCTCATGCAGAGTTCGTCGGACGCGCTGCTCGGCTGGACGACCATCTCCGGCCGTGATTTCTACGTACGACAGATGAAACAGATCCGCGGCTCGATTCCCATGGACTGGCTGCACGGCGCCACCTTCGATTTCTACGCGTGGTGTCTCGGCCTTCTGCTCGCCCGCGCGCACGCGCGCACGGGAGATGCGGCGCTCATCGCGGGCTATTGCGGCAACTCGGACCGGCTCGATGCGGCCTATGCAAGCTGGGCCGAGCGTTACGGCGCGCAGACGGTCGCGGACCACGCCGCCTTCTGCGCGGCGATCAGCGTGGGCCGCGTGCCGGCCGCCTGACGATTGCATGCGCGCGCGTTTTTTCGGCGCGCGGGCGGTCCGCAGTCGAATTGACTATCATTGACGGTGCCCGCGATGAAACGGACGTCGCTGCGCGTTTCGCGGGCGTTTCAATGGCATAGCCCTTGCTGCCGCTTTAGCCCGCACAACCGTCTAACTCAAACTGGAGGAAGCCGCGCATGAGCATGATTGAGGAATTCAAGAACTTCGCCCTGAAGGGCAACGTCATGGACCTCGCGGTCGGTGTCATCATCGGCGGCGCATTCTCGACGATCGTCAACTCCATCGTGAAGGATCTGATCATGCCGGTGGTCGGTCTCGCCACCGGCGGCCTCGACTTTTCCAACCTGTTCATAAAACTCGGACAGATACCGCCAACCTTCAAAGGCAATCCGGATTCGTACAAGGACTTGCAGACCGCGGGCGTCGCCGTGTTCGGCTATGGTTCGTTCATCACGGTGCTGATCAACTTCATCATCCTCGCGTTCATCATCTTTCTGATGGTCAAGTTCATCAACAATCTGCGCAAGCCCGCCGAAGCCGCGCCGCCGCCCGCAACGCCGGAAGACGTGCTGTTGCTGCGCGAGATTCGCGACGAACTCAAGAACTCGCCGCGCGTCTAGCCGGGCAAACCCGCTGGAAATGTGTGGAACCCGCGCGACTCGCGCAGGTCTGCCCGGGTAGCCACCCCGCACGCTTGGTGCGCCCACCCGCTTTTTTCTTTGCGAAAGCTGTTCGCGCGGGTAGCAGCAGGACTATTATTGGGATAGATGCTCAGAGGGATGCCAAGCGGGCCGCCAAACGGTCATCGGCACGAATCATGCGCCAGGAACGTGCACCGGCGATTTGCCGGTCACAACAATGAATGGCCCGATTCACCGTGACCTAATCACATCGATGCGCTATAAAAGATCGACGTGCGGCGCGCAAGACGGGAGTGGCCGCATGAGGACGCTGCGTTTCTTGCAATTCTTTTTCAGGCGAGTTTTTATGTCCTTCCCGAAAAAGCGTAAGCGCGTGAAGGCCGACGGCGACGAGTCTTTTCTCGCCGTGCTGCGGCATTTCAAGCCATTTGGTCAGCTCGACACGAAGATTGCCCGGGCGCGCGCCCAGGATGAACCGGTGCTGTACGCGCATGTTCTGCCGGGGCTCGATGTCCTGCTGTGCAGCGTGCGAGGCGCGCAGCCGCCGTATCCGGCCATCGACGAGCTGCACAGGCGGTGTGTCGAATCGATCACCAACGCGCTCGAGCAGCCGCTCGACGGGCTGGAGAACGGCGGTTACTGGTACGAGGCGAACGGCTTTGGTTTTCTTGTGTTCGCAAGCCGTGCCCGGACACAGATCCTGAGCGAATTCGGCGCGACGGTTTCGGCGCGCAGGCGTCGCGGCACGCGCCGCCAGGACGCGGGCGACGCCGCCTCGCGGCCGCTACGTTGATCCTTCTCTGACTTTTCCTGTGCGTTCCTGATGCGCGCCGGCCTCGTGTACGAGGCCCGGCGTGTTATCGCCTGTCCAGCGAGGCGCTTCGCGCAAACCCCGACTACTCCCGCATGCGTTCCTGTTCTTTAATGGAAGCCACGCGCGACAGCGTGATGGCGCGTGCCTTGCTGCATCGGAGGACATCCCCTTGAGGGACTACAAGGAGAACACCATGTCGGAACACGTCTACAAGCAGATCGAACTGACCGGCTCCTCGCCGAAATCGAGCGATGACGCGGTGCGCGTCGCGCTCGAAAAAGCGTCGAAGACGCTGCGCAATATGCACTGGTTCGAAGTGGTGGAAACACGAGGGCACATCGAGGATGGGAAGATCCTGCACTGGCAGGTGACTGTCAAGGTGGGGCTGCGGATCGATTGATATGGGTTTCGATTCGCTGGATCCCGTTAGCGTGTCGGTCTATTAGCGTTGCCCCTGTGCTAATAGACCGACGCGAACTCAGGCCACCCATCGAAGCCCAAAAACTTACTTCGGCAGCGCCCCGTCCACCCCCTCGACATACCAGTTAATACGCTGCAACTCCGGATCAGAAAGCGTCTTGCCCGCCGGCACCTTCTCCGCCCCCGACTGATCCTTGATCGGCCCACTGAACACATCCCACTTGCCCGCATGCAGTTCGTCACGCTTCGCGGCGACCGCCTGCACCGCCTTCGCGGGAATCACGCCGGTGTTCAAGTCTTCGAGATCCACGGCCTTCTGCGGAATACCGAGCCACACCGGGTCGTTCTTCCACTTGCCATCGAGCACTTGCTGAATCACCGTGTTGTAGTACACGCCCCAGTGCGCGACCACCGAGCCCAGATGCGCGCTCGGGCCGAATTTCTTCATGTTCGAATCCCAGCCGAACGCGAAGACCTTCTTCTCGGCGGCGGTGTTGAGCGTCGCGTTCGAGTCCGTGTTCTGCAGCAGCACATCGGCGCCCTGCCCGATCAGCGTTTCAGCCGCCTGCTTTTCCTTGCCCGGATCGAACCAGCTATTGATCCAGATGACCTTCGTATGGACCTTCGGGTTCACGGAGCGCGCGCCCATCGTGTACGCGTTGATGTTGCGCACGACTTCCGGAATCGGCACCGATGCAACGAAGCCGAGCGTGTTGGTCTTCGTCACGTAGCCCGCGGCGACGCCCGCCAGATACGCGCCCTGATACATGCGCACGTCATACGTGCCGAAGTTCTTCGCTTTCTTGAAGCCCGTCGCCGTCAGGAAGATCGTGTCCGGGAAATCCTTCGCGACCTTCAGCGCAAAATCCTGATAGCCGAAGCTCGTGGCGAAGATGATCTTGTTGCCCTTGTTCGCGAGATCGCGGAACACGCGCTCCGAGTCCGCCGACTCCGGCACGTTCTCCACGCGCGTGATCTTGATCTTGCTGCCGTACGTCGCTTCCGCTTCCTTGCTGCCCGCATCGTGCGCGAAGGTCCAGCCTGCATCGCCCGGATTGCCGAGATAGACGAACGCGACGCCCGGCGCATCCGCCGCCTGCGCGCTCAGGGCCGCGACGGTGGCGGACAGTGCGACCGTCGCAGTGATCGCCTTCAGCCATGGTTTATTCATTGTGATTCTCCTGGTCGATGTTGTGTGAAGCGGTCGTGCAGCCCCGCAGTAGTGTGGTCGGTCAAAAATGAGAGCGAAACCGCGATGCTGCGCGCGAACAACAGCATCAGCTCGCCGCGAAGAACGGCTTGCCGAGCGATGCGGGCGCGTTGAGCTTGATCGTGTTCGGATTGCGCGAGATGAGCACGAGCACGACGATCGTCGCGATATACGGCAGCATCGCGAGGAATTGCGTCGGCACGGGAACCCCGATCGCCTGCGCGTAGAACTGCAGCGCCATCACGGCGCCGAAGAGCAGCGCGCCGATCAAAAGGCGCCCGGGCCGCCACGTCGCGAACACGACGAGCGCGAGCGCGATCCAGCCGCGGCCCGAGGTCAGTTGCTCCTGCCAGACGTGCAGGTAGACGATCGAGTAATAGCCGCCCGCGATGCCGGCCATCGCGCCGCCGAAGAGCGTCGCGCCGTAGCGCACGCCGACGACCGGAAAGCCCACCGAATGCGCCACCGCGGGCGATTCGCCGACCGAGCGCAGCACGAGTCCCGCGCGCGTCTTGTAGAGAAACCAGCCGATCACGCCGAACATGATGAACGCGAGATAGCCGAGCGGCGTGAGCGAGAAGATCGCAGGCCCGAGCACCGGAATGTTCGCGAGGCCGGGAATCGGCATGACGTCGATGCTCGCGCGTACCGCCGCCGACGTGTAGGGCTTGCCGACGTACGCCGAAAAGCCGATGCCGAAGATCGTCAGCGACAGACCCGTCGCGACCTGATTGGCGAGCATCGTGATGGTGAGAAAGCCGAAGAGCAGCGCCATCGCGAGCCCCGCGAACACGGACGCGACAATGCCGAGCCACGGACTGCCGGTGATCGCGGTGACGGCGTAGCCGGTGACGGCGCCCATCAGCATCATCCCTTCGACGCCGAGATTCAAAACGCCGGACTTCTCCGCGACGAGTTCGCCCGCGCCCGCGTACATCAGCGGAATGGCGGCGATCACGGCGCTCGATGCGAGGTTACTGGCCTGATTGATGTCCATTTTTTATTGCCTCGTCATGCGGCGTGATGCGCAGGCGTCCTGCGCTTGATGCGGTAATTCACGAACAGATCGCAGCCGAGCAGGCAAAAGAGCAGCAAGCCCTGGAACACGCCCGCGAGCGCCTGCGGCAATTGCAGCGAGGTCTGGACCGCTTCGCCGCCGAGATACAGCAGCGCCATCAGCAGGCTGGCGAGCACGATGCCCACCGGATGCAGACGCCCCACGAACACGACGATGATCGCCGTGAAGCCGTATCCCGGCGACCAGCCCGCCTGAAGCTGGCCGATCGGACCGGCGACTTCGCCCATGCCGGCCAGTCCCGCGAGGCCGCCGGACAGGAGCAGCGACGTCCAGATCGTTTTCTTGTCGGAGAAACCGGCGTAGCGTGCGGCGAGCGGCGCGAGACCGCCGACGTTCATCCGGAAGCCCGCGAAGCTCTTGCGCATGAAGAGCCACACGCACGGAATGGCGATCGCCGTCAGAAACACCGACGCGTTGATGCGCGTGCCCTTGAGCCACGCCCAGTGCCAGTCGCCGTAGAGACGCGGGAACAGCGCGTCGTCGCCGAACATCGCCGAGATCGGGAAGTTCATGCCTTCCGGGTCGCGCCACGGGCCGCTCACCAGATAAATCAGCAACTGCGTCGCGACGTAGGTGAGCATCAGGCTCGTCAGGATCTCGTTGGTGTTGAAGCGGCTCTTGAGCAGCGCGGGGATCGCCGCCCACAACATGCCGCCGACGATGCCGCCCAGCATCATCAGCGGCAGCGTCCACCAGCCGGACGCATCGCCGGCATGAATCGCGATGCCGCCCGCGACGATGCCGCCGAGCAGCATCTGCCCTTCCGCGCCGATGTTCCACACGTTCGCGCGATAGCCGACCGCGAGCCCGAGCCCGATCAGGCACAGCGGCGACGCCTTCAGCACGAGTTCGGACCAGCCGTTGACGCTCGAAAGCGGCTCGATGAAGAACGCGTGCATCGCGCGCAGCGGATCCTGGCCGACGAGACTGAAAATCAGAAAGCCGATGACGAGCGTCGCGACGGCGGCGATCACCGGCACCGCGAGCTGCATGACGCGCGAGGGCGTCGGGCGCGCTTCGAGTCGATAGGGAAAGATCATCGGCTTAATGCTTCAAGAGAGAGTCGGGTTCGGCAGCGGGCGCGGGCTTGCCTTCGAAAAGACCGGCCATGAAGAGGCCGATTTCCTCCGCGTTCGTTTCGCTCGTCTTGCGCACCGGCGAGAGCTTGCCGCGCGCGATCACGGCGAGCCGGTCGCAGATGTCGAAGAGCTCTTCCAGCTCTTCGGAAATCACGAGGATGGCGACGCCACGCGCCGACAGATCGAGCAGTTGCTGACGGATGAAGCCCGCCGCGCCGACATCGACGCCCCAGGTCGGCTGCGCGACCACGAGCACCTTCGGCTCCTGAAGAATCTCGCGCCCGACGATGAACTTCTGCAAATTGCCGCCCGACAGGCTTTGCGCGAGCGCATCACTGCCGCCGCAGCGCACGTCGAATGACTTGATGCAGCGCTCGGCGAACGCTTTCACCGTGCCCGACCTGATCCAGCCGCCGCGCACCATGTTTTCGCGATGCGCGGTGAGCAGGCCGTTATCGGCGAGCGACATCGCCGGAACCGCGCCACGCCCGAGGCGTTCTTCGGGCACGAAGGCAAAGCCGCGCCGACGCCGTCCGCCCGCGGTGAAACGCGCGGCGGGCTTGCCGCAGATCGAGACGGCATCGGGCGCGACGTGACGGTCGCGAATCTCGCCCGAAAGCGCCGCGAGCAGTTCCGCCTGCCCATTGCCCGACACCCCGGCGATGCCGAAGATCTCGCCCGCGTGCACGGAGAACGACACGTTCTCCAGCGACGTGCCGAACGGATCGGGACTCGTCACCGACAGGTTCTTCACCGCGAGCCGCACCTCACCCGGATTGTGCTCGCGGCGCGTATAGTCGGGCAGCGAATGGCCGACCATCAGTTGCGCGAGCGACGCCTGCGTTTCCTTGCGCGGATCGACGTTGCCGGTCACGCGCCCGCCGCGCATCACGGTGGCGTTCTCGCAGAGCGACTGGATTTCGTCGAGCTTGTGGCTGATGTAGAGGATGCTGCAACCCTCGGACGCGAGGCGGCGCAGCACCTTGAAGAGCTTCTGGACCGCCTGCGGCGTGAGCACCGAGGTCGGCTCGTCCATGATGAGCAGACGCGGGTTCTGCAGCAGGCAGCGCACGATTTCCACGCGTTGCCGCTCGCCCACTGTCAGACTGTGCACGTGCCGCTGCGGATCGACATCGAGGCCGTAATCCTTCGACACTTCGCGGATGCGTTTGCCGAGCGCCTTCATGTCGAACTTTTCGTCGAGGGCGAGCGCGATGTTCTCGGCGACCGTCAGCGTCTCGAACAGCGAAAAATGCTGGAACACCATGCCGATGCCGAGCTTGCGCGCGGCGGCCGGGCTGCCGATCTCGACCGCCTCGCCCTGCCAGCGGATTTCGCCTTCATCCGGACGCACGGCGCCGTAGATGATTTTCATCAGCGTGGATTTACCCGCGCCGTTCTCACCGAGCACGGCGTGAATTTCCCCCGGCATGACGACGAGATTCACGCCGTCGTTCGCCTTGACGGACGGATACTGCTTGCTGATACCCGACAACGCCAGGCGCGGTGGCATCGTCGACGTGGAAATGGCGTCGCCCATTGATATCCAGAAATGCGCCCGGCCACCGAGCAGGCCGGGCTGGAAAAGTTACCGCTCGTGAGCGTGAGACAGCGTCGTGTCGCACAAACTCATATCGCGGGCAGAATTTACAGAATTCGAGACGCTAAGTCGATAACTCAAAATTAGGTGTTGCGCCCTGCCAAAGCCAATGTTTGCGGGTAACCCACACCTTGACGAAATTTTTGCGTCATAATAAAAATGATATGTGGCACCCCCGCATCGATCAGCCAGAACATATAGTGGAGATAACATGAGTCAGCAACGCGAGGCGATCGATACGTATTTATTGCGCGTCTTGCATACCCTCCTGATGGAACGCAGCGTGACGCGTGCGGCCGTCAAGCTCAATCAGTCGCAACCCGCCATCAGCGCCGCCTTGCGCCGCCTGCGCGATATCACCGGCGACCCGCTTCTCGTACGTGGCAAGTCCGGCATGGTGCCGACCGAATACGGTCTGCGCCTCCTCGAACCTACGCAAAACGCGCTGCGCGAAATCGAGCGTATCAAGGTCCAGCAACACAACTTCGATCCATCGACGTCCGTGCGGTGCTATCGCATCGGCTGTCCTGACTATCTGAACGTGCTGTTCGTGCCGACCGTCGTCGAACGATTCCGGCAGGCCGCGCCCAACGCGACGCTCGAGTTTCATTCGCTCGGTCCCGCGTTCGACTACGAGCTCGCGCTGGAGGACGGCAAGCTCGATATCGTCGTCGGCAACTGGCCGGAGCCGCCCGAGCAGTTGCACCTTTCCAACCTGTTTGTCGACAAGATCGTGTGTCTCGTCAGCAATCAGCATCCGTTCGCCAAGCGTGGCGGGCTCACGCTCGATCAATACCTGAACGCACCACATCTGGCGCCGACGCCCTATTCGGTCGGCCAGCGCGGCGCGATCGACGTACATCTTGCGCGCGAGCGCCTGAAGCGTCATGTCGTCGTCACGCTGCCTTACTTCAATCTCGCGCCTTATGTGCTGATCAAATCCGATCTCGTTTTCACCACGACGCGGCTTTTTGCGGATCATTACGCGCGGTTCCTGCCGCTCGCGGTCGTGCCCGCGCCGCTCGATTTTCCGCCGATGCAGTATTACCAGCTCTGGCACGAGCGCTGTCATTACTCCGATGAAGTCCGCTGGCTGCGGGGGCTCGTCGGGGAGGCTACGCGGTCGCTGATCGATCAACCTTGAGCTTTTTTTGTTCGTGAAACTTTTGTTCGTGTCGGTTTATTAGCACTGCCCCTGTGCGGGGCGGCACCTACTTTCTTTGCTGCTGCAAAGAAAGTAGGCAAAGAAACAGCTTTCCCCATCCAAAGTACTTCACACCGGCCGCGGCACAGGCGATTGGCTGAATGGCC
>LRBF01000251.1 GCA_001580565.1 Caballeronia megalochromosomata | reverse complement strand
CCACCGCGAATACGGGATCCAACGAAAGCCCAAAACAAGCGTGTCACGCGCATTAAACACCCGGCGCATCCTGCCGCAAAAACCGCAAAACCCGACTCGCAACCGTCCTCGGCTGTTCCTGTTGCACCCAATGCCCCGCCCCTTCGATCAGATGCGTCGCACGAAAATTAGTGCAAGCGAGAACGCGCATCGCTTCGAAGTCGCCTGGGCGCTGAAAAACGCCCCAATCACTCGCACCCGCGATAAAGCATGACGGCACATCGATCGTCCGCCTCGACCAGGTCCGCAATGCAGCCGCATAACGCGCGTCGGTGCCGCAGCGATACCAGTTCAATCCGCCCTGAAATCCGGTCCGCGCGTATTCGCTCGCGTAGACATTCAAATCCCGATCCGACAGCCACGCGCATGCCGCGATCTGATCGGCGCCAGGCATATGCTCCGCAACGGTCTGCGGCATCGTCGCGTCCGCATTCATCACGTAGTACGTGGGCAGCATCGCAAGTTGATCTGCCGTGACGGATGCCAGCGGATGCGGATGATTGCCCGTCCAGTCCGCGCTCTTGACGTGGTAATACGCGCGCAAGAAAACGCCGAGTCCTTGCGGCGCATGCCACATATCGTCGTTGGCCTGCGCGCCCGAGTAATACCATTGATAGTGCATGCGCGGCGGATCGAGCGATGCAAGCCCCGCCACCGCCTCATCCATGACCGATGAAGCCGTCTCGACGCGCGCGAGTTTCGCATCGCCCTTTGCGGTATTGAACGCAAACGCGGGCGGCCCCGCGAAGGGCGCGCTCATCATCACGACGGACGCGAACACGTCAGGGCGAATCAGTGCGCACCACGCGGCCACGGGCGAGCCGAAGTCATGGCCGATCACCGATGCAACCCTGCGATAACCCAGCGCCGACACGAGACCCAGCACATCGCGCACGAGGTTCGGAAAGGTGAACTCGTCGAGATCGGTATCGAATAAAGCAGCGCCGCCGATCGTGCGTCCATAACCTCGCTGATCCGGCGCGACGACATAAAAACCCGCATCCGCAAGCGGCTTCATGATCTTGCGCCAGCTATAGGCGAGTTCGGGAAAGCCGTGCAGGAGCACGATGCAGGGTCGCTCAGGCATGTCGAATCCGGCTTCGAGCACGTGCATCGAAAGGCCATTGCCGTTGTCGATCATGCGCGCGCGAATGCCGTCCGGCAGGGGCAGATCGTTTGACGGTTCATTCATGCGTGTCTCCGGAATGGGCCATGACTGCATCTTGCGACGCACTCATGCTTCGAGCAAGGCCGCGAAGCGGTCCGCAAGCGTGGGACGCGAGCGCATCGGCCATATTGCGCTGAGTTCGAAAGGCGGCAGGTTATCGCCGTCGCGCACCTCGCAAAAGCGCACGCCGGCGAACTGCAACGCTGTCACCGATTGCGGCAGCAGCGATGCACCGCATCCCGCCGCGACGCACGCGAGCACCGTCAACGAGCGGTTCGCGTCCTGCACGACATTCGCCTCGCATCCCGCTTTACGAAAAGCACTCAGGATGCCCGCGCGGACTACCGGTAACTGTTCGCTGGGAAACCACACCAGCCCCGCGTCGGAAAGATCTTTCAGGCCAACCTTTCCATCATGGCCGATAGAAAAAGAGCACGGCAGCACGGCGAGCAAGCGCTCTCTGACGATCAGCTTCTCACGCATGCGCCCGCCCACGGCGACCGGCGTATGCAGCAAACCGATATCGATGGTGCCTTTCTCCAGCGCGCTCGCCTGCTCCGCGTTGCTCATTTCCCTGAGCATGAGTTCGACATTCGGCACTTCCTCACGCAGCGCAGCAATCGCCCGGGGCAAGAGACTGAAGAGCGCCGCCGATGCAAAACCTATCGTGAGACGCCCGCCGCGCTGCGCACCGATTTCGCGTGCGCGATGCGACGCGGCGTCGATGCGCGCCACGCTCAATCGTATGTCCTCGACGATTGCCTCGCCCGCCGCTGTCAATTGCGCGCCGCGGCGCGTGCGCTCGAAAAGCTTCACGCCCAGATCGCGTTCCATGCGTGAAAGCGACTGGCTCAACGCGGGTTGCGCGATGTCGAGCACTTCGGCCGCGCGCGTGACGCTGCCTGCATCAACCACGGCGAGAAAGTATTTGAGGTTGCGCGTCTCCATGGAGCGAGCATATCAAAATGCTATGAAAGATGAACGTATCCATAGTATGCGAGCGCGCCGTTCGTTTCTAGAATGCAGTGGCATATTGAACAAGAGCCGGCCCGAGGCCAGCACAGGAGACGCGAGATGAATTGGTACCGTGAAATTTCCACGGCGGAAAGACGCACGCTATGGGGATGCTTTGCAGGCTGGGCGCTCGATGGCGTGGACACGCAGGTATTCAGTCTGGTCATTCCGACGCTCATCGCGACATGGGGTATCGGAAAAGGACAAGCGGGTCTGATCGGCGGTGCGACGCTCGTTGCGGGCGCATTGGGCGGACTGTTCGCGGGCGTGCTTTCCGATCGCATTGGGCGCGTGAAGGCGTTGCAGGTGACGGTTCTGTGGTTCTCGCTCTTCACGTTTCTCAGCGCCTTCGCGCAGAATTTCGAGCAACTGCTCGTGCTCAAATCGCTTCAGGGACTCGGCTTCGGCGGCGAATGGACGGCCGGCGCGGTATTGCTCAGCGAGACGATTCGCGCGAAACATCGCGGCAAGGCGATGGGCATCGTGCAAAGCGCATGGGGCTTCGGCTGGGCCGGCGCGGTGCTGCTCTATACGGTCGTGTTCTCGTGGGTCTCACCCGATTGGGCCTGGCGCGTGCTGTTCGCGATCGGTCTCATTCCAGCGCTGCTCGTCATCTATATGCGCCGCAATATCGAAGAGCCGCCGCGCGAAGCGAAATCCAACGAACGAGATCATGCGCAACCCCAGGGCGCATTCTCGATCCTCGCCGGCATCTTTCATCCCTCGGTGCTCCGCACGACGATCGTCGGCGGATTGATCGGACTCGGCGCGCACGGCGGTTATCACGCCATTACGACGTGGCTGCCCACTTACCTCAAAACCGAGCGCCATCTTTCGGTGCTCGGCACGGGCGGCTACCTGGCCGTCGTGATCGCCGCGTTCATCATCGGATGTTTTGTCAGTGCGTGGCTGCAGGACAAGATCGGCCGCCGGAAAAACGTAATTCTTTTCGCGATCTGCTGTGCGGTCACGGTCAACATCTATGTGTTCCTGCCGATCGGCGATATCGCGATGCTCATGCTGAGCTTCCCGCTCGGTCTGTTTTCCGCAGGCATTCCGGCGACGCTGGGCGCGCTCTTCAACGAACTGTATCCGCAAGGCGTGCGCGGCACGGGCGTCGGCTTTTGCTACAACTTCGGACGCGTGGTCTCCGCCGTGTTTCCAGTGCTCGTCGGGCACATGGGCAATTCAATGCCGATCGGACAGGCGCTCGGCATCGACGCGGGCATCGCGTATGGACTCGTCGTCGTGGCCGCGTTGCTGTTGCCCGAAACGAAGGGCCGCCGCATCGCTACCGTGCCCGCAAAAACCGCATCGAGCGAGCAATCGCCCACGCATGTCTGACCTATCCATGACGCATTCACTTCACACCACGCTCGCCGACGAGCCATGGCTCGCTTCGACGCCCGCCGCCATCGAAGCGATCGATAGTCACGCGCATGTCTTCGTGCGCGGCCTTCCGCTCGCGCCGCATCGTCGTCACGCACCCGACTACGACGCCACGCTCGATGCCTATGCCGAGCACTTGCGCGCGAACGGTGTATCGCATGCGGTGCTCGTGCAGCCGAGCTTTCTGGGCACGGACAATTCATTTTTCCTCGACGTGCTGCGGCGCTATCCGCAACGCTTTCGCGGGGTGGCCGTCATCGATCCTTCGATCGGCGACGATGAACTGCAACATCTCGCGGCGCATGGTGTGGTCGGCATGCGGCTGAATCTGATCGGCCTCGCACTGCCCGATCTGCGCGACGCTCATTGGCGCGCATTGTTTACGCGCATCAACGCGCTCGGATGGCATGTCGAGATTCATCGCGATGCAGTCGATTTGCCGATGCTCATCACACCGCTGCTGGAACAGGGCTGCACGATCGTAGTCGATCATTTCGGTCGCCCCGATCCCGCTTTCGGCGTCGACGATCCGGGCTTTCGCTATCTTCTGACGACGGCCAAAAACGGGCGCGTATGGGTCAAGCTATCGGCGGCTTACCGCAGCGTCCACGGCGAAAGCGGCACGGCGCTCGGCCAGACGCTCACGTCCGCCCTGCTCGATTCGTTCGGCGCGGCGCGGCTCGTCTGGGGCAGCGACTGGCCGCATACGCAGCATCAAAGGCTGATCGATTACCACGCCTCGCGCGATGCGCTCGCGCGCTGGATTCCGGACGCATCGCTGCGTACCATCGTATTGCGCGATTCGGCACGCGCCCTGTTCCGGTTTGCGTAATGCGCGCACGAGCATCGAAGCGCCGCGCGCGTTAGCATTACAGACGCTGGCCTAACATCGACGCCGAACGCGAACTCACTTACCGGATCCGAAGCCATGACCACTTCCTCTTCCCGCCGCCGTGCCGCGTTTCGCGACCGGGTCAACGCGCGCAGCGCCCTGCTTCTGCCCGGCGCCTTCAACGCAATGAGCGCGCGCGTCGCGGCCGATCTGGGTTTCGAAGCGATCTACATCACCGGCGCGGGCGTGACGAACATGTCGCTCGGCATGCCGGATCTCGGCTTCGTCAGCCTGACGGAAATCGCGGAGCATACCTCGCGCATTCGCGACGCTGTCGACGTGCCGCTCATCGTCGATGCGGACACGGGCTTCGGCAATGCGCTCAACGTACGTCATACGGTGCGCACGCTGGAACGCGCGGGTGCCGACGCGATTCAGCTCGAAGATCAGGTGATGCCGAAAAAATGCGGCCATTTCGCGGGCAAGGCCGTGATCTCGACGAACGAAATGGTTGGCAAGATACGCGCGGCGGTGGATGCGCGCGAAGACGATAACTTTCAGATCATCGCGCGGACCGATGCGTGCGCGGTGGAAGGCTTCGAGGCGGCGATCGAACGCGCGCGTGCCTTCGTCGAAGCGGGTGCCGACATTCTCTTCGTCGAAGCGATCGAAACGCCGGAGCAAATCGCGTCGCTGCCCAAGCTGCTCGATGCGCCGCAACTCATCAACATCGTGATCGGCGGCAAGACGCCCGTGACCGATCGGGCAGATCTGGAGCGCCTGGGCTTCAGTCTCGTGCTCTATGCGAACGCGGCATTGCAAAGCGCCGTGCGCGGCATGCAGACTGCGCTCGGCGCATTGCAATCGCAAGGACGGCTCGATGAAGATCCGGCTGTCGTCGCGCCCTTCGCCGAACGTCAACGGCTCGTGAACAAGCCGCTCTTCGACGAACTCGACCGCAAATACGCCGCGGACTGAATGCTTCACCTGAAGCGGACATAAAGGCCCGCTTCAGGTGCTCACGCCTTAGCGCGAGTACATGGCGTTCCAGTCGGATTGCGACACGCGCGCACCGCCCGCCTGCGACGTGCCGTTAGCCGCGCCGCCATAAGCCGTGGCACCATCGCGTGCGGCGAGCTTCGCTTCGGCTGCCTGAATCGCTTCGGGATAATGCGCCTGATCGCCGTCGCCGACGTGATAACCGACGCTCTGCAATTGCACGAGTTCCGCACGCACTTGAGCCCGCGTGATCTGGCTTTGCGCGAACGAAGCGACAGGAACGACAAGAGCGGTTGCGACGATGGCTGCGCGGATGATCGACTTCATGATGAAACTCCAGTGTTATGAGGTGCCTGGCTTCGAACACTGTGCCGTTCGAAGCAGTGAGAGCAGTCTATGACGCTGACCCTCACGGGTTAACCCCTAACGCAAGAAAGCACCTTTCACCGAAACGCGCTGAATCGACGGCGCGAGCCCCGCGGCGATCCGCGCCCGGGAATTTGCTATGCTGGCCGCCGGACTGAACGCAAGGGCGTTGCGTTCGCCACATGGCGCAAAGCGCCCGTCAAACACTGGAGATACAGATGGCAAAAGGATATTGGGTCAGCGCGTACACGAAGATCATGAAGCCCGAGCAGGTCGCCGAATACGCGAAAATTGCAACGCAAGCCATTGCCGAAGGCGGTGGCCGTCCTCTCGTTCGCGGCGTCGCGTCGATGGTGCAAGGCGAAGGCGTCATCGAGCGCACGGTGGTCATCGAATACGATTCGCTCGCTGCAGCGGTCGCCGCCTATAACAGCGCGACCTATCAGCACGCACTGGAAGTGCTGGGCGATGCCGTGGTGCGCGATTTCCGCATCGTCGAAGGCGTCGCTTAACGTTGCTCGACGTCGCCTGACGTTGCTTGACTGGCCGATGTTCGCGGCGCTCAAGCGCCCACGGCATCGGCCAGTTCGTTCATGTCGTTCGCGACGACATCCCAGTCGCTCTCGGCTTTCAGATCGACCGTCTGACCCGGCCCACGCTCGTACGGACGCGCAATGAACGCAGTGCGCAAGCCGCACTTTCTTGCCGCGGCGAGATCGTCGTTATGCGCGGCGACGAGACAGACTTCTTCCGGCTTCAGCATCAGCGCCTCGGCGGTGCGCAGATACGCCTGCGGATCGGGCTTGTAAATCTGCGCGATCTCCGCGCCGAGAATCGCATCCCACGGCAAGCCGGCGCGCTTCGCCAAATCCACCATCAGCCTGATATTGCCGTTCGAAAGCGGCGCGATGATATGGCGCGCCTTGAGCCTTTGCAGGCCTGTGATGGAATCCGGCCACGGATCGAGCCGATGCCACGCGAGATTCAGTTCGTCCAGCGCTTCGGAAGGAACGGTCTTCGGATCGATACCGAATTCCGGCAGCACGTCCAGCAGATTCTCGCGGTGCAGCACATCCAGCCGAACGAACGACCGCTGGCCACTGATGATTTTGCGCATCGCGGGCACGTAGCGGCTGCGCCATGCATCGGCGAAGGCCTCAGGCTGCGAGCCCGCAGCGCCATAGCGTTGCAGGAACGGCGCGGCCTCGCGTGCGACGCCGCCGCGCCAGTCCACCACCGTGCCGAATACATCGAACACGAATGCCTTCACGTCATGCAAGGTCACGTCGTTTCTCCCACTAAGTGATTCGTCTGATCGATTTACACATGCCGCATTTGTTCCTCGCGCGCAAGACTGATTGTCCATCGCGGGTGTACGCAACGCGTCGCGAAAGGCCTAGATTACGAGCCATCGGAGCCAACGGTCCGATCCGCAACAGGCCCCACATCAACGTCATTCGAGGTTCATCATGAGCAACGCAAACAAGGTCGCTATCGTTACTGGTGCATCGCAAGGCATCGGCGCGCAAATCGTCAACGCGTTTCGCGCGCAAGGTTATCGCGTCGTCGCAACCGCCCGCTCCATTCAGCAACCGGACGATCCGAACGTCGTCGCCGTTGCGGGCGATATCGCCGATCGCGCCACTGCGCAACGTGTCGTCGATGCAGCGATCGCAAAATTCGGCCGCATCGATACGCTCGTCAACAACGCCGGCATCTTCATCGCCAAGCCCTTCACGCAATATACGCAGGAAGACTATGCCGCGTTCCTGAACGTGAACCTGAACGGCTTCTTCCATGTCACGCAACTCGCCATCGAGCAGATGGAAAAGAACAAGAGCGGGCATATCGTCAACATCACGACGACGCTCGTCGATCATGCGGTGAGCGGCGTGCCTTCGGTCCTGGCATCGCTGACGAAGGGCGGCCTGAACGCCGCGACGAAGTCCCTGGCGATCGAATATGCGAAGTCGGGCATTCGCGCGAATGCGGTGTCGCCCGGCATCATCAAGTCGCCGATGCACGCCCCCGAAACGCACGAAGCACTCGGCGCCCTGCATCCGATGGGAAGAATGGGCGAGATGAGCGACATCGCGAACGCCGTGCTGTATCTCGATTCCGCGCCTTTCGTGACGGGCGAGATCCTGCACGTCGACGGTGGGCAAAGCGCGGGTCATTGATCGATTCTTCGTTGTTTCCCAGTGAAGGAGATCGCCATGCCGATCGTTACGATTCAAGTGACACGCGAAGGCAACAAGCCCGGCACGAACGCCGTCACCGCCGATGAAAAAGTGCAACTCATCAAGGGTGTGAGCCAGTTGTTGCTCGACGTGCTGAACAAGCCGCTCGAATCCACGTTCGTCGTGATTCAGGAAGTGGAGCTGGAGAACTGGGGCGTCGGTGGTGTGCCGGTGCAGGAATATCGTCGGCAAAAGCAGGCAAGGGAAAGCTGAAGCGCATGGATGCGCCGGTATCGCCGCAGAAGACTGCGGCGATACCGTTGCTTCGTCGTCTTACTGCCCTGGGGCGTAAAGGTCGAGCAGCTTCAGCGTGACGCCATTGGTCCACCCGAAGCCATCCTGCAACGGATACTCGCCACCGCCGCCACCGCCCGTTCCCTCGCCTTCCACGATGTACTTCTCCACGAGCTTCTGCTGCGTCGCGTAGACGTTATTCACGTCGGCAAGAAAGCGCGTGCCGATCTGCTGCGCGAGATCGCTGCGTCCATAGCGCTTCAGGCTCTGCACGGCGATCCAGTGCAACGGCGCCCAGCCGTTTGGCGCGTCCCATTGCTGGGTCGTGTTGTAGGTGGTCGTCGTGAGTCCGCCCGGCTTCAGCAGCAGCGCCTCGACCGTCTCCGCCGTCTTGTGCGCGCGATCCGGCCACGCCGCGTTTGCGAAGAGCGGATACAGCATCGCCGCCGAGGGATTGTTGCGCGGCTGACCGAGCTTCCAGTCGTAATCGCCGTAGTACCCGTTCTTGTTCCACAGATACTTGTTGATGCCGATCGCACGCTTTGCCGCACGCCCGATGAACTCGCTGACGCACCCGAAATCGCGCGCCTCGCCGCAACCTATCGCGATCGTCGTTTCGAGGTGGAACATCAGGCTATTCAGATCGACCGGAATGATCGATGTCGTGCGGATCGTTGCAAGCGTCATGTTGTCGCCGAACCAGCGCGAGCTGAAGTCCCAGCCGCTTTCTGCTGCCGCGCGCAGATCGCGATAGACCTCGTTCGCCGGGCGGTTCGTCACCTGCTTGGCGGTGGCTACGTCTTCCGAGTAAGACTCGTCGCGCGGCGTATCGCGTTCGTCCCAATAGCGATTGAGCACAGTCTTGTCGGGCAGCATTACGACGTTGCGCACCGCGCCGCCCGCCTGCAGCGTATTCGCGCCCTGCATCCAGTAGCTATGTTCCTTGCGCAATTGCGGCAAATACTTCTGATAGACGCGCCCGCCTTCCTTGTGTGCGGCAAGTTCGACCATATAGGAGAAGAACGGTGGCTGCGAGCGGCTCACGTAGTACGTGCGATTGCCATTGGGAATATGCCCTATCGTGTCGATCAGATACGCGAAGTTATCGAGCATGTCATCGACAAGGTCTTCCCGTCCCGCCTCCTGAAGGCCCAGCATCGTGAAATAGGTATCCCAGTAATAGCCTTCGCGGAAGCGTCCACCCGGCACAACATATTGCTTGGGCATCGGAATCAGCGAACTGTTGGGCGGCACGTTCGCGGTCGTCGTCAGACGCGTGAGCTCGGGCCAAAGCCAGTCGATATGTTCGCGCAGTGTCTGATTCGGCGGCGGCGTGATGACCTGATCCACCGGCGGCGTGAAGTACTGTGCGACGAAGTTCGTGAGCGAAAAGCCCGGCACCGACATCTGCTGATGATAGGCCTGCACGATCTGCGCGGGATCGATCTTGGGCACCGCATCGACGAAGGTCTTTTGATCGGGATAAATGCTTTGCGTCTGCACGGCGACGAAGAGATCGCCGTACAACTCGCTCGGCGGAGGCGGCAGCGTATAGCCGGTTTGCGCGTCGGCGTACGCGAGGCTCGCAGCCGCGCTCATGACGAGCCAGCTGCATAGCATTGCGCGTGCCTTGAACTGGTAACGCCGCGACGCCTCGTGCGCCGCGCGATGCGATGACAGTGCGATCATGCTCCCTCCTTGCAAGGATGAGTGAACCGGACTGGTCTCGCTCGGCTGTTTTGTTTTGATTGATTCACAGCACGGCGAAGCATCGCACGCTTGCACGATGCTGGCAACCCTCGGAAATCGGGGCGAAGCGGCTATTGAATGGCCAGCGCCTTGTGGGCTTCTGCCTGAAACTGCGTCGGCGTCACGCCGGTCTGCTTGCGGAAATAGCGGCTGAAATACGCGATGTCGGCAAAGCCCAGGCCATGCGCGATCTGCTTGACCGACATGCTGGAATAAATGAGATCGCGCTGGGCTTCGCGCACGAGATGTTCGTTGATCATCGCAAGCGGCGAGCTCGATATCTCCTCGCGACAAATACGTCCGAGCTGCGTGACGGTCATGCCGAGTTTGTGCGCGTAGAAATCAAGGGGGCGATGCTCGCGAAAATGCGCGGCCACCAGTTCCCTGAAGCGCTTGATCTGCTGCACGCGTCGCTCCGTCGATACGACACTCGTCGCGGACGCGCTTTCGCACAGCCGCGCGACATGTACGAAAAGTGCAATCAGGAGCGACATCCCCGCCGCCATGTGCCCGCGATTCGTCGCGCGAAATTCCTTTTCCAGCAGTTCGAGGATCGGCATGAACGCGCTTTCCTTCACCGACTGGGCGCTCACCCGCGAAACGCCCGCACGCTGCAGCACCGGGATGAGCCCCGGCGCCGCGATCGATGCAAGCGCCTCGATCGATCTTTGCGCGACGGTAACCACGAGACCATCGACGTCCGGCGCGAAATTGAATCCATGCACCGTTTGCGCGGGGAGCATGATGACGCACGGCGGCAGGATATCGATCATGCCGTTCTCGATCAGCACCTGCCCGCCGCCGCCGCGAATGTACAGAAATTGCAAGAGCGCGTCATGACGATGTGCGTCGATATGCCAGTCGTTCGGCGCGCTGCGCTCGGCGATCCATTCGAAGTTGAACGCGTCATACCAGGGCGGACGCGCCGATTCTCCGTACAGGCTGTAGTTAGGGATTTTCCTCATGTCGCGCGTCTCCTGATGCACAAATTGTCCTGTCGTCTGCCGCCTTTGTCCAATTTTTTATGCAAGGCCGTGAATATACTTTTTTCACGGGCAAGGCCTTCGGCGCCTTCGCATCGAACGAACTCAGGAGACAAGGATGACTAATCAGGTCGCGCGGGATCACACCGCGCCGCATTGGCTCGGCCTCGCAGCGAGCGTGTGTGTGGTGACGGGTGCGGCGGGCGGGATCGGCCGCGCCATTGCATCGACATTCGCCGATGCGGGCGCCCGGCTCGCATTGCTCGACCGCGATGAAGCGGGTTGCAACGAAGCGGCCGACGCGCTGCGCGCACGCGGCGTCGATGCGCTTGCCATTGCCTGTGATATCGGCGATGCGGCGAGCGTGAACCGCGCACGCGATCAGGTCGAACGAAAGTTCGGTCATGTCGATGTGCTCGTGAACAACGCGGGTCTGTTGCGGGCGGGCGGCATCGAAGATATCGGCCTCGATGCATGGAACGCGATGCTCGCCGTCAATCTCACCGGTTACATGCTATGCGCTCAGGCGTTCGGGCGCGCCATGCTCGCGCGCGGCGCGGGGAGCATCGTGCATATCGCCTCGGTGGCGGCGCATCATCCGCAGACATGGAGTGGCGCCTATAGCCCGAGCAAGGCCGGCATCGCCATGCTTTCGCGTCAGATCGCCGCCGAATGGGGCGCGCGTGGCGTGCGCAGCAACACGGTCTGCCCCGGCATGATTCGCACGCCGCTTTCGAAGGCGTTTTATGAACAGGGCGATGTCGAAGCACGCCGCAGCGCGATGACCGCGAGCCGGCGTATCGGCGAGCCGCGCGATATCGCCGAGGTCGTGGCGTTTCTCGCAAGTCATCGCGCGGCTTATGTGAATGGTGCGGAGCTTGCCGTCGATGGCGGTTTCGAATGCATGCTGATGGACCTCGTTCCGCGTCCCGGCTTCGAAGCGCCGCGCACCGCCTGAAAGACGGCCTTTCATCTCACGGGTGCGCGACGCGCCCGGTTCCAATCAAAGGACTTCATCATGACTACCGTAACGCGGTCGTCCGATCTCGCTTGCGATGTGCTCGTGATCGGCTCGGGCGCCGGCGGCCTCTCGACGGCCATTACAGCGAAGAAACAGGGGCTCGACGTGATCGTCGTCGAGAAGGAAGAATACTTCGGCGGCACGACCGCGTTCTCGGGCGGCGTGTTGTGGATACCGGGCAATCGTCACGCGCAGGAAGCCGGTGTTCAGGATACGCGTGAGGCGGCGATTCAGTACATGCGCGGCGAAACCGGCGCGATGTACGACGAAGCCGCCGTCGATGCGTTTCTCGACAACGGACCGCGCATGATCGATTTCTTCGAGCGCGAGACGTCGGTCAGATTCCTGCCGACGCTCTACCCCGACTATCATCCCGATGCGCCGGGCGGTGTCGACGTGGGCCGCTCCGTCGTCGCGAAGCCATTCGATGCACGCGAGCTGGGCAAGGATATCGCGCGCCTGCGTCCGCCGCTCAAGACCATCACGTTCATCGGCATGATGTTCAATTCGTCGAGTGCGGATCTCAAGCACTTCTTCAATGCGACGAAATCGATCGCGTCGGCGTGGTATGTCGCGAAGCGGCTTGCGAGTCATATCAGGGAACTCGCACTGTACAGGCGCGGCGTGCAGATCACGAGCGGCAATGCGCTCGCCGCGCGCCTCGCCAAATCCGCGCTCGATCTCAACATTCCGATTCATACCCGCACGGGTGCGAAGGAACTGATCACGGTGAAAGGCCGCGTGACGGGCGCGGTCGTGATTGCGGACGGAGGCGAAACGCGCATCACCGCGCGGCGTGGCGTGGTGCTGGCGTGCGGCGGTTTCTCACATGATGTCGCACGCATTGCGAAGGCTTATCCGCATGTTCGACGGGGCGGCGAACATGTATCGCCGGTGCCCGCGGGCAATACCGGCGACGGCGCACGCATGGCCGAGCGCGTGGGCGGCCGCGTCGATATCCGCTATCCGCAGCCTGCCGCGTGGATGCCGGTCTCACGCGTGCCGCTGAAGGACGGCAAACACGGCGTGTTTCCGCATCTGCTCGATCGCTACAAGCCGGGCGTGATCGGTGTGACGCGCGGCGGCGTGCGCTTCACCAACGAATCGAACTCTTATCACGATGTTGGCGCGGCGATGATCGAAGCATGCCGCGATGAAACGGAAACGGCGATGTGGCTCGTCTGCGATCACGAGACGATTCGCAAATACGGCCTCGGCTTCGCGAAGCCCGCGCCGATACCGCTCGGGCCTCATCTGAAAAGCGGCTATCTCGTCAAAGGGCGCACGCTCAAAGAACTCGCGCAGCACGCAGGCATCGACGCATCCGCGCTGGAAGCAACCGTGCGCGAATACAACCGCGATGCCGTGGAGGGAAAGGACACCGCATTCGGCCGTGGCACGACTTCGTTCAACCGCTATCTCGGCGATCCCGCACACAAGCCGAATCCGTGCGTGGCGCCCATCGGCGATGGTCCGTACTACGCGCTCAAGCTCGTAATGGGCGACCTCGGCACCTTCGACGGCATCGCGACGAATCCACACGGCCAGGTCCTCAAGGGCAGCGAGGCGATTCCCGGGCTGTATGCCGTCGGCAACGATCGCGCGAGCGTCATGGGCGGCAACTATCCCGGCGCGGGCATCACGCTCGGCCCGATCATGACATTCGGTTATCTCACCGGGTTGCATCTCGCGGGCCGCATCGATGCACGCGCGAACACCAGCGAATTGAGGAGCGCAGCATGAGCAAGCCTTTTGTCGATCATCGCATCTACACGATCAAGCCGCGCGGCATGGCGGAATTCATCGATGTATTCGATCGTCTCGCGATGCCGATCCAGCTCAAGTACCTCGGCGCGCCCGTGGGTTTCTACATGAGCGATATCGGCGCATTGAATCAGGTCGTGCATCTGTGGGGTTACGAAAGCATCGCGGATTACGACCAGCGGCGCACCGCACGCGACAACGATCCCGAATGGCCCGCTTATCTGCAGGCGTCGGCACATCTGATCGTCGCGCAGGAGAGCCGCATTATCAGGCGCGTCGAGTTCAGGAGTCTTTCGCCCGCAGTGCGTTAAAGCACGTCAAAGCGGCACGACGAAGGCCGCATCCCGAAGATTGCCTATACATAAATGAATGGAGACATAGCGGCATGGAAAAGAACCTTGGGACCATCGAGGTCCAGAGCTTCATCGACGGCGAGCGCTTCTCGCCGTATCAATGGGTCATTCTGATCCTGTGCTTTCTCGTCGTCGCGGCCGATGGCTTCGACACCGCGGCAGTCGGTTTCATCGCACCGTCGTTGATCGGCGACTGGGGCATCACGCGCGCCGCGCTGGGACCCGTGATGAGCGCGGCGCTCGTCGGTCTCGGTATAGGTGCGCTCGCAGCGGGACCGGTTGCGGATCGCATCGGACGCAAGGCGGTGCTCGCGCTTTCCGTGTTCTTCTTCGGCGTGTGGAGTCTCGCGTCGGCACAGGCGAGTTCTGTCGAAACGCTGACCGCATGGCGCTTTCTCACGGGTCTCGGCCTCGGCGCGGCGATGCCCAATGCGGTCACGCTGATGTCGGAGTATGCACCCGCACGCATTCGCGCCGTCGTCGTCAACACGATGTTCTGCGGCTTCTCGGTGGGCCTCTCGATCGGCGGGCTGTGCGCCGCCTGGCTCATTCCGCATTTCGGCTGGCAAAGCGTGCTCGTCGCCGGCGGCCTCGGCCCGATCGTGCTCACCGTGCTTCTGCTCTTTCTGCTGCCGGAGTCCGCGCAGTTCATGGTGTTGAAGAATCGACCCGCGCAAAAGATCGCGTGCGTCCTGCGCCGCATCTCGAACGATGCACGTCTCACCGAAGGCGCGCACGTCACGTTCATCGCCGCCGATACGCGCACGGGCGGCGCAGACAAGTCATCGCTCGGGCTCATCGTCTCGCGGCCCTATCGCTTCGGCACATCCATGTTATGGCTTGCGTACTTCATGGGCCTGATGATCTTCTATCTTCTGACCAACTGGCTGCCCACACTCTTCAAGGACGCGGGCTTCTCCGCCGAACGCGCCGCACTCACGACGTCCCTCTTTCCGCTCGGCGGCATTCTCGGCAACCTGTGTCTCGGCTGGGTGATGGACAAGGCCAACCCGCGACGCGTCAACGCATGCGCTTATGTGCTCGCGGCGGCGCTGGTGCTGACGATCGGGCGCGGCGTCACGGACCAGGTCTGGCTCGCGGTGCTCATCTTCCTGACCGGAACGGCGGTCACGAGCGCGGTCACGTCGATGTCGGCGCTCGCGGCATCGTTCTATCCGACGCGCAGCCGCGCGACGGGCGTTGCCTGGATGCTCGGCATCGGGCGCATGGGTGCGGTCGCGGGCGCGATGACCGGCGGTCTGCTGATGAGCATGGGCCTGCAATTCGGCGCGGTCTTCACGCTTCTCGCCCTACCCGCGTTCGTCGCCGCGTTCGCATTGGGCGCGTTGAGCCGACGCGATGCATCGGCTGAAGCGGGCCGACTCGATCAGACGGCGCGCGTACCGGCCGAGTGATGCGTGGCATCGCAATGGGTTGCAAGCGCGACGATGTTGACGATGCCCTTGCGCGCCATCTTCGCATAAGGGCAAAAGCGCTCGGTATGGCGCACGAGTTCCTCCGCGACCGTGCGTTCGATGCCAGGCATCTGCACGCGCGTGTGCGCGGTGAGCACGAAGAGGCCGTCCATCGGATCGCGGCCGAATTCGACCGTAACGGACACACTGGCGCCTTCCACCGCGAGACCCGCGCGCGCCGCCAGCAAGACGAGCGCGCCGTGAAAGCACGCGGCATAGCCTGCGGCGAACAACTGCTCCGGGTTCGTGCCGCCGCCGGGGCCGCCGAGCGCCTGCGGCATGCGCAGATCGAGATCGAGACTGCCGTCGTCGGAGCGGGCCACGCCCGACGCGCGCCCGTGGCCCGTATCGCCGCCGGTGACGGTGACGGTCGTCGAATACAGCGGTTGCACGTCATGCCCTTGATACTTGTCGAGCAGGCTGACGGGCGGCGGATGGAGTGGCTCCATGACGGCCTCTTCTTCTACGAGCGATGACGTACGTGATCCATCGTAGCCCTGCGCGCACGCATTCGGTAGTGTCATCGCCGGATTCGCGGTGTTGCCTTCAATGCATCAATCGGCAGGCACGAGCGGCGCCGCGGTTGTACCGGTGGTCGTCATGTTCGTCGTCAGGCAATGCAGATCGAGCGCGCGCGTCTGCTCGGTCATGTAGTCGACGAACACGCGCACGCGCGCGGGCAAATGCTTGCGGCTCAGATAGCAGAGGTAGTGACCGCCATCGTCGGGCGCATGCTGCGCGAGACACATGACGAGCCGCCCGGCCTTCAGCGAATCACACACGAGATAGGCCGGCAGTTGCGCGATGCCCTGCCCGTCGAGCACCGCTTGCAACATCAGGTCGATGTCGTTGAACGTCTGCTTCGCGGCGGGCGAATGCTTCTGCGCCATGCCATCGACCTTGAACGCCCAGTCCGCGATGCGTCCCGTCGACGTGCGCAGATTGATGCAGCGATGCTGCCCGAGCTCATCGACATGCCGGGGCAAGCCATGCTGGCGCGCATACGCCGGCGATGCGCACACGATCATCTGCATCGGAATCAGTTGCCTGGCGACGACTTCGCTGTCCTCCATGTGACCGTCGCGAAACGCGACATCGACACGCTCGGCCGTGAAATCGCACGGACGGTCGTTGAGCAATAGTTCGAGGGCGATGTCCGGATAGCGCGCATGGAAGCCGGACAGCAGCGGCGCGACGACCTTGCGGCCAAAGCCCGGTGCCGATGCAATGCGCAAGTGCCCGCGCGGCGGCCCATTGCGCAGTTCGCGCATCTCTTCGAGCGCCTGCACGATACGCTCCACGCCCGGCTGGCAATTCTTGTAGAAGAGTTCGCCTTCGCGCGTGAGCGACGTGCTGCGCGTGGTGCGAAGAAAGAGACGCGCATCGAGCTGTGCTTCAAGCTTCTGCACGTTGCGACTGACGGCGGAACGGCCAATGCCCAGGCGATCGCTCGCTTTCGCGAAACTGCCTTCATTGGCTACTGCAAGAAATGAAACGACGCCCGCATAGCTCGTCACGAAGCTGTACGCGAGCGAATCGTCGGTATGACACGCAAGATCTGATGGCATGGCGGCACAAAACGTAGTGGCTCTGTCTCACTAGACGTTCACGCCCTGCGCCTTGTGACACGTCATGCCGGATTTCTTTTATTTCACCGGCGTCAGAACCGGTTTGCCCTTGTCCTTGAGAAGCAGCACGATGAACTTCGCGCGCTTCGTGTGGCTGGCGTTGCGGCCCACCGTGTGGATATCGTCCGGGCCTTCATAAAAGGTGTCGCCGGGTTTGAGCGTCACGGCCTGGCCACCCCGAAGCTGCATGACGATCGTGCCTTCGACCACATACACGAACGCATTCGCATCATGACGATGCACCGGATCGACCGCGCCCGGGGGATATTCGACGCTGATCATCAGCGCTTCCTTGCCCGGATAGTCGGGCAGCGGTTTCGTCATGAGCTCCTTGACGATGGCCTGTGGCGCGGCCTGCGCCGTGTTCGCGACGAGCGCCGCGCATCCGACGACGAGCACGACTCCCACGCGTTTGATGCTGTGCATGATACGTTCTCCCATGATCGAATGACGGCGCGAACGCATTACGACAGGTTTGCCTTGTCGAGGCCGAAAGCCTTGTCGGACGAGCCCGGCACCGTCTGGAACGCGACATTGGCGCGGTTCCATCCATTGATCGCCATGATGGCGTACGTCAGGTCGGACAACTCCTTTTCCGAGAACTGCTCGCGCACGCGTCCATAGATTTCGTCGGACACGCCATGCTCGGGAATGCGCGTCAGCACCTCGGTCCACGCGAGCGCGGCGCGTTCGCGCGGCGAGAACAGCGTCGACTCGCGCCAGATCGCCACATGATGCGTACGCAGTTCGCGCTCGCCATGAATCTTCGCTTCCTTCACGTGCATATCGACGCAAAAGGCGCAGCCGTTCAACTGCGACGCGCGAAGCGTGACGAGATCGCGGGTGGTCTGCTCGATCGCGCACTCACGGATCGCCTGACTGAACTCATAGAACTTCTTGAACAGTTCGGGCGATTGTTGAACGTAGTTGATTCGCTGCGTCATGATGACTCCATGCGTGGTTGAAGATGTCGGCCGGCGATTCGTTTCCGGCATGGACGTCATCGTAGGTTTGCGCGCCTTTTCGCGGTAGACACGCGCGCGTGCGCACGCTGTTGCCTCGCGGGCATCAATCGCATCGGCCATGCATCACGCAGTGCCGTGACGGGCCGCGATGCGTTCGAGCTTTTCCGGGTTGCGCTGCACCTGTATGCGCACGATGTGCTCGTCCTCGATGTCGTATGTCTGGGCGGATTCGAGCTTGTCGTCGATGAAGCGCAGGAGCGCCCATTGGCCATTGAGCATGACGAGTTCGAGCCGCACGCCCTTTCCGTAACGCAGGAATGCGGCATAGAAAAGCTGCGCGATGCGTTTGGCGCCGAAGAGCGGCTCCGGGAAGCTCGGCACGCGGCCGCCGCCATCGCCGATGAGCGTCGCGTCTTCCGCGAGCATCGCGTGAATGGCCGCGAAATCGCCGTGCTCGATCGCGCGCGCGAACGCCTGCAGCAAGCGCCTGTGGATCTCGCGCGGCACCGAACGGCGCGGGCGCTCGTCGCGCAGTTGTGCCTTGGCGCGGCTCACGAGCTGGCGGCACGCAGCCTCCGTCTTGCCGATGATGCGCGCAACCTCCGGATAATCGGCGTCGAACACCTCGCGCAGCAGGAACGCCGCGCGTGCTTCGGGTGTCAGGCGTTCGAGCAACATGAGAAACGCGACGGATACATCGTCCGCACGCTCGGTGACTTCTTCGGGCGTCGCGGGCGGCTCGGTGATCTGCGGCTCGGGCAGCCAGATGCCCGCGTAATGTTCGCGCTGCAGTTTCGCGGCGCGCAGCCGGTCGATCGAATGCCGCGTCGTGACCGCGACGAGCCATGCTTCCGCATTCTCGATGGCTTCGCGTGCCGCCGCGTGCCAGCGCAGCCACACGTCCTGCACGATGTCTTCCGCTTCGGCGACCGAACCGAGCATGCGATACGCGATGCCCTGCAAGCGAGGGCGCAGGCGGTCGAATTCACGCGTGGCGTCATCCATGAAGGCGCTTCCTCGTTCGTAGGCGGACTGCGAAGCCATCCATTTGAAAGCTGATCGTATATTATGCGCGCGGCGACTATTCGTGAATGACGACGACGAAGCGCCAAAAGATCTGAGCAAAGCCGCCGTTAATATCGGTATGCATTGATCCCTGTTCATTCATGGTCCAGACCGAATCTCGAAACGCAACGCCGAATCTCACGCGCATGATCGTGGCGACGGTGATCAGCAACGGCTTCGTCGCCTATGACTTCACGGTGTATGGCTTCTCCGCGGCGATCATCGGACGGCTCTTCTTTCCCGCGCACGACGCCGCGTCGTCGCTGCTGCTCTCGCTCGCGACATTCGGCGCGGGCTTCGTCATGCGGCCGCTCGGCGCACTGCTGATCGGCCGATACGCGGACCGGCGCGGCCGCGAGGCCGGCATGCGGCTGTCGATCGGCCTGATGGCGGCGGGCACCTGGCTCATCGCGTGCCTGCCGACGCATGCGGCGATCGGCGCGAGCGCGGCCGTGCTGATCGTGTTTGCGCGGCTTCTGCAAGGGCTCGCAGCGGGCGGCGAGATCGGTCCGGCCTCCGCGCTGCTGATGGAGTCCGTGCCTTACGAACGGCGCTGCTTCATCGTCAGCTGGCGCGGCGCGAGCCAGGGCGCGGCCGCATGCGTGGCGGCGCTCGTCGGCGCGTGCACGTCCGCGTTGCTGTCGCCCGACCAACTCGCGCTATGGGGATGGCGCGTGCCCTTCGTCATCGGCGGATTGATCGCGCCGCTCGGCTGGTTTCTGCGCCGCGCGCCGGACGACACCTCGACGTCGCGAGCGCGTCCCACGCGCACGCCGCTCGCGATCGTGCTTCGCGAGCATGCACGCCCGCTCGCATGCGGCATCCTGATGATGGCGGCGCCCTCGTCCAGCATCTACATCGCCGTGTTATACATGCCGAGCTATCTGACCCACACATTGCAACGGCCGCCGGCGATCAGCTTCCTGATCGCGTCGCTCTCCGGTCTCGTGATTCTCGTCGTCACGCCGCTCGTCGCGCTCGCCGCGGATCGCCTCATGAGCCGCAAGACGCTGCAATATGCATCGCTCGTGGCCGCGCTCGCGACGGCTTATCCCGCGTTCCATGCGCTCACGCGAGGCGCACCGGATAGCCTCGCGCTCGTGATCATCCTGCTGTATGTCGCCATTGCGCTGAACAACGCGGGCGCGGGCTCGGTGCTCATGCTCGAAGCCTTCCCGAAGCACAGGCGCGCGGCGAGTCTCTCGGTGATCTACACCTTCGGCGTCGTCATCTTCGGGGGCTTTTCGCCGCTCGCGGTCGCATGGCTCATCGGCGCAACCGGCAATGTTATGACGCCCGCGTGGTATCTGCTCGCCGCGAACTGCGTGACGCTCCTCGCACTCAGCCGCTTCCCCGAACGCCCCTCGAGTGCGCGGCGTGCATGCGCATGACGGGATCGCTGTCCGCCTCGCGCAATAGTTCGAGCGCGCGCAGACGCATTTCCATTGGACTCACATCGAAGGCACGACGGAACGCGCGCGTGAAATCCGATGCGCTCCTGAAGCCGAGGCCAAATGCGATATCCGCAATCTGCAGGTTCGGAAAGCGCGCGAGCTCATCGGCGGCCTCGCGCAGGCGGCAGTATCGAATGTACGCAGCGAGGCCGCCTTCAGGCTCGAACCATCGATAAATCGTCGCGCGCTTGAGGCCGAGTGCCTCGACGATCTTCGTCGGCGTGAGATCGGCTTCATGAAGATGCGACTCGACATAGCGCTTCACCTGACTCTTCACGGCCGTTTGCAGCGCGGCGCGCGAATCGTGCACCGCATGCGGCTTGTCGGCGAAGGTCGCGAGCAGGAGTTGCGCACCGGCATCGAGCGCATCGATGGCATCGGGCCGTGCCAGCGCCGGCAAGTCGCGTGCGGTGGAATCGAAGTGCGCGAACACGAAGCGCGCGAGCGGCGCTTCGGCAGGCACCACGCGACCGTGCAGCGCGTCGCAGTCGCCGATATGCGCGGCGACGACCGAACGCGGCATGAACATCGTCAACACGCGGCATGCCGGACGTTCGACGCGGAACCGCTGATTCAGATCGAACGCGACGATGCCGCGCACCGAACCCGGCGCGCTGCGCTTCACGCTCAGCCCGCTGACATGGCCGGTCTCGCCTTGCGCATACACATGAAAGGCGAAATCGCGGCGCGTGTCGGTCGAGACGCGCGCAATCGATCGCTCGAGCACCAGCGCGTCGGTGCGCGCCTCCGTGAACACGAGGCCGCCCGCCGCATGCAGATCGATGCTGCCTGCGAAGCCGCGCGCGATCCGGTCCTTGTCGGGAACGACATCGACGACATGCCCGACGCGATCGCGCCAGGCAAGCAATTGCCGCTCGCGCGCAAATGCCTGCGTCGAGAAGCGCGTGGATAGCGTGGGCGCATCAGAATCGGCGGGCATGGATAGCGATGTCGGTCATGTCATCCTTTCGATCGTTCGCGCGCGCACGATGCGCGCCGACAAATGAGACGCATGGTAAAGCGTATTCGAAATGCAGGTATATCGTGCTGATCGAGGAGCAGGGTGTGCGGCGTCGCGGGCGGTTCAGGTCGGCGATTCCTTGCCGTCATCGCGCTGTCACATCGCTGTCTCCCATTCACACGGTTTACGGCTGATCAAGACCAAAAACACAGCCGCAGCAGCAGAAAAAAGACGTTTCGGGGCGTCAATATGGAAAAGTCGAAAGTCTTGCAAGTCAGGCGCGCGGCGCTCAAGCCGGCGCGCGTCGCGGACGCGCAGCTCGATCATCTGGAACACATGATCCGTTCGCTCGCGCTGACAGGCAATCAGAAAGCGTTCGCCTGTCTGGATCGCGCCTACTGGAAAAGGCGGCTCGCCACACTCGGTGACGAAAGCGATCTCGTGTCCACGCAACGCGCCCGCGTACTTCGCCTGCTCGATCTTCTCGCGCAGGATCACGCCGCCGGCCCCGGCAAGGCCGCCGCGTAGTTCGCTGCGGATGTGCATGCGGAATGCAAGACACAAAACGGCATTCCGAATTCAAAACGCAAAATGCCGGCAATACGCGGCAAGTCGGTTGCAAGGCCAGCCTGAGAGAGCACGATCGACGCGCGGCCGCTTTTGACCGAGGCGTCGAAAAGTGCTATTACGACGGGGCTTCGCGTCCCGCGCATGCTTCGCAAAGAACGCGCGAGGTCATGCGCGGGACACGAAAGCTCCTCGTAATCGCATCGGCATTCAAGGCGATGCGCGTCAGCACAAGGTCACCGTGAATCCAACCACCCTCGTTCCCTGGTCTGCCCACGACACTCAGCTTCTGATCGCCTGCGCACTCGGCCTCGCGATCATCATCGTTGCCATCAGCGTGCTCAAGCTCGCGCCGTTCCTGTCCATTCTCGTGGGCACGTTCGCGGCGGGCTTCACCGCGCATCAGCCGCTCGAAGCGATCGCGCAAGCGTTCAGCAAGGGCGCCGGGGCACTGCTCGGCGACGTCGGCATCATCATCGCGCTCGGCGCCATGCTCGGCGCGCTGATGGCCGAGTCCGGCGCGGCCGACCGGCTCGTCACCAAAACTGCTCGATCATTCGACGCCGCGCCGCCTGCCGTGGATGATGGCGTTCGTCGCGATCATCGTCGGCTTGCCGCTCTTCTTCGAAGTCGGTCTCGTGATGATGGTGCCGATCATCTTCGTGATGGCGCGTCGCGCGAAGCAGCCGATCTTGCGCATCGCGATTCCCGCGCTCGCCGGCATGACGACGCTGCATGCGTTGCTGCCGCCGCATCCGGGTCCGCTGATCGCGGTGAGCGCGCTGCACGCCGATCTCGGCCTGACGCTCGGGCTGGGTCTCATCGTCGCGCTGCCGGCCGTGATTCTCGCCGGGCCGCTCTATGGCATCTGGCTATCCAAACGCCTGCATATCGAAGAGCCCGAGGAAATGGGCAAGCTCTTCACCGCGCATGAAGACGGCGCCTCGACGCCGGGCTTCGCGATCTCGCTCGTGACGATCCTGCTGCCCGTGGTGATGATGCTCGGCCGCACGATCGCAAAGCTCGCGCTCACGAAGGACACGCTGCTCTACGACACGCTCGATTTCGTCGGCGAGCCGCTCGTGGCGCTCGCCCTGACGGTGCTCTTCGCGATCGTGATGCTCGGCTGGTCGCGCGGCATGGCGCGCGAGCGTGTGGGCGCGATCCTGCGCAAGAGCCTGCCGCCGATCGCGGCGCTGCTGCTCACCATCGGCGCGGGCGGCGGGCTGAAGCAGATGCTCGTCAATGCGGGCATCAGCGCGACCATCGGAAAGATTGCGGTCGGCACGCATCTGCCGCTGATCCTGCTTGCATGGCTGATCGCGGTCGCGCTGCGTCAGGCGACGGGCTCGGCCACCGTCGCCACGACGACCACCGCAGGGATCGTCGCACCCGTCGTCAGTGGACTCTCGGCAACCCACAATTCGCTGATGGCGCTGGCGATCGGCGCGGGCTCCGTGTTCTTCTGCCACGTCAACGACGCGGGTTTCTGGATGGTGCGCGAATACTTCGGGCTCACGTTGAAGCGCACGGTCGCGGTGTGGTCCGTGTTGCAGACGATCGTCTCGGTGGTGGGGCTCGTGCTGACGCTCGTGTTGTGGAGCGTGCTGACGTAAGGGCGTTTAGCCCGGTGCTTCCTCGCGCGCGAGATCGCCCATGCGCGCGGCGGGCGCATCGCCTTTCGTGCGATCGAGCACGGCGAGCACTTCGCGCGCCGTGTTCTGCGAATGCTCGCGCAGGATCGCCGGCAGGCCTTCGCGCGCGGGATGTTCGAGCGCGGCCAGAATGGCTTCGTGCTCGCTGGCCGATTCGGCCCAGCGCAGCGTGTCGGCATTGGCCGCGCCGCGCGCGCGGTGCACCTTCGCCATCAATGTCGAATAGACATTCGCGAGCACGGGATTGTCGGCGGCATCGACGATCATCTGGTGGATCTGCTGGTTCAACCTGAAATACTCGACGCGCTTGCCGGCGTCGTGACACTCCACCATGCGCCGATGCTTCGCCGCGATCGCCGCGATTTCCGTATTCGTGATGCGCTGCTGCACCAGTTCGCCCGCCATGGCTTCGAGGCCGTGAAGCAGCTCGAACGTGGCGGCGAGATCATCGAGATCGATCTCCGCGACGCGATAACCGATGTACTGCCGGTGCGTCACGCGCCCTTCCGACACCAGCACCTTCAACGCCTCGCGCAAGGGCGTCTTCGAGACGTCAAATGCGCCGCTCAATTCTTTTTCGTCGATGCGCGCGCCGGGCGGCAGTTCGCCCTCGTCGATCATGTCGCGCAGGCGCGCGGCGATCTCCGCGGCCATGCCGCGCGTGCGCAGAAGGAGGGGGCTTTTGGTGGTCTGGTTCATCGCAGTGCAAGCTTATCACGAACTTGGTGAAAACCCTGCACTACGATCGTGCAACCTAAATTTCAATAAAACCAAGTGTTTACACTGTTTGTAATTATAAATTTCTAATCCTATACTCTGTTCCACGTTGCGCGACGTCACGAAAACATCCGCCTATCCAGGAGCCCGTTCATGTCTTCAACACCCGGTGTTGCCGCACTGACGGTGGGCAAATCCACCGTTCGCTGGAAGATTTTCGTCGTCATGCTGAGCCTCATCGCGATCAACTACATCGACCGCGCGTCGCTGTCCGTCGCCATGCCGCTCATTTCGAAGGAGTTCGATATCGGCCCGGCGATGGAGGGGCTCATCCTCTCCTCCTTCTTCTGGACCTATGCGGTCATGCAGATTCCCGGCGGCATGCTCGCCGACCGCTTCAAGCCGCGCGTCGTGATCGCAACCGCGACCGTTTTCTGGGGCTTCTTCCAGGCCATCGCGGCGGTCTGCACGAACGCGCCGGGCCTGCTCCTCACGCGCCTCGGACTGGGCGCGTCGGAAGCGCCGATCTATCCGGCAGGCGGCAAGCTCAACGCGATCTGGATGACGCAAACCGAGCGCGGCCGCGGCGCGACGCTCCTCGACGGCGGCGCACCGCTCGGCGCGGCGCTGGGCGCGATCCTGATCACCGGTCTCATCGCGACGCTCGGCTCGTGGCGGCTCGCCTTCGCGGTGGCTGGCATCGGCACGGTGCTCGCGGGCGTTCTCGCCTGGTTTTATGTACGCAATACACCACGCGAGCATCCGGGCGTGAACGAGCTCGAAGCCGCCTATATCGAGGAATCGCATGCCCGCGATGCCGCCGCCGAACCGTCGTCGCTCTCCGGCCGCACGCGCGATTTCTTCAAGTACCGCTCGGTGTGGTGCATGTTCTTCGGCTGGATGTGCTTCAACAGCGTGTTCTACGGCCTGCTCACCTGGATGCCCAATTACCTGCACATGGTTCATGGCTTCGACATCAAGCAGATGGGCGGGTCGAGCTTCATCATCTTTTTCAGCGGCTTCATCGGCGAGCTGATCGGCGGATGGATCGCGGACAAGTGGAAGGCCGCGGGCGGTCGTCCGAATGTCGTGATGCGCACGCTCTTCGGCATCGCGGCGGTCGTCGCCACGGTATCGATCTTCTCGGTGGCCTATGTGACGAATGCGGTCGCGGTCGTCGCCCTGCTTTCCACGACGCTCTTCTTCCTGCGCTGGTGCGGTCTTTACTGGTGCATTCCGTCGTCGCTCGGCACGCGCAACAAGATCGGCTTTCTCGGCGGCTTCATGAATCTCGGCGGCAATATCGGCGGCGTCGCGGTGCCGATCATCGTCGGCGCGATCGTGCGGTTCACGCACTCCTACTTCCTTGCGCTGATGTTCTTCGCGGCAGCCGGCATCGGCTTGCTCGTGTGCTCCAGCGCCATCGATTACGAAAAGAAGATTCCCGTCTGAAAGGGATCGAAAGTTCACGCAGCAACGCTTCGCTCAATTCACACAAGAGACATCATGATGAAAAAACGCACCTTGCTCGGCATGCTCACGCCCTCGTCCAACACGTCGCTCGAACCGCTGACGAGCGCGATGGTTTCGAACCTGCCCGGCGTCTCCGCGCATTTCGCGCGCTTTCCGGTGACGGAGATCTCGCTCTCCGATCAGGCGCTCGGCCAGTTCGACGATTCGAAGATCCTGCAGGCCGCCCAACTGCTCGCCGATGCGAAAGTGGACGTGATCGCGTGGAACGGCACGTCCTCGGGCTGGCTCGGTTTCGAAGCCGACGAGCGTCTGTGCCGGCGCATCACGGAAGCGACGGGCATTCCCGCGACGACATCCGTTCTCGCATTGAACGAAATCCTGAAGAAGACCGAGGCGCACGAACTCGGTCTCGTCACGCCCTATCTCGACGACGTGCAGGAGAAGATCATCGCGAATTATCGGAGCGTGGGTCTTAACTGCATCGCCGAGCGGCATCTGAACCTGAAGGTCAACTTCTCGTTCTCGGAAGTTCAGCCCGATGAAATCCGTCGCATGGTGCGCGAAGTGGCGAAGGACAAGCCGCGCGCGATCTCGATCTTCTGCACCAACCTGAACGCCGCGCATCTCGTGCCCGAACTCGAAGAAGAAACGGGCATCCCGATCTACGACACGATCACGACCGTCGTGTGGAAATCGCTGCAGCTCGCCGATTACGACACGCGCAGCGTCAAGGGCTGGGGACGTCTCTTCAGCGAAGTCATCTAAGGAGACAGGCGATGTCGAACGAACTCGATTTCGTGATCCGTCACGCCGACGTCGTCACCGCGTCGGACCGGTTTTCGTGCGACATCGGCATTCGCGACGGCCGCGTGGCGATGCTCGGGCTAGGCCTGCCCGACGCGCCGCGCGAACTCGACGCGAGCGGGATGCTGGTGTTGCCGGGCGGTGTGGACGGCCACTGTCATCTCGATCAGCCGATGCCCGACGGCCTGCGCATGGCCGACGACTTTCTCAGCGGCACGCGCTCCGCGCTATGCGGCGGCACGACCACGGTGATTCCGTTCGCCGCGCAGGCGAAGGGACAGTCGCTGCAAGCGGCCGTCGACGACTATCACAGCCGCGCGGAAGGGCGCGCGCTGATCGACTACGGCTTTCATCTGATCGTCGCCGATCCGACGCCGCACGTGCTCGCGGAAGAGTTGCCGCGCCTGATCAGAAACGGCTATACGTCGTTCAAGGTCTACATGACGTACGACGATCTCAAGCTCAACGACCGTCAGATGCTCGACGTGCTCACGGTCGCGCGCGAGCACGGCGCGCTCGTGATGGTGCATGCGGAGAATTCGGACTGCATCGGCTGGCTCACCGAACGTTTGTTAGGCAAAGGCCTGCATGCGCCGCACGCCCATGCACTCGCGCGTCCTGCGGTCGTCGAGCGCGAGGCGACGCATCGTGCGATTGCGTTCGCGGAACTCGTCGACGTGCCGATTCTGATCGTGCATGTATCGGGCGCGGATGCGATCGAGCAGATTCGCTGGGGCCAGTCGCGCGGACTGCCGATTCTCGCGGAGACGTGCCCGCAATACCTGTACTTGACCGCCGACGATCTCGGTCACGGCGAATATGAAGGTGCGAAATGCGTATGCAGTCCGCCGCCGCGCGATCCCGCGAATCAGAATGCGGTGTGGAAAGCATTGCGCCAGGGTGTGTTCTCGCTTGTCTCGTCCGATCACGCGCCCTTCTCCTACGACGATCCGCAAGGCAAGAAGCCGGGTGGCGAGGAAGTGTCGTTCGATCACATCCCGAACGGCATTCCCGGACTCGAAACGCGCTTGCCGCTGCTGTTCAAGGGCGTGAAGGAAGGACGCATCTCGCTGCATCAGTTCGTCGAACTCACGTCGCTCGCGCCCGCGAAGCTGTACGGCCTGTATCCGAGGAAAGGCACGATCGCGGTGGGCGCGGATGCGGACATCGTCGTGTGGGACCCGGAGAAGCGCGTGACGATTGCGAACGACGCGCTGCATCACGCGGTCGATTACACGCCTTATGAAGGCATCGAGGTGACGGGATGGCCGCGTCATTGCTTCTCGCGTGGCGAACTGCTCGTCGAGGACGGCAGGCTATTGAACGCGAAAGCCGGACGCGGACGCTTCCTGCCCGCGGGCAAACCCAATCTCGAATGAAGGGGCAAGCGATGAAACTGCGTTTGTTGTCACTGAGCGCGGCGATGTGCTGCATGACGGCGCACGCCGCTGAAAAAGATATGCCGAACGTCGTGCCCGAGTCCGTCGGCGTCGATTCGGCGCCCCTCGTGCGCATGTCGGAATGGATACGCGCAGACAAGATGGATGTGCGCAGTCTCGTCATCGTGCAGGACGGCAAGATCGTGTTCGAGCGTTATGGCGACGGCCTCACGCGCGACAACAACTACGAGCTGTATTCGGTCACGAAGACGATCACGTCCTTGCTCGTCGGCGTGCTCGAAGGCGAAGGCAAGCTGAATCCGTCGACGAAGATTGCGCCGCTCATCGCGAAGGCGAGACCCGATCTCGCCGCGCAACTCGCCGACAAGCAGGACATCGAGCTGCGTCATCTGATGTCTATGTCGAGCGGCCTCAGCTATCAGACGCGCGAAGGCACCGATCCGCTTTATTACGGCGCACCGGATCGCCTGCGTGTCGCCGTGACGGCGAAAGCCGCGAAGACGCCGGGCACGGACTTCGACTACATCGACGTGAATCCGGTGCTCGTCGGCATGGCCGTGAGCGTCGCCGCGCACGAACGCGAGGATCGCTTCGCACAGAAGAAGCTCTTCGAGCCGCTCGGCATGTCGCATTACCGCTGGACCGGCGTCGATGAAACGGGCGCGGTCGCGGGCGGCTGGGGCTTGCGGCTGCGCGCGGTCGACATGGCGAAGATCGGCATGCTGATGCTCGACGGCGGCCGCTGGCAAGGCAGGCAGGTCGTGCCGCAATCGTGGATCAGACAGATGACGACGCCCTCACCCGCCGCCGCCGATTACGGTTACTACTGCTGGATTCAGCATGTCGTCGAGCAAGGCCAGACCGAATTCGGCGCGATGGGCTTCAAGGGGCAATTCATCACGGTGCTGCCGAAGCAGCATGCAGTCGTCGTGATGACGAGCCTTCTGCCGACCGATGGCGGATTGCGCGATGCCACGTATCTCAATCAATACCGCCGCATGGTGAACGACTTCATTCTGCCCGCGTTGACGCCGGCCGCGCGCCCGGTCGGGTCGGCCGCAAGGACCGACGCGCTGAAGGCCGAACTCGAACGCAGCAACAAGACGCAGGGCGTGCCCGGCACGGCGGCCGCGTTCAACGACGCACCCGAGACCTGATCATGACCCTACGCTTGCTGTGCAAGTGGCCGTGACCCTAGCGCACGCCGATTTTCCAGACTGTGACTTCGTGATACTCGTCGCCGGGTTTGAGCTCGGTTGACGGAAACGCCGGACGATTCGGCGAATCCGGGAAATGCTGCGCTTCGAGCGCGAAGCCATCCGTTTGCCGGTACGCCGTGCCCGACGTGCCGATGGCGCTGCCATCGAGACCGTTGCCCGTATAGAACTGGAGGCCCGGCTGCGTCGTGTAGACGTCGAGCACGCGTCCGCTCGACGGATCGTAGGCGCGCGCCGCGAACGCCGGCTCGCCGTTGCGCTGCCCGTTCTTGTTGAGCTTCCAGTTGTGATCGTAGCCGTGCGCGTAACGCATCTGCTGATTCGACGAGCGCAGCCGCGCGCCGATCGGCGTCAGCGCACGCAAATCCAGCGGCGTGTTCTCGACGCTCGTGATCTCGCCGGTCGGAATCGAATCGGCGCGCGTCGGCGTATAGCTCGATCCCGCGATCATGATGAGTTGCCCTTCGACACTGCCGCTGCCTTCGCCCGCGAGATTGAAGTAGCTGTGGTTCGTGAGATTCACGACGGTCGGCTTGTCGGTCTTCGCGCGATAGTCAATGCGCACTTCGTTGTCGTCGGTGAGCGTGTAGGTGACGTCGACCGTGAGCGTGCCCGGAAAGCCGTTCTCGCCATCGGGACTCACATAGCGCAGTTGCACGCCCGCGCCCTGCGCGCCCTGAAACGTCCTGACCACCGTCCAGACTTTTTCGTCGAAGCCGTTCGGGCCTCCGTGCAAGGTGTTCGGCGGCTCGTTGACGGGCAGCTTGTAACTGTGTCCGTCGAGTTCGAACCGTCCATCGGCAATGCGGTTCGCATAGCGCCCGATGAGACCGCCGAAGTGAATCTTGCCGTTGTACTTCTCGTAGTCGTTGAGCGAGCCGAAGCCGAGCACGATATCCGCGCGACGTCCGCGCCGGTCCGGCACGTCGAGCCGCGTCACGATGCCGCCGTAAGTAATGCAGTTCATCGTTACGCCGCGCGCGTTGGAGAGCGTGTATTGCGTGATCGGCTGACCTTGTTGCGTCGCGCCATAGGGCGCGGAAGCGACCGACGCAGCGAAGCCGCATAGCGGCACGAGCGTCGCGCATAAGGAAAAGGCAGCGAAGCGGATGAGCGTTTTTTTCCTGTCGGGCATAAGCGGTGAGGAAGGATACGGTCTGTGCGCCTTCGTCGCGCATCGCGAAGCGGGACAGCATCGGCTATGCCTGATGCAGGCCGGGCACGCACCATGCGCCCGCTATTCCCATTCGAACGATGATGCCGAAAAGGAGCCGTTCATGAACGAACCAGCCGAACGTCCGACGCCACCGAAGCAGACGCCCGAGGACCCGAATCTGGCGGATCGCCGCCTGTCGGATGAACAGAAACGCGCGATGAAGGACGAACCCGCACCGCCGAAGCATCCTGACGCAGGCAAGGAAGACAAGCTGCCGGATCCGAAGGAAGTCGGCGAAGCGGGCTAGTCTTCGACACCCACGCGCGATTCCTTAGAGGAATCGCGCGTTCTTCAGCACGTACAAATTACATATCACCCGCCTGCGCGATGATAACCGCATGCGCTTCTCGCGGCGTGGTTGATCGCTTTTGTTGTATGGTATGCCTAAGCTATCGCTGCGTTCGATGCCGCGCCCGGCGACGTCTCGCCGGAATAAGGAAGCAAGACGCCCATGCACGATCCTGCTCATTTTCTGCCATCGTTCGTATGGCGCGCGGCGCGAGACGGGGTGATCCAATACGCCAATCCATGGGCGTGCCGCTATCTCGGCATTTCTTTCGTGGACCTCGTCGGACGACATTGGAACGCTTTTGTCCATCCCGACGACATTCCTCCGGTTCTCGATGCACTGCGGCAAATGCGCGACGGCACGCTGCTGCGCAACGCCGACGTGCGACTCCTGCGCAACGACGGCGCGTTCCGCTGGCACACCCTGCATCTTCAGGCGCGTCGCGACGAAGAAGGACAGATCAGCGACACGGTCGGCGTAGCGATCGACATTCACGAGTGCCGTCACGCCTGGGAGATGTACGAGGCGAGCGAGCGGCGTCTGCAGGCCGCGTTCGCCGGCGCGCGCATGGGCGCGTGGGAATGGGACATGAAGACGCGCGTCGTGCGCATGACCGCGCAACTCGCCGCGCTCTACTCTTTTCCCCCCGGCACCGAAGCGGTGCTTCTTGCGGAAGTATGGGACCGCGTCGCGCCCGAGTATCGCGAACCGTTTCAACGCAAGCTGACCGAAGCATTGCGCGACGGCGGTCCGTTCGAATTCGACTTCGTGCTCGAAGCCGATCAGGGACAACGCCGCTGGCTGCGCATGCGCGGGCATCCCGAATTCGACCGTCATGGGGTACTCACGCGCGTGTATGGCGTGAGCTTCGACATCAGCGCGCAACGCGCCGACGAGGAACGCCTGAGTCTCTCGGAGCGGCGCTATCGCGCACTCGTGGAGACGACGGGCGCGCTCGTCTGGTCCGCCGACGCGAACGGCGAGATCCGTCCTTCGGGCGGCGAATGGGAGCAGTTCACGGGCACATCGCCGGAGGTGTTGTCCGGCTGGGGCTGGCTCGACTACATTCATCCAGACGATCGCGAGCGCACGCATCAGGCATGGCTCGAAGCATTGCGCGAAGGCGCCGCGCGCACGCTCACCTTTCGCATGTACCGGCGCGACGGCGTTTATCGCATGGTGCAGGCGCATGCCGCGCCGCTCTACGACGACAAGGGCAACCTGCAGGAATGGTTCGGCACGACGACCGACGTCACGCCGCGCTATGAAGCGCAGGCCGCGATCGAAGCGCGCAGCTTGCGCCTGACGGTGGCGATGCAGGCCGCGAACATTCATATCGCATCGATCGAGCTTGCGACGTGGACGCTCTTTCTCGAGACCGGCGGCGAGCGCCAGATCACTGAAACGATCGGTTACGACGCGGCGCTCGCCCGCGTGCATCCCGACGACAGCGCGACACTCGACCGCTATGTGCGCAGCATCGCGGCAGGCGAAAACCCCGATGGCCACTTCGAGTTTCGCGTGCGCAACCGGCACGGCGAACAATGGATGCAGGGCAGCGCCCTGCTTCAGCGCAGCAAGGACGGCGAGCCGCTGCGCATCATCGGCAGCGTGATCGACATCACCGAGCGCAAGCATATGGAGCTGATGCTGCGCGAAGCGGGACGCCGCAAGGACGAGTTCCTCGCGATGCTCGCGCATGAACTGCGCAATCCGCTTGCGCCGTTGCGAACGGCCATCGCGCTCCTGCAAAAAGATCAGGATGGCGATGCCCATCTGAGTGAGCTGATCGACCTGATGCGCCGGCAAGTGGAGCACATGACGCGCATCGTCGACGACCTGCTCGAAGTCTCGCGCATCACGCAGGGACGCATCGCGTTGCAGGTCGAACCGATTCTGGTCGGCACGGCGGTGTATCACGCGGTGGAGGCGATCGCGGGCATGGTCGAGTCGCGTTCCCAGAATATTCAGGTCGATGTCTCCGACGCCACCACCTGGGTCTGCGGCGACCCGACGCGGCTCTCGCAGATCCTCGTGAACGTGCTCAACAATGCGAGCAAGTACACGCCGGAGCAAGGCCGCATCATTGTCAGCGTGCAGGCGGACGACGAATGGGTATCGATTGTCATCGCCGATACGGGCACCGGCATTTCGGCCGACCTCCTGCCGAAAGTATTCGAGCTTTTCGCGCAAGGCGAGCGCACGCTCGACCGCTCGAACGGCGGACTCGGCATCGGACTGTCGCTCGTGAAGAAGCTCGTCGAGATGCACAAAGGCACGATCACCGTGCAAAGCCCCGGGCCGGGTCTGGGCACGACCGTGACCCTGCGCCTGCCGCGCCTCTATCATCACGAGCGGCACTCGGCGCTCGCGCTCTCGGAGACGAGCATGCGCGAGGCGCGCACGGCGCTGCGCATTCTTGTCGTCGACGATAATCGCGACGCCGCCGACTCGCTCGCGATGTTGTGCGAATCGGAGGGACATGTGGCGCGTGTCGCGTATTCGTCGGCGGAAGCGCTGGAAGCCGCGCCGCTGTTGCAGCCCGATGTGGCGCTGCTCGATATCGGCCTGCCCGACATCGACGGCTATGAGCTCGCGCGACGCCTGCGCCGCAAGGGCGACACGACACCCTTGCTGATCGCGATCACCGGGTATGGACAGGCGGAAGACCGATTGCGCGCGCAATCGGCAGGCTTCGATTACCACTTCGTTAAGCCGGTCAGTGTCGAAAGTTTGCTGAAGCTTTTGTCATCGCTGACGATCACGCGCTGAAGTTCCTCGCTCTACAATGGGCCTTCGATCAACGCCTCGAGGACGTCATGACGCCCATGCCCATCAGCCGCTATCCCGTTCCTGATCCGCAAGACTGGCCCGACGATATCCGCGCGCGCATTCTCGACGTGCAAGAAAAAGCGGGCTTCGTGCCGAACGTGTTTCTGACGCTCGCGCATCGGCCCGATGAGTTCCGCGCGTTCTTCGCCTATCACGATGCACTGATGCTGAAGGACGGCGGCCTCACCAAGGGCGAGCGCGAGATGATCGTCGTCGCGACGAGCGCGGTGAACGACTGCCTCTATTGCGTCGTCGCGCATGGGGCGATTTTGCGGATCTACGAAAAGAACACGCTCGTCGCGGATCAGGTGGCGGTGAATCATCGTAAGGCGGATATCACGCCGCGTCAGAAGGCCATGCTCGATTTCGCATTGAAGGTGTGTCGCGCGTCGGGCACGGTGGACGATGCCGATTTCGCAGCCCTGCACGCACATGGTTTCAGCGATGAAGATGCGTGGGACATCGCCGCGATCACGGCGTTCTTCGGCTTGTCGAACCGCATGGCGAACGTGATTTCGATGCGGCCCAACGATGAATTCTTCTTGATGGGGCGCGTGCCCAGGGAGCCGAAATAAGAACCCATGCGCCTGCCTCCGCTGAAGTCCATCATCGCGTTCGAAAGCGTCGCGCGAACGAAGAGCGTGAACCGCGCCGCCGATGAACTCGGCCTCACGCCCTCCGCCGTCAGCCATCAACTGGCGAATCTGGAAAGCATCGTCGGGCGGCCGTTGTTCACGCGGCTCGGCCGCGGCCTCGTGCTCACGCCGACCGGCACGCAATATCTCTCGGATGTCACAGGCGCGCTCGCCGAGCTGAATCGCGCGACCGAGCGTGCGTCGAGCGAGACGTCGGTGGAGATCTTGCGGATTCATTCGAGCCCGAGCTTCGGTCTGATGTGGCTGCTGCCGCGTCTCGCCGCGTTTCAGGAAGCGAATGGCGACATTCAAATGAATCTCGCGTGCTCGTATGAAAATGTGTCGTTCACCTCGGGTTATTTCGATATCGATGTGCGTCACGGCTACGCACACTGGACCGATGTCGAAGTGAAGACGCTGCGTCATGAGAGCATCGCGCCGCTCGCGTCGCGCTCGTATCTCGAACGCTTTCCCGTCTCTTCGCCCGATGATCTGCTCGACCGGCGTCTGATCTTTTCCGAATCGCCGCTCGTGCAGTGGCAGCAGTGGTTCGGCAAGTTCGGCGTCGCGGTGAAGCGCAAGGCGTTCGACTTTTCGTTCGACCGCTCGTACATGTCGCTCGAAGCGGCCGCGCTCGGTCACGGCATCGCGCTCGAAAGCACGATGCTCGCGTCGGGGCATCTGGAGCGCGGCTCGCTCGTCCCCGTGTTCGGCAAGGAATACGCGGTCGAAGTCGGCGCGCATCATCTGGTTTACCCGAGTCAGAACGCCGGATTGCCGCGCGTGGCCAAGTTTCTCGCGTGGATGGATCAGCAGATCGAGCGTCGCGCCAATAGCTGAAAATTTCTCAGCAATAGTTGAGCCAAACTGCGTTGATCGTCAGGTCAAAGGCGAAGACACTGCGCCTACACCAGACAACCAACGGAGACAACCATGTTGCTCGACAACCAGGTAGTGATCGTCACGGGCGCGGCTTCGGCGCGCGGTATCGGCAAGGCGACTGCGAAGGCGCTCGCGGCGCAAGGCGCGCGCATCGTCGTACTGGACCTGAAGCAAGCGGACGCGCAAAGCGCCGCGAACGATTTGGGCGAAGGTCATCTCGGCCTCGCCTGCGATGTCACCGACAAAGCCGCGTGCATCGCCGCCGCTCATGCGACGATCGACAAGTACGGGCGCATCGACGTGCTGATCAACAACGCGGGCATCACGCAACCGGTCAAGACGCTGGAGATCGGCGCAGATAACTTCGACGCCGTGATCGGCGTGAACCTGCGCGGCACGCTCTATATGTCCCAGGCCGTCATCCCGCAGATGAAAAAGCAGAAGAGCGGGAGCATCGTGTGCATGTCGTCGGTGTCGGCGCAACGTGGCGGCGGCATTTTCGGCGGGCCGCATTACAGCGCGGCAAAGGCCGGGGTGCTCGGTCTCGCGAAGGCGATGGCGCGCGAGTTCGGCGCAGACGGCATCCGTGTCAATTCGATCACGCCGGGTCTGATTCAGACCGATATTACCGGCGACAAGCTCACACCCGACATGCGCGCGGACATCATCAAGGGCATTCCGCTCGGCCGTCTCGGCGATGCGGCCGATATCGCCAATGCATGTCTGTTTCTTGCGAGCGGCCTGTCGTCGTATCTCACCGGCGTGACGCTCGACGTGAATGGCGGCATGTTGATTCATTGATCGCACGTAACGGCGCACCCGGATAACCGGGGCGCCAAACATGGCTGGAGACACCTATGAAATCCAAATTGACCGCACCTGCGGCAACGGCTGCATTCGCGTCATCCAATGACGCCGCCAGCTTCGAAGCGAAGACCTACGCCAAGGTCGGACGCCGCCTGATTCCCTTCCTGATGCTGTGTTATCTCGGCGCCTATCTCGACCGCGTCAACGTCGGCTTCGCCAAGCTGCAGATGCTCAACGACCTGCGCTTTTCAGAAACCATCTACGGCATCGGCGCGGGCATTTTCTTTCTCGGCTACTTCCTGTTCGAAGTGCCCAGCAACGTGATCCTGCATAAGGTGGGCGCGCGCAACTGGCTCGCGCGCATCATGCTGACATGGGCCGTGATCTCCGCGAGCTTCGTGTTCGTCAAGTCACCGACGACCTTCTATGTGCTGCGCTTTCTGCTCGGCGTCGCCGAAGCGGGCTTCGCGCCCGGCGTGATCCTCTACCTCACCTACTGGTTCCCCGCCGCGCGCCGCGCCAAAGCGCTCTCGCTCTTCTTCATGGCGATTCCGCTCGCGGGCATCGTCGGCGGTCCGCTCTCCGGCTATATCCTGCATGCGTTCCAGGGTGTGCACGGGCTCGCCGGATGGAAGTGGCTCTTCATGCTCGAAGCGCTGCCCTCGCTCTTCCTCGGCGTCGCGATCCTGTTCTATCTCGACAACGGCATTGCCGGCGCGAAGTGGCTCACCGACGAAGAGAAAGCCCTGCTCAGGCGCAATGTCGAAAAGGACAACGCGCAAACCGTGAAGCATGTATCGATCCGCGCGTTCATCGGTGATCGTCGGCTGTGGCTGATGGCCGCGATCTACTTCTGTGTCGTCATGGGGCAATACGGACTCACGTTCTGGCTGCCGACGATCGTGCGCCGCACCGGCGTCGCGGACCCGCTGTGGGTCGGCATTCTCACCGCGATTCCGTATCTCTGCGCGATCATCGCGCTGCCGCTGATCGGCGCGAGTGCCGACAAGCGCCGCGAACGCCGCCTGCATCTCGCGATTCCGATGCTCGTGTCCGCCGCCGGCTTCGCCACCTTGCCGATGCTCGGCAGCGTGGGCGCTTCGATCATCTGTGTGAGCGTCGCGGCGGCAGGCATTCTCGCATCGTCGTCGCAATTCTGGTCGCTGCCCACTGCTGTGCTCGGCGGCATGTCGGCGGCGGCGGGCATTGCCGCGGTCAACTGCTTCGCCAATCTCGCGGGCTTCTTCTCACCGGCGATCGTTGGCTGGCTCAACGACTTCACCGGCAAATCGACCGCGGGCCTGATCTTCATTTCGATAGCGATCGCCGTGGGCGCGGTGCTCGTGTTCTTCGTGCCCGCCAAGACCGTCAATCGCTGATTCCAGTTCAATCAAGGAGACAACACATGAGTACTCCCGTCATCGAGGAGGTGACGCTCGTCGAGCGCGCCTACCGTATCCGCCGCAACGCCCTTCTGATGGGCGAGGTGCAGGGTCAGGGCTATATCGGCCAGGCGCTCGACATCGCCGATGTGCTGGCCGTCGCCTACTTCGGCGCGATGAACTACCGCCCTGAAGACCCCGATTGGGAAGAGCGCGACCGCTTCCTGCTCTCGAACGGCCACTATGCGATTGCGCTGTACGCCGCGCTTTTCGAAGCAGGCATCCTGCCGCAGGATGAACTCGAAACCTACGGCAGCGATGACAGCCGTCTACCGATGTCCGGCATGGCGAGCTACACGCCCGGCATGGAGATGTCAGGCGGCTCGCTCGGTCAGGGTCTCACGATCGCGGTGGGCCGTTGTCTCGGCCTTAAGCGCAAGGGCTCGAAGTCCTTTGTCTATACCCTCTTCTCCGATGGCGAACTCGACGAAGGCTCGGTCTGGGAAGGCTTGATGTCGGCGGCGCACTGGAAGCTCGACAACCTCATCGCGATGGTCGACGTGAACAACCAGCAGGCCGATGGCCCGTCCACGCAGATCATGGCGTTCGAGCCGCTGGTCGAAAAGCTCGAAGCGTTCGGCTGGTACGTGCAGCGCATCGACGGCAACGACATCGACGCCGTGAAGCAGGCCTTCGACAACGCGCGCAATCTGAAGGACGCGAAGCCGCGCATCATCGTGTGCGATACGAAAATGGGCTGCGGCGTGCCGTTCCTCGAAGAGCGCGAGAAAAACCATTTCATCCGCGTCGATGCCCATGAATGGCAACTGGCGCTTCAGGCACTCGAAGCAGGGAGACAAGCATGAGCACCCGTCTGAAAACGTCCGCGATGATCGCATCGATTGCAAGCGAAGGACAGATCACACGTTCCGCGCCCTTCGGTCATGCACTCGTGGAACTGGCGCGCACGAAGCCGAATGTCATCGGCATGACGGCCGATCTCGGCAAATATACCGACCTGCATATCTTCGCGAAGGAATTTCCCGAGCGCTATTACCAGATGGGCATGGCCGAGCAATTGTTGATGGGCGCGGCATCCGGCTTCGCGCATGAAGGCGCGCAACCGTTCGTCACGACCTATGCCGTGTTCGCGACGCGCCGCGCCTATGACTTCATCCACCAGACGATCGCGGAAGACAATCTCGACGTGAAGATCGTCGCCGCGCTGCCGGGACTCACGACGGGTTACGGTCCGAGCCATCAGGCCGCCGAAGACCTCGCGCTGATGCGCGCGATGCCGAACATGACGGTCATCGATCCGTGCGATGCGCTCGATATCGAGCAGATGGTGCCCGCGATCGCCGCGCACAAGGGCCCGGTGTATGCGCGTCTGTTGCGCGGCAACGTGCCCGCCGTGCTCGACGAATATGACTACCAGTTCGAACTGGGCAAGGCGAAGCTGCTGCGCGATGGCCGCGACGTGCTCATCATCTCGTCGGGCATTATGACGATGCGCGCACTCGAAACCGCCAAGTCGTTGCAAGCCGATAGCGTCGATGTCGCCGTGCTTCACGTGCCGACGATCAAGCCGCTCGATACGGAGACGATCATCCGCGAAGCGAAGCGTTCGGGACGTCTCGTGGTGGTGGCCGAAAACCACACGACGATCGGCGGACTGGGCGAAGCGGTGGCGACTGCCTTGCTTACCGCTGGCGTCACGCCGGTGTATCGTCAGATCGCGCTGCCTGATGCGTTCCTCGATGCGGGCGCGCTGCCTACGCTGCACGATCGCTATGGCATCTCGACCACCGTGATGTCGAGCACCATCAAAGGCTGGCTCGCGTGACGCGCTCGCGCCGCGCGGTTCGATGAATCGCGCGGCGCGCTTTCACTTCTTCCTGCGGCCGCCCTTCTTGGTTGCCGCCGCGTCCTTTGCGACGATCGTGCCGGGACCGTTCATCTCTTCCATCCAGGAAAGAGCGTCGACATAAGCGAGGAATTGCTGGAGATAACCCGGCGATACTTCGCGCATGAGCGATAGCGAACGATGCACGAGACTGCTCGAATTGAGCGGTCCCGCATTTCTCGGCACCTGCGCGAGCGAATCGCGCAACTGCTTTTCCGCGCTGACTTTCGACCACACTGCGCGGAAGTAATCGAGCAACTCGGCATGCGATGTTGTGTGAACCGAAGACGACTTCGCGATATCTTCGATGAGCGTGGCAAGCGGCCCGCGTTCATCGTTGATTTGAGTCGCGGCGCGCTGCGACGCCGCGTGTTCGATATCGCTGCGGTAAAGATCGAGCAACTGCGCGACTCGCGCATCGAGCATGCGACGCGTCTCGCCGTCGTAAGCCGCTGCGCGCCTGTCCAGGGCATCGATGAGATGAAAGCGCACGGGATTCGCACGATCGTCGCCACTGGCGAGCCATGCGTCGAGCATCGCGCGCGCCGACCCCGCGTTACTCATGAGCCTTCACCGCGCCGTCCGATGGCCGCGGCACAGCGGAAATCTCGACGCGACGATTCTTCGAGCGCCCGACTTCGTCGGCGTTCGAACTCACGGGCTGCTCCGAGCCGAACGCCGCCGCAAACACCGATGACGACGGCACGCCCGCATCGATCAACGCGCGCATGACGGTCAACGCGCGTTTTGCGGAAAGCTCCCAGTTGTCCGCGAAGCGCCGGTTGCCTTCGTGCACCTGCTGATCGTCGGCAAACCCGCTGACCATGAGTATTTCCTCATGCGCGCGCAGATAGCTCGCGAGCGGCCCGGCCAGGCTCTTCAGCACATCGCGGCCCTGCGGTTGCAACTGATCGGAATTGAGCGCAAAGAGCACACTGCCGCTGATGCCGATGCGCCCGTTCACGAGCGTCACACGCCCCGACGCGAGCGGACCCGCGAGCGCCTGCTCCAGTGTCTTGCGGCGCTGCGTTTCTTCCTGGCGATGCTTCACTTCTTCGTCGAGCTTGTTCTCGAGCTGCAACTGCACGCCGATCACGCCCACGAGTACCAGCACGAACGCGCCGAGCAGCACCGACATCAGGTCGGCGAAGGCGGCCCAGATCGGCGCGGCGTGTTCCGCGCCGCCGTCGATTTCCTCGTTCATGCCGCGCGCGCTCCGGCCACGCGCTGCCCCGCGATATGCTGCAGATCCTCGACGATCTGCTTCTGCGACATCATGCTCAGATCGATGACCTCCTTCGCCTGCGCGACGTAATACGCGAGCTGCTCGTCGCTGCGTGCGCGCGATTTGTCGAGCGCGTTTTCGATGCGTTCGAGATGCGCGACGAGCTTGTCGTTCGATGCGCCGAAGGACTGCACGGCCGCACCGAACGCGTCCGAGAGGCTCGCCATTTCGACGGCGCTCGTCGTCACTTGCGCGGCCATCGCGCCGAGCTTGCCGGCTTCGCTTTCGACCGTGCCGGTGAACCGTGAGCCGACGCGTTCCAGCAGCGTCGCCGATGTGTCGACCAGTGCGTCGATCGCAGCGCGTTGCTCGTTCGATGCATGATTCACGGCATCGAGCAGCGTTTCGACCGTGGCGAGCAGGCGGCTGCGCTCGTCGAGCATCGCGGTGTCGCGGACCATCGAATCGGAGAGCTTCTGACGCATTTCGGCGACGACTTCAGCGGCGGCCTTCGGCGCTTCCGAGGCGGCCTGAACGAGCCGCTCGATCTCGGCGATGGTCGCGCTCGCGTGCGCCTGTGATTGCGCGGACATGTCGTACGCGGTTTGCGCGAGCGCGTCGCAAATGTCCTTCTGACGATTCGCCGCCACCGCGCTTGTTTCCTGCCATTGCTCGCGCAAGGAGCCGGCCATCGCGTCGAGCGCGCCGCTCCATGCCGCGAGACGCGCTTCGCCGTGTTGCGCGAGTTCGGCGCGCAAGTCCGCATGCGATCGATCGACCGATTGCACGAGCGATGCCGCATGTCGCTCGAAGCTGGCCGCTGCCGTCGTCAACGCGTTTTGATTTTGGGCGGCGGTCTGCTCGCCGACGCGCGCGTGCTGCGCGAGCGCATCGGTCCACGATTGCGAGATGTTGCCCGTCGCCGTTTCGAGGCGCGCGGAAACATCGTCGATCAAGCCGGAAGAACGCGTTTCGAAGGTCTCTGCGAAGCGCGCCAGCGATGCATCCATGCGTGCGACGAGCGCATCGCTCGATTGCGTGTGCTTCGCAACCGACGCTTCCAGCCCGCCCGACACGCGATCCATCTGCGCGGACACGCCTTCAACGACATGCGTCGCGCGCTGATCGAACGCGAGCGCCAGACGATCGAGCGATACGCCCATCTCGCCGACGAACGCCGCGTTCGCTTGCGCGTGCTGCGAGAGCGACGCGTTCCAGATCGCCGCGACCTTCTCCGACGATGCCTCGAAGCCGCTCGACAAGCCTTCCAGCTGACGCGCGACCGCCTGCTCGACGTTGCCATGCAAGGCGGTGACTTCCCGCGCGATGCCGTCCATGGTCGCCTGCATGACGGGCTGTAGTGCGGCGCTCGCGGCGCGCGCGCTGTCGGCCACGCTCTGCTTCAGCGACAGCTCCACCGATGTCGCCAGCCGCCGGTACGACGTCTCCGCTTTCGCGTGAAACGCATCCTGACTGGCCATCTGACGTTCGCTCGCCGCGAGACTCTGCTGCTCGATTGCGATGGTCATCGACTGAAGGCGATCGACGAGCTTCGGCATCAATTCGGTCTGAAGTTGCAGCAGCTTGAACGTCTCCTCGCGCTGATGCGTCTGCGTGAAGGCGCGCAACGTCGTCGCGATTTTCACGTCGAGCTGTTGCGTGACATGAAGACGTTCGCTACGGCACAGCGCCGACAGCAGGCCGAGCATCGCGGAAGTCGCGACGCCGGCGATCGACGTGCCGAACGCGAAGCCGAGGCCTGTCACCGGTGCGGAGAGCGAGGCGCGGATCGCCGTCAGATCCGATGCGCTTTGCAACGCGGTGCCGGTGCCGCGCAGTGTCGCGACCATGCCGAGCAGCGTGCCGAGCATGCCGAGCAACACGAGCAAGCCGACGAGATACGGCGCGAGCACCGGACCGGGCAACGCCGCGCGCTCACCCTCGACGCGCAGACGCACCGCATTGCGCAGGCTGGGATGCAGGCTGTCGAGCCACACCGCGAAGCTGCGCGGCGCGGTCGCGAGTTGCGTGACGGCCTGTTCGAGCGAATTGGTGACCTGTTGATAGCGGCGCAATTCCGCCGCCCCCGCGAGATAGCATCCGGCGATCACGACCGTGACGGCGAACGCGATCGCATTCGACGCGATATATGCAATGCCGATGCCGAGAACCGCGGCGAGGCCAATCGAGAAGACAGCGATGTTCAATAGATTTCGGGGCATAGCGAGCCAGTTAGCGGGGGCGAAGAGCCGCGAGCAAGCCTTCGATCGGTTGAAAACGAACATCCAGTTCGGCCAGCAACACGCTTTGCAGATCCTTGCGAAACACGTCGAGCCATGCATGTGCCGACGATCCTTCAGCAGCAACATGAGCGCGCTTCAGGCGCTCGAAATGCTTGCCGAGCAGCGTGGGCACGCTGGCGAAGAGACTGCGCTCGCGCGCGCTCAAAGCCTGTTCCATGACGGCATCGACGACGGCGAGGCGCGCCATGTCCGGCGATCGCGCCGCGAGCATCGATCTCAAACGCGTGCGCAGCGCGCCGATGTCGGATTCCATCGCCTGTTGCAGCGACACATAGCGCTGGCGAAAATCCGCAAAATCGACCGGTTGATCGTCCGGCGGCGCTTGCACGGGCGCACGATGCCTGCGGCGCGCGGCCGCTTCCTCGCGCGCAAACGCGCCGGCGAGCGAGGTCCGCACGCGCGCACACTCTTCTTCCACGTCGCGGGGGACGGATCGCGCGCCGGCGATGGCGGGCGGATCGGTCGCGAGCGCGGTGGAGAGCGCGATCGCATCGGTCCAGCCGAGCCATTGGCTCAGGCGGTCCGCGAGCGATTGAGCGGGTTCGTGAACGTCGAGATCGGCAAAATGTGCCAGCAGCCGAACGAGCGCCGGGCCGCTGAATGCCGTGCGCTTCATGCCTTGCACAGGATCACCGGGGGCAAAAGGACGCTATTTTACCTGCGCGGACGAAGTCGCTGCCCCGTTTCTGGTGTCGGGTTCCGGAAACGCCGCATCAGGGCGCCTTTGCCGGCATGAACGCAAACGGCTGCGTGGCGACGAAACTACCCGCTGTCTCGCCCGAGAAGACCTGCCCCGCATCGATCGTCAGCTTCATCACCGGCGCGCCGGGATTCAGGTTCAGCTTCTTGAGCGACACCCAGAAGGTATCGGGCCGCGTGGCCGAATCGAAGTAATAGATCATGTTCTGCTGGTCCGACACCGTGCGCCATATCGTCGACGAAAGATTCGGCTGCTCCGGCGCGCTGATGCCGAGCGGCACGCTCACCGAACGCATCAGGCTCATCACGCTCGCCACCGCCTGAAACGCATACGACTGCTGCGGCACGCCCGCCATGTAGTTCGGATCGGCCTGCTTCGGAATCGCATCGAGCAGAAAGGACGTGCGCACGAAGCGGTCCGCCGCGCGGTTCGTGCCCGGCAAAAAGCCCAGTCCGCCGACGCTCCTCCAGTAGGTGTCGATGGCAAGCTGTTCATCGTAGATCGGCGAGTTCGTCATCACCTTGTACTTCCTGCCCTGATGAATGATGAGCTTGCCATTGATGTATTCGAAGATGGCCGAATCGCCGCGCGCGTCCGAGAGCGAGAGATGAATGGTCAGCGGCTTGCCGTTGGGCAGCGGCGGCGCGATGATCTGGAACGGCTCGCGCGAAAGCACATACACCGCCTGGCCGACGGTCGCGAAGTTATCGAGCGCGTATTGCGCCCACAGGCTGATCGACATCGGATCGCGCTTCGGGTCGGGCTTGCCGTAATCTGTTTCCGCGAGATAGAGCGCATTGGCGACGAGCCCGCGCTCGTTCATGCCATCCACGGTGCCGATTTCATAACCCGACACCACCACGCTGCCGTACTTCGATTTCCATTTGATCGATCGCGGCCCGGCATTGCCATCACGTTCGATGCCCGCGGGCATCACCCAGAGATTCGAGCGCATGTCTTCGGACCAGTCCATGGTGCGGCCCGTTATCACGAGGCCCTTGTCGCCGACATACAGTGCGCGCGTGCACGCAAGCGCGAGCGACGTGGAGAGCAACGCCAGCGCGAAGAGGCAAGCGATCTTTCGAGTCAGACGGGTCATGGCCATGTTCCCTTTGTAGTTGGTCGAAGGGCGTGTTTCATCCTTCATTGAGCGGCGGCAGCGCCGGACTCCTCGCGCGACGCGAACGCCCACGCCGTGTCCATCGATGCAGTTTCATCTGCACGCGGCTTTGCGCTGTGTCCGCGTTTTGATAATGCGTTTCGACGGCTTTGGCGAGATCCCTGAGTTCGGGTTCCGCGAGTTCATCGAGCCGCGCGGGATGCCTGAAGCGCGGACTCGCATCCATCCATCGATAAAGCGCCGGAATCACGCGACGCATCATGCCGGAATCGAGCGCGTGCTTCAATGCGCGCCACGCGGCAAATTCGCCTTCCGATCGCTTCTTGCGCTCGGCCGCCAGCCAGCGCATCGAACGATCGAGCCATGCACGCAGGCGCGGATAGAACCCCACACCGGCCGCGATGCAAACGAGCAGGACGCACGCATACACGATGTCGCGCGCATTCAGGAAGATCACCGTATGACGCGCCGCGCCGGCGAGCGCATCGGCGGGAATCGCCCATAGCGGCTTTTCGTGCGCCGCGCGCGCCGTGAAGCTCACCGCGGGCAGATGAATCGTTTCGCGCCGCTGCGTCGACGTGTTCCACCATTCGATGTCGATCGACGGCAGCGCATAGCGTCCGCGCCTGTTCACGACATACGTGACCGTGTCGGTCCGCTCGCCCGCGACGAGCCCCGTTCGATCGTCGGAGATATTGCGGGTCGCGGGCGGTTTCGGGTAGCGCCGCAAGCCTTGCACATCGTCGAACTGAACCGGCGCGATCAGCATCGACTCGGTCGCATCGGCGTGCTGCGTGACGATGCGCGTCACCGTGCCACCCACTTCGAGCTTGCCGTCACGCGGCTCGATGCGCTGTGTCGCCGTGAGACCGGGAGCGGGAAAAAACGTGGCCATGCCTTCCGCGCCTGGCGGCAGCGTGGCGCTGAATTTCAATGGCGTAGTCTGCTGCGTGACGGGCGTATCCATGCCGCCCGGATGCAGCGTGATGCCGAGCGCGGGCACATCGAACGCGCCTGACGTGCGTGGCACGATACGATACACGCGGCTCACGCCGAACCATCGCACGCCGTCGATTGTCTCGTTGAAGTTGAGCGCGTTTTCATCGGGCAGCGTGACGAATGCATCGTGAATCTCGAACATGGGCCAGTCGGGTGCGGCGGTGAACCAGGTCGTCGTGAGTGCATCGACGACGAGCTTGACCGCGCTGCCCGCGACCACCTGCCCCGATGGTTCGAGATGCGCGCGCAGCATCGTGCGCGGGGCTTCGTCGGCCAAGGCGCATGCGCACGCGAACCACACACAGATCACCGCCACGAAGCGGCGCATCATGGTCCGCCTCCGGCTTCCTGTGCAAAGCGCTGATGCAGAAATGCCGCCGGTGACGTATTCAGATTGCGCATCCATGCTTCTTCCGATGGACGCTGTCCCTGAACGAGCACCTGCTTGCCGTCCTTGCTCTTCGTCTTTTGAACGTCGATCTGATCCGGCTTCACGGTGGTCGATTCGTCGCTATCGCCCTTCTCGTCCTTGATGAGCTTCTGCACCAGATCGCGGTTCGCGCGCGCCTCGGCGAATTCGGCGCGCAGGGCGAGTGCGTTGTCGTAGGCCTTCATCGCGCCCTCGTAATCCTTCATATGCGCGAGTGTGTTTCCGATATAGAAATACGCCTCCGCCGTATTCATTCGCGAGAAGGTTTCGAGCGCATCCGGATAGTCGCCCGCGAGATATTGCGCGCGCCCCTTCCACATGAGGTCGTCGAAGCGTTGCGCGGCGCGCTTGTAGTCGCCATGTTCGAAGTGCCAGCGTCCTTGCTGATCGTGCGTCGCGAACAGATCGAGCCACTCGAACGATGCTGCGCGAGCCGCGTTCGGCACGCTCGCAGTTGCAAGCGCAATCAAGACGACCGGCAGCCACTTCACCGTCCAGCCGCGTCTGAAGCCATATAAGGCGATCAGGAGAATCGGCAACATCAGCCAGTAACCCGTCTCCTTCCAGCGAGGCACGATCTTCGACTCCTGCGCTGCTTCCAGATAGACCTGCGCCCGACGCTGAACCCATTCGATATCGTCGTCATCGGGGCGCACGCTCGCGAGCGGTATCGACGCCGCCTGCGTGATCTTGCGGATCGCCGCGGCGTCGAATGTGCCGGTGACCGGATGGCCTGCGTCGTCTACGGCGATCTCGCCGTTCGCCCGCCGTATGGGACCGCCGTTCTCCGTGCCGATCGCGAGCCATAGCAACTGATGCTTCGATGCCTTCGCCAAGCGCAAAAACTCGTCGCTGCGGCTTTCGTCGAAGCCATCGCTCATGAAGACGATCGTGCCGGCCGCTTCGTCCTTTTGCAGCATGCGCTCGGCAATCGCGAGACCCGCCGCCGCGTTCCTGCCATCGCGCGGCATGAGTTCCGGCGCAAGCGCGGGTACATAGAGTTCGAGCATGGCCGGATCTTCCGTGGGCGGCACGACGAGATGCGCGCTCGATGCGAACACGACCAGTCCCGTGCGCGCGCCCTTTCTCGCCGCCGCGAGATCGAGCACCTTCTGCTTCGCGCGTTCGATGCGTGTCGGGGCGATATCGGACGCATCCATCGAACGCGCGAGTTCCAGTACGACGACGAGCGGCGCCTTGTCCTGATCGAACGGCGGACGCTCCTGCTCCCACGTCGGTCCCGCGACGGAGATCGCGCCGAGCGCGATCAACGCGGACAAGATATGCACCGGCTGCACGCGAGCACGCGTCTTGTCGCCGACGATCAGATGCTCCAGCAAATGCGGCGCGATGATATCGCGCCAGCGCGCGCGCATGTCGTTGCGCCGCAGCCAGACGAAGGGCAGCAGCGCGGCGGGTATCAGCAGCAGAAGCCAGAGCGGCCGCAGAAAATGGAACGCGGTCAGGTCGATGGCCATGTCAGGCCTCTGCCTCTTGCACCGGCGTCGCGCGGCGCGGTGCGCGCAGCAACGCGATGAGATAAGCGAGCACGTGATAGAGCGTGAAGACCGACACGGCAAGCGCGAGCGGCACCCAGTAAAACTCGCGCTGCGGACGGTAAATCTCGCGCTTGATCTTCTCCGGCGTCATCTTGTCGATGGCCGAATAGACCGCGGCGAGATCCTGCTCGCGGCCGAGCGCACGAAACGCGCTGCCGCCCGTCGTGCCGGCGATGCGCGCGAGCGCGTCGAGATCGACCTTGTCCTCGCCTTGCGTGTCCGGATCGCCGATGCCGATCGTATGCACCACGATGCCATGCCGCTTCGCGATGCGCGCCGCCTGCTCGGGTGGAATCGCGCTCGCGGTGTCGTTGCCGTCCGTGAGCAGCACGAGCACCTTTTCCTGCGCGGGCGTACTCTCCATCAGCTTTACCGAGAGACCGATCGCATCGCCGATCGCCGTGCGCGGTCCCGCCATGCCGATGCGCATCGAGTCGAGCAACATCAGCACGCTGTCGTGATCGAGCGTGAGCGGCGCTTGCGGATAAGCGGCATCGCCGAACACCACGAGACCGATGCGATCGCCCTTGCGTTTCGCGATGAATTCCGCGACCACACGCTTCACCGCACTCAGTCGATCCATGCGCCCGTTCGTTGCGGTGTCGATGAAATCACGCTCGCTCATCGATTGCGAAAGGTCGATCGCGAGCAGCAGGTCGCGCGCCGGCATGTCGCGCGTCACGGGCGCCTCGACGAACACGGGCCGCGCCGCCGCGACCAGCAGCAAAATCCAGAGCAGCGGCATCAGCACGCGTTGCAGCCAGTTGCTGCGCAGGCGCACGCCGCCGGGCGCGGGCTTTTCTCCGGCGGCTTCGGCCATTTCCTGAAAGAACGGCATGCGCACTGCGGAGGCCGTCGTGCGATACGCCGGCACGAGCCACCACACGAGCGCGGGCAGCGGCAGGAGCAAGAACATCCACGGAAACTCAAACTTCCACATGATGATGTCCGATCCAGTCGCGCGCGGCTTGCACCAGCCGTTGCGCCTGTTGCTGCGTGATGCCCGCGAGACGCTCGCGCGGCGCATAGCTTGCCGTATAGAGCAACGCGCCGCTTTCGTCGTCGAACGCGCCGTGCGTCTTCTTCAGATAGGCGAGCCATGACGGGCCGCTCAACGCGGCAACGTGTTCGCGGGGCGCTGCCGCGAGCGCCGTGCGTTTGATGAGCGGTGCGATCTCGGCAAGCGCCGATGCGCGCGTGGCTTTTTCGCCGAGCTTCGTTTCGATGCGCGCGAGTTCCGCAAGCGCCTCGCGACGATAGCGCGAGCGCTCGTGCGCCCGCCACGCGAGCCATGCGGCCACGAGCGCAATGGCGACGAGCAGCACCGCGACGAACACCCAGCCGATGGTCTGCGGCGCATAGGAAACCGGCGCGGGCAAGGGTAGCTCACGCAGCGATTGCAACGCGGCGGGCGTGTCGTGAGGAACGAGCGCGTCGCTCATAGGCCGCTTCCCGGCGCATGACGCGGACGCTCGCCGAACAGCCTGCGCACCTGATCGACGACCGGTTCCGCCGTCGACAAGGCCATCAACGGCACGCCGCTCGCGCGCAGCAAGTCCGCTATTTCGGCGGCGCGTCCCTTGAAGAGACTCGCGAGCGGCGCGCGCACGCGCTCGTTCTCGATGCGCAATTCGACCTGCAAGCGCCCTTCGCTCACGACGAGCGCGCGATGCTCGGGCATGCGCTGCCACATCGGATCGAAGACGAGCGCGGCGATCACATCGTTATGCGCCGCGAGCTGGCGCAGGAGTTGCCGCGTGCGTTCGTCGGCGCCCGCGAAGTCGCTCACGATGCACACGAGAAAATCGTGTCCCGCGATCTGCAGCACGCCTTCGAGCGCGGCGTTGAGCTGCGCGTAGTTCGTGCGCGCGGGACTGTCGGCGGCGAGCGCGCGATTCATGCGCCCGATCGCACCGAACAGCATTTCGATGCGCGTTCTGCTGCGCAAGGGCCGCACGCGCACGATCTCGTCATCGCCGAAGACGACGCCGCCCACGCGATCGCCCGCCGTGAAACCCATCCACACGGCGAGCGCGGCCGCTTCAGCCGCGACCACCGACTTGAACGCGCGGCTCGATCCGAAGAACATGCTCATGCGCTGATCGACCATCACGAGCAAGGGGCGGTCGCGTTCCTCGGTGTACACGCGCACATGCGGCTTGCCGGTGCGCAGCGTCACGCGCCAGTCGAGATGACGGATATCGTCGCCAGGCAGATAGCCACGCAACTCCTCGAAGTTGAGTCCGCGCCCACGCATGCGCGAAGCATGCCTGCCCGACAGAATGCTCGACACCGGCGCGGGCGCGAGAAAGCTCAGACCACGCGCGCGGAATTCGAGCCGCGCGAGATGCGCGGCATCGACATACACGCTTCCGGTCGGATCCTCTGCGCTTGCGATCATCGAACCATTCCTTCTGCAATTACGCGGGTACGGCCACTTTCTCCACCAGTCGATCGATAACCGTGTCCGCGCTGACATTGTCCGCGTTCGCGTCATACGACAGCAGCAAACGATGACGCAGCACCGGATGAATGACCGCGCGCACATCGTCGGGCGTGACGAACTCGCGCTCGTCGAGCCATGCATGCACGCGGCTCGCGCGATCCAGCCCGATCGCGCCGCGCGGACTCGCGCCCACGTCGATCCATTTGCCGAGATCGGCGTCGATGGTTGCGCCATGCCGCGTCGCATTCACCAGCGACACGATGTATTCATCGATGGCGCTCGCCACGTTCACGCGCCGCGCGGCCTCGCGCGCGGCGAACACCTCTTCCTGCGAAAGCACGGCGAAGCTCGTCTTCTCCCCTTCGGTTTCACGCCGCAACAGACGCAGCATCTCGCACTCGCTCTGTGGCGACGGATATGTGATCAGGACCTTCAACAGGAAGCGGTCCATCTGCGCTTCGGGCAGCGGATACGTGCCTTCCTGTTCGATAGGGTTCTGCGTCGCCATGACGAGAAAGAGATCGGGCATTGTGTGCGTCTTGCCCGCGACCGAGATCTGCCGTTCTTCCATCGCTTCGAGCAACGCGGATTGCACTTTCGCGGGCGCGCGGTTGATTTCGTCCGCAAGGATCAGATTGCCGAAGATCGGGCCGGGCTGAAACGTGAGCGTGCGCTCGGTGCCCGATTGCAATAGCGTCTCGCCGCCGGTGATGTCGGACGGCAGCAGATCGGGCGTGAACTGGATGCGCTTCATCGTGGCGGCGAGGCGCGCGGCGATGGCCTTCACGGTGCGCGTTTTCGCGAGGCCGGGCAGGCTTTCGAGCAGCACGTGGCCATCGGCGAGCAGCGCGATCAGGATCTGCCGCACGACGGCTTCCTGTCCCACGACGGCTTGCCCGATGCTCGCTTCGAAACGCCGGATGGTGTCGCGCATGACTGGCTCGTCTCCGATGGTTCGCCCATCTTACGTTGCAACCGCTCACGCTATAAGCCCGCGTGAGCCACAAGTTACTGGACCCGAGCCCTTTCGTCAAAGCATCGCATTGCTTCGTTTTTTGCAACTGCGTGGGCCTTGAAACGCAATATCCATCGCGTAATCGGTGCTTCGCACAGCTTCGCGACAGCGCTCCAAAAAAAGATTGAATTCGGGTATCCGTTCGTATATTGGTGGGACCGAATGGGGTCAATGCGATAACCGGAGCACGAGCGGAGTCACGCAGATGGCGAACGGATCGACGAAGCGAAAGCAGGACACGATTGCGCGCGGCGCGCGGCTTCGTCGCATCACGCTGTGGGCCGTGCTGCTGCTTCTGTGTCCCGCGCTCGTCGGCTATGCGATGAGCCGCGCCATGAACGGAAACTCGGCGCCGCAGATCCGCGTCGTGCTCGGCGACGGCGTGCACGGTCCGAAAGGCATGGCGTGGGTGCCCGGCGGCGAATTCCTGATGGGCAGCGACAGCAAGCTCGCGCAAGCGAACGAACGTCCCGCGCACAAAGTGCGCCTGCATGGCTACTGGATGGATCAGCATCACGTGACCAACGCGGAGTTTCGCCAGTTCATCGAGGCGACGGGCTACGTCACCACGGCCGAGAAGAAGCCCGACTGGAGCACGCTCGAAGTGCAGTTGCCTCCGGGCACGCCGCGCCCGCCGGAGGACACGCTCGTACCCGGTGCGATGGTGTTCGTCGGCACGAAGGAGCAGGTGGCGCTGCAGGACTACTCGCGCTGGTGGCGCTTCGTGCCCGGCGCCGACTGGCGGCATCCGACGGGCCCGGCGAGCAATATCGACGGCAAGGACGATCATCCCGTCGTGCAGGTCTCGTATGAAGATGCGCAAGCCTACGCGAAATGGGCCGGCAAGCGCCTGCCGACCGAAGCCGAATGGGAATTCGCCGCACGCGGCGGACTGGAGCAAGCCACGTATGCGTGGGGCGATCAGTTCACCCCCGACGGCAAGCAGATGGCGAACGTATGGCAAGGACAGCAGCCGCAGCCCTTCCCCGTGGTCAACGCAAAGGCGGGTGGCGCGGCTGGCACGAGCCGCGTCGGCAGCTTTCCGGCGAATGGCTACGGCCTCTCCGACATGACCGGCAACGCATGGCAATGGACCGCCGACTGGTATCGCGCGGACCAGTTCCGGCGCGAGGCTTCGACGGGCGGCATCGTCGATGAACCGCAGGGCCCGTCCGGCTCATGGGACCCCGCCGATCCCGGCGTGCCCGTGCAGGCGCCCAAGCGCGTGACGCGCGGCGGCTCGTTCCTGTGCAACGAAGCCTACTGCCTGAGCTATCGACCGAGCGCGCGGCGCGGCACCGATCCGTACAACAGCATGTCGCATCTGGGATTCCGGCTCGTGATGGACAAGAACGTGTGGGATCGGACGCATGGCCAGAATTCGATCGATACGGCAGCGCGCTGAACCCCTTCTCGCACTCGCGGCGACGCTGCTCGCCGCGCTCGTCATCGCCGGTTGCGCGAGCCCCGGCGACAGTGCGAGCATCGCGCGGAGCACGCAGCGCGCCCAGGCGCAGCCCGCCGCGACCACGATCCTGCCGTCGTGGCGCGAAGGCGCCGCGCGCGAGGCGATCATCAAGTTCGTCGACGACACCACGCGCGAAGGCTCGCCCTCCTACGTACCGCCCGCCGAGCGTATCGCGGTGTTCGACAACGACGGCACCCTGTGGAGCGAGCAGCCGCTCTACTTCCAGTTCGTGTTCATGCTCGACGAAGTGAAGGCCGCCGCGCCGAAGCATCCGGAGTGGCGCGACAACCCCGCGTTTCGCGCGCTCGCCGCGCACGATCAGGCAGCGCTCGCGGGACAGCAGAAGGAACTGATGAAGCTCCTCGCGACAGCGAACAGCGGCATGACCGTCGACGAATACGACAGCGCGATCCGCACCTGGCTCGCCACGGCGAAGCATCCGAAGTTTCAGCGGCCCTATACCGAGCTCGTGTATCAGCCGCAACTGGAATTGCTCGCGTATCTGCGCGCGAACGGCTTCAGGACGTACATCGTGTCGGGCGGGACGATCGAATTCATGCGCGTGTTCGCCGAGCGCGTCTACGGCATTCCGCCCGAACAGGTGATCGGTTCGAGCCAGGTCGTGAAGTACGAAATGCGCGACGGCAAGCCGGCGCTGGTGCGCGAGCCGAAGATCGATTTCGTCGATGACGGACCGGGCAAGCCCGTCGGTATCTATCGCAACATCGGGCGCAGACCGGTGCTCGCGTTCGGCAACTCGGACGGCGACCTGCAAATGTTGCAGTACACCGCGGCGCAGGCGGGGCCGCATCTCGCGCTCATCGTGCATCACGACGACGCGACGCGCGAGTTCGCCTACGACCGGCAATCGAAGATCGGCAAGCTCGATAAAGCATGGGACGAAGCGCGCGCGAAAGGCTGGATCGTCGTGAGCATGAAGGACGACTGGAACGTGATTTATCCGCCGAACGCGGGGCAGTAGCGGTTTCTCTGAAGCAGGCGGTTGCATCGCAACGGGAGAACAACGATGACAAAAGCGAAACTTCGACGTGTGCGCTACATCACCGGGGCGCTGGCCGCGATCGCGGCGGTGTGCGTGCTGATCGTCCCGCCGATGATCTCGACCGCGCAGACGCAGAACAACGCGAAGCCCGCCGCGCCCGCGAAACCCGCGACACCGCCCGCGCAAAACAACGCGAAGCCCGCCGACAATCAGGGCTCGAAGAAGCCGAACATTCTCGTGATCTTCGGCGACGACATCGGGCAGACGAACATCAGCGCCTATAGCCGGGGCGTGGTGGGTTACGAGACGCCGAACATCGACCGCATCGCCAGCGAAGGCATGCTGTTCACCGACTATTACGCGGAGAATAGCTGCACGGCGGGCCGCTCGACCTTCATCACCGGTGAAGTCACGCTGCGCACGGGGCTTTCGAAGGTCGGCATTCCCGGTGCGAAAGTCGGTCTGCAGGCGCAGAACGTGACGATTGCCGAAGCACTCAAGCCGCTCGGCTATGCAACCGGCCAGTTCGGCAAGAATCACCTCGGCGACCGTGACGAATATCTGCCCACCAAGCACGGCTTCGACGAGTTCTTCGGCAACCTGTATCACCTGAATGCGGAGGAAGAGCCCGAGCGCCCGTACTATCCGAAGGATGACAAGGCGTGGGTGAAAGCCAACGCGCCGCGCGGCGTGATCCATTCGTTCGCGGACGGCAAGATCCAGGACACCGGGCCGCTCACCGCCAAGCGCATGGAAACGATCGACGACGAAACCACGCAGGCCGCGATCGACTTCATGCAGAAGCAGGCGAAGGCGAGCAAGCCGTTCTTCGTGTGGATGAACACGACGCGCATGCATCTGTTCACGCACGTGCGGCCCTCGATGCAGGGACAAAGCGGCATGCCGGGCAACGAGTATGCGGACGGCATGATCGAACACGACGGCGACGTCGGCAAGCTGCTCAAGGCACTCGACGATCTCAAGCTGACGGACAACACCATCGTCATCTATACGACGGACAACGGGCCGAATCAGTTCTCGTGGCCCGACGCCGCGACCACGCCGTTCAGAAGTGAGAAGGACACCAACTGGGAAGGCGCGTTCCGCGTGCCCGCGATGATCCGCTGGCCGGGCCATATCAAACCCAACACCGTCTCGACGCAGATGATGTCCGGCCTCGACTGGTTCCCGACCCTGCTCGCGGCCGCCGGCGACACGAACATTTCGGATCGACTGCTCAAGGGCGCGGCAATCGGCGGCAAGACCTTCAAGGTCCATCTCGACGGCTACAACTTCCTGCCCTATCTCACCGGACAGTCGAAGGACGCGCCACGTCACGAGTTCTACTATTTCAACGACGACGGCATGCTCGTCGCGATGCGCTTCAACGACTGGAAGTTCGTGTTCTGCGAGCAGCGCGAACCGGGCGGCTTCATGGTCTGGGCCAATCCGTTCACCTGTCTGCGCGTGCCGAAGATGTTCAATCTGCGCATGGACCCGTATGAGCGCGCCGACATCGTCTCGGATCAGTATTACGACTGGAGCACCAAGAACGTTTATATGTCGCAATACGCGGTGGCGAAGGTCGCGCCGTTCCTCGCGACGTTCAAGCAGTATCCGCCGAGCCAGCGGCCGTCGAGCTTCAGCATCGACCAGATGACCGATGCACTCATGAAGAGTATCGAGACCACCGGAAAATAGGCCGCGCAATCGACCGACGACCATACCCGCTGCATCGAAAGACGCAGCGGGTTTTCTCGCAATAAGGAGCCGGATTCTCACGATGAGCCACCTCAGCGCCGACCATCCGAAATCCAGCCGACGCGAAGCGGCGCGCAAGATACGCCGAGCGCGCTCGCATGACACGCCCGTCGCGCAAAGAACCGCCTTGCCTGCCTTGCTGCTGTTCGCGTCCGGCATGGCCGCGCTCATCTATCAGGTGCTGTGGGTGAAGCAGCTCACGCTGGTCGTGGGCATCGAGGCGCAGGCGATCACCATCGCGATCAGCGCGTTCTTCGCGGGCCTCGCGATCGGTGGATGGCTCTTCGGCAAGCTCGCCGATCGCGTCGCGAAGCCGTTCCTGCTGTACGCCGCGCTGGAGATCGCGGCGCTTTTGCTCGGCATGGGCGCGACGCAGGCGCTCGCGCACAGCGCCGCGTGGTTCGCGACGTTGCAGGCGAGCGCCGGACCGCTCGCGTGGGGATTGCCGCTGGCGCTCGTCGGCGTGCCCGCCATCGCGATGGGCGGCACGGTGCCCGTGCTCACGCGCGCGCTCACGCCGTCGCGGCAAAGCGTGGGCGGCGCGGGCGGGCGGCTCTATGCGGCGAACACCGCGGGCGCGATCACCGGCGCGCTGCTTCCCGCCTTCGTGCTGATTCCTTTGCTCGGCGTGCAAGGCAGCGCGCTGGCCGCAGCCGCGTTGAATGCCGTGGCTGCGCTCGGTGCAGCGGGGCTTGCGCGGCACGCCCGCCCGACGCTCGCTACGGCCATGCGCACCGAGGTCTCACGCACGCCACACGCCGCCGATGCAGGCCACGCACGCCTCGCGATCGCGCTGTATGCGGTCGCAGGCGGCATCGCGCTCGGCTATGAAGTCGTGTGGTCGCAGGCCATCGCGCAGTTCATCAGCACGCGCAGCTTCGCGTTTTCGATCGTGCTGGCGACTTATCTCTTCGGGCTCGCGCTCGGCAGCGCGATCGCCGCGCGTTACGCGGACCGCGTGCGCGATCCGTGGAGCGCGTTCGGCGTGCTGATCGGCATGGCGGGCCTCGTTGCGCTCGGTGGCGTCGCGTTCGCGGGCGGCTGGCTCACGGACGCACAACGACACGCATCCGAACTCGCGCTCGCCGCGACCGGCAACCTGCTTGCGTCGATGAGCGCGAGCTTCGCCGTCGCCGCCTGCGCGATCGTGCTCGTGCCAACGCTTCTGCTCGGCGCCGCGTTCCCCTTCGCCCTCAGGATGGCCGCGAACGGCCACGCGAATGACGCACCGTCCGGCATCGGCGCGGATGTCGGGCGCGTGCTCGCGCTGAATACGGCAGGCGGCATCGCGGGCACGCTGTTCGCGGGCTTCGAACTCGTGCCCTCGCTCGGGCTGATTCGCTCGCTCGGCGTGCTCGCGGTGGCGGCGGGTCTCATCGGCCTGTCGGCGGCGTTGAGCACGAGCGCCGCGCGGCGCACGAGCATCATCGCGTGCGCGTCGATGGCGGCGCTCTCGGCGATCATCGCGATCTTTACGCCCGGCGACCGGCTCGGCGCGCTGCTCGCGACCGCACACGGTGGCGCCCTCGTGTACTACGAGGAAAGCGCGGGCGGCACGGTCGCGGTGCTCGAACAGGGCGACGGCGCGCAACGCTTTCGCCGCCTCTATATCCAGGGCGTATCGAACTCGGGCGATGCGATGACCTCGCGCCGCTACATGCGCCTGCAGGCGCTCGTGCCGCTGATGATCCATTCCGGCACGCCGCGCTCGGCGCTCGTGATCGGCCTCGGCACCGGCATCACCGGCGGCGCGCTGCTCACCTGGCCGACGCTCGAAAAACGTGTGGTCGCGGAGCTGTTGCCATCGGTCGTGCGCGCGTCGTCGCGTTTCGACGGCAACTACGGCATGAGCGCCGATCCGCGCATCGATATCCGCGTCGCCGATGGACGTCGCGAACTGCTCGCGCGCGACGCGCATTACGATCTCGTCACGCTGGAGCCGCCGCCGCCGTCCGCGGCGGGCGTGGTCAATCTTTATTCGACGGACTTCTATCGGCTCGCGGCGGCGCGCCTGAATGAAGGCGGAATCGTCGCGCAATGGCTGCCGCTCTCCACACAGAACGAGGATCAGACGCGCTCGCTCATCCAGAGCTTCCTGCAGGTGTTTCCGCACGCGGCGTTATGGACGACGGAGTTCCACGAGATGATGCTCGTCGGCTCGATGCAGCCGATGCCGCTCGACGTGCCGCGCCTGCGCGAGCGTTTCGCGCAGCCCGACATCGCGCGGGCGTTGCGCGAGGTCGGCATCGCATCGCCGGAAGCGTTCGCGGCTACCTGGGTCGCGGATCGTCCGGCGCTCGCCTATTACGCTGAAGACGCGCGTCCCGTCACCGACGACGATCCGCGCATCGAGTATGCGCCGTGGGTGCGTCGTGGCGATTTCGCCGTGACGCTCGCGCACATGCTCGCGCTGCAAAGCGAGCCGCCGTTGACGCATGCGGACCCGGCATTCGCCGCCACGCTCGCCGCCGAGCGCAGCACGCTGCACGCGTTCTATCGCGCGGGACTGGATGCCTATCGCGGCGACCGCGATGCATGGACGCGGGACATCGGCGCGGTGATACAGGCGGATCGCGCGAATCCGTACTATCGCTGGATGATGGGGGCCGGCAGCGACTGAAAATGAAGCGCTGTCAGAACACAAGCGTGGCCGTCGCCATGAAGGTCTTCGTGCTCTTGAGCCGGTTGGTGCTCACGATCGACGGCACCCAGCGCAGGCTCGCGGACAAGGGCGCCTTGCCGCCGAGCTTGGTGTCGTACGTGAGGATCGGACCCAGCGTGAAATCGTGGCCGACGAAACCATCGAGCCGGTCGGCGGTCGGGCCGGTGTCGTGGCCGAGTTGCTGCACCGTGCCCATCACCACGCCCATGCCGAAGCCGTTCGCGAACTTCTTCAGGCCCATCACGTCGAGCGTGAAGAGCGGCGCGTTCTGGTAGTTCGTCGCGGTGTTCTTCGTGTAGAACTGGAAACCCATCACCGCGTCGAATTCGAGGCCGTATTTCGGCACCATCTTCGTATAGGCGATCTGTGGCACGAAGGTCCAGGTGTTGAGGCTCGGATTCGCGAGCGCGCCTGCTTCGTAATTGCCGGTCGGCGCCCAGATGTTGAACGACAGCGCGATGTGGTCGGTCTCCGAGAAGTGGTAACCCGCCTCGATCGGCGTGAACAGCATGTCGTAGAGATTCGACGCGCGGTCGCTCGTCGTCCTGTTGAGCGAGCCGGCGGCGAAAGTGCCTGTCACCTTCTCCCAGACGTAGGGCAGTGTGAAGCCGGAGGCGAACGCCCAGCCGCCGTAGCTGCCCCACACTTTCAACAGGCTCGCGAGCGTGAGCGACAGCTCTCCATCGAGGCCGATCGAGCGCTGGCCCGCGATCGGCACTTGCCGGTTGCTGCTGATCGAGCCATCGAGATAGAGCGTCTCCAGGCTCGCGATCCACACCGGTTCGGTCGGCACGATGCCTACGCCCGAAAGCACGCTCGTGCCCGCAACGGGGCGCCCGAGCGCGCCTTCCGTCGCCGATGCACTGCCCGCGCCGAGCAGCGACGCCACCGCGAGCATCGTCGCCTGGACGCGTCTGCATGAATGACGCTGTCGTGGGCGCATCCGCGTTCTCATGCTTCACCTCCGCGAGGCCGCAGCCTGTCCGATCGACCCAGCAATATTGGAATTCGTCGGCTTTGTAAAGACGCATGCGGCGCGCGTCACCGTGAGTTTCTGACGCGCGGCTATGATGGATGTCTCCACTTGTCTATTGCATGCGTTATGCAGAATGCCAACACCTTGCGGATCAGACGCCTCACGCCCGCCGATGCCGAAGCCTTCCGCGAAATCCGTCTCGAAGGCCTGCAACGCTACCCGGCGTCGTTCGGCGCTGCGTATGACGACGAGCGCACGCAGGCGCTCGAATGGTTTGGCGCGCGTACCGCGGATCACGCGATATTCGGCGGCCACGCGAGCGACTGCGCGCTCGCCGGCGTAGCCGGACTCCTGGTGCCATCGGGCGCGAAGATGAAGCACAAAGGCATACTCTGGGGCATGTATGTGCGCGAAAGCGCGCGCGGCACGGGGCTCGCCGCGGCGCTCGTCGAGCGTGTGCTCGCGTATGCGCGCGGTGTCGTCGATGAAATCAAGCTCGAGGTCGCGCCGGACAATCTCGCGGCGATCAGGCTTTATCGCGCGGCGGGTTTCGTCGAATATGCGCGCGAGCCGCGGGCGTTGAAGATCGACGGCACGTATCACGACTCGGTGTCGATGGCGCTCAGGTTCTAGCCGCCTTCATGGCGCACGAATCGCGTCATTCCGAAGGAAATCCCAGCGCCATCGCCTTGGTGTGCAAATCGGCAAAGCGGCCGCCCGGCGTCGGCGTCTGCGAAGCGCCCTCGGCCGCTTTCGCCGTCTGCGCGTTGTCGACGGTGCCGATACCCGTTCCCGTCGACGGCGTGTTGGAGCATGCGAGGCCGAACGGCCCTTGCGCCACCGTGATCGCGGGTGCGTCCGTGCGCGCTGCGTCGCTCAGGTCGAGCGCATAGGCCATGTTGAACGTGGTCGGATCGCTCGCGCGCACGCCCAGCGGATCGAGCCCGAAGCGCCACGCGATCAGTTGATGAATCGAGCTCGGATCGAACGGATAGCGCGCCACGTTGTTCGCGCGCACGCGCGGTCCGAGCAGCATGCAGGGCACGCGAAAGCCGAGGCGCCCGTCGTTGCCGAGCTTCTGTTCCGCCGCCGACAGCGACTTGACCGGCGGCGCGATGTGCTCGAAGAAGCCGCCCCACTCGTCGTAGACGATGATCATGAGCGTCGTGCTCCAGTTCGGACTCGTGCGCAGCGCTTCGTAGATTTGCCCGAGCAGCGCCTGACCATTGCGCACGTCGGCATGCGGATGATCGTCGTTGGAGGTGCCGTTCACCTCGCCGCCGAAACTCGGATCGACCATGCAGAACGACGGCAGATTGCCGCCGGCCGCATCGGACAGGAATTCGGAAAAGAGTTTCGAGCGGCCGACATAGCGCGTTCCGTAAAGCGCCGTGAACGGCACGTCGTGGAAGTAGTACTTCGACGACACGTTCTTTGCGTCGAGACGATCCCAGATCGTGGATAGCGACGATGTGTCGAGCGTGTCGCTCAGGCGATCCGTCTCGCCACTATGCAGATAGACGCGGTTCGGAAACGTATCGGAGAGAATGCCGCTCATGTAGTAGTCGCAAACGGTGTACTGCGTCACGGCCTGGCGATAGAAATCGAGGTCGCTACCCGTGAAGTAACCGATAGGCAGCAGATCACCGCGCGTCTTGTTCGTGTCGGGCGTGAGCAGAAAGCCGTTCATCGCGCCGTTAGCGAGATGCGTGCGGCCCGCGTCGTATTCGTGATCGGGATCCGCGAACTGACAGCTCTGAAAGCCGAAGGCCGGATTGGCGGACAGCGCGAATGTCGGGTGCGTTTCGCCGAATGCGTCGGTGAACTGCCTGCCCGCCTGCCCGCCTTCGACGCCGGGCGCCCAGCCGAGCATGTGATCGAAGGAGCGGTTCTCCATCGTGACGAGCACGATGTGATCGATGCCCGAAGTCGCCGGCGCGGGTAACGCGGGACGCGGCAGGTTCGCGCGATCAGCGGGAATGTTGCCGATGGGGCTCGTCGGTGTGACGGTGCCGGAGTTGTCGTCGCTGCCACCGCCGCCGCACGCGGACAGCATGGCGGAACTGGCGATCGCGGCAAGCAGACGGCGGCGTACCGCATCGGGTTCGTGTGAGGGTTTCTGAGCCATGACGGCGCACCATGTGAGTGTCGTTATCGAACGCCGTTCGTCGGAAAACGCGGTTGCGCTTGAAGACATCGAACGCGAACGGCCCGTGGGTGCCGGGATGTAGCAGATCGCGTTCCCGGCGCCCTTCACTCACAGAGTTGCGCCGCTATGGTTTTCCGACCACCGAGTGGCTCGCGCCGTCCGCAACGGGCGCATCGAGCGAATACGCGTCGACGCCATCGATGCAGCCGAGATTCACGCGCCAGTTGTCCGGGTTCGATCGCGTCTGGTGGAATGTGTAAATTCCACAGTGTTTGCAGAAGTAATGCTTCGCGACCTGCGCGTTGAACTGGTACAGCGCGAGTTCATGCTCGCCTGAAAGGATGTGCAGCCGGTCTCTGGGAAACGGTGGCGACATCACCGCGCCGCGCCGCCGGCAAAAGCTGCAGTTGCAGCGCACGGCCGGTTCGGGCGGCGTCTCGACTTCGAACGTGACCGCGCCGCAATGGCACGCGCCTTTCAGGATCGTCGGGTTCATCGTGGCTTTCACTCCTTCGGTCTTCGTCAGGCCGCGTCCTCCACATACTGCGCGAGTCCGCGTCCGAACGACCAGTCCTCGCGGCGATTCGGCGCGAGCACGATCAGCACGTCCTCGGGCCGCAGTCCGGGCGATGTCGCGAGCTTCGCGGCCAGCGTCTTGTAGAACGCCTTCTTGGTCGCCGTGTCGCGCCAGTCGCTCGCGGTGATGTGGATAAACACGAGGTCGTCGCTTCGTTCTACGCCCAGATAGCCCGGATCGTAAATGAAATCTTCGCGATCGTGCTGCTGGACCAGTTGGAACTGATCGTCGGCGGGGACCTTGAAGGCTTCGACGAGTGCCTCGTGGACGCTGTTGGAGATCGCTTTGATGTGGCCGCGTGGCTTGCCTTTTACTAGCGAGATTCTGACGAGTGGCATGGTGATGGTCCTTGGAGGTGGCCCGGGTGCGGGCTGTGGCGATTTTTTGCTTTTTTTTGCTGGTCGCTGGATCCCGTGTTCGTGTCGGTC
>LRBF01000250.1 GCA_001580565.1 Caballeronia megalochromosomata | reverse complement strand
GGGTCTGCGTGTGCGTCTTCTTCGTCGGTTTCCCACGCATACCCAACGGCAGCGCGTAGCGCTGTGCCGAAACTATTTCGTGCTGAACCAGCGCGCTCAAACCACCAGCTTGTCAGACCGTGCGCGATCCAAGCCGTGTTCTGCTTGTGGGGGCACTCGCTACTGCCGGGCCATTCAGCCAATCGCCTGTGCCGCGGCCGGTGTGAGGCACTTTGGATGGGAAAGCTGCTTTCTTTGCCTACTTTCTTTGCAGCAGCAAAGAAAGGAGGTGCCGCCCCGCACAGGGGCAGTGCTAATAGACCGACGCGAATACAGGCCATCTACAAAAGCCCAGCGAACAAAACCCTCACGCCACCACACGCGTGGCCCTAACCGCCGACATCCCCAACCGCGCCGCCATCTCCCTCACTCTCAACAACTGCGCCGCGACCGCGAGCCCGATCGACCACGGCGCTTTATCGACGATCCCTTCCACGCCAATCGGACACGTGATCTCCGGCAGCCGATCCGCCGCCACACCCCGCTCCATCAGCCGCCGCTCGAACTTCACACGCTTGGTCTTCGAGCCGATCAACCCAAAGTAAGCGAAGTCATCGCGCCGCATGATGCGCTGCGTAAGCGAAAAGTCGAGCGAGTGATCGTGCGTCATCACGACGAAGTACGCGCCCGCCGGCGCTTCGTCGACGATCGCGTCGGGCAGATCGGTGGCTTCGATCTGCACGTTGGCCGGGACTTCGTCGGGGAACAGCTCGTCGCGCGCATCGACCCATTGCACGACGCACGGCAGCGTGCCCAGCACCTTCACGAGCGCGTGGCCGACGTGCCCCGCGCCGAACAGGACGACGTGCATCATGACCGTGCGCTCCTCACCGCGTTCACCGCCTTCAGGATCTCTTCAGCCGTCGCCGGGGCGTTCAGAGGCGGGTTCACCTTGTGATCGCCCACCGCGGACACGGCGTCGCGAATCGCGAAGAACACCGAGAACGGCAGCAGCAGTGGCGGCTCACCCACCGCCTTCGAGCGATGGATGCTGTCTTCCGTATTGCGGTTCTTGAACAGATCCACGCGGAAATCGGCAGGCATGTCGTTCGTCGTCGGAATCTTGTAGGTGGACGGCGCGTGCGTCATCAGCTTGCCCTTGTCGTTCCACCAGAGTTCTTCCGTCGTCAGCCAGCCCATGCCCTGCACGAACGCGCCTTCGACCTGGCCTTTGTCCAGCGCCGGATTCAGCGATGCGCCCACGTCATGCAGCGCATCCGCGCGCAGCACGCGCATTTCGCCGGTCAGCGTGTCGATCACCACTTCCGACACCGCCGCGCCGTACGAGTAGTAGAAGAACGGGCGGCCCTGCATCGTCGCCTGATCCCAGTAGAGCTTGGGCGTCGCGTAGAAGCCGTCGGACCACAATTGCACGCGCGCGAGATACGCCTTCTGCACGACTTCGCCGAACGGAATCGCATCGTCGCCGACGATCACGCGATCGTTCGCGAAGCGCACCTGCGCAGGCGTCACGCTGCCGCCGCCGAACTTCTCCGCCGCGAACTTCGCGAGCCGCTCGCGCAACTGACGCGCGGCGTCCTGCGCGGCCTTGCCGTTCAGATCGGTTCCCGTCGATGCCGCCGTCGCCGACGTATTCGCGACCTTGCTCGTGTCGGTGGCCGTCACGCGCACGCGCTCGAAGTGCACGCCGAGCTCATGGGCGACCACTTGCGCGACCTTCGTGTTCAGGCCCTGGCCCATCTCGGTGCCGCCGTGATTCACGAGCATCGAGCCATCGGTATAGATGTGAACCAGCGCGCCCGCCTGATTGAAGTGCGTCACGTTGAACGCGATGCCGAACTTCACCGGCGTGAGCGCAAGCCCCTTCTTCAGGATTTCATTGTTCGCGTTGAATTCGTTGATGGCTGCGCGGCGGCGACGGTAATCGCTCGTCTCTTCGAGTTCGGCGATCAGTTCATGGATGACATTGTCTTCGACCGTCTGGCCATACGGCGTCTTGTTGTTTTCCGTCTTGCCGTAGAGATTCGCGCGGCGGACGTCGAGCGAGTCGCGGCCGACCGAACGCGCGACGTTGTCCATGATGTACTCGATCGCGAACGCGCCCTGAGGACCGCCGAAGCCGCGGAACGCGGTGTTCGATTGCGTGTTCGTCTTGCCGCAATAGCCTTCGATCTTCACGTCCGACAGCCAGTACGCGTTGTCGAAGTGGCAGACGGCGCGCGTCATCACCGGGCCGGACAGATCGGCGGAAAAGCCGCAGCGCGAGGTCATGTCGACGGAAACGCCATCGATCTTGCCGTCGTCGTCATAGCCGACTTCGAAGTCGTACACGAAGTCGTGGCGCTTGCCGGTGATCATCATGTCGTCGTCGCGGTCCGGACGCAGTTTCACCGGGCACAGCAGCTTCCACGCGGCGAGCGCCGCGCAGCACGCGAAAATGCCCGACTGCGATTCCTTGCCGCCGAAGCCGCCGCCCATGCGCCGGCATTCCACCAGCACGTTATGCGAATGCACGTTGAGCACGTGCGCGACGAGATGCTGCATTTCCGTCGGGTGCTGCGTCGAGCAGTAGACGTGCATGCCGTCGTCGTCCTTCGGCACGGCGTAGGCGATCTGGCCTTCGAGATAGAACTGTTCCTGACCGCCGAGCTTCATCGCGCCGCGCTCGTGATGCGAGGCTTTCGCCATGCGCCCTTCGGCATCGCCGCGCGACAGCTTCAGCGGATTCAGCACGTAGGATTCGGCCTTGCGCGCGTCCTCCGGCGTCAGGACCGGCACGAGGTCTTCGAACTCGATCGTCGCGCGGCGTGCGGCGAGACGCGCCGTATCGTGCGACGTGGCGACGACGATGAACATCGGCTGGCCGACGAACTGCACGATGCCCTGCGCAAGCACCGGATCGTCGTGGATGATCGGGCCACAGTCGTTCACGCCGGGAATATCCTCGGCGGTGAAGACGGCGACGACGCCCGGCGTCGCGCGCACGGCGTCGAAGTTCATCGACAGGATCTTCGCGTGCGCCTTCGGGCTCGTGCCCAATGCGGCGTGCAGCGTGCCAGCGACGACCGGAATGTCGTCGGTATAGCTCGCGCGACCGCTCACGTGCAGATGCGCCGATTCATGCGGACGCGAAACGTGGACCTGTTTGAAGGCGTCGATTTCGTTCGCGAGCGACTGGGCTTCGGCGAGAAAGGCTTCGGCTTGCTGATTCATTGTCTTGTTCTCCCTTTCGCTTACTTCGCTTCGACCAGTTCGATTGCACGCACATCCAGCTTCGACTTATCCAGCGGATTGTGCGCACGCGTCTCCAGCCAGAAGCGATACAGCAGGCTCTTCGCGGTGTCGAGCCGATAGTCGCTGCTCGCGCGCATGTCGGTGAGCGGCTGGTAGTCCTTGCCCAATGCGATCATCGCGGCCTGGGCGGTGGCTTCGTGCCAGTGGGCATCGGCGAGAACAGCTTCCGCATGCGATGCGCGCTTCGGCGTCGCGGCCATGCCGCCGTAGACGAGACGCGGCTCGCGCATCATGTCGCCATCGGCGATGAAGCTGAACGCGGCGTACACGGCGGAAATATCGGAGTCGAAACGCTTCGACAGCTTGTACGCGCGGAACTGGAGATTCGCGCGCTTGCCTGCGCGCGTCGGCACGCGAATGGCGGCAACGAACTCGTTCGCGTGCATGTCCTTCTTCTGGTACGCGATGTACAGGTCTTCGAGTGCCATCTCGCGCGTGCCGTCGACGCTTTGCAGCACGACGCGCGCGTTCAGCGCGATGAGGCCGGGCATCGAATCGCCGATCGGCGAGCCGTTCGCGACATTGCCGCCGAGCGTGCCGGCATTGCGGATCGGCAGCGACGCGAAGCGCAGACGCGTTTCCTCGAGTTCGGGATAGAGCTTCACGATTTCCGCGTACGCGCGATCCACCGACACGCCCGCGCCGATCTCGATCCAATCGTCCGTCGTCTCGACGTGCTTGAACGCTTCGATCTGCCCGACATAGACGATGTCGCCCAGATCGCGCAATTGCTTCGTGACCCACAGACCGACGTCGGTGCTGCCCGCGAGAATGCGCACGTTCGGATTCTTGTCCTTGATCGCTGCGAGCGCCTCGGCGGTGCGCGGCGCGTCGAACTGGCGGCCGGCGTGCTCGTAGTGGAACGTGTCGTCGCGCTGGATGCTGTCGAGCGTGCGCGCGAGCGCCGGCACGTTGACGGGCGCGAGCGGCGCGTGATCGAACATCTGCTCGGCCGCTTCGATGATCGGCCGATAACCCGTGCAGCGGCACAGATTGCCCGTCAGCGCGTCGCTGATTTCCTGGCGCGACGGTTTCGTCTTCTCGCACTTGCCCGCGCAGCCGGTTGTCGCATGGCCGTGCTTTTCGTAGAGCGCGAACATCGACATCGCGAAGCCCGGCGTGCAGAAACCGCACTGCGAGCCGTGGCAATCGACCAGTGCCTGCTGCACCGGATGCAGCGTGCCGTCCGGCTGGCGCAGATCTTCGACGGTGAAGAGCGCGCGGCCATCGAGCGTCGGCAGAAACTGCACGCACGCGTTCACGGCCTTGAACGCGACACCGCCCGCACCGTCCGGCTCGCCGATGACGACCGTGCACGCGCCGCAGTCGCCTTCCGCGCACCCTTCCTTGGTGCCGGTGCAGCGCGCGTCTTCGCGCAGGTATTGCAGGACGGTGCGCGTCGTCGACGCGCCGCTCACTTCCTGGATCGCATTGCGGTGATAGAAGCGGATCGGCTGGGTCATGGGATGTCTCGGGGCTCTTCGATGCTTTTCTGCTGGTTGCGCGGGATGCGCAGCCGGTGGCACGCGACTTCGGGGGACTTTTTCGGACTGGTCCTGTCGCTTCGATGGTTCGAAAGCTATCACCACCAAAATCCACAACCCATAGCCGGCATTGCATGAACGACATATTCTTCGCCCGATATGTGCGCGAAGCCTTATCCGACAAGGCTTTCGCCGGCGCCGTCTGATCGTTCGGACAGGCGATTTGTCCCATCTGGTTACAAAACCAGCGCGACGTTGCGCCGCAACATATGTGACAATCATGCCTTCGCGCCGATTTCAACCCCGCAATTTCCCTATGTCCTCCGAGCCTCACATCAAGCCGCAGGGCGATTTCGCAGTCACGCTGCGGATTCTGCCGGTCGTGCTGTACACGTTCCTCTGCTACCTGACGATCGGCATTCCGCTCGCGGTGCTGCCGGGTTACGTGCACACGGATCTGGGCTACGGCTCGGTGATGGCGGGCGCGGCGATCAGCGTCCAGTACTTCGCCACGCTGATGTCGCGGCCGCTCGCGGGCCGCACCGCCGATACGCTCGGCCCCAAGAAAACCGTGCTGTACGGCCTCGCGGCGTGCGCGGCGAGCGGCGTGCTGCTGCTCGCCTCGGCGCTCGCGGCGCAGTGGCATGGGGTGAGCCTCGCGCTGCTGGTGATCGCGCGGCTCGTGCTCGGCTTCGGCGAAAGCTGGGTCGGCACGGGGTCGATCACGTGGGGCATCGGGCGCGTCGGCGTGACGAACAACGCGAAAGTAATTTCGTGGAACGGCATCGCGACCTACGGCGCGCTCGCGATCGGCGCGCCGCTCGGCGTCGCGATCGATCACTCGCTGGGATTCGCATCGCTCGGGGTGATCGTGATCGCGCTTGGCGGCTTCGGCTACTGGCTCGCGACGCGCATGGCGAGCGTGCCGATCGTGCACGGCGAGCGCATGTCGTATCGCAGCGTGTTCTTCCGCGTCCTGCCGCACGGGCTGGGACTCGCGCTCGGTTCGGCGGGCTTCGGTTGCATCGCGACATTCATCACGCTCTACTACGCCGCGCATAGCTGGCCGAACGCGGCGCTGTCGCTCACGGTGTTCGGCACGATGTTCATTGGCGCGCGGCTGCTGTTCGCCAATACGATCAAGGCGTACGGCGGGTTCCGCGTGGCGATCGTGTCGTTTGCTTTCGAGTGCGCCGGCTTGCTGATGTTGTGGCTTGCCGCCGAGCCGACGTTCGCGCTTGCGGGCGCGGCGCTGACCGGCTTCGGATTCGCGCTGGTGTTTCCGGCGTTGGGCGTCGAGGCGGTGGGGCTCGTGCCGCCGGCGAGCCGGGGCGCGGCGCTGTCGGCTTATTCCGTGTTTCTCGATTTGTCGCTTGGGTTGACCGGGCCGCTCGCGGGGTATGTCGCGGGTGAATTCGGCTATGGGTCGGTGTTTTTGTTCGCCGCGTTGGCGGCGGCTGCGGCTGTGGCGTTGTCGGTTGCGCTTTATATGCGGGTGGGGCGTGGGGTGGGTGGGCCGGCTACGGCTTGATGTGGTTTGGTGGTTTGCTTTCGTTCGCTGGATCCCGTTGACGTGTCGGTTTATTAGCACTGCCCCTGTGCGGGGCGGCACCTACTTTCTTTGCTGCTGCAAAGAAAGTAGGCAAAGAAAGCAGCTTTCCCATCCAAAGTGCTTCATGCCGGCCGCGGCACAGGCGATTGACCTCATGGCCCGGCTGTAGCGAGTGCCCTCACAAAACTCACCGGGCTTGGATCGCGCACGGTCCGCCACATCGCGCCGCGCGCGTGACCGGTTCAGCACGAAATGGCTCCGGCCCGCTGCGCGGCCGATGGGTCAATCGGGTCTGCGTGCGCATCTGCGTTTCTCTTTTTTCGTTGGTTTCCCTCGCATACCCAACGGCAGCGCGTAGCGCTGTGCCGGAACTCTTTCGTGCTGAACCAGCGCCCCGAACGTCGTGACTTGTCAGACCGTGCGCGGTCCAAGCCGCGCGAGTTTTGTGGGGGCACTCGCTACTGCCGGGCCATTCAGCCAATCGCCTGTGCCGCGGCCGGTGTGAGGCACTTTGGATGGGAAAAGCTGCTTTCTTTGCCTACTTTCTTTGCAGCAGCAAAGAAAGTAGGTGCCGCCCCGCACAGGGGCAACGCTAATAAACCGACACGCTAACGGGATCCGGCGAAAGAAAGCGAACCACCCGCCCAACACAGGGGCAACACCAATAAACCGACACGCCAACGGGATCCAGCAAAAGAAAGCGAACCGCCCAGCCTAACGAACACCCCAGCATGTCTTAAAATCCCCGCTTGGCCCATTAGCGTCCGCTTTATGAACCCGACCTCGGAAGACCGCTGGCGCGACTTGCGCCCGGACCCGGACAGCGACACACCGCTCTATCTTCAACTCGCCCGCAAGCTCGCCAACGCGATCCACGACAATCGATGGAACGCGGGTGAAGCGCTGCCCTCGGAGCGCGTGCTGTCGGATGCGCTCGGCGTCTCGCGGATCACATCGAGAAAGGCGATCGCGCTGCTCGTCGAGCAGGGGCTGATCCGCCGCGAGCAAGGCGCGGGCAGCTTCATCACGCCGCGCTACGAAGATCCGCTCTCGCGTCTGTCGAGCTTTTCCGAGATGCTGCGGCGGCGCGGCTTCAAGCCGAGCTCAAAGTGGCTCTCGCGCACCATCGAGCCCGCCAATCGCGATGAAGTCATCCAGCTCGGCCTCTCGCCCGCCGCCACCGTCACGCGCCTCAAACGGCTGCGCCTCGCCGATGACATCGTGATGGCCGTCGAGAACTCCACGTTTCCGGCGTCGTGCATTCCCGATCCGCAGAGCATCGGCAATTCGCTCTACACCTATCTCGACGGACGCGGCCTATCCATCGTGCGTGCGCTTCAGCATTTCCGTGCGGTGAACGCGAGCCCGGAGATCGCCGGGCAAATGGGCATCGCGCCGCACGACGCGCTTTTGCTCATCACGCGCGTCGGCTACACGGCCGATCAGCGCGCGATCGAGCTCACCGATACCTACTGCCGCAACGACTACTACGATTTCGTCGCCGAGCTGCGAAAGTAAGCCCCGCCAATGACCGACACCGCCACAGCCCAGCCGTCCGACCGATCGCTCTCCATCATGCTGTGGCTCGTCGCCACGGGCTTCTTCATGCAGACGCTCGATTCGACGATCGTCAACACCGCGCTCCCCGCGATGGCCAAGAGCCTCGGCGAGGCGCCGCTGCGCATGCAGGGCGTCGTGATCGCCTACTCGCTCACGATGGCGATGATGATCCCCGTCTCGGGCTGGCTCGCCGACAAGCTCGGCACCAAGCGCGTGTTCTTCAGCGCGATTCTCGTGTTCACGATCGGCTCGCTGTTGTGCGCGAAAGCGCAGTCCTTGCAGGCGCTCATCGCGTATCGCGTCGTGCAGGGCGTGGGCGGCGCGATGCTGCTGCCGGTCGGGCGTCTCGCCGTGCTGCGCGTGTTTCCGGCGGAACGGTATCTCTCGGCGCTCGCGTTCGTCGCGATTCCGGGGCTGATCGGCCCGCTCATCGGCCCGACGCTCGGCGGCTGGCTCGTGCAGATCGCGTCGTGGCACTGGATCTTTCTCATCAACGTGCCGGTGGGCGTGATCGGCTGCATCGCGACGAATCTGTACATGCCCGACAGCCGTAATCCGGCGACCGCGCGCTTCGATCTCGCCGGCTATCTGCTGCTCGCCGTCGGCATGGTCGCGCTCACGATCTCGCTCGACGGCCTCGCCGATCTCGGCCTGCAGCATGCGATCGTCATCGTGCTGCTGGTGCTGTCCTTCGGCTGCTTCGTCGCCTACGGCCTGCACGCGACGCGCGCCGCCCAGCCGATCTTCTCGCTCGATCTCTTCAAGATCCACACCTTCAGCGTCGGGCTGCTCGGCAATCTGTTCGCGCGCATCGGCAGCGGCGCCATGCCGTATCTGATTCCGCTGCTCCTGCAGGTGAGCCTCGGCTACACGGCATTCCAGGCCGGCATGATGATGCTGCCGGTCGCCGCCGCAGGCATGGCGTCCAAGCGCGCCGTCACGCGTCTCATCGAAAAGCACGGCTACCGGCGCGTGCTGGTGGTGAACACGGTGCTCGTCGGGTTGATGATGGCGAGCTTCGGACTCGCGAGCGCGCATCAGCCGCTCTGGCTGCGGCTCGTGCAACTGGCGATCTTCGGCTCAGTCAATTCGATGCAGTTCACCGCGATGAACACACTCACGCTGAAGGATCTCGGCACCGGCGGCGCGAGCAGCGGCAACAGCCTGTTTTCGCTGGTGCAGATGCTGTCGATGAGCCTCGGCGTGACCGTTGCGGGCGCGATTCTGTCGACGTTCACGGGACTACTGCCGCAAGTCACCGAATCGAACTCGCTGCCCGCGTTCCATGCGACGTTCCTGTGCGTCGGCATCATTACCGCGGCGACGGCGTGGATTTTCGGTCAGCTCGCGCCGGAAGTGCGCGCGATGCGCAGGAAGCCCGATCCGTCCGAATCGAACTGAAGCGACGCGCGCGCACCGCGGCGGTGCCCGCGCGCACGATTGAGCGGCGTGCGCTCCCGCGTCTGCGGCACGATCGTCCAATCAGCACACGAATAGGCGCATCCGATGCGTCCGATAACCGCTGTGGCCCGCCTGGATATTGAATTTGCACGCTTTTTGCTCAAACTGCCGTGTGCCGATCCGGTAAACTATCTCGATAAAGCCACTCGCCTCGCGCCCAGACACCATGAGCATGGTTGATCTCGACCCTCCCCGCTTCCAGCCGCCGCGCCCCGTCGCCGGTGACGACGGATCGCGTCGCACCGTGCTGTACGGCGAGTTCACCGTTTTCAGCGTGTTCCAGCCGGTGTTTTCCGTGTCTCACCGGCGCGCGATCGGTTATCACGCGTCCTTGCGCGCCCGCGACGACGCGCATCGCCATATTCCGTCTCACGAAGTGTTCACGCAGGCCGCGCGGCGCGGCGATCTGCTCGAACTCGGCCGGCTCGCGGAATCGCTGCATCTGGGCAATTTCAACGCGTTCGACAGCCACGACGAATGGCTCTTCCTGAGCCTGCATCCCGCGGCGCTGATGGATACGAGTTACGGCGACGCCCTGCTCGCGTCGCTGAAGAACATCGGCCTGCCGCCGCAGCGTGTCGTGCTGGAAGTGCCCGAGCAGGCGGGCGGCGAGACGACGCGCTTCGCCGAAATCGTCGATTCGCTGCGCAAGTCGGGCTTTCTGATTGCGCTGGACGGCTTCGGCGTGAAGCACTCGAACATCGATCGCGTGTGGCATCTGCGGCCCGATATCGTCACGCTCGACCGCTGCATCCTGCAGCAGGCGACCGAGCATTCGCACATCGAGCGCGTGCTGCCGCGTCTCGTGTCGCTGCTCCATGAATCCGGCCAGCTCGTCCTGATGGGCGGCCTCGCGACCGAGCGCGACGCGCTGATCGCGCTGGAATGCAACGTCGACTTCGTGCAGGGCGCATATTTCGCGCAGCCGAGCGTCGACGCGGTGCACAGCGAAGTCGCGACGGGCGTGATGGATGCGCTGTCGGCGGCGTCGCGCGAACGCGTCGCGGCGCGCGAGCGGGCGCAAGTCACGCGTCTCGGACCGTATGTGAGCGGACTCGAATGCGCGTCGGTCAAGCTGATGGAAGGCGAATCGCTCGTCACCGCGACGAGCGAATTGCTGCAACTCGCCGACACCGCCCGCTGCTTCCTGCTCGATCAGGCCGGACGGCAGATCGGCGACAACGTCGTGCCGATCGTGCGCACGTCGCAGCGCGCGAAGCGCTTCAGCCCGCTCCTGCATTCGGAGGGCGCGAGCTGGGAACGGCGGCCGTATTTCATCGAGGCGCTGCGCGCGCCCGGGCGGGTGCATCTGACGGCGCCGTATCTGTCGATCAACGAGGCGCACCTTTGCGTGACGGCGTCGATCGCCGCGCAGACGCCTTTTGGATTGCAGGTGCTGTGCGTGGATATCAACTGGGAAGGCGCGAAGCAGCGATAGGTCTACGAGCCGTTTCATGCCGCCAATGAAAAAAGCCCTCTCGCGAGGGCTTTTTCTGTCTTGCGACCTTAAGCATTCACTGCGTGCTTACGCGCCGAAATTCTTCGCAGCAAAATCCCAGTTCACGATATTCCAGTAAGCCTCGATGAACTTCGGACGCGCATTGCGATAGTCGATGTAATAAGCATGCTCCCACACGTCGATGGTCAGGAGCGCCTTCGCGTCGGTCGTGAGCGGCGTGGCGGCATTGCTCGTCGACACGATATCCACGGTGCCGTCGGTCTTCTTCACGAGCCAGGTCCAGCCCGAGCCGAACGTGCCGGTCGCGACCTTGGCAAATTCTTCCTTGAACTTGTCGTAGGAACCGTACTTTGCGTTGATCGCGTCAGCCAGCGCGCCGGTGGGTGCACCGCCGCCCTTCGGCGACAGGCTGTTCCAGAAGAACGTGTGATTCCACACCTGCGCCGAGTTGTTGAAGACGCCGCCGGACGACTTCTTCACGATTTCTTCGAGAGACAGGTTCTCAAATTCGGTGCCGGGAATCAGCTTGTTCAGGTTCGTCACATAGGTCTGGTGATGCTTGCCATAGTGATACTCGAGCGTTTCTTCCGACATGTGCGGAGCGAGCGCGTTCTTGTCGAACGGCAGCGGCGGGAGCGTATGTTCCATGATGCGAGCTTCCTTTCTATGTGGTTTGTAGGGGACTGTGAGGCATGAAGCAGTGGAGCAATGGATTGTAGGCGAGTTGGGATAACCCAGCAAACCGTGTGCCCTTTATGAGAAAGATTGCTTTCTATATGCCTCGGGCCGCGTAAAAAGTGCTTCGACGAGCATCTCGAAGCACGTCAAATGTACGCGGATTCCCCACCTCGCGTCGGGCTCAGAATTCGTCTGACAGACGCGGCTGGACATCGGCGAGCAGCACGTCAGCGGATCCTTCCGCAAGGTGAACGGTGAGCGCGCGTTTCGGCTTCAGCGCGCCCGGCGCACGCACGGCGCGGCCCGTCTGCGCATCGATCAATGCGGCATAGCCGCGCTCCAGTGTGCGCCGCGGACTCAGCACCTGCAAGCGCGCTGCCAGTTCCGACACTAACGCTTTCTCGCGCTCCGCGCGCCGCTCATGCGCGCTCGTGATCCGCTGCGCAAGCCGCAGCAGATGCTCACGTTCGGTCGACACGTCCGGCCGCTTGCGCTGCCAGCGGTAGTGCACCAGCGCGAAATGCGCGCGCGCGTCGCGCACGGGCCGCGCGCCTGCCGCCGTGAGGCGGCTCGCCAGTTGCCGCAGATGCGCCCGCTGCCGCGCGAGCCGCTCCGCGGGACTCACGAGCCGGCGCGCGAGCCAGTCGAGTTGCTGCGCGCGCCGCTCCATCATCCGGCCGAAGCCGCGCGCGAGCGCCGCATGCCGATGATCGAGATCGCGCAGAAGCAGCGCGCGCTGCGGGCTGACGAGTTCGGCGGCGGCGGTCGGCGTCGGGGCACGCACGTCGGCGGCGAAATCGGCGATGGTGAAATCCGTTTCGTGACCGACGCCGCTCACGACCGGCAATCCGCTCGCCGCGATCGCGCGGGCGAGCACTTCCTCGTTGAACGCCCACAGATCCTCGATCGAGCCGCCGCCGCGGCACACGATCAGCACATCGACTTCGCGGCGGGCGTTCGCGGCTTCGACCATCGCCGCGAGCTTCGCGCCGACGCCCGCGCCCTGAACCGGCGCCGGATACACGACGATCGGCACATGCGGCGCACGCCGCGCGAGCGTCGTGAGCACGTCACGGAGCGCCGCCGCCTGCAACGACGTCACGATGCCGATGCCACGCGGATGCGCCGGCAGCGCGCGCTTGCGTTCAGCCGCAAAGAGCCCTTCGCTTTCGAGTTGCGCCTTCAGCCGCAGAAACGCCTCGAAAAGCCGCCCCTGCCCCGTGCGCCGCACCGCTTCCACGTTGAGTTGCAACTCGCCGCGCGGCTCGTACATCGTGACGAGTGCGCGCACCTCGATCTTGTCGCCTTCGCGCGGCATGAACTCGGCGTATTGCGCGCGGCCGCGGAACATCACGCAGCGCATCTGCGCGTTCGCGTCCTTGATCGAAAAGTACCAATGGCCGCTCGCGGCGCGCGTGAAGTTCGACACCTCGCCCGACACCCAGACGAGCGGAAACGACCGTTCGAGCATCGAACTGATCGCGCGGTTGAGCGCGGAAACGGGGATGACGGCATCGCCGCTTTGGGACGGCTGGGTATCGGGAGTCATGTCTGATGGAAAAATACTTGGGCCGCGGCCGCCGTGTCCGATGGACAAACGCCGCTGGACGAGGTACGCAAGTGTAGCAAGTGTCCACACAGAAAGACTTACCGCCGTGCGTGGCGCCGTGTCGCCGAAAGCCTGTGTCATCGTTTCAAGTATCTGATTTTGCTGCGTTATATTTTCATGAACACTGTAATCCCCGGAGCAACTCTTGCCACACGCGCTTTTGCGCCCGCCGGGCTGCAAGTTCTTCACAGAGTTATCCACAGGCGCCGGAATCACGCGGGGCCGAATACTCACGCGTGCTCGCGACTGGCGCCCACGGCCCGCGCGCGATAGAGTGCCGGGTTCCAGCACCGGCTGGCGCGGCCAGAATTTGCTCACCCCGAGCCGCGACACGCCGGGCATCGTCCAACGCCGACCGGAATTCGAGGAGCTGCCGTTGCACGCCATGCCGTACCTGACTTGCCGCCCGCCAGCATTCAGCGCGAAGGCCGTCCATGTCTGATTTCAAGCCGCCGATCGAGAACTTCCTCGCCCGGGAATGGCGCCGCCGCGGTCCCGTCGCGTGGGCGCTGACGCCCTTCGCGTGCATCTTCGGCGCGATTGCCGCGACCCGGCGCGCCTTCTACGAACTGGGCTGGTTCAAGCGCGTCGATGTCGGCGTGCCGGTGGTCGTCGTCGGCAACGTGACGGTCGGTGGAACGGGCAAGACGCCGACCGTCATCGCGCTGGTCGAAGCGCTGCGCGGCGCCGGTTTTCAGCCGGGCGTCGTGTCGCGCGGCTACGGCGCGAAGGTCGCGAAGCCCACGAGCGTCACGCCGACCTCAGCCGCTACGCAGGTCGGCGACGAGCCGCTCCTGATCGCGCGCCGCACGCACGCGCCCGTGTTCGTCTGCCCGGATCGCGTCGCCGCCGCGAAAGCGCTGCTCGACGCGCATCCGAACGTCGATGTCCTCGTCTCCGACGACGGCCTGCAGCACTATCGCCTCGCGCGCGCGTTCGAGCTCGTCGTGTTCGATGCGCGTCTGGGCGGCAACGGCTTTCTGCTGCCTGCGGGCCCGTTGCGCGAACCGATGTCGCGCCGCCGCGACGCGACGCTCATCAACAGTCCGTACGAGCGCACGCTGCCGCCGTGGCCGGACACGTTCGCGCTCGAACTCGAGACCGGCGACGCGTGGCTGCTCGACGATCCGCACCAGCGCCGCCCGCTCGATCAGTTCGCGGGCGAGAAAGTGGTCGCGGCGGCGGGCATCGGCTCGCCCGAGCGCTTCTTCGCGACGCTGCGCGCGGCGGGCATCGCACCCGCGACGCGCGCCTTTCCCGATCACTATTCGTATCGCGAGAATCCGTTCGCGGGCGTCGAAGCCGATGCGATCCTGATCACCGAAAAGGATGCAGTAAAATTTGGGGCCTGGCGCGACGCACGCATCTGGGTCGTTCCGGTGCAAGCCGTGCTGAGACCGCGCCTCATCGCTCTTGTTGTGGAGAAACTCCGTGGACGCACGTCTGCTTGAAATCCTCGTTTGCCCGATCTGCAAAGGCCCGCTCAGTTACGATCGCGCGGCGCAGGAACTCGTCTGCAGCGCGGACAAGCTCGCCTACCCGATCCGCGACGGCATTCCCGTGATGCTCGTCGACGAAGCGCGCCAGACCGTCGAAGGCACGCCCGTCGAGCCGATCAAACCGGCCGGCGACGCCTGAGCGCGGCTGACATGTCCGTTCCGTTCATCGCGGTCATTCCGGCGCGCCTCGCTTCCACGCGCCTGCCGAACAAGCCGCTCGCCGATATCGGCGGCAAGCCGATGGTCGTGCGCGTCGCCGAGCGCGCGCGCGAATCCGGCGCGAGCCAGGTGCTCGTCGCGACCGATTCCGACCGCGTGGTCGAAGCGGCGCGCGATCACGGCATCGAAGTGATGCTGACGCGCTCGGATCATCCCACCGGCACCGACCGTCTCGCCGAAGTGGCGACGCGTCTCGCCTGGCCCGACGACGCGATCGTCGTCAACGTGCAGGGCGACGAGCCGCTCATCGATCCGCAACTCGTGCGCGATGTCGCCGATCATCTCGCGGCGCATCCCGATTGCGCGATCGCCACGGCCGCACATCCGATTCACGATCCGGCAGACGTTTTCAATCCGAACGTGGTGAAGGTCGTGCTCGATGCGAAGAGCGTCGCGCTCTACTTCTCGCGCGCGCCGGTTCCCTGGACGCGCGATCTCTGGCAGCCGCACTGGCCGGACGTCGCCGCGCTCGCCAAGCTGCCTTCCGTGCCGGAGAACGTGCTGCGCCACATCGGGCTCTACGCTTACCGCGCGAAATTCCTGCGCGATTTTCCGACGCTCGCACAAGCGCCGATCGAAGCCGCCGAAGCGCTGGAGCAACTGCGCGCGCTGTGGCACGGCGAGCGCATCGCGGTGCGCGTGACGCAAAACGCGCCGCCGCCCGGCGTCGATACGCCCGCCGATCTCGAGCGCGTGCAGGCGCTCTTCCCCAAAGCGGACTGAAAGCCGCGACGCAACCGGTGTAAACCCCGCCAGAGCCCCAATCGGCCGGGGTTTGTGGCGTTTTCTATCCGCGTTATTACGGTCGCGATCGTAAAGAGCCGTGGCATAATCAAGCGATTGCGCGAGCCTTCCGGTCAGCGCCGCTCAACGTTGCGCCGCTGTCCGCAGGTGCCCGCCGTCTCCTTTCGGCTGCGCGCCCTGTCGTCGACGCCGCACGAGCCACGCCACCGGATGTCAAATCAGCCTCGCGGCTGCAGCGGTTTATAGACGATTCGGAGATATCACCATGCGTTTGATCCTGTTGGGCGCACCCGGTGCGGGCAAGGGCACCCAGGCAAACTTCATCAAGGAGAAATTCGGCATTCCGCAGATTTCGACCGGCGACATGCTGCGCGCAGCCGTCAAGGCAGGCTCGCCGCTCGGCGTCGAGGCGAAGCGCTTCATGGACGCGGGCGAGCTGGTGCCGGATTCGCTCATCATCAATCTCGTGAAAGAACGCTTGCAGTCGGACGACTGCAAGAACGGCTATCTCTTCGACGGTTTCCCGCGCACGCTGCCGCAAGCCGAAGCCATGAAAGACGCCGGCGTCGCGATCGACTACGTGCTCGAGATCGACGTTCCCTTCGACGAGATCATCACCCGCATGAGCGGCCGCCGCGTGCATGCGGCATCGGGTCGCACGTATCACGTCAAGTTCAATCCGCCGAAGGTCGACATGACCGACGACGTCACCGGCGAGCCGCTGATCCAGCGCGACGACGACAAGGAAGAGACCGTGAAGAAGCGTCTCGACGTGTATGTCGCGCAGACCAAGCCGCTGATCGCGTACTACAACGACTGGGCCAAGAGCGGCGACGCGCCGAACGGTTTGAAGGCGCCGGCGTACCGCAAGATCGCAGGCACCGGCGCTGTCGATGAAATCCGCACGCGTGTGTTCGACGCGCTGAAGTAACACGCGATTTCGCTCGGCGTTCGATGAAACCCGCTCTCGATGAGCGGGTTTTTTTACGCCTGTGAATCCGCATGACCGATGTGCGATTTTGCCGTCACCGGCTTCGCTACAATCGACGCGTTTCCCACAAGGACAGCATCGGCGCGAGCAGCGCATACCCTGCCCTCGCGCACACGAATCACATCAAGGAGAAGAAACATGGAGATGCAAGGCAACGTCTTTCTGATCACCGGCGGCGCGTCGGGGCTCGGCGCGGCGACGGCGCGGCTCATGGCGGCGCAAGGCGGCAAGGTCGTGCTCGCCGACATGAACGAAGCGGCGGGCGAGGCGCTCGCGAAAGAGCTGTCCGGCGCCTTCGTCAAATGCGACGTGAGCCACGAAAGCGATGCTCAGCGCGCCGTCGATACCGCCCTGACGCTCGGCACGCTGCGAGGCCTCGTGAATTGCGCAGGCATCGCGCCGGCGGCGAAGACGGTCGGCCGCGACGGCCCGCACGCGCTCGATCTGTTCTCGAAGGTGATTTCGGTGAATCTCATCGGCACCTTCAACATGATCCGGCTCGCGGCCGCTGTGATGTCGAAGAACGAAGCGAACGGCGCGGGCGAGCGCGGCGTTATCGTGAACACGGCATCGGTCGCGGCGTATGACGGGCAGATCGGCCAGGCGGCCTATGCGGCGTCGAAGAGCGGCGTGGCGGGCATGACGCTGCCGATCGCGCGCGACCTGAGCAAGAGCGGCATCCGCGTGATGACGATCGCGCCGGGCCTGTTCGAAACGCCGATGCTGCTCGGCATGCCGAAGGAAGTGCAGGACGCGCTCGGCGCGATGGTGCCGTTCCCGTCGCGCCTCGGCAAGCCGGACGAATACGCCATGCTCGTGAAGTCGATCTTCGATAACCCGATGCTCAACGGCGAAGTGATCCGTCTCGACGGCGCGATCCGCATGCAGCCGAAGTGACGCGTCGGATGTGAAAACGGCGGGCTTCTTTAGAAGTCCGCCGTCTGCATTCAGTCGCCGTTGTGCTGCGTGCGCTGTCGCAGCTCGTGCAGTTCGGTTTCGACGACCGTCGCGTCCTCGGCATCCGGACGGATCTCGATGTAACGCTGCAAATCCTCCAGCGCCGGCCGCAGGTAATCCAGACGCGCGTACGCGAAACCGCGATCGCGCACTTCCTCGATGCTGTTCGGCAGCGCAATCACGAGCCGCTGCTGAACCGCGAGCAGACGCTGCCAGCGCTCCGTCTGCAAGTAGATGCCCTTCAGATTGCGCAGCATGCGCGCGATGATCTCGCGCCGCGTCGCGGGCTGCAACAGCACGCGCAGCGCGCTGCCGATCGATTCGCCGACGCGCTGCACATACGGCTCCAGCATCTCGACCATCTGCGCTTCGGAAAGCGTCTGACCGGTGGTCGGATCGAGCATCAGATCCTGGCCGGGCGTGGCCACTCGCAGCAGGAAATGCCCCGGAAACGACACGCCGCGCACCGGCACGCCGAGTTGCTCGGCCATTTCCAAATAGATCACTGCAAGCGAAATCGGAATGCCGCGACGCCGGCGCAGCACCACGTTCAGATGGCTGTTGTCGGGATCGTAGTAATCGTTGAGGTTGCTGGAGAAACCCAGCTCGCGAAAGAAGTAGCGATTGAGCGCATCGACTTTCTGCTTCACGTTCGCGTCGTCGGGCATGCGGCGGCGGGCGCGCACGACGAGTTCGTCGATCTCCGCGAGCGCGGCCTGCATGTCGACGTCGGGATACGCATCCTGCGCGAGCGACAAGGCCGCTTCCGTCAGCGGAAGCGTTTCGTCGTCCGCCATCAGCGAAGAGAAGTAGTCGAGGATACGCGTTGTCGTCATCAAAGCGTGCGTCTCTTGAAATAGGCGTACTTGAAGCCCATTGCGGACAGAATACCGAAATATAGCGCGGCGAACACGACGAGACTTGCACCGAGAAGCGCGATGCGCAGGAACGGCGTCGCGCGCATGCCGATCCAGTCGAAATTGACCGCCACCCAGTGCATCGTGCCCGCAAGAATCAGGCACGCGCCGATCAGTTGCACGAAAAAGCGCAGCCAGCCCGGCGAAGGCTGATAAATCTTGCGGCGGCGCAGCCCCGCGAATAGCAGCAGCGCATTGGCGAGCGCGCCGAGGCCGATCGAAAGCGTCAGGCCTGCATGGGAAAAGATCGGCACGAAGATGTAGTTGCTCACCTGCGTCATGATCAGCACGAAGATCGCGATCTTCACCGGCGTCTTGATGTCCTGCTTCGCGTAGAAACCCGGCGCGAGGATCTTGATGAGAATGAGCCCGATCAGCCCGATCCCGTACGCCGCCAGCGCGCGGCCGACCATCACGACGGAATGGCTGTCGAACTTGCCGTAGTGAAAGAGCGTCGCGGTGAGCGGCTCGGCGAAGAAAAAGAGCGCGATGGCGCTGGGCGCAGCCAGCAGGAAGGTGATGCGCAGGCCCCAGTCGAGCAGCGCGGAGTATTCGACGTTGTCGGCGTCGACGTGCGCTTTCGAGAGGCTCGGCAGCAGGATCGTGCCCAGCGCCGCGCCCAGGAGCGCGGTGGGGAACTCCATCAGGCGGTCGGCGTAGTTGATCCACGACACGGCGCCCGCCCCGATGTTCGAAGCGATATTCGTGTTGATGATGAGGCTCAACTGCCCCACCGACACCGCGAACATGGCCGGGACCATCTTCAGCAGCACCCGCTTGACGCCCGGATGCGCGAGCGCGCGCCGGAAGTTCAGTCCGACGCGCGGCGTCATGTCGATCTTCTTCAGGCCGGGCAGTTGCACGAGCAGTTGCAGAACGCCGCCGACGATCACCGCATACGCGAGCGCGTACACCGGCACCTTCAGATGCGGCGCCACGAATACGGCGGCAAAAATGAACGACACGTTCAGCAGCACGGGCGCGAACGCGGGCAGCGAAAACTGCTTGTACGTGTTGAGCACGCCGGAGGCGAGCGTCGTCATCGAAATGAGGACGATGTACGGAAACATGATGCGCGTCATTTCGACGGCAAGCGTGTACCCGATGCCTTCGTGCTTCAGCCCCGACGCCACCGCGTACACCACCCAGCTCGCGCCCAGCATGCCGGCGATCGACAGCACGACGAGGAACCACGTGAGCACGGTCGACATCGCGTCGACGAGCGCCTTGGTCGGATCGTGGCCCTTGCTGTTCTTGAACTCGGCGAGGATCGGGACGAACGCCTGCGCGAACGCGCCTTCCGCGGAGAGACGCCGCAGCAGGTTGGGAATGCGGAACGCGACATAGAACGCGTCGGTATAGAGACTGGCGCCGAAAGCTCGGGCGATCAGCGTTTCGCGGATCAGGCCGGTCACGCGCGACAGCAGCGTGAAGCCGCTGACCGTCAGGAGGGCTCGGAATAGATTCATGGGGCGCTTATTATACGGGCCACGCGCCGCGCGCCCACGAGACTCCACGTGCTGCGGACCAAATGCATCAAATCGCCCGGCGACGACGCGATCCACGCAGCGCTTGTCACGTCTCATATTCCCTTGCTATAATTTCCGGTTTCGAAGCTCCAAAATTCTTTGGATGGCGTAGCTTCGCGTCTTTTCCGGCTCTGGCCGGCGATGTTTTAAGAGGTTCTCGGGCAATCGTTCCCGGGATTTCAGATCAAAGGCAGCGCGCTCGAGTGCCCGCGACGGGGTTTTTAAAGCCCTCGCCGGCCACGCGCTCCGGACAAGTAACAGCAGAAACAGGACAAGGAAACCGTCATGGCAAATTCCGCTCAAGCTCGCAAGCGCGCCCGTCAGGCCGCCAAAGCCAACTCGCACAACTCGGCGCTGCGCTCGAAGTTCCGTACGGCCATCAAGGCTGTTCGCAAGGCTATCGACGCCGGCGATCAGGCCAAGGCCGCCGAAGTGTTCAAGTCGTCGGTCAAGACGATGGACATCATCGCGGACAAGAAGATCGTCCACAAGAACAAGGCCGCTCGTCACAAGAGCCGCCTGGCTGCAGCCATCAAGGGCCTGCAGGCCCCCGCTGCCCAGTAATTCCGGCTCGCTTCTGGCGAGCGCTTCTGATCGCATGATCGGGCGTTCGCCGAAGCAGCTTCCTGTTTCCGCTGCGCAGTAACGAAAAAGCCCGCTTCGGCGGGCTTTTTTGCGTCTGCGCGCTCTGTAGTGCCGCGTCAGCCTTGCTGCTGGGTCTGCGTGCCGTGATGCGGGGGCAGTTCGCACGCCTCGGTCACGAGCAGATCATTGTCCTTCGCGAAGTTCAGCACGAAGTCGAACGCCATCGGCTCGATGTCGCGCAGGCGCGAATCGACGATCACGACCTTGATGTCGCCGATCATCGTCGGACGCACGTAGATGGAATATTGCAGGCGGGCATTGGGCCCTCTCGCCTTGGGGCCGAAGCCCGACATCACGCCGCACAGGCGCTCGGACCAATCGCTCGGCCGAAACTTCCTCCCGTTCTTGGTGATGCCTTGTATGAAGTATTCGGTAGAGGATGATTCAGCCATGTAGCAATACCTTTTGACGGCCGGTGACGCGCACCGGGACGCACATGCCTGACGCAGGGAACCGCAAGGGCAGGCGCCGCAAAAAAGCGCCGGGCGGTCTCGCGCGAGTCGATTCTCTCGGAACCGGCCGCGCCCGCGACAGGAATGGCGGACTCGACAGCACTGGGCAATCCACCGCGAAATCGGAACGCACAAGCTCACGCCGACCGGATTCTTGCGAACCTTTCGCCGCAGATGTGCGTGAAACGGTGCTGAATGTTGCAGAACTGTTGAAACGAGCGACCGCAATTATACAGCAGCGACCTCTTTTCCGCAGCGCACACAGACAGCGGCTGCGTCCATCGGGGGTATCACGGGGCCGGCGGCCGGGCTTCTGCGCGCGCCGGCCTCGTTTTGGCCAGCCTCGTCAAACATCGCAAAATCCTTTATGCTCAAATGCGATACCACTCCCGACGGCGGCGCCGTCCGGCCCTGACGCCTCATGGCGTAGCGGCCGGTTCGAAGCCGCCGCTTGCGTTTCATGACCGCCAAGAAAATTCGCCACTATCTTCAGTTCAAGGATTTTTCGCTCGATGACTACGAGTACGTACTCGAACGCGCGCGCATCCTGAAGCGCAAGTTCAAGAACTACGAGACCTATCATCCGCTGCACGACCGCACGCTCGCGATGATCTTCGAGAAGAGTTCGACGCGCACGCGCCTCTCCTTCGAAGCCGGCATTTTCCAGTTGGGCGGCCACGCGGTGTTCATGAACACGCGCGACACGCAGCTCGGCCGCGGCGAGCCGATCGAGGATTCGGCGCAGGTCATCTCGCGCATGGTCGACATCATCATGATCCGCACGTTCGGTCAGGACATCATCCAGCGCTTCGCGGAAAGCTCGCGGGTGCCTGTCATCAACGGGCTGACCAACGAATATCACCCGTGTCAGGTGCTTGCGGACATCTTCACGTTCTACGAGCATCGCGGTCCGATTCACGGCAAGACGGTCGCGTGGGTCGGTGACGCCAACAACATGCTCTACACGTGGATCGAGGCCGCGCACATCCTCGGTTTCAAGTTGCGCCTCTCGACGCCGCTCGGCTACAAGCTCGATCCCGCGCTGGTCTCCGAGGACAGCAAGCCGTTCTACGAAGAGTTCGACGATCCGAACGAAGCGTGCGCCGGCGCCGATCTCGTCACGACGGACGTCTGGACCAGTATGGGTTTCGAAGCCGAGAACGAGGCGCGCATGAAGGCATTCGCCGACTATTGCGTCGATGCCGAGATGATGGCGCGCGCCAATCCCGACGCGCTTTTCATGCACTGCCTGCCCGCGCATCGCGGCGAGGAAGTGAGCGCGGAAGTCATCGACGGTCCGCAGAGCGTGGTCTGGGACGAGGCGGAGAACCGTCTGCACGTCCAGAAGGCGCTGATGGAGTATCTCCTGCTCGGCAAGCTGAATCACTGAGCAAAACGGCGCTGCCGATGAGCCGCGCATCCCAAATTTGCGGAAGCGCGGCTTTTTAATGTCAAAATAGCGTTTTTTCCGCGCACTTCATGCCCGTCGCGCGCCCGGCGGACGCGAAGCCGCGCACAACCGCCGCACCGGCTTTTCAGCACACGAGTTCACCATGAGCGATATCAAGAAAGTCGTGCTCGCCTATTCGGGCGGTCTCGACACCTCCGTCATCCTGAAATGGTTGCAGGACAACTACGACGCCGAAGTCGTGACCTTCACGGCCGACATCGGCCAGGGCGAGGAACTGGAGCCCGCACGAAAGAAGGCGCTCCAGCTCGGCATCAAGCAGGACAACATCTTCATCGAAGACCTGCGTGAAGAGTTCGTGCGCGATTTCGTGTTCCCGATGTTCCGCGCGAACACCATCTACGAAGGCGAGTATCTGCTCGGTACGTCGATCGCGCGTCCGCTGATCGCGAAGCGCCAGATCGAGATCGCGCGCGCGACCGGCGCGCAGGCCGTCTCGCACGGCGCGACCGGCAAGGGCAACGATCAGGTCCGCTTCGAACTCGGCTATTACTCGCTTGAACCCGGCATCAAGGTGATCGCGCCGTGGCGCGAATGGGACCTGCTCTCGCGCGAAAAGCTGCTCGCGTACGCCGAGAAGGCCGGTATTCCGATCGAAATGAAGCACAAGCAAGGCGGCGCGCCCTACTCCATGGACGCGAACCTGCTGCACATCTCGTTCGAAGGCCGCCATCTTGAAGACCCGAAGGCCGAGGCCGAAGCCGATATGTGGCGCTGGACGGTGTCGCCGGAAGAGGCGCCGGATCAGGCCGAGTACGTCGATATCGAATTCGAGAAGGGTGACCCGGTCGCGCTGAACGGCAAGCGCCTGTCGCCCGCCGACATGCTGACCGAGCTGAACCGCCTCGGCGGCAAGCACGGCATCGGCCGTCTGGATCTGGTCGAGAACCGCTACGTCGGCATGAAGTCGCGCGGCTGCTATGAAACGCCGGGCGGCACGATCATGCTGAAGGCGCACCGAGGCATCGAGTCGATCACGCTCGATCGCGAAGTGGCGCACCTGAAGGACGATCTGATGCCGCGTTACGCATCGCTGATCTACAACGGCTACTGGTGGAGCCCGGAGCGCCGCGCGCTGCAGGTGCTGATCGACCACACGCAGGAGAAGGTCAACGGCTGGACGCGCGTGAAGCTCTACAAGGGCAGCGTGTCGGTGGTCGCGCGCGATTCGAAGGAAACCTTGTTCGACAAGACCATCGCGACCTTCGACGACGACGGCGGCGCCTACAATCAGGCCGACGCCGGCGGCTTCATCAAGCTGAACGCGCTGCGCATGCGCATTGCGGAAAACGCACGCCGCCAGCGCGGAGCGTAATTCGCTCGTTTCTGGATGCAAAAAAACCCGCCGGACTCTGGTTCGGCGGGTTTTTTGTTCTTCAGGTTCAGAGCGTGACCGGTTCCATCTCCAGTTCGACATCGAAGCGCGCGAGCACGTCGCGCTTGATGGCTTCGGCCAGTTCGAGCACTTGCGCGCCTGTCGCGCCGCCGCGATTCACGAGTACGAGCGCCTGACGGTCATGCACCGCTGCGCCGCCGATGCCGCGCCCCTTCCAGCCGCACTGGTCGATCAGCCAGCCCGCCGCGAGCTTCACGTGTCCATCCGCCTGGGGATACGAGACGACGCCGGGTTCGCACTGTTTCAACGTCTCGAATGCCGCCGCGCTCACGACCGGATTCTTGAAGAAGCTGCCCGCATTGCCGAGCACGGTCCAGTCGGGCAGCTTGGCGCGGCGCACGGCGACGACCGCATCGAAAATAGCCTGCGCATCCGGATTCGCGGCGCCTTCGAGCGCGCGCGCGACATCGGCGTATCCGGCGCGTGGCGTCCACACTTTCGGCAACCTGAACACCACCGACGTGATCATGAAGCGCCCGCGTCCTGCCCGCTTGAAAAAGCTGTCGCGATAACCGAAGGCGCACGCGGCGCGATCGAATTCCACGCGCTCGCCGGTCGCGAGTTCGACTGCGCTGAGCCGCTCGAAGCGCTCGCCCATTTCGAGCCCATAGGCGCCGATGTTCTGAATCGGCGCCGCGCCGACCGTGCCCGGAATCAACGCGAGGTTTTCGAGACCCGGCATGCCTTGTGCGAGCGTCCAGGCAACGAAATCGTGCCAGTTCTCGCCCGCGCCGGCTTCGATGAGCCACGCATCGTCGTCTTCGCCGATCACGCGTTTTCCCGCGATGGCGACGATCAGCGCGACGCCGTCGAAATCGCGCGTCAGCACGACATTGCTGCCGCCGCCGAGCACGAGTTGCGGCATGTTCGCGATGCGCGTATCGGTGGCGAGCGCGGCGGCCGCGTCGACGGAATCGATGTGCATCGCATAACGCGCGCGCGCATCGAAGCCGAAGGTGTTGTGCCGGAGCAGGGAGTAATCCGCGAGAAGCATGTGAGAAGACAGGTTTGGGGAAAACCGGGGCGCGTCGGTAGAATGACGCCAGGTGCGTGATTATAGCGATTGCGCGAGCCGCGCTCAGCGCGCTCGCCTCAATGAAGGAGAAAGACAGATGCCATCGTTTGACGTCGTCAGCGAAGCAAACATGATCGAAGTGAAGAACGCGATCGAGCAGTCGAACAAGGAAATTTCCACGCGCTTCGACTTCAAGGGTTCGGATTCACGCGTCGAGCAGAAAGAGCGCGAACTCACGCTCTACGCCGACGACGATTTCAAGCTCGGCCAGGTGAAGGATGTTCTTCTGAACAAGCTGGCCAAGCGCAGCGTCGACGTGCGTTTTCTCGACTACGGCAAGCAGGAGAAGATCGGCGGCGACAAGCTCAAGCAGGTCGTCACGGTGAAGAAAGGCGTGTCGGGCGATCTCGCGAAGAAGATCGTCAAGATCGTGAAGGACAGCAAGATCAAGGTGCAGGCGAGCATTCAGGGCGACGCGGTGCGCGTGCAAGGCACGAAGCGCGACGACCTGCAAAGCGCCATCGCGCTGCTGAAGAAGGAAGTCACGGATACGCCGCTCGACTTCAACAACTTCCGCGACTGATCCACTGCCGCTTCCGAAGCGAAAAAGCCGTTCCGGTTTGCGTCGGAGCGGCTTTTTGCGTTATTCGGGCGCTTGCGCCGCTTTCTTCTTTTCGCCGATGCGGCTTTCCTGCCCCGCAAGCAACTTCGAAATATTCGCGCGATGCCGCCAGATGAGCAGCAGGCTCATCGCCAGGACGGCGAGCGAGATGCGGCTCGGTCCGAACAAAAAAACCTGGAAGAACGGCGCGAACACCGCCGCGACGAGCGCCGCGAGCGACGAATAGCGGAAGAAGAACGCGATGATGAGCCACGTGAGCAGCGTCGCGACGCCGAGCGCCGGATGGATCGCGAGCAGCACGCCCGCCGCCGTCGCGACGCCCTTGCCGCCCTGGAATCTGAAGAAAACTGGGTACAGATGCCCGAGAAACACTGCGATGGCCGCGAGCGCCGTGGCCGTGTTGATGCCCGCCTGATCCCAGCCGAAGCTCGCGCCGAAATGCCCGACGACCCACACGGGCAGCCAGCCCTTGAACGCGTCGCCGATCAGCGTGAGGATCGCGGCCTTTTTGTTGCCGGTGCGCAGCACGTTGGTCGCGCCGGGATTGCCCGAGCCGTATGAGCGGGGATCGGCCAGCCCCATCGCGTGACTCACGACGACGGCGAATGAAATCGAGCCGATCAGATAGGACACGACGGCGACGATCAGAAAAATCATGATGTGTTTTCGTTGGTGGCGAGAGCGGAACGCATTCTAATCGACGCTCGCGCACTGCACGGGTTTTGCGTCGAGCAACTCGGTGAGAACGGACGGCCGCAGGCTCACCAGATAGCCGCGCCGCCCGCCGTTCAGATAGATCCGGTCGAGATCGAGAATGCTCGATTCGACGTACACGGGCATGGCTTTCTTCGTGCCGAACGGCGATGTGCCGCCCACGAGAAAACCCGAATGCCGGTTGGCCACTTCGGGCTTGCACGGTTCGATGCGCTTCGCGCCCGTCTGCCGCGCGAGGTTCTTCGTGGACACGGTGCGGTCGCCGTGCATGAGAACGATGAGCGGCTTCGCGTGCTCGTCCTCCATCACGAGCGTCTTGACGACGACGTGCTCGTCCACACCGAGCTGCCGCGCGGATTCCTCCGTGCCGCCACGCCCGACGTAATCGTAGGGATGCTCACCGAACTCGACCTTGTGGCGGCGCAGGAACTGCGTCGCGGGCGTTTCGGATACGTGTTTGGCTTTCGACATGGACGCATTGTAGCGAGTGCGCGAGCGTGAGAGGCGCCAGCACGATCGTTCGCGATGAAGCGTTATCACCCCCGCGGATGATGCTCCCGATGCAGCTTATGCAAGCGCTCGCGCGCAACGTGCGTATAGATCTGCGTCGTCGAGATATCCGAATGCCCGAGCAGCAATTGCACGACGCGCAGGTCTGCGCCGTGATTGAGCAGATGCGTCGCAAACGCGTGCCGCAGCGTGTGCGGCGAGAGCGGCGCATGCACGCCGCCGTTCAACGCATGGCGCTTGATGATGTTCCAGAACTGCTGACGCGTCATGCCTTCGCCGCGCGTGGTGACGAAAAGCGCATCGGCGGAACGCGCGCCGAGCAGCACCGGACGCGATTCGCGCAGATAGCGCTCGAGCCAGTCGTGTGCCGTCTCGCCGAACGGGATCAGCCGTTCCTTCGAGCCCTTGCCCATCACGCGCACGACGCCTTCGTTCAGGCCGAGTTCGACCGTTTTCAGCGTCACGAGCTCGGTCACGCGCAGGCCGCTCGCGTACATCAGTTCGAGCATCGTGCGATCGCGCAGGCCGAGCGGCGTCTCGATGTCGGGTGCGCCGAGCAGCGCTTCGACTTGCGCCTCGTTGAGCGTCGAAGGAAAGCGCGGCGGCTGCTTGGCCGAGCGCAGCTTGAGCGTCGGGTCGGAGCCCACGCGATGCTCACGCAACGCCCACGCGTAATAGCGCCGAAAGACAGACAGGCGCCGGTTCGCGGACGTCGCCTTGTCGCCGCGGCGCGCGGCCATGTAGCCGTTCATGTCGGCTTCAGTAGCGAAATCGATCGACGCGCCGCGCGTCTTGCCGAGCCACTCCGCGAAGAGTTTGAGGTCGCGCCGGTACGCTTCGAGCGAGTTTTTCGCGAGCCCGTGTTCGAGCCAGAGTGCATCGCAAAAGAGATCGATCGCGTCCTGACTCGCGCTCAGTTCCGGCGTCTGTATTGCTTCAGTCGTTGCGCTCGTCATGCGATCGATACACCTTCATGCGCCAGCAGCCAGCGCTTCACGTTGCGATAAAAACCGTCGCCGGGATGATGCGCGAAGCCGCCGATCCCGCCCGATGCCACTACCCGGTGGCACGGTATCACGATCGGCAGCGGATTGGAGCCGCACGCCTGCCCGACCGCGCGCGGCACGCTGCCGATCTCGCGCGCGAGCTGGCCATAGGTCCAGACATGCCCCGCCGCGATGCCGGCGATACCTTTCCACACGCGCTGCTGAAACGCGGTGCCGCGAATCGCGAGCGGCAGGTCGAAGCGCATCGACGGCGTGTCGAAGTAACGGCAAATCTGCGTGGCGGCTTCCCGCGCGAGCGGCGTGTGCGGCTCGATACTTTCGACATCGTCCGGCAGATAGACGATCTCGCGCACGGACTGCGCATCGGCGCGTATGCCGACTTTGCCGAACGGCGCGTCGATCACGGCATCGTAGGGAATGGTCTTCATGATTGCTCCAGCGCCCAACGAACGTGTTCGCGCACCAACTCGGACGAGTCATCTTCACGCGCGCGCAACGCATCGACGATGGCCTCGCGTTCGCCTGCATCGAGCGCGGAGGAACGCAGCGCATTGCCCATCCCGACCGCGATATTGCGCAGCCAGCGCTCATGTCCGATGCGCCGGATCGCGCTGCCCTGCATGCGCGTGTCGAAATCCCCGGCGCTCCATGCAAAGAGCTCGACGAGCGTCGCGCGATCGAGCCCATGCCGCACGTCGAAATCCGCGACGGGCGCAGCCTGCGCGAACTTGTTCCATGGACAGACGAGCTGGCAGTCGTCGCAGCCATAAACACGATTGCCGATCAGCGGACGCATCTCCTCGGGAATGCTGCCGTGCAGTTCGATCGTCAGATACGAGATGCAGCGCCGCGCATCCACGCGATACGGCGCGACGATCGCGCCCGTCGGACACGCGTCGATGCAGCGCGTGCACTGCCCGCAATGCGCGCCTTCCTGCTCGGGATGCGGATCGACGGGCAACGGGACATCGACGAAGATTTCGCCGAGAAAGAAGAGCGATCCGGCATCGCGATCGAGCAGCAGCGTATGCTTGCCGCGCCAGCCGTTGCCCGCCTTCTGCGCGAGCGCGACTTCCAGCACCGGCGCGGAATCCGTGAACGCGCGATGCCCGAACGGCCCGATCTCGCTCTCGATGCGCTCCGCCAGCTGCTGCAGACGATTGCGCATGACCTTGTGATAATCGCGGCCGCGCGCATAGATGGAGACCAGCGCCTGCGACGGCTTCGCAAGCCGCGACCATTCGATCGCGCGCCAGTCGTTCTTCTGACCATCGGCTGTCGCGACACTTTCATCGCCCGTTTTCGCGAGCGTTTGCGCCGGCAGATAGGCCATGCGCGCGGTGATGACACGTCGCGTTCCGGCCACAAGCTCGGCGGGTCTTGCGCGTTTCATCCCATGTTTGGCCATATAATCCATTTCGCCGTGATAGCCTGCTTCGAGCCAGTCAGCAAGGCCTTGCTCGGCATCCGTCAGGTCGATATCGCTGATACCGACCGCACCGAACCCCAACTCGCGCCCCCACACCTTGACGCGTTGCGCGAGTTCTGCCAGCGCGTTTTCATCGATATCGAAAACGCGAGACTCTGAAACGGATTCAGCGGCAGCGTCGCTGGACGCGGTCGTGACTTCAACGGAATGTTCCGGCAATCGGTTCATCACGACATTTTACGAGCAATGCCCGAAAGCCCCGTACGAACGACGCAAGACCTTTCTCCCGCGCTTCTCGAACGCCGCTTCGACCTGCGCGATGAAGCCGCGACGCTCGCTTTCGGAGAACGCTTCGCGCACGCCATCGACGCCACGCGCCTTCACGCATCGCATGTTTCTTCTGAACGATTTCACGGTCTTCAGGTCCAGTTGATCGGAGATCTGGGCGCGGGCAAGACCACGCTCGTGCGCGCCACGCTGCGCGCGCTCGGCCACGTCGGCCGCGTGAAGAGCCCGACCTACACGCTCGTCGAGCCGTATTCGCTCGTCATCGAAAGCGGCCCGCTCGACGTTTATCACTTCGATCTCTATCGCTTCGCCGATCCGGCCGAATGGGCCGATGCCGGCTTTCGCGAATATTTCGATGCGGGCGCCGTGTGCCTCGTCGAGTGGCCGCAGCAGGCGGGCGGCCTGCTCGGCGTGCCGGACCTCGTGTTCCGGCTATCGCTGCCGGGCGAGCATGGCTTGCCGGGCGATTCGAACGAAGAAGGCCGCGTTCTGACGGCGCGGGCGTTTAGCGAAACAGGAAAGTCATGTCTCGAAAGATGTTGATCAAGCCATTTCATTCGATCGAAGCGGGCGCCAGCGCGCCGCACAACTGGCGCCGCCGCCAGGTGCTGCGCGCGGGCGCCTCGACGCTTGTGCTCGCGCTCGTCGGACCGAAGCTCGCGCATGCAAGCAGCGTGCTCGGCGTGCGTGTGTGGCCCGCGCGCGATTACACCCGTGTGACGATCGAATCGGACCAGCCGCTGCAGAACGCCAATCAACTGTTGCAGGGACCGGACCGGCTCGTCGTCGATCTCTCCGGCATCGATCTCGATCAGGCGCTGCGCGATCTCGTCTCGAAGATCACGCCGAACGATCCGCAGATTCAGGCGGTGCGCATCGGGCAGTATCAGCCGCATGTCGTGCGCATGGTGTTCGACCTGAAAGGATCGGTGAAGCCGCAGGTTTTCACGTTGGGGCCCATCGGCAGCTACAAGTATCGGCTCGTGTTCGACCTGTATCCGGCCGTCGCGCCCGATCCGCTGATGGAACTGCTCGCCCAGACCGAGCGCAAGCAGGAGGCGCTCGACCGCGCCAATCCGAATCCGTCCGCGCCGCCGCCCGCCACGCTTTCCGGCCCGGCCACTCCGCAGAAACCGACGTCGCCCGATTCCACCGACGAGTTCTTCCAGAAGTACGCGCAGAGCGACGCGCCGGCCGAAACCGCGCCGCCCGCGCCGAAGCCTTCCGTGAAGCCGCGCGTTCCGTCGCCGCCGCCTGTCATCGCGAAGCAGGACGACGACAACGATCAATACACCTTCTCGGCGCCCAAGCAGGGCGCGGGCACGACGCGCCTGCTCACCGTCGCGATCGATCCCGGTCACGGCGGCGAGGATCCCGGCGCGATCGGCGGTCAGGGCACGTACGAGAAGCACATCGCGCTCGACATCGCGAAGAAGCTGCGCGCGAAGATCGACGCCCAGCCCAACATGCGCGCGATGATGACCCGCGACGCCGACTTCTTCGTGCCGCTCAACGTGCGCGTGCAGAAGGCGCAGCGCGTCTCGGCCGATCTGTTCGTGTCGATTCACGCGGATGCATTCACATCGCCCGACGCGCGCGGCTCGTCGGTGTTCGCGCTGTCGGAGCACGGCGCGTCGAGCGCGGCCGCGCGCTGGATGGCGAACAAGGAGAACGCGTCGGATCAGGTCGGCGGCATCAACGTGAAATCGCAAGACGCGAGCGTGAACCGCGCGCTCTTCGACATGTCGACGACCGCGCAGATCCGCGATTCGATGCGCTACGGCAGCTTCGTGCTCAACGAGATCGGCGGCATCAACAAGCTGCACAAGGGCTCGGTCGAACAGGCGGGGTTCGCCGTGCTGAAGGCGCCGGACATTCCGTCGATCCTGGTCGAGACCGCGTTCATCAGCAACCCGGACGAGGAAACGCGCCTGAACGACGACGCCTATCGCGACAAGATGGCCACCGCCATCATGAAAGGCATCAAGCGCTACTTCGCGGCGAATCCGCCGCTCGCGAAGAGCCGCATGACGTAATACGCGCGGGCCTCGTTCAGCGCGCCGTTGGCAGAATGCGCTGCATGAACCGCGCGCCGAACACGTTCACCGCGAGTCCCGCCATCACGAGCGCCGCGCCCACAATCTGCGCCGCGCTCAGTTCCTCGCCGAGAAACGCCGCCGCCGACGCGAGCCCGATCACCGGCACGAGCAGCGAAAACGGCGCGACGGTTCCCGCCGGATAGCGCGCGAGCAATTTCCCCCACAGGCTGTAGCCGACGATCGTCGCGATGAACGCGAGGTAGAGAATCGCGAACACGGAAACGAGCGGGATGTGCGCGAGACTCGCTTCGATGCGCGCCGGGCCTTCGAAGATCAGCGAGAGCGCGAGGAACGGCAGCGGCGGAATCAGGCTGCCCCACACGACGAGCGAGAGCAGATCGACCTTGCCCATGCGCTTGGTCACGACATTGCCGAGCGCCCACATCGCGGAAGCCGCGAGCGTGAACAGAAAACCGATGATGGTCATCGCCTGGCCGCCGCGCATGCCGATCAGCGCGAGTCCCGCCGCCGCGATCACGAGTCCGGCGAGATTCGCCGCGCGGATGCGCTCGCCGAGAATCATCGACGCGAAGATGAGCGTGAAGAACGCCTGCGCCTGCAGGACGAGCGACGCCAGTCCGGCGGGCATCCCCACATACATGCCGTAGAAGAGCAGCGCGAACTGGCCGAGGGAAATGGTGAGGCCGTAAGCGAACAGCCAGCGCAGCGGGATTTGCGGGCGTTTCACGAAGAACGCCGGCACGGCGGCAAGTGCGAAGCGCAGCGCGCCGAGGAGCATCGGCGGCACGCCATGCAGCCCCAGCTTGATGACGACGAAATTCACGCCCCACGCGAGAATGACCACCGATGCGATCAGCAAATCCTTTGGCGACATCGCCCTTCCCCTCGTGTCATGTGCATTGTTGGCGAGCCGTAAAGTGTAGCGGAGCGTGCGGCGGCGGGATTGTCAATTACTGCACGGCCTGACGAAGGACGCAAAAAAGCGCCCGCGCCGGACAATCGGCGCGAGCGCTTTCGCGTTCAGTCAGTCAGAGCGTCCGCTTACTTGCTCTGCCCGGAGTCCGCTCCTGCGTTATTTCCGGTTTCGGCGGCCGGCGTTTTCTTGTTGGCCGAAGCCGGATGCTTGTGGCTCTTGTGCTTCTTGGGCGCCATGGCGCCTGCCGAGTTATCGGAGGTCGCGCCCGCGGCATCGCCACCCGATGAAGTTTGCGCGAAGGCGCCCGTCGCTCCGGTGGCGGCGAAAAGACCCGCGGTAAGGGCAATCAACAACTTGTTCTTGCTCATGTCTAAGCTCCTGGCGAGGTTGCGAAAGTTGCGTGAAGCCGCACGCGGGCTCGCGAGCGCGGCGACGTAAAAAACGAGAGCCTCGACGGACGTCTGCGCCGCGCGGCATCGGCCGGTAGAATCGACGGAGTGAGCCGCGCCATTCCGGCGCGCAATCTTTCCCTCGGAACCCGCCATGTCTGCGACGATCCGCGCATTGCTGAAGCCTCACCAACACGACGTCGGCGGCCTCATGGTGCGGCGCGTGCTGCCCGCGCTCGCGGCGCGCACTGTCGGACCCTTCATTTTCTTCGACCATATCGGACCCGCAACGCTCGTGCCCGGCAAGGGACTTGACGTGCGCCCGCATCCGCATATCGGACTCGCGACGGTCACGTATCTGTTCGAAGGCGCGATCATGCATCGCGACAGCGTCGGCTCGGTGCAGAAGATCGTGCCCGGCGACGTCAACTGGATGACCGCGGGCCGCGGCATCGTTCATTCGGAGCGCACGCCCGATGAAGAACGCGCATCCGGCCAGACGATGCACGGCATCCAGACCTGGGTCGCGATGCCGGTGGCGAGCGAGGACATCGAGCCCGCGTTCGAGCATCACGCGGCCGATGCCTTGCCGCAGATCGAGCGCGACGGCGTCACGCTGCGCGTGATCGCGGGCACGGCGTTCGGGGCGAAAGCGCCCACGCGCACGTTCTCGCCGACGCTCTACGTCGCCGCGCAATTCGTGGCCGGCGGCGCGATCACGCTCGACACCGAGCACGAGGAACGCGGCGTCTATCTCGTGAGCGGCGATCTGTCTATCGACGGCGAAGCGCTGCCCGAACAGCAGATGGCCGTGCTCACGCCGGGCGCGAACGTGAAGCTGCACAGCACCGGCGGCGCGGTCGCGATGCTGCTCGGCGGCGCGCCGCTCGACGGCTCGCGCTTCATCGAATGGAACTTCGTGTCGAGTTCGCGCGAGAAGATCGACGCGGCCAAAATCGCATGGAGCGAGCAGCGCATGGGCCACGTGCCCGGCGAAACCGAGTTCATTCCGCTGCCGCCACAGCGCCGCGAAAATCGCACGCCGGAGGCATGAGGCGTGCGGGCGCGCTTGAGAGTTGCGCGGATCGTCCCTATCTAAAGGGATCGACCGCAAGCATTAGGAGAAAACGCATGGATACGACTCTCGCCACCTTCGAGCACGACGTCATCAACGCGTCGATGCTCGCGCCCGTTCTGGTCGACTTCTGGGCGCCCTGGTGCGGCCCGTGCAAGACACTCGGGCCGATGCTGGAGAGGCTCGAAGCCGAAGCCACGGGCAAGTGGAAGCTCGTCAAGGTGAACGTCGACGAGAATCAGGAACTCGCCGCGCATTTTCAGGTGCGCAGCATTCCGCACGTGGTCGCATTCGCGGACGGACGGCCGGTCGATCAGTTCATCGGCGTGCTGCCGGAAGGCCAGTTGCGCGAATTCCTCGACCGTCTCGTGCCCGAAGGCGCCGACGCCGAGCGCCACGCTGCGCAAACCGCATGGGCCGCGGGCAACCGCAAGCAGGCGATCGACACCATCAAGGCCGCGCTCGCACTTGATCCCGGTTACGACGACGCGCGTCTCGATCTGATCGAATGGCTGATCGCGGAGCGCCGCATCGACGAGGCAAAGGAAGAGGACAAGCTGCTGTCGCCGAAGACGACGCAAGGGATCGATGCGCGCTACAACGCGCTGAAGACCGAGCTCGACGCCGCCGACGCCGCAGCGGACCTGCCGCCCGCCGACGCGCTCATCGACGCGGTGAACGCGAATCCCGACGATCTCGAAGCGCGCTTTGCGCTCGCCAATCGGCTGATTGCGGGCCGCGATTACGCCGGGGCGCTGGAGCATCTGCTCGCAATCGTCGTGCGCGACCGCGCCTTCATGGACGACGTCGGCCGCAAGACGATGCTCTCCGTGTTCGAACTTGCCGCGAATCAGCCTGATCTCGTGTCGCAATGGCGGCGCAGGCTGAGCGCGGCGATCAACTGATCGGCGGCTTCAAAGGGAAAACGGCCAGTTCGATCGGGAACTGGCCGTTTTCGTTTCAGGCCGCGCGCTTCGCCAGATCACGCAGCACGTGCGCGGCCGCCGCGAAGCCGAAGCTCGCCGTCACGCACACGCTCGATCCGAATCCCGCGCAGTTGAGGCCGACCGGCCCGGAAAAGCCCGCGCCCGTTTCCAGATGCTCGGCGCCTTCGCTGATGTCGCACGCGGGCGCTTCGGGATAGATCAGCGGTTCGTCGGAATACACGGCGCTCACCTTGAAACGCGCCTTCGGCCCGCGCGGAAAGCCGTGCAGCTTGCGCAACTGGCCCCGTACCTTCGACAACAGCGGGTCCTGGATCGTGAGCGCGAGATCGTCGATGCGAATGCGCGTCGGGTCCAGTTGCCCACCTGCGCCACCGACGGTGATGAGCGCCTGCTTGCGCGCCACGCACCACGCGATGAGCGCGGTTTTCGTGCGCACGCTGTCGATCGCATCGACCACGTAATCGAAGCCGCCGCCGAGCGTCGCATCGAAATTGCCGGGCTCGACGAAGTCCTCGATCTGCCGCACGTCGCAGGCCGGATCGATCAGCTTGATGCGTTCGGCCATCGCCGTGACTTTCGCCTTGCCGTAGTTGCCGTCGAGCGCGTGAATCTGCCGGTTGGTATTGCTTTCAGCGACATTATCGAGGTCGATCAGCGTCAGCTTGCCGACAGCACTGCGCGCAAGCGCCTCGGCGACCCACGAGCCCACGCCGCCGATGCCGATCACGGCGACATGCGCCCTTTCGAATGCCGCGAGCGCGGGTGCGCCGTACAGACGCGCGATGCCGCCGAAGCGCCGATCGCGATCGGCGGCCTCTTCGGCGGTGGGCGTTACAACGGTTTCGGATGAAGCGTTCATGGCGTGCGTGGATGAAGCCGGGTACGTTGAAAGCAAACTAGAAGCGACCAAAATGCAGCGCCCGTTGTGCGGCGTCAAGCAACGCTTACAGGCGGCTGTCGAGTTTGCAAAGTTGGGTGTCCGATCATGCAAAATGCGGGCGAATTGCGTATTCTGCCTTATCGAAACCTTGGACGTGATAGCTGCAAACGCCGCACCCGCCGGCACGCAACAGGTCCAGGGGTAATCAGGGCAAGATCGTTTCACCTTGGCTATACTGACCCGACTGTAGTGCTTGCATAAAAATGACCACACTCGCAGACCTTCGCAAAAATTATTCGCGCGGCGCGCTCGACGCCGCCGACGTCGCGCCGAACCCGGTGGGCCAGTTCCAGACCTGGTTCGCCCAGGCACTCGACGCGAAGCTGCCCGAACCCAATGCCATGACCCTTGCGACCGTCGACTCGCAAGGTCGTCCGTCCGCCCGCATCGTGCTCATCAAAGGCGTCGATGAGCGCGGATTTGTTTTTTTTACCAATTACGATAGCCGCAAGGGCCGCGAACTCGCCGCCAATTCCGCGGCGAGCCTGCTGTTCCACTGGATCGAGCTCGAGCGCCAGGTGCGCGTCGAGGGCCGCGTCGAAAAGACGAGCGATGAGGAGAGCGATGCGTATTACGCGTCGCGTCCACTCGGCTCGCGCATCGGCGCGTGGGCATCGGATCAGAGCCAGCCGCTCGAAAGCCGCGAGGCGCTGGAAGCGCGCGAACGCGAAATGGTCGCCCGGTATGGCGACGCGCCGCCACGCCCGCCGCACTGGGGCGGATTTCGCCTCGTGCCCGATACCGTCGAATTCTGGCAGGGACGCCCGTCGCGCCTTCACGACCGCATCGTTTATACGCGTGAAAACGCGGGCGAACCGTGGCGCATCGCGAGGCTCGCGCCGTAAGCGAAGCGGCAACGCGGCCGAAGCGGCAAAAGCGGCAACGAACATGGAGGCGCCAAGCCTTCTCTTGATTTCATCTAGCGCGGAGAAACAAGCATGTTCTGGGAGAAGAAGCTGACACAGTGGGTTCAGGAAGTGCGCGACCGTGCGAATCTGCCCGCGCGGCTCGTGCTGTGGGACGGCCAGCAGCACGATTTCGGTCAGTTCGCCGCGCCTCGGGTGACGTTGCACGTGAAGAGCGCGACCGCGCTGCCCTATCTGCTGGAACCGAGTCTCGACAATCTCGGCGAAGCGTATATAAAGGGCAAGATCGACATCGAAGGAAAGCTGTCCGATATCATCAACGTCGGTTACTCGCTCGCGAAAAACACGGTGACGAGCGCCAGCAAGCTCGCCCGCGTGCGGCGTTACTTCAATCACTCGAAGACGTCGGACAAGAAAGCCATTCAGTACCACTACGATGTGTCGAACGAGTTTTATCAGCTCTGGCTCGACAAGAACATGGTGTACTCCTGCGCGTACTTCGAGAACGGCGACGAAGACATCGACACCGCGCAGCTCAAGAAAATCGACCACATTCTCACGAAGATTCAGGTTCAGCCGGGTCATCGTCTGCTCGATATCGGCTGCGGCTGGGGCGCGCTCGTGATCCGCGCGGCCCAGAAGTTCGGCGCGCAATGCGTGGGCGTCACGCTCTCCGAGAACCAGTTCAAGCTCGCGACCGAGCGTGTCAAAGCGGCGGGACTCGAGGATCGAATCGAGATCCGCTTGCAGGACTATCGCGACATCCCGGGGCAGTTCGACCGCATCACGAGCGTCGGCATGTTCGAGCATGTCGGGCGCAAGAATCTGCCGGGCTACTTCGCGAGAATCCACGATCTGCTCGTCGATGACGGCATCGCGATGAATCACGGCATCACATCGTCGGATGCGGACAGCGGCGAAACGTCGCTCGGCGGCGGCGAGTTCATCGACAAATACGTGTTCCCGGACGGCGAGTTGCCGCATATCAGCCTCGCGCTCGAATGCATGCAGCGCGGCGGGCTGGAAGCGGTCGACATCGAAAGCCTGCGGCGGCATTACGCGCGCACGCTCGACGTCTGGGCCGACCGATTCGAGGAGCATGCGGAGACCGCGAAGAAACTCGTCGACGATGAGCACTTTCGCATCTGGCGCCTGTATCTCGCGGGCTGCGCGTATGCGTTCGAGAACGACGACGTGTCGATCTATCAGGTGATCTGCCGCAAGGCGGGGCGCAGCGCGACAACGCTGCCGTGGTCGCGGCGGTATATCTACGAGAAGGCGCTCTGAACCGCGAGTCGCCTCATCTCGATGCGGACGAGCCGGACGATCAATTCGATCTCTTCGGCGAGTCCGCGCCCGTCTCGCTGGAACCCGCGAAGCCGCCGAAGCAACCGAAGCCGCGAGGCGTCCTGCCCGCGCCTTCCCAGCCCGAACTCGAAGCCATCGCGAAGCGCCTGCCGGACGCGATCCATCTCGGCACGTCGACATGGTCGTTTCCGGGCTGGCGCGGCATCGTCTATGGCGACGAATACTCGAACACAAAACTTTCCCGCGAAGGTCTCACCGCCTACAGCACGCATCCGCTTCTGAAGAGCGTGTCGATCGACCGCTCGTTCTACGCACCGCTGTCGCTTGCCGACTATGCGCGCTACGCATCGCAAGTGCCCGAGCATTTCCGCTTCATCGTCAAGGCGCCCGCCTCCGTCACCGATGCCTTCATCCGCGGCGAGCGCGGCACGCCGGACGCGGAGAATCCCGCGTTCCTGAGTGCGCAGATCGCCATCGATGAATTCGTGACGCCGTGCATCGGCGGGCTCGGCGCGAAAGCGGGCGCGCTCGTGTTCCAGTTTTCGCCGCTGCCCGATGCGATGATCGTCGATCCGGCAAGTTTCATCGAACGGCTGTCGGCGTTTCTGCAGGCGCTGCCGCCGCTCGAAGGCGAGTCGCGCTACGCCGTGGAGATCCGCGACGCGGTCATGCTCACGCCGCGCTTCATCCGCGCACTGCGCGAGGCGAACGCGCGCTACTGCATCGGCGTGCACGCGCGCATGCCGGATGTGCGCCGTCAGGCGAAGGCGCTCGCGCTGCTCGACGAAGAAAAGATGGGGCCGCTCATCGTGCGCTGGAGCCTGCACAGCGGCTTTCGATACGAACAGGCGAAGGCGAAGTACGAGCCGTTCGACAAGATCGTCGATGAAGACCGCGACACGCGCGACGCGCTCGCCGAACTGGCCGCGTGCTATGCGATCGCGGGTCAGCCGGTCGTGATCGCGGCGAACAACAAGGCGGAAGGTTCCGCGCCGCTGACGTGCTTCGAACTCGCGCGCGGCATCGCGGATGAAATCGAGCGCGCGCGCGAAGACTAAAAACGCGTTACGCCTTCAGCCGATGCACGAATTTCTTGCGAAACTTCGCAACCTTCGGCCCGACGACCGCCGCGCAATAGCCCTGATTCGGATGCTGCGCAAAATAGTTCTGGTGATACGCCTCGGCCGGATAGTAGTCGTCGGCGAGCGGCACGACCTGCGTGACGATCTTGCCGCCGTAGACATCCTCACGCTGCAACTCGTCGATCACTTCGAGCGCGATCTTGCGCTGCTCGTCCGAATGCGTGAACACCGCCGAGCGATACTGCGTGCCGACATCGTTGCCCTGGCGGTTGAGCTGGGTCGGATCGTGCGTCGCGAAGAAGATTTCGAGAATTTCGCGATAACCGATGACCGCCGGATCGAACACGACCTTCACGACTTCCGCGTGACCGGTTTCGCCGTCGCAGACCTGTTCGTACGACGGATTCACCACTTTGCCGCCCGCGTAGCCCGATTCGACCGACTCCACGCCCTGCACCGCGAGAAACACGGCTTCGGTGCACCAGAAACATCCACCGCCGAGCGTCGCGGTTTCAAGTTGGCTAATTTGGGTCATAGGGCGCAACTCCTCATCAAGTGCATGCGGCCAACGCCGCGGATCATGCATATGGATGCGCCCGGCCGATTCTTCAATCGCCGGCACGCGCTGAGTCGAGCTTACTGGGTTTGGCCACGCCGCGCAGAAAGCCCCTGACGGCAGAAAACTTGCAGCGGTTGTACGGTCATTTGGCGGCCGGCGACCGCCGATTCCGATAGAATCGAGACAAATCTCCAGCTTTTACATGACTTCTGAAAAGGTTCTTCCGACTGAAGCGCGACGCGCGGCCGGCTCGGCAGCACACGACACACTCGACCGCCCATTTGCCTGCTCATCTGCCAAATGACACGCGCCAAAAGCCCGAATTTCGATCCGACCGCGTTTCGCGCCGCGCTCGGCCAGTTTGCGACCGGCGTCACGGTCATCACCACGCGCACCGAATCCGGCCAGCTGGTCGGCATCACCGCGAGTTCGTTCAACTCGGTATCGCTCAATCCGCCGCTCGTGCTGTGGAGCCTCGCGACGAAATCCGCGTCGATGCCGGTGTTCCGTGCCAATAGCCACTACGTGGTGAACGTGCTCGCAGCGTCGCAACTCGACCTGTGCCGGCGGTTCGCGACCGTCAAGGGCGACCGCTTCGCGGGCGTCTCCCACGCCGCGGGCGACACCGGCATGCCCGTGCTCGACGGCGCGCTGGCGTGGTTCGAATGCCACAACCGCAGCCGCTACGACGAAGGCGATCACGTGATCTTCGTCGGCGAAGTGGAGCGTTGCGGCGTGCGCGAAGACGTGACGCAAGTCTCGCCGCTCGTCTTCCACGCGGGCGGCTTCCATACGCTGGGGCCGCTGGAATAACGCTCAGGGCGTGTGCGGCGCGCGCCCCGGCTGCTCGATCAGCGCGACCGGCACGCCCGCGTCGTCCTTCATCGTCTGAAGCACGATGTTCGAGCGGATGTCGATCACGCCGGGCGCCTTGTAGAGCTTCGAAAGAATGAAGTCGGAGTAATGCTTGAGGTTGTGCGCGAGCACCCGTAGCACGTAATGCGTGTCGCCGGTGACGACGAACGCGCCGACCACTTCCGGCCATTCGCGCACGGCGGCGGCGAACTTCTCGTGCCAGTTTTCCTGGTCGTTGCGCATGGAGACGTGGACGAACGCCTCCAGTTCGATGCCGAGCCGCTCGCGGTCGAGGCACGCGCGATAACTCGCGATCACCCCTTCCTCTTCCAGCAGGCGCATTCGGCGCAAGCACGCCGACGGCGAGAGCGCGATGCGCTCCGCCAGGTCCAGGTTGCTGATCCGTCCATCTTCCTGCAGTACCGCCAGAATTCGGCAATCCGTTGCATCGAGCGTGAAGCCGGTCATTTTTGAGTCCCCTGTGCCCGTTTCATCGAATTATGTTCTAAGCGCGCCACTTTTGGGTGGTTATTTTGCAAGCACCTTTCGAGATAACGCGACTATGATTTGACGCATCTTCACAATTTCTGCTAGAGCGCGCCATGACGCTTCTGGATATATCTCCGCCGATCGATACCGCCACGCCCGTGTGGCCGGGCGACACACCGGTCGGCATCGAGCGCGTGTGGCGCATGGAGGCGGGCTCGCCCGTCAACGTCGCGCGACTCACGCTGTCGCCGCACACGGGCGCGCACGCCGACGCGCCGCTTCACTACGACGAGCACGGCAAGCCAATCGGCGAAGTCGCGCTCGATACGTACATCGGCGCGTGCCGGGTCGTGCACTGCATCGGCGCTTCGCCGCTCGTGACACCCGCGCACATCGCCGCGCATCTCGACGACATCCCGCCGCGCGTTCTGTTTCGCACGTATGCGAACGCGCCGCTCGACGCCTGGGACAGCGCCTTCACCGCAGTCGCGCCGGAAACCATCGACTTGCTGGCCGGAAAAGGCGTGAAGCTCATCGGCATCGATACGCCTTCGCTCGATCCGCAAGACTCGAAGACGATGGATGCCCACAAGCGCATCCGCGCCCACGGCATGGCGATCCTCGAAGGCCTCGTGCTCGACGCCGTCGCGCCAGGCGATTACGAACTGATCGCCTTGCCGCTCAAATTCTCGACGCTCGATGCGAGCCCGGTTCGCGCCGTCCTGCGTCCGCTTTCCTGATGATCTTCAAATATATGGACTTTTCGATGAAACATCGTGACGAAGTTGCGGCGCTCGACCGCGACGATCCGCTTGCCGCCCTGCGCGACCAGTTCGCGCTCGCCGATGACGCGAAGGGCGTGATCTATCTCGACGGCAACTCGCTCGGCGTGCCGCCCAAAGCCGCCGCCGCGCGAGCCGCCGACGTGATTGCCGCCGAATGGGGCGAAGGCCTGATCCGGAGCTGGAACACGGCCGGCTGGTTCGCGCTGCCCAAGCGCCTCGGCAACAAGCTCGGCTCGCTGATCGGCGCGGGCGAAGACGAAGTCGTCGTGACGGACACGATTTCCGCGAATCTCTTCAAGATTCTCTCGGCCGCGCTCAAGCTCGCGAACGAGCGCGATCCGAAGCGGCGCGTGATCGTCTCCGAACGTTCGAACTTTCCGACCGATCTGTACATCGCGCAGGGTTTGATCGAGCAGCTCGATCGCGGTTACGAACTGCGTCTCGTCGATGATCCTTCGGAACTGCCCGCCGCGATCGACGAACACACCGCGATCGCGATGATCACGCACGTCAACTATCGCACCGGCTACATGCACGACATGGCCGCGCTCACGGAAACGATTCATCGCGCGGGCGCGCTCGCCGTCTGGGATCTCGCGCATTCGGCAGGCGCGGTGCCGGTCGATCTGAACGGCGTCGGCGCGGACTATGCGGTGGGTTGCACGTACAAATATCTGAACGGCGGACCGGGCTCGCCCGCGTTCGTGTGGGTGCCCAAACGCCATCAGAACGCGTTCTCGCAGCCGCTCTCGGGCTGGTGGGGACACAGGAAGCCGTTCGAGATGGATCCGGTGTATCGCCCGGACGATGGCATCGGCCGCTTTCTTTGCGGCACGCAGCCGATCGTCTCGATGTCGCTCGTCGAATGCGGGCTCGACGTGTTCCTGCAAACCGACATGCAGACGCTGCGCCGCAAATCGCTCGCGCTGAGCGATCTGTTCATCAGGCTGGTCGAGGAACGCTGTGGCGAATTCCCGCTCTCGCTCGCGACGCCGCGCGAGCACGCGCAACGCGGCTCGCAGGCGAGCTTCGAGCATCCGAACGGCTATGAGGTGATGCAAGCGCTGATCGCGCGCGGCGTGATCGGTGATTATCGCGAGCCGCGCATTCTCCGCTTCGGCTTCACGCCGCTCTACACGCGTTTCGTCGATGTATGGGACGCCGTCGAAATCCTGCGCGATGTGCTCACGACCGAAAGCTGGCGCGCGCCCGAGTTCGCCGAACGCGCGTCGGTGACCTGAGGACGACGATCATGAGCAATACACAAGGCTGCCCTTTCGGACACGGCGCACCAGCCGCGACGCAGGAAAAAGGCTGGCACGACGCCAAGCTCGACTTCTCCGATTCGATGAGCTACGGCGACTACCTCGGCCTCGATTCGATTCTCAATGCGCAGCATCCGCTCTCGCCGGATCACAACGAGATGCTGTTCATCGTGCAGCATCAGACGAGCGAGCTGTGGATGAAGCTCGCGCTCTATGAACTGCGCGCGGCGCTGGCGGCCGTGCATCGCGACGAGTTGCCGCCCGCGTTCAAGATGCTCGCGCGCGTATCTCGCATCTTCGAGCAACTGGTGCAGGCGTGGAACGTCCTCGCGACGATGACGCCCACCGAATACACCGCGATGCGTCCGTATCTCGGACAGTCGTCGGGGTTTCAGTCGCATCAGTATCGGCAGATCGAGTTCATGCTCGGCAACAAAAATGTGCAGATGCTGAAGCCCCATGAGCATCGTCCGGAGATTCTCGGGCAGGTGCGCGAAACGCTGGAAGCGCCCTCCTTTTACGACGAAGTGATCCGCCTGCTCGCGCGGCGCGGCTTCGAGATCGATCCGACGCGCCTGAATCGCGACTGGTCGCAGCCGACGACACACGATCCGTCCGTCGAGGCGGCGTGGCTCGTGGTATATCGCGATCCGTCGCATCACTGGGATCTGTATGAGATGGCCGAAGAACTCGTCGATCTGGAAGACGCGTTCCGGCAGTGGCGCTTTCGACATGTGACGACGGTGGAGCGGATCATCGGCTTCAAGGGCGGCACGGGCGGGACGGCGGGCGCGTCGTATCTGCGCAAGATGCTCGATGTCGTGCTGTTTCCGGAGCTGTGGCACGTTCGCACGGTGCTTTGATGCGCTAGGGCCAGGAGGGGTAGAAACCGGTCGCTGGATCCCCTTAGCGTGTCGGTTTATTAGCGTTGCCCCTGTGCGGGGCGGCACCTACTTTCTTTGCTGCTGCAAAGAAAGTAGGCAAAGAAAGCAGCTTTTCCCATCCAAAGTGCCTCACGCCGGCCGCGGCACAGGCGATTGGTTGAATGGACCGGCAGTAGCGAGTTCCCTCGCAAAACTCGCGGGACGTGGACCGCGCACGGTCTGACGAGCTAGTTGTTTGAGGGCGCTGGTTCAGCACGAAATAGCGCCGGCACAGCGCTACGCGCTGCCGTTGGGTATGCAGGGGAAACCGACGAAGAAGAAGCGCCCGCAGACCCGATTGACCCGTCGGCCGCGTAGCGGGCCGGAGCTATTTCGTGCTGAACCAGTGTGTGGTGTGGTGCGATGAGTCAGACCGTGCGCGATCCAGGCCCGGCGAGTTTTTTGAGGGCACTCGCTACTGCCGGGCCATTAGGTCGATCGCCTGTGCCGCGGCCGGTGTGAAGTGCTTAGGCTGGACAAGCTGTTTCTTTGGTTACTTTCTTTGCAGCAGCAAAGAAAGTAACTGCCGCCCCGCACAGGGGCAGTGCTAATAAACCGACACGATTACAGGCCACCCATAGAAGCCGAAGCAAAACAAAACCAACACACACTCTACGCAAGCCGCGCGGCCAGCGCCTTCAGCCTCGGCCCAATGGTCTCACGAAAATACGCCTCACCCATCGACGACGCCGGCCCGCTGCTCGACAGCACGAGCCACCGCCCATTACGCAGATCCCGAAACGGCGCAGCGATGGCATTGACATCGTCGTGCCAGTCGCGGAACGAATAGCAGCAGCCGTCGCGCGCGAAATCCTCGATCGCGCGGCGGGCGTCATCGACCTTTGCCTCGCCCTCGTTCTTCCCGAGCTCTTCGAACAGCGCCTCGCGCGCCGCCGGTTCCTGCACGGCGAGATACGCGCGGCCCATCGAACTCGTGAGCATCGACAGGCGCGAGCCGGGCGCGAGGCCAAGCGTCAGCGCCGTTTCGCTCCGGATGGTTTCCAGATAGATCATGTCGAGCCCGTCGCGGCAGCCGAGCGACACCGCCGCGCCGATCTCCCGCGCGAGCGCGCGCATGTGCGGGCGTGCGAGTTCCAGCGTGTCGGCACCCGCGAGCAACGTGAAGCCGAGCGACAGCACGCCCGTGTCGAGCGCGTACTTGCCCGCGGGCTCGTCGAAGCGCAGATAGCCGAGCGTCGTCAGCGTGTAGGCGAGACGATTGACCGTCGCCTTCGCCAAACCCGTGCGCTCGACGAAATCCCGATTGCCCAGGAGTGTCTCGCCGGGACGGAACGCGCGCAGCAGATCGAGCCCGCGCGCCAGCGCGACGACGAACTTGCGCTCGTCGATGTCCTCGGACGACAGATGGCGCGATGAAATCGACGCTGAATTTCGGTTGGAATCGGCTGGCATCGGGTGATAAACTCGGAACTGGATTTGCAAAACATTGTTTCGCTTAGCGGAACTCATGTCAAGCGCCCCGTGCGCCGGCCGATCGAGGAAACCGCGTGGAACCCGACGCGCCCCGGCGCTTTTCGATGAAATCAGGAGATAGCACATGGCCGACGCCGCCCGTTTCAACTGGGAAGATCCGCTCTTGCTGGATCAGCAACTGACCGAAGACGAACGCATGGTGCGCGAAGCTGCGCGCGCTTACGCGCAGGACAAGCTGCAGCCGCGCGTGATGCAGGCGTTTCGCGAGGAAAAGACCGATCCGGCGATCTTCCGCGAAATGGGCGAGCTGGGTCTGCTCGGACCGACGATCCCCGAGCAATATGGCGGTCCGGGCCTCAACTACGTGTGCTACGGCCTGATCGCGCGCGAGGTCGAGCGCGTGGATTCGGGCTATCGCTCGATGATGTCGGTGCAATCGTCGCTCGTGATGGTGCCAATCAACACCTTCGGCAGCGAGGCGCAAAAGGAAAAGTATCTGCCGAAGCTCGCGCGCGGCGAGTGGATCGGCTGCTTCGGGCTTACCGAGCCGAACGCGGGCTCCGATCCGGCCGGCATGACGACGCGCGCGAAGAAGGTGCAGAACGGCTATTCGCTTTCCGGCACGAAGATGTGGATCTCGAACTCGCCGATCGCGGATGTGTTCGTCGTCTGGGCGAAGCTGGAAGAAGACGGCCGCGACGAGATTCGCGGCTTCATCCTGGAGAAAGGCTGGAAGGGTCTGTCGGCGCCGGCGATTCACGGCAAGGTCGGCTTGCGCGCGTCGATCACGGGCGAAATCGTGATGGACGAAGTGTTCGTTCCCGAAGAAAACATCCTGCCCGATGTACGCGGCCTGAAAGGCCCGTTCACCTGCCTGAACTCGGCGCGTTACGGGATCGCTTGGGGCGCGCTCGGCGCCGCCGAAGCATGCTGGCACACCGCGCGGCAATACACGCTGGATCGCAAGCAGTTCGGTCGCCCGCTCGCGGCGAACCAGTTGATCCAGAAGAAACTCGCCGACATGCAGACCGAAATCACACTCGGCCTTCAAGGCGTGCTGCGTCTCGGGCGCATGAAGGATGAAGGCACCGCTGCGGTCGAGATCACGTCGATCATGAAGCGCAATTCGTGCGGCAAGGCGCTCGATATCGCCCGGCTCGCGCGCGACATGCTCGGCGGCAACGGCATCTCCGATGAATTCGGCGTCGCGCGCCACCTCGTGAATCTCGAAGTGGTGAATACGTACGAAGGCACGCACGATATTCACGCGTTGATCCTCGGCCGTGCGCAAACGGGCATTCAGGCGTTTTTCTAAACAGGCTTCATTCACAATCGCGAAGGGCCGGCGCCAGTGTGCGTCGGCCCTTTTGTCTTTTGGGCGCGCATTCGGGCATGTGGGTTTGTAACTTTCGATACGCGGCTGAAACTTTTACGGGTCAGATCGCATCAATCTCAAGCGGTGTCGATATATTGACGAGGCGCCGGAGGACTGGAACGGAACCTGCGTCAACACGCGCGGCAGGACGCACGCCTCCTCGTCAGCGATCCCATCTTTGGTTACGATGCGCGTAGCGTTATCGATTGGAGCCTTTAATGTCAGAAATCAACAAGGAGCGATTCATGTCGGATATCAAAAACGTTCTCGCTGACGCCGAAGATCTCTTGAAGCAAGCCGCCACCGCCACCGGTGAACGCGCTTCCGAATTGCGCGAGACAGCGCTCACCCGGCTCAAGCAGGCGAAGGAAAAAGCCGCCGACGCTCAGGTCGTCGTGATCGAGCGCGGCAAGAAAGCCGCGCGCGCCACGGATGATTACGTGCACGAGCATCCGTGGGCGTCCATCGGCATTGCGGCGGGGATCGGCATGGTGATCGGGCTTCTGATCAACCGCAGGTAAGCGCGAGCGGCCGTCTTCTCGCCTCAATGGCCCGCGGATTGCTAACCAGCTTTCTGTCGTGGTCCCCGTTGGACTGAACCGCGAGCGCCTTGCCCGGGCGCGCGGCTCGACATTCGCACCGGCCGGCTGCTTCACGCGCCGACCGGAACTACAAAAAAGCGGCACCAACGCGCTTCTCGCATCCAAGCCATGACGACCGAACGGCCAACGCAGCAACCGTCCCCCGGACCGTTGCGACGAATTCTGAGCTCCGCCTTCGCCATCTTCGAGACGCGCCTTGAACTCATCGGCATCGAGCTTCAGGAGGAAAAGGAGCGGCTCATCGGCGTGCTTTTCCTCGGGCTCGCCGCCATGATGCTCGCGATGATGGCGCTCATCTCGCTCACGGTGCTCATCGCCATTTTCTTCTGGGACACGTATCGCTGGCAGGCGCTCGGCGGCATCACCTTGCTGTACGCGCTGATCGCGATTGCGTGCGGCCTGCGCGCACGCAGCAATCTGCGCGATGCGCCGAACATGTTCGACGACACGCTTGCCGAGTTCCGCAAGGACCGCGACACGTTCCGCTGATCCCCGCGCCCATACCAAGCCATGAGCCAACACGACGACACCTTCAGGTCGCCCAAACGCGACAAAATGCAGAAACTGCGCACGCCGCACATGCGCGCGCTGCGCAAGGAACTGCTGATCGCGCGCGCGGATGTCGAGCGCATGGAACTGCGACAGGCCACATATGATCTGCGCTCGTCCGTCACGCATTTCAGCTTTCTGCGCTTTCTGATGCCGGGTGGCGGATCGCGCCGCTGGGGCAAGCGCCGCGCGCCTGCGGGCGGGATCGGCGGCATGCTCGGTTCGCTGCTCGGCTCGGGCAATATCGGCATGCTGCTCAAGCAGTATCCGGTCATCGGCTCGATCGCGTCGCTCGTGCTCACCAAGCCGGTGAGGACCAAGCTGCTGCGCAGCGCGAAACCCGCGCTCAAATGGGGCGGTCTTGCGCTCGCCGGATGGGAAGGCTGGCGCATCTATCAGCAGATGAAGACCGCCGCGCCCGAGACCACCGCCAGCGACGCCGTCGATCCGACGGTATTCTGATTCCCGCATCAACCCTTCCCCCAGCAGGACGCCGACTGCGCCGCATCGAGCGGCGTGGTCGCGCCGGGCGGGTGATTCCAGCGTAGCCCGGTCGCGTCGATGACGAAGGCGCCGCAGGCGTCGTCCTGCATCGCGCCGGACGCCACAGGCACGGCCTCGATTGCGTAGCCGCCGTTGGCCGACGATTCCGGTAGCACCGTGACGCTGTACACGGCCGCCCCGCCCGAAGGAGCACGGTCGAGCCCTGCGCCGAGCGTGATCGCCTCACCGCTTTCCGACGTTTGCGCAAGACGCGACGTTTCGACGAACTGAACTGCGCGCACCAGCGCCGACGCAGCGTCGAGTCGATGCGCCTTCACCACATACGTCCGATACGCCGGAATCGCGAATGTCGCGATGATCGCCGCGACGCCCAGCGCGATCATCAATTCCAGAAGACTGAAGCCTCTTTCGCTCTTGCACTCGTTCATTCTGATTCCTCAAAAGGGCCTGGCGACGACCCGCCGCCAGTGCTGCGTGTTCGCGCCGTCGACGATATCGATTCGCAGTTGAAGCCACGCCTCGGAATCTGCGGCTGCACCGAAACCTCGCGCAGTGATGAGATACGACGCACTCGCCCACGATTCGATCAGACATTGCGGCGCACGACGCGCGTAGGGCCATGCGGCGAACGGCGTGATCGCGACGGCGGCCGGTCCTTCGAACGATGTCTTTGCGCGCCACCGAGACGGTTCGTCGCTGAGTGACTGGCTCATCGGCGGCAGCGCGAGCGACAGCATCTGGCTGCATCGGATCAGTGCACTGTCCGCCGCATGGAACGCCTGCACGCGCTCGCGCGTCGCGATGCCCGCGCGTGCCGCCACGAGCGATGTCTGCAACCACGCGCCCGCCGTGACCAGAATCGTCGTGGCGAGAATCAGGACGATCGGCAGCGTGGCGCCGCGTGTCAGGGAACGTCGCTTCATTGCGTGCCCCCGGACGTCATGGCCGGCGCATTGCGTATCGTGACGCGCCGCCAGAAGACCTGGCGAACGCGGCCGTCGTCGGCGTAAGCGGGCGAGCCGTTGCAGTCGGTGTAGTTCGTCCTCTGTTTCGCGTGGATGGCGAAGCCGCGCACGAGCACGCAAATGTCCGCGGCGTAGACATCGCGCCAGCGATCGCGCGCGATGGCCGATGCGTCCAGCGCCGATGGCGAACCCGCCCGCCAATACATCACGCGAATCCGTTCGATGCCCTCGAGGACTGGCTGCGCCTGTCTGCCGCCGCCCTCGCAATAAAGCTCGGGCTCGCCGGTCGACGTGCTGGCCTTCGCGTAGAAGCGGTTCGTGACGATGGCGTCGGAGACGGTCTGGCCGATGCAATCCGTCGGCACGCTTCCGGTCGACGGCCATGTGGACACGACATCGGCGGCGTAGCGAACCTGCAGGCCGTCCGAGCGACCGGCAAGTGACTCGCACGATGCCCCCGACTCCGCGCCGACCACGCGGCCTTGTGCGCAGCCGAATATCGGCGCTTCGACATTCGAGTCCCGGCCCGACGCGAAACCGGCCATCTGGAGCTGCTGGCCCAGCACGTCCAATGCGACGGACCCGGCGTCGTAAATGCGGGCGGCGTCGGCGGCGCGATCGAATGCGGCGCGCTGTCCGCGATAGAGCGACAGCAATCCGGTCACGATCAACATGCCGAGCGCGAGCGCGATCGTCATTTCCAGGAGCGTGTGGCCGCGCGATGAGAAAAGGCGTGGCGTCATCGTGCGAACGCCACCGCGATACATGAGGTGAGCGGCCTCGCCTGCGGTTCGGGACACGGGTCGGACCGGTCGTCCGCGCGCCAGCTAACCGTCGCGATGCGCACGCCATCCGCGCGATCGGACACCGCGACATCGCCCGCAGGCAGCATCGACGACGCCCTCGCCTGCCATTGCGGCACGATCGCGGCGCGGTCCGTCTCGCTGCGAATGCCTTCCGCGATCGAATCCGCGACGAGCGCCGCGCGTTCCCGCAGCAACGCCGCCCGCTCACCACGCGCGAGCGCGCTTTGCACCGAGACGAGCCCGAGCGCGGTAACCGCCGTGAGCATCAGCGCGATCATCACTTCGATCAGCGAATCTCCACGTTGTGCGCCCTTCATGCCGACGCTCCGCAAGCGCCCTGCGTCATGCGCGCGCGGCCGCCCGCCGCGAGCCGGATGCATCGGCGCGACGCGGTATTCGCGGCGGCGCCGGCGCCGCGCGGACCGAAGTCGAAGCTGCGAAATCCGCCGATCACCTGCCCCGCGGGCGGCGTGAACGACAGTTCGGTCGATGTCGCAGCGATGGCGATCGACGTCATCGCTGGCTGCATGTGCAGGAGCGTCGCGGCGCCGTCGCGATCGACGAACAAGCCCCATCCGCACGACCAGTCCGTGATGCCCGCCTCGCAGCTTCGCCCCGCCGCGAGGCAATGACGCGACGCGTCGATCCGGCAAAGCGTGACGCGCGCGCCGCGCCTTACGGATTCGGCACGGGCCAGCGACAGCGAGGAAAAGAGCGCGCGCGAGCGGGCATCGACCTGATCGCGCATCTGCCAGGCGACGAACGACGGCGCGGCGAACGTCGCCAGGACCGCCATCACGGCGAGCACCACGCACAATTCGACGAGCGTGAAGCCTTGATTTGAAGCGCGTGTCATCTGCATTCCTTATCGATCGAATCGAGCCGAAAGACCCAATCTAGCGAGAAAGAATGCGCGCCACCATTAGCCGAATGGACGAGTGTTCACGTCATCCGATGCCCGGCACACTGCGCGAGCGACCGAAAGGAATCAGGCCAGGGAGAGAATCGATGCGAAAAAGGAATCAGCGCTTGCGCGAACTCGACTTCTTCGGCGCGGCGCGCCGGAATTCATCGAGCACGTCTTCGAATTCGGAGACGTCTTCGAAACGCTTGTAGACCGAAGCGAAACGCACGTAGGCGATGGTGTCGAGCTGCCGCAACTCGTTCATGACGAGTTCGCCGAGACGTTCGCTCTGCACTTCGCGCTCGCCGCTGCCGAGCAACTGATACTCGATGCGGGATGCGGCGGCGTCGATCGCATCAGCTGCGACCGGGCGCTTTCTCAGCGCAAGCTGCATGCTCGCGACGATCTTGCGACGGTCGAACTCGGTGCGGCTGCCGTCCTTCTTGACGACGGTCGGCAACGCCAGTTCCACGCGTTCATACGTGGTGAAACGCTTGTCGCACGCGGGACAACGCCTTCGCCGCCGAATGGCTGCGCCATCCTCCGACACGCGAGAATCCACGACCTGGGTATCTTCGTGTCGGCAGAATGGGCAGCGCATCGGCGTTGTGCTCGCGAATTAACGGTAGACCGGGAAACGCTTGGTCAGATCGGCCACTTGCGTGCGCACACGCTCGATGGTCGCCTGGTCTTCCGGATTGTCGAGCACGTCGGCGATCAGGTTACCCACGATCTCCGCTTCCTTCGTGCCGAAACCGCGCGTGGTCATCGCGGGCGAGCCGAGGCGCACGCCGCTCGTCACGAAGGGCTTTTCCGGATCGTTGGGAATCGCGTTCTTGTTGACCGTGATGTGCGCGGCGCCGAGCGCGGCTTCCGCTGCCTTGCCGGTGATCTTCTTGGCACGCAGGTCGACGAGCATCACGTGGCTTTCCGTGCGGCCCGACACGATGCGCAGGCCGCGCTTCACGAGCGTCTCCGCGAGCACGCGCGCGTTGTCGATCACGGCCTGCTGATACGTCTTGAACTCCGGCGACAGCGCTTCCTTGAACGCGACGGCCTTCGCCGCGATCACGTGCATGAGCGGTCCGCCCTGAATGCCCGGGAAGATTGCCGAGTTGATCTGCTTCTCGAACTCGGCCTTCATCAGGATCACGCCGCCGCGCGGGCCGCGCAGGCTCTTGTGCGTGGTCGTGGTGACGAAATCCGCGTGCGGCACCGGATTCGGATACACGCCCGCCGCCACGAGACCGGCGTAGTGCGCCATGTCGACCATGAAGTAAGCGCCGACGCTCTTCGCAATCTTCGAAAGACGCTCGAAGTCGATGCGCAGCGAGAACGCCGACGCGCCCGCGACGATCAGCTTCGGCTTGTGCTCCTTGGCGAGCGCTTCGGTCTTGTCGTAGTCGATGTCCTCGGCTGCGTTCAGGCCGTAGCTCACCACGTTGAACCATTTGCCCGACATGTTGACGGGCGAGCCGTGCGTCAGGTGGCCGCCCTCGGCGAGGCTCATGCCCATGATCGTGTCGCCCGGCTTGAGCACCGCGAAGAACACGCCCTGGTTGGCCTGCGAGCCGGAGTTCGGCTGCACGTTCGCCGCTTCGGCGCCGAAGAGCTGCTTCACGCGGTCGATCGCGAGCTGCTCGACGATGTCGACATACTCGCAGCCGCCGTAGTAGCGCTTGCCGGGATAGCCTTCGGCGTATTTGTTCGTTAGTTGCGAGCCCTGCGCAGCCATCACGGCCGGGCTCGTGTAGTTTTCCGACGCGATCAGCTCGATGTGATCTTCCTGGCGGCGGTTTTCCTGCTCGATCGCCTTGAGCAATTCGGGATCGACATTGGCGAGGGTACTTTCGGCTCTGTCAAACATACGTTTTCCGTGAGATCAAAACAGGTTGACCGGATCGCGCGCGCGCCCCGTTTGAAGCAGACGCAAAAGACGCTGGAAACCGATGGAGTCCAGGCGCGACGGATAGAGGATGAATCCGGTTTCGCGGAACGGACAGCCACCAGCAACGCAGCGACGGCGTGCGGATCTCAGCTGCCCAGGCGAACGGCAAAACGACGCTCCGCGCTTCCTGGTGGGTCGCTCCACCTTGAATCCGAAGATTCTATCGCCAGTCACGCGGGGTTTGAGCGTTGTAGTTTAATGGGCGGGCATGCTTTAGGCAACCGGCTTCCCGCCCCACTCCGCGCGTATGGAGCCGCATTTAAAGCACGATCGTTCGCGCATTCGATTGCTTGCCGCGCCGCACCAATGGAAGTACGCTTTGCGCCGTTGCCGGACGCGGTCCGGCCCGGCCTGTCACCTCTCATTCGGAGTCCGCTCATGATCGTTTTTGTCACCGGCGCGTCTGCCGGATTCGGCGCCGCCATCGCCCGCACCTTCGTGAAAGGCGGCCATCGCGTGATCGCCGCCGCGCGCCGCAAGGAACGTCTCGTCGCTTTGTCGAACGAACTCGGCGACGCGCTCCTGCCCGTCGAGCTCGACGTGCGCGACGAAAACGCGGTCCGCAGCGCCATCGCGTCGCTGCCGGAGGCATTCGCCCAGATCGACGTGCTCGTGAACAACGCCGGTCTCGCGCTCGGTCTGGAGCCCGCGCAACGCGCGAATCTCGACGACTGGAAGAACATGATCGAGACGAACTGCACGGGCCTCGTGACGGTCACGCATGCGATCCTGCCGGGCATGATCGAGCGAAATCGCGGTCACGTGTTCAACATGGGCTCGGTGGCCGGCACGTATCCGTATATCGGCGGCAATGTGTACGGCGCGAGCAAGGCGTTCGTGCGGCAGTTCAGCCTGAATCTGCGTTCCGACGTCGCCGGCACGGCCTTGCGCGTGACCGACATCGAACCGGGACTGGTGGGCGGCACCGAATTTTCGAACGTGCGCTTCAAGGGCGACGACAGCAAGGCCGCCACTGTTTATAAGGACGTGCAGGCGCTCACCCCCGAAGATGTCGCCGATGCGATCTACTGGATTGCGACGCGTCCGGCGCACGTGAACATCAACGCAATCGAGATGATGCCGATCGCCCAGACCTTCGCACCGTTGCAAATTCACCGCGGCTGATTCCGGGATATGCCTAAGGATTTGGCAGGCGTGCTTCCGGTTCCGGTAAAATGCCGCCGATGAATATTTGTCAAAATGCAAGCCGGAGCGTGCCTGGCCGCCTCCGCGCGGGCGGAGCGGCGCAAAGGTGAGTGATCCGTCGATTTTCGAGTGGCCGGTTCGGGTGTATTACGAGGACACCGACGCCGGCGGCATCGTCTTCTACGCGAACTACCTGAAGTTCTTCGAGCGGGCGCGCACCGAATGGCTGCGCGCGTGCGGCATCGACCAGCAGCGTCTCGCGGATTCGAACGGCCTCGTGTTCGTCGTGAGACGCACGTCCGTCGAATATTCGTCGCCGGCGCGTCTGGATGACGTCATTCGCGTCGTGAGCCGCATCGAACGGCTCGGCCGTGCATCGGTGGATTTTCATCAGGAAGCGTGGCGCGACGGCGTGCTGCTCGCGAGCGGCGATATTCGCGTCGCGTCGGTGGATCGCGCGTCGATGCGCCCGGCCGCCATTCCGGATGCGGTGCTCGACGGATTGAAACGCGGCCCGCACGCCGCCGCGTCATGCGGCGCAAACGCGGACCGAGCCTGAACGATGAACGCATCGCACCCCGAAGCGAACCATGGCATCGGGAACAGAGGAAGCACTAACGAGCATGAGCCGGCCATGGCGCGGCTTTCGTTTGATTCACATCCATTTCACGAAAGCATGACGCTTTGACCGGACGCCCCTTCCGGGACGTAACAGCGGACCTTTATGAACAATACACAAGACCTGTCGATCATTTCTCTCGTCATTCACGCGAGCCTGCTCGCGCAGGCCGTGATGGCGCTGCTGCTGCTGCTCTCGCTGCTGTCGTGGACCTTCATTTTCCGCAAGTGGTTCGCCATTCGCCGCGCGCGCGCACAAACCGAGCGTTTCGAGCGCGATTTCTGGTCGGGCGGCGACCTGCAGGCGCTCTATCAGAGCGCGGCGAACAACCGTCACACCATCGGCGCGCTCGAGCGTATCTTTGAGTCCGGCATGCGCGAATTCCTGAAAGGCAAGGAACGCCGCATCACCGATCCCAGCGCGATCCTCGACGGCTCCCGCCGCGCGATGCGCGCCGCCTTCCAGCGCGAAATGGACGTGCTCGAAGCAAATCTCGCGTTTCTCGCGTCGGTGGGCTCGGTGAGTCCGTATATCGGTCTTTTCGGCACGGTCTGGGGGATCATGAACTCCTTCCGCGGCCTCGCCAACGTTCAGCAGGCAACGCTCGCGAACGTGGCGCCGGGCATCGCCGAGGCGCTCGTCGCCACCGCGATCGGCCTGTTCGCCGCGATTCCGGCCGTGGTCGCGTACAACCGTTACGCGCACGATATCGACCGTCTGGCGATCCGCTTCGAGACCTTCATCGAAGAGTTCTCGAACATCCTGCAGCGTCAGGCGCACTAAGAGAAGGAGTCCGCGATGGCAGGCCCCAATCGTTCCAGCATGCGCGGCAGCTCGCGCCGCGCAATGGCCGACATCAACGTCGTGCCGTACATCGACGTGATGCTCGTGCTGCTCGTCATTTTCATGGTGACGGCGCCGCTCGTTTCGCCGTCCATCATCAATTTGCCGACCGTCGGCAACGCCCAGCCGCAGGAGCAGCAGCCGCCGCTCGTCATCAACATCAAGGCCGACGGCAGCATGACCGTGCGCTACAAGGAAGAAGGCGGCGCGGCGCAGGAGCAGAAGATGACGAAGGATGCGCTCAATACCTTTGTGCTCAATCGTCAGGAATCGCATCCCGATCAGCCCGTCGTGATCGCGGCGGACAAGACCGTGAAGTATGAAGTCGTGATGAACGTGATGTCCGATATGAAGGCGCGCGGCGTGAAACGCGTCGGATTGCTCGTCAAATCGCAATGACCCTTTTGCACAGGCAGACACGCGCATCGTCCGCGCGACCGATTCGCCCGCCGCGCGAGCGCGGCACGGGCAAGGCGTTCGCGCTCGCGGCGTTGATGCACCTGCTGCTCGGCTGGCTGCTGTACCACGGCATCAACTGGCAGAACAACACGCCCGCGGGCTCGGAAGCCGAAATCTGGACCGAGATTCCAGACACGTCCACGCCGACGCCCCGCCCCGCGCCGCCGCCGCCCGCGCCGGTCAAGGTGCAGCCCGCGCCGCCGCCCGCGAAGGACGAGGAAGCGGACATCGCGTTGCAGGAGAAAAAGCGCAAGCAGCAGGAAGCGACCGCGCGTGAGGCGCAGCTCGCCGAGCAGCGCCGTCAGCAGGAACAGGCTCGTCAGGATGCGGAAGAGAAGCGCCAGCAGCAACTCGCCGCTGCGGCCGCCACGCAGAAGGCGATGCAGGACAAGCAGAAGCAGATCGAGCAGCAGCGTCAGGCCGAACTGCAGAAGCAGCAGCAACAGAAGGCGCAGCAGGACAAGCAGCGACAGCAACAGCAGGCCGAAGCGCAGAAGCAGGAACAGCTCAAGGAGCAGAAGGACCAGCAGGAAGCCAAGGCGAAGGCCGACGCGCAAGCCAAGGCCAAGGCTGAGTCCGATGCGAAGGCGAAGGCGGCCGCGCAGGCGAAGGCCAAGGCCGATGCGGAAGCGAAAGCCAAGGTCGATGCCGAACGCAAGGCGCGTCTCGCGCAACTGCAAGGTCAGTTGGGCGGCGGCACGGCGGGAAGCGGTGAAGGTCTGGCCAAGAGCGGCACCGGCAAGGGCGCGGGCGGCAATGCGACCTCGCCGGGGTACGCCGAGAAGGTCCAGCGTCGCGTGCGGCCGAATATCGTGTGGGCGGGCGAAACCGCCGGGCTCGAGACCGTGGTGTCGGTGCGTTGCTCGCCGTCGGGCACGCTGCTGTCAGCGACCATCACGCGCTCCAGCGGCAACGAGCAGTGGGATCAAGCGGCGTTGCGCGCGGTCCAGCGCTCGGACCCGATGCCTAGGGACATCGACGACAAGGCGCCCGACCATTTCACAATTACCCTGCGTCCGGCAGGAGGCTGATCGTGAGAATCGCCGAGAGACGCGTTGTAAGCACGCATTAAGCAGCGGGAACGAATTGTGCGCCCGCGGGTCTGTTCTGCAGTCCGCGGACACTTGAAAACGCTTTTATCTGGAACCTATACAGCATGAGTTTGATGACGAAGCTTGGCCTGAAAACGCTGGTCGCGTCCTGCCTGATCGCAGCCGGCACCGCCGCGCACGCCCAGTTGAACGTACTCGTGACCGGCGTCGGTTCGACCCAGTTTCCGATCGCGACAGCCAATTTCGCCAATGAAGCGAGTTCGCCGCAGCAGGTCAGCGCGATCATTCGCCAGGATCTGCAGAGAAGCGGCAAGTTCACGAATATCGACGCGGGCGGCACGCCCGTGTCGGAAACCGATTCGGTCGACCTCGGCGCCTGGAAGGCAAAAGGCGCGGATGCGTTCGTGTCGGGCAGCGTGAACAAGCTGCCGAACGGCCAGTACGAAGTGCGCTTCCGTCTCTACGACACCGTCAAGCAGCAGAATCTCGGCGGCCTGTCGCTCGTCAGCGCCGAAAGCGGACTGCGCATGAGCGCGCACAAGATCGCCGACTACATCTACGCGAAGCTGCTCGGCGGTCGCGGCGCGTTCGCAACGCGTCTGTCGTATGTGATTCAGACGGGCGGCCGCTATCAATTGCAGATTTCGGATTCGGACGGACAGGACGCGAAGATCGCCCTGTCCAGCCCGGAACCGATCATTTCACCGGCGTGGTCGCCGGACGGCACGAAGGTCGCATATGTGTCGTTCGAGAAGAAGAAGCCGGTGGTGTACATCCACGATCTGCCGACGGGACGTCGCGTGGTCGTGTCGAATCAGAAGGGCAACAACAGTGCCCCGGCGTGGTCGCCTGATGGCCGCAAGCTCGCGGTCGCGCTCTCGCGCACCGGCAACACGCAGATTTTCGAAGTCAATGCAGACGGCTCCGGCCTGCGCCGTCTGACGCAAGGCAGTTCCATCGACACCGAGCCGTTCTTCTCTCCCGATGGCAACTGGATTTATTTCACGAGCGATCGCGGCGGCCAACCGCAGATCTACAAGATGCCGGCGGCGGGTGAAAGCGCCGGCTCGGCCCAGCGGGTCACGTTTGCGGGCAGCTACAACACGAGCCCGCGCGTGAGTCCGGACGGCAAGCAACTCGCGTACATTTCGCGCACGGGCGGCGGCTTCAAGCTGTATCTGCAGGACCTCGCGTCCGGCACGGCGACGGGGCTGACCGACACGACGCATGACGAGTCGCCGAGCTTTGCGGCGAATGGTCAGTACATCCTCTACGCCACCCAAGTGAACGGACGTGGCGTGTTGGCAGCCGTTTCGACCGACGGTCGCACGCGGCAAGTCTTGTCCGTACAGGGCGGTGTGGTGCGCGAGCCGTCCTGGGGTCCGTTCATGCAATAAGTCCAGCAATAACGTTTCACAAACAACGTTCAGCTACAACACAAGGAGAGGTACCATGATGTCGAAACTTCGTATCGGCCTGGCAGTTGCAATGGTCGGCGCATTGGCGGCGTGTCACTCGGGCGTGAAGCTCGACGAAGGCCAGAACAAGGGTGCAGTCGGCACGCAGCCGAACCCGACGGACGTGCAGCAGGTCAACATCGACCCGCTGAACGATCCGAACAGCCCGCTCGCCAAGCGCAGCATCTTTTTCGACTTCGACAGCTATGCCGTGAAGGACGACTATCAGCCGCTGCTGCAGCAACACTCGTCGTACCTGAAGAGCCATCCGGAGCGTCACGTCCTGATCCAGGGCAACACCGACGAGCGCGGCACGAGCGAGTACAACCTGGCCCTCGGCCAGAAGCGTGCGGAAGCCGTGCGTCGTGCAATGTCGCTGATGGGCGTCGCCGATTCGCAAATGGAAGCCGTGAGCCTCGGCAAGGAAAAGCCGACGGCGACGGGTCACGACGAATCGTCGTGGGCACAGAACCGCCGTGCGGACCTCGTGTACCAGCAGTAATCAACTTAACGTAACCAGTCACGGGTGAGTCGCCCTATGTTGTATCGCTTTCCCCTGCTGCGCGTGGCCGCAGCCGCGTGCGTCCTCGGTTCGACGATGCTGAGCGTGCCCGCGCACGCCGGCGTCTTCGACGACAACGAAGCGCGTAAAGCCGTGCTCGACCTGCGCACGAAAACTGACAGCCTGTCCAATCAGTTGCAGGCGGCGCAGCGCACGATCCTCGATCAATCGAACCGTCTCGACCAGCTCAATCAGCAAGTCGCGACGCTTCGCGGCCAGAACGAGGATCTGGCTAATCAGGTCGGAACGCTGCAGAAGCAGCAGAAGGACTATTACTCCGATCTCGACACGCGCCTGAAGAAGTTCGAGCCGCAGCAAGAGACGGTCGACGGTGTAACCGGCTCGGTGCAGCCAGGCGAGACGGAAGCGTTCAACGCAGCGTCGACTCAGTTCCGTAACGGTGACTACAAGAACGCCGCAGCGTCGTTCAAGGCGTTCGTGGCGAAGTATCCGCAGAGTCCGTATCAGCCGACGGCCCGGTACTGGCTCGGCAACGCGCTCTATGCGCAGCGCGACTACAAGGGATCGACTGCGATCTGGCAAGACCTGGTGAAGAGCTATCCGACGCATCCGCGAGCGCCCGAAGCGTTGCTCGCAATCGCGAACAACCAGATCGAGCAAGGTCAGAAGGCGGCTGCCAAGCAGACGCTTCAGCAGATCATCTCGCAGTACGGCGGCACGGAAGTCGCGCAGACCGCGCAGAGCAAGATGTCGCAGGTGAAGTAAGCGAAGCATCCCTGTTTCGCGCCTCTCGAGGAGAATGCCCGCGGGTAATGAAGCCGCGGGCGTTTTTCTTTCGGGAATCAGGCTATTCTTCGACCGAAACGGGTTGACGGATATCTGAATTTGAGATTATAATTTCGCCTCTTTCGGGTCGTTAGCTCAGCTGGTAGAGCAGCGGACTTTTAATCCGTTGGTCACAGGTTCGAATCCCGTACGGCCTACCAAAGAATCAAGCAGATAGCCCGGTCATTGCGACCGGGCTTTTTGTTTTGTGGCTTCCGTGTAGGCACTGCTTCGTGCGGCAAAGACAAATTTTGACAGCACTATAGAATCGGCCGCGCGGGGTCATGCCGTATTCTGTGAAGTCCGGCGCGTGGTTGCGCTGGAAACAGGCTTGGCAGCCTGTCAGACAAGAAGTTAGAACCCGCGACGCCCGCGCAATGCGGGCTAGCGATTGACCCCACGCACCGACTTTGACCACGGCGCGCGGTGCTTTGTCTCGTCTATGGGCGGGACGTGGCAGGGAACCCGCAAGGGTTGCCGGTATGGTTCTACTTGTCCCGGTCTGCCAACCTTGTCACTGTTCCCGCCCGCCCCTTCGTAGAAGGGCGCGGCTCCGGGCTTCACACAGGAGCGAGCATGGGTAAAAGAAAAGTTCTTACCGCAACCGGCGCGGTTAGCATCGACCATCGAATTGGCCAGATAGCTGCCAGCATCAAGCGAGCGCAAGAGATGGTCGCGCATCAACGGCATTCCCTTTGCGACGAACAAGCAATGCTGCTGGAATGCGTTGACGTTGCCTTGTCTCTCACACTTGCGGGCGCGAAGCTGTCGATGGAGTTTTTCAAGGAGGCGCGTCCCTCGTTGCGTCCGATGGACGCCGTCGAACAGCATGTGATCGAAGAACTCGTTGACAGCGGCGTCGCGCCGAAAATCCACCAGAAGGCGCAACTTTATAAGGCACGCGGACCGCACGGTTCTTAGCCACGCTCCCACGTGTGCCGTCCCGACACCTCCCCCATCGAGACACAAAATGTCCCACCTCTTCCTATAATCGGAGACATTGCCGCCCCATTCCCGTCCCCATGACATCCAGCCTCGACGAAGCCATCCTCCGCGTGCTGCCCACCGAACGGGACGCGACCGCGTGGCTTTCGACGCCCGAAATCCGCAGGCGTCTCGAAGAGCGCGGCCATCGCGTCGGCTATACGAAGAAGGTGCAGCGCCACCTCACCGCGCTCGAAGCCGATGCGCGCGTCGTATCGATGCTCAATGGCCGCGAGTTGCTCTGGCAGCGCAAGCCGTGGCTGCACGGCTTGCAGGAAGGCGTCAGCGGCCTGATGAGCGCGTCGGAAGCAGTGGCGTTTCACATCCTTCAGCGCTTCGCGGGCAACAAGCTGCCGAACGCCGTGACGCGTGATATCGATCCGCTCTTCAAGGCGGCCGAGTCGCGGCTCTCGCAGGAAAAGGCGGACAGCCGCATCTATCGCGCATGGGCGGACAAAATCGATTCCGTCGACGGCGCCTTCACGCTGATTCGTCCGAAGCTGCGTCCGGAGATCTTCCAGACGGTCGCGACCGCCACCTTCTTCGAGCGCGAATTGCTCGTGCAGTATCGCGCCGCGTACAAGGCGGAGCAAAAGCCCGAGCAAGGCAACGATCCGAAAACGAAAACGCTCTGGCCGCTCGCGCTCGTCGAATCGGCCGGCGTGATGTACATGGTCGCGCAGGACCCGAGTCGCGCGCCGCGTCCCGAGAAAGGCGAGACGGAATGGATGCGCACGCTCTACCGGCTCGACCGCATTCGCTCGGTGACGGAGTCCGGCGAGTCCTTCACCTACCCCGAGGATTTCAAGCTTCGCAAATATATCGAGACGCAGCAGGTGTTCGACTTTTTGCCCGAGCCGCCGGTACTGCTCGAACTCGCTTTCGAAGGCAATGCGGGCAATCAGTTGCGCGAATCGCCGATGTCGAAGGATCAGCAAATCGGCACCCTCCCCGATGGCCGCATGAAAGTCACGGGCACCGTCACGCCGAGCCTCAAGCTCCGCTGGTGGCTGCGCGCGCTGGGCGCAGGCGTGGAGATTCTCGCGCCGCGCGTCCTGCGCGATGAATTCGCGCAAGACTATCGCAAGCTCGCGAGCCGCTATGGTCAGGCAGACGCGCAATGAACGACGCCGCGTTTTTCGAGCAGGCAACCGAATGGATTCGCGATGCCGACGGCCTCTTGATCACCGCGGGCGCAGGCATGGGCGTCGACTCCGGGTTGCCGGATTTTCGCGGCCCGGAAGGTTTCTGGCGCGCGTATCCGGCGTTGCGGCGTCACGGCTTTTCGTTCGAGGAGATGGCAAATCCCGAAGGCTTCGTTCGGCATCCGCGGCTCGCGTGGGGCTTCTATGGGCATCGGCTCGCGCTGTATCGCGCGACCGCGCCGCATGACGGCTTTCATGTGCTCAAGCGCTGGGCCGCGCGCATGCCGCACGGCGCGTTTGTCTTTACCAGCAATGTCGATGGCCAGTTCCAGCGCGCGGGCTTCGCGCCCGAGCGCGTGGCCGAGTGTCACGGCGCGATCGACGCGCTGCAATGCATCGACGCCTGCACGAACGATATCTGGTCCGCCGAAGGCTTCGATCCGCTCGTCGACGAGACGCGCTGCGAACTCGTCAACGCCATGCCGCGCTGCCCGCATTGCCACGCGCTCGCGCGTCCGAACATCCTCATGTTCGGCGACTGGAACTGGATCGACACGCGCTCCGCGCAGCAGGAGCGCAGGCTCGCCGCGTGGCTGCACGGCGTGGCAAATCTCGTGGTCGCCGAACTCGGCGCGGGCCGCGCGCTGCCGACGGTCCGGCGCTTCAGCGAGCGCAACGGGCCGCGCGTCATCCGCATCAATCCGCGCGAGCACGCGATCGCGCCGGGCTCGGGCGTTGGCATCGCCGGTGGCGCGCGCGAGACGCTGATGCGGCTCGACCGCATGCTTCAGCCCATGTAGCGCACGTTCACTTGCGGCCCGAACACGTCGCGCACGATATCGACCAGATGATCGTGGTGGCTCAGAAAGATCACCTGTGTGCGTTTCGCGATCTGCGCGAGCACGCGCAGGCCGGCGCGCGCACGGCCGTCGTCGAAATTGATGAAGAGATCGTCGGCGACGAACGGCAGCGCCGACGCCTTCTCGCCGTGTTCTTCCAGCGCCGCGAGCCGCAGCGCGAGATAGAGCTGATCGCGCGTGCCTTCGCTCATCCCGGCGATATCGACATGTTCGCCGCTCGCGCGAATCGCGGAGAGCGCCATCGGCTGACGATCGTAGTCGACGACGAGCCGCGAGAACGTGCCGAGCGTGAGCGCCGAGAAGATCGAACTCGCGCGTGAGAGCATCGGGCCCTGACGGCGTTCGCGATAGCGGTCGATCGCCCACTTGAGCAGCGTGGATGCCGTCTCGACCTTCACGAAACGTTCGGCGGCATCGGCCATCGCGGCGAGCGCTTCCTGGCGCTTCGCTTCGGCGTGCGCCGCATTCGCTTCGCCTGCGATGCCGTCGAGTTCGCGGCGCGCGGCATCGAGCGTGGCCGCCGTTTCGGTCGCGAGTTTCACCGACTCGGAGAGCGCCGCGCCGATGCGTGAAAGCTCCGCCTGCACGTTCGGCATGTCCGCGCCCTCCACTTCCGCGACGAGCTCGTCGAGCGACAGGCCATCGCCGCCCTTGATGAGCGCGGCGCGCGCGTCGTCCACGGCCGCGCTCAGCTCGCGCTTTTTCTGCGACTGGATGATCAGCGCCTGGAGCACGTCGGGCGTGTCGACCCCGGCCAGTTCGTAGAGCGGACGCAACATGGCGCGGGCCTCTTCCACGTCGGCGCGGGCGTGATTCACCTGTTCGCTCGCCGACGCATGCTCCTTCTTCAAGCGTTCCAGTTCGGCGTGCGCGGCCAACGCGCGATCGAGCCGCGCCGACAGTTCCGTTGCGATCGCATTCGCGTCGAGCGCCGCAAGCGATTCGTCGAGTTCGCGCGCGAGTTGCGATGCATCGGCGTCGAGCGCGGCGAGCGCCGTGCGCATGGCGTCGATCTGTCCGCTGCGCATGGCATCGATCTGCGTCAACTGCTCGCCGATTTTCTTCACGATGTCGATGGCCGCTTCGGCCGCCGCCTGCGAATCCGCCGCACTCGCAAAACCCGCCTTCGCGATCGCCGCCGACCACTCGCGTTGCCAGCGCTCGAATGCTTCGCGCGCCGCTTCCGCGCCGCTTTGCCGCGCGATGCGCTCGGCTTGCGTTTCGTCGAGTTGCGTCGACAGGTGACGCCGCGTCACCGCCGCCTCGTCGATCGCGCCGATATGCGTCTCCGCCACGTCGCACAGCATGTCGAGACCGGCGCCCGCGTCGGCCGGCGCGCCCGCTTCCGTGAGATGCCGTGCGAGTTCGGTGCGCCGCGCGTCGGCATCGGCGGATTCGCGGGCGAGTTCTTCGGTGCGCGCATCGAGCGCGTGCGCCGCGGCCAGCGCCTTGTCGCGCGATGCGATCCACGACGGCGCATCATCCAGCGACATGTCCGCGATGTGCGACTGCGCGGCGAGCGCGCGCCACGCGTCGTCGAATGCCGCGAGCGCCGACCCGGCTTCGCGTGCGCCCAGTTCGCGACGCGCGAGCGTCGATGCTTCGCTCGCGACACGGCGCGTAAGCGCCGCCAGTTGCGTCGCATGACCGACCGAGCCGAGCTGACGATCGGCCAGGCCGTCCGCCGCATGCATCGCGGTTTCGAAGCCGGATGCGGCGAGTTCGAGCGTGGCGTCGCCGGACTTGATCGCACTCCATGCGGCATCGCGCGAGGCGCGTGCTTCGCGTACCTGCTCGCCCGTCACGACATCGTGGGCTTCGACCAGGTCGTCGAGTTCGGTGCGCGTGGCGTGGAGCGTCTCCTGCGCCTCCTTCACGCGATCGGCCGCAAGCGTCAGCCGCGACACCAGATCCTGCCGTTGCGCGCGCAAGGCGGCGAGGCGCTCGGCTGCCGGGAGCGTCATCGCCTGCAATTCGGCGATCGGACGTGACCATCGGCCGAGCGACGCCATGCCCGCATCGAGCAGTTGCTGCGCGTCGCGCTTCGCGTCTTCGAGGCGCTTGGTGGTCGCGTGCCTGTCGCGATATTGCTGCGCCGCGCGCCACGCGGCGCGCAGACCCGGCGACACATCGCCGCTCGCGATCCCGGCAAGCTTCGATTTCAGCGCATCGATCTGTGCCGCGCATGCGTCGGCTGCCTGCTGCGCGTTGCGCGCGGCGAGTTCGAGTTCGCCGCGCTCCAGCATCAGACTCGTGACCGTTTGCAGCGCGAGCGCGCCCGGCATCGCGCGGCGCACGAGCGCTTCGTCCTGCGGCCAGCCGAGTTGCGCGCCGTCCTGCGCGACCTGCCGCAGACGCATCGCGACTTCCTGTTCGAGGCGCGCGATTTCGCTCGCGTGATTCGCCGAGCGCTGCCGCGAGGCGTCGAGCGCACGAATGCGCGTCTGCGCGGCAAGAAGCGCGTGGTCGATATGGATCGCGCCCAGATCCGTCTGCAACTGTTCGGCTGTTTTCGCGTGCACGTCGAGCGCGCTCTGGGCAGCCGCGTGCCGCTTCAGCGCGCCTTGCAGCGTCGCTTCGGCGTTCGCGGGCAGATCGACGACATCGCCCAGCTCGCGCAATTCCGTTGCCTTCTCGCGCCACACGTTCAGATAAGGCGCGACGCGACGCACGCGTTCCAGCTTGCCGCGCTGCGCTTCGAGTTCCGCGCGGCCGGCATCCTGCTCGCGGCGCTTTTCCTCCGCCTCTTCGACGGCGTGATGCGCGCGCGTCCACTTCGCGGTTCGCACGCTGGCCAGTTTCAGTTCGTCGGTGGCTTCGTCATATTGCTTCCGGCTGATGTTGTACGCACAGCCTGACTTGCGCTTCGCCCAAAGGCCGTCGGCTTCGTCCGCGAGACGCTGGCGTACTTCACCGAGGCTCGCGATACCCGCCGCCGACTGGAACAGCACCTGTCCGACATCGCTCGATGCATCGAGAATGCTCTGCCCGCCGCGAATCAGCGCCGTGTGATCGAGGCAGTACATCTGTTCGAAGAAACTCTTGTCGGCCGCGCCGATAAACGGTGCGAGCGCGTCGGCGGCAAGCGCGTCGCCGTTCGGCGCGCTGAGCGACGACTTGCGGCTCTTCGTGCGATGAAACGCGAACGTCTCGCCGCCCGTTTCGATCGACGCACCGAGCCGCAGATCGCTTTGCGGATGCACGAACGCGAGCGGCGAGCTGTGCGGCATGCCGAAGAGCAATTCGGCGATCGCGTTCTTGATGGTCGACTTGCCGGCCTCGTTCGGGCCGACCACAAAATGGAAGTCATGTTCCGCCGCCGGAAACTCGACAGCGTGATCGGTGAACTTGCCGTAGCGGATGAGTTCGAGCTTGCCGATGCGCATCGCTTACTCCGCGTCCGACAATTGCGCGATCAGGCCGGAGCGCACTTCACCGACGAGCTTTGCGAGTTCGCCATTGCGCACGTGCTCGAGCTCCGGCACCGACTTCTGCAATTCGCTCGGCGCTTGCGACGCGAGCGCGATGAGCCGCTCCTTCAACATGCTCAGAAACTCCGGGTCGGACTCGGCTTCGATCAGAAGGCCGTGGAGATCGGCAAGTGCATCGGTGCGGCCGGTGGCAGGTTCGCTGTGCGCGAGCGGCTCGGTCGCGATCTTCACTTTTTCGAGCCAGAGCCGGTCGTGGCTGATCGCCGCGATCTGCGCGAGCACTTCCGCGCGCAATTGCGATTCGAGACCGAACAGCGCGCCGTGCGCCTGGGTCGCGCCGGTGATCGTCACGCGCACCGCGTGCGGCACGGACGACGCGGAGGACTCGACGAGCGCTTCGAGCGCACGCCCGACGGCGAGCGCGACTTCATCGAGCGTGCTCGCCTGCGATGCATCCACCGCGACGGACTCCCAGCGCAGCACGTCGATGAAAAGCCGCTCGACGCTCACCGCTTCCGTCTCCGACACCGTGACGATCACCGCGCCGCGCCTGCCCGTCTCGCGGATATTGCGCCCTTGCAGATTGCCCGGAAACACGATGGTCGAGGCGTCCTGCCAGATCGCGTATTCATGCACGTGGCCAAGCGCCCAGTACTGATATTCCTTCGCGTGCAGTTCGGCGACCGAGCACGGCGCGTAACTCGCGTGCATCGAGCCGCCTTCGAGCGCCGTATGCAGCACGCCGATATTGAAATACCCCGCGACAGGAACGGGATACCCGGTGACGAGATTCGTCGTGACCGCTTTTTCCTTGAAGCTGTGACCGTGCAACGCGACCTTCAGATCGTCGATGCGAAAGGTCTGCGGCTTTCTCGTCGAGAACGTGTGGACGTTGTCGGGCAGTTGAAGCTGGCTCGTCATCTCGCTCTCGGCGTCGTGATTGCCGAACAGCACGTAGACCGGAATGCCCGCGCGGCGCAGCCGGCCCATTTCGCGGCAGAAGAAGATGCCCGTGTTGTGATCGCGCCAGGTGCCGTCGTAGAGATCGCCGGCGATCACCATGAAATCGACCTGTTCATCGACCGCCACCGACACGAGCTTCGAGAAGGCCTCGCGCGTGGCGTTGCGCAGCATGTCGGCGGGTGCGTCCGCGTAGGCGGACAGGCCATGCAACGGGCTGTCGAGATGAATGTCCGCCGCGTGAATGAAGCGCATGCTGTCTTCCCTTGAAGGATGTCTTTCTGTCCCGCATCGATGGGGACGACGATCATAGCAGCCGACTCGGACACATCGCGTCCTGATCGGCGACGCGGGTTCGGGACGCCGAATGTCCCGCCCCGCCTGCAGAATCAGCCGCTCGGATTCAACGCGACACGAGGATAACGATGAACACAACACTCGACTGGCACGTCACGATCACGAGCCCTTACACGCCAGGGAATGTCGATGCCGCGATCGGGCATCTGGAGCGCGTGCTGTCCGCGGAAGGCGCGAATTCGCTGTTCGGCCAGACCTACTGGCGCACGCGCGTGCAGCAGGTGAGCGCGACGCGCGGCCTGCAACGCGGGCAGCGCGCGCGACTGGAACGGCTGATGAAACTGCTGTCGGAGGCCGGTTGCGTTCAGGCCTTCGCGCGCTGAACCGCCTGCGCCAGCGCGACGAATTCCGCGACCGGCACTTCCTCGGCACGGCGCGTGAGATCGAAGCCGAGGGCGTCGAAATCGATCGTGTCGCGATACGCGCCCAGGTTGTTGCGCAGCACCTTGCGGCGTTGCGCGAACGCGGCCTTCACGACATCGCTCAAGGTGGATTCGTCGACTTCGGGCAACTCGTGCGGCGCGAACGGAATCATGCGCACGATCGCGGAATTCACCTTGGGCGGCGGATTGAACGACTCGGGTGGCACGTCGATCAGCTTGTCCATCACGTAGCGGTATTGCAGCATCACCGAGAGGCGCCCGTAGTCCTTGCTCGCGGGCTCGGCGATCATGCGCTCGACCACTTCATCCTGCAGCATGAAGTGCTGGTCGATCACCTTGTGCGCGAATGTGGTCAGGTGAAACAGCAGCGGACTCGAAATGTTGTACGGCAGATTGCCGACGATACGCAGCGTCGGTTTCTCGCCTTCGGGCGCGAGCGACGCGAAGTCGAAATCGAGCGCATCGGCGGAATGCACGACGAGCCTGTCGCCGAAGCGCTTCTCCAGCCGGCCGATCAGATCGCGGTCCAGTTCGACCGCATGCAGCGGCGACTCGGGCGTGGCCAGCCGCTCGATCAGCGGCTCGGTGAGCGCCGCGAGTCCCGGCCCGATCTCCACCATGCGCTCGCCGCGCTTCGGCGCGATGACATCGACGATGGAATCGATCACGCCCTGATCGACGAGGAAGTTTTGCCCGAAGCGCTTGCGCGCGAAATGGCCTTGATGTTTGGTCGACATACTCGTTTGAATGAAGCGGCCGCGCGGCGCGGGATCACGCCGCGCGCGTTTGACGCTTGTGACGCGCCATCGTGACGGCGGCGTCGATCGCGGCGATCATGCTGCCGCAATCGGCGCGACCCGTGCCCGCGAGATCGAGCGCGGTGCCGTGATCCACCGACGTGCGGATGATCGGCAAGCCGAGCGTGACGTTGATGCCCTCGCCGAAGGTCGCGTATTTAAGCACCGGCAAGCCCTGATCGTGGAACATCGCGAGCACGCAATCGGCGTCTTTCAGATAGCGCGGCTGGAACAGCGTATCGGCGGGATACGGACCGGGCGCGTCGATGCCGAGCGCTCGGGCGCGTTCGAGCGCGGGCGTGATGACCTCGATTTCCTCGCGGCCCAGATAGCCGTTCTCGCCCGCATGCGGATTGAGGCCGGTCACGAGAATGCGCGGCGCGGGCAAACCGAAATGCGCGCGCAGATCGTGATTAATGATGGTGAGCGTTTCGACGAGGCCGTCGATGCTAAGCGCCGCGGACACGTCCTTCAGCGGCAGATGCGTGGTGGCAAGCGCGACGCGCAGCGGACGTTCGCCCGAACCGGCCAGCATCATCACGACACGCGGCGTGTTCGTGCGCTCGGCGAGATATTCAGTGTGGCCGGTGAAAGGCACGCCGGCATCGTTGATCGTGCTCTTTTGCAAGGGCGCGGTGACGATGGCGTCGAAACGGCCGGAAACAGCGCCGTCGATGGCGGCATCGAGCAGACCCAGCACGTAGCGCCCGTTCGACGCATTCAGTTTGCCGGCTTTGGCGGGTACGGCGAGCGCGTGATGCTCGATCTCGACCGCCGCGGGCCATTCGCTTCCTGCGCGTGCCGTCAGCAAGTCGCGATCGCCGAGCACCGTGAAGCGTGCCGATGGCCAGCGCTCGTGCGCCTGCTTGAGCGCCGCCGCCGTCAGTTCCGGGCCGACGCCGGCCGGCTCGCCAGTCGTAATGGCGATGGCGAGCGGTCGGGCGGCAGCGGTGCTCATGCTGTTACTGCGGCAGGGCAGCGATGCCCTTGTACTGCACGTAGGCGGTGTCGCGGAGTTCGCGCAGCCAGTCGGAATACGCCTGCTCCGCCTTGCGCTGGCCGATGGCCTGACGCGCGATGTCGAGCTGTTGCGAGGCCGACCCTTCCGCGTCGCGGCGACCGAGCACCTGAATCAGGTGATAGCCGTACTCGCTTCGCACCGGATCGCTGACCGCGCCGTCCTGGAGATTGTTCATCGCGCGCTCGAACTCGGGCACGGTCTCGCCCGGGCTGATCCAGCCGAGATCGCCGCCTTGCGACGCCGAGCCGTCCTGCGAATAGGTACGCGCGAAGTTGGCGAAATCGCCGCCCGCGAGCACTTGCTGCTTGATGTCGAGCAGCCGCTGGCGCGCAGTCTGTTCCGACATGCCGTCCGAGACGCGCAGCAGAATGTGGCGCACGTGCGTCTGCACGAGCTTGGGCGCATCGGCTGCGGTGCCCTGGCTCGCGCGGCGATCCACCAGCTTGATGATCTCGAAGCCGCCGTCAGTGCGCAAAAGCGACGGCACGACCTGGCCCGGGCGCAGCGTCGACACCGCATTCACGATGCCCGCCGGCAACGTGCCGGGCGTGCGGAAACCGAGATCGCCGCCCTTGCTGGCGTCGGTGTCCTGCGAATTCTGCTTCGCGAGCTTGGCGAAATCGTCGCCGGCTTGCGCCTGCTTGAGCACGGCGTCGGCCTGGGCCTGAACTTTCGTGACTTCGGCTGCGGGCGCATCCGACGCGAGCTTGAACATGATGTGCTGAAGGCGCAGATCGCTCGTATTGCGCGCGCCCGGACCGCGCTGGCTGGCGATGTAGTTCGCCACTTCGCCGTCGGACACGGTGATCTTGCTGTCGACTTCCTTCTCGCGCAGCTTCGAGAGCGTCAGTTCCGTGCGCGCGTCGCGCGTGAACGTGGACCAGGGCACGCCCTGAGCCTCGATCCGCGAGCGGTAAACGTCGAGCGTCATCTGATTCTGCTGCGCGAGGCGCGCGAGCGTGCGGTTGACGGTGGCGTCGTCGATGACGATGCCGTCTTCCTTCGCCTTCTGGAGCTGAATGCGCTCGAGCACCATCTGATCGAGCACTTGCCGCTGCATCTGGTCCGCGGGCGGCACCGGCGCGTTCTGCTGCTGGAGACGCTTGACGATGAGCGCCGTGCGCTCTTCCAGTTCGCGCCGCGTGATGACACCGTCGTTCACCACTGCGACGACGGAATCGGCGACCTGCGTATTGCGATTCGACAACGCCTGCGCACCGGCCGGCGAACTCAGGAACAGCGCGCCAGCGAGCACGCCCGCTGCGATTGCCGTCGATCGAAACAATTTCACGTTTGCCACAGATACTCCATCAAATACGGGCTTTACCCGTTCGTGTCCTGCTTGTAGATGCTGCCTTGCGCGGCGATTGGCGCCGCTTTGCGCTGCCTGCGGGATGCCACCGGCGAGCGCCCCGTTCCGGCCTTACTCGTAGTCGCTGTACCGGGCGAGCGGCGGCGCCGCTGGCGGCGGCGGCTGATAACCCTGGACGCTCGCGCGGAAAGCGCTGACGAGACCGTTGTCGACGTTCGACAAGCCCTTGAACGTCAATTGCGCGAGCACGCGCGTGCCCGACGAAGGCTGGCCCTGCGTGTTCACGCCGTTGGCGTAGCGCTGCATGCCGAAGCCGAACGCCCAGCAGTCGGCATCGTACTGGAAGCCCAGGAGCCCGTCGACGAGACGATGGCTCGCGAGATCGTAATTTACGCGACCGACGGCATAGAGGCGGTTCGTGAGCGGCCACTCGCCCGACAACAGGATCTGGTTGATCGGCTCGTTCACCAGGGTGGTCTGGTTCGAACGCGTGTAGCGGTAGCCGATGTTGATCACCTTGCGTTCCGCCGGACTGAACGCAAAACCCACGCTCGAGCGCACGAGCTGGTTGTTGTCCACATTATATTGGAACGCGGTTTCCGAAGCGAAACCAGCACCCAGCTTGATGGCCGCGCCCGCGATCAGGTCCGAATGCTTGGCCTGGTCGGGCAACTGGCCCGGCGTGATCGTGACCCGCTGGTTCTGGAAATAGTACTGCTGCGCGATGACGAAGCGCGCGCGCTCGTCGCCCGTCGCCGGGTTGATGAAGCGCGTCGTCAGGCCGGCCGTGATGCGGTTCGCGTCGGCGATGCGGTCATTGCCGACGAACGTGTTCGGCGTGTAGATCTCGGCGAGGCCGAAGTCGGCTTCGGCGGTATCGAAGATCGGCGCGAAATCCTGATTGTGATACGGCGTGTAGACGTAGTAGAGCCGCGGCTCCAGCGTCTGGATGTAATCCTGGCCGAAGAGCCGCACCGAGCGGTCGAACACGAGCCCCGTGTCGAAGCTGAGGGTCGGAATCGACTCGGTGAAATTCTTGGGCTGCCCCGCCACGGGCGGCGACGAACCCGCGACCTGGGACGTCGCGATATGGCTCAGGTCGTACGACGCGAAGTGCCACTGCACCTTCGGCGTGACGAAATAGCCCGGCGCGTTGATCCCGTAGCTCAGGTACGGATTGAAGTACAGGCGGTTGCCGTCGGTCGCGCCGTCCGTGGTGATCGTGAAGCGCGTCGCGTCCAGTTCCGCGCCGTAGTCGAAACCGCCGACGTTGTACTTGTTGTACTGAACGTTCACCTGCGGTTCGCGCGCGTACGGCGGAACCGACGGCTGCAGCGTCTGCCAGCGCTGTTCGCGCGCGAGCACCGACCACGGGCCGTTGTTGTACGTGAGCCCCGCTTCCTGCTGATACAGAAGCTGCGTGCCGTTCAGGAACTGATTCGACGCGTTGCCCAGGTCTTCCGGATATTGATCGTCCGAAACCTTGTTGTAGTTGACGTAACCGCCGAAACCGTTCCCGAAATTCTGACGATGCTGCCAGAAGATCGCGTAACGGTTCGAGTGCGTCACCCGGTCGTCCGGCAGATAGTTGACGTCGAGTGAGCCCGAGTACGTGGGCGACAGATAGCGATACGTCGCCTCGCCCAGCACGCCGCGCTTCGACATGATGCGCGGTGTGACCGTCAGATCGCGATTGGGCGCGATATTGAAATAGTACGGGATCGTCGCTTCGAAGCCGGTCGTCGAGCCGAGCGAGAAAGTCGGCGGCAACAGGCCACTGCGACGGTCGCTCGTGAGCGGAAACGACAGCCACGGGCTCGCGAACACCGGCACGCCCTGGAAGAACAGCACGCCGTTATGCGCGATGCCTTCTTCGGCGCCGGTGTCGAAATCGAACGACGTGCCCTTGATATACCAGGCCGGATCGGCTTCGCACTGACAGGCGGTATAGGTGCCGTGATCGATGCGAGCGCGCTCGTCGTCGATCATGTCGGCGCGCTCGGCGCTGCCCGAGCCGCCCGTCAGATTGAAGTGGTACTTCGGGTTCGTCATGAACCCTTCGTTGGCCTCGACCTTCAGATGCGCTTCCGGACCGGCGAACGACACACCGTTGTTGATGAGCCTGACATTGCCGAAAGCATCGGCCATGTCCGTGTCCTGGTCGTAATGGAGCGCGTCACCCTTGATGACCGTCACCGTGCGCCGGATCTCCGCCGATCCCTTCGCCGCCATGTCCTCGTCGGTCGTGCCCGTCGCCTTGTCGCTCAAGAGGAACGTGGAAGGCTGCTGGCCGCTTTGCAGCGGGCGCTCTTCGAGTTGCGGCGCGAGACGCAGGCTGCCGGGGCCGTCGAGCGGCTGCGGATACGCGGCGTCGCCCGCGAGCTGGGCGTGCGCGAGAGCGGGCATCAGACCCGGAACGGATAGCAGCGCGACGACGAGCCGCCGCCTGCGTGGCTGAGCGTCGCCTTGGATTTTCGATACGGGAAACTGTCGTGGCGGCATGTATGGGTGGCGGTTCGATCCCGTTCGCGTCCCACGCGCCCGATGCCGCCGGGCAGGCGGCCGCGCCCTTCCCGCAGTCACGAACTTGACGGTCCGTTGCTAAGCAGGGACGACACTCGATCGAACGGTGACGCTCACAGTCGTCGGGGGCCTGGCGCCAGGCGTGAAACGGATCGCTTAAAAAAGTCGTGGGGTATTATATGGCAAGATGTTTCGCCCCTCGAATTTATGACGCACATTCCTTCCGACGCCCGCCTGAATCAACTCCGCTCGTGGCTTGAAAATTTCGCCGTGCCCTACCGGCTGAACGTCGCGAGTCTCGCCCCCGCCTCCGCCGATGCCAGCTTTCGCCGCTATTTCCGGCTGGAGAGCGATTCGGAGCACGGCAGGACGCTCATCGCCGTCGATGCGCCGCCGCCCGAGAAATGCCGCGAGTTCGTGCAGGTCGCCGGGTTGCTCGAAGCGGCGAACGTGCACGTGCCGAAAATTCTCGAAGCCGATTTCGAAGCCGGTTTCATGCTCGTGACCGATCTCGGCAACACGACTTACATCTCCGTGCTCGACGAAAAGAACGCGCGTCCGATGATGCGCGCCGCGATCGACACGCTGATCCGCTTCCAGCAGACCGCGCGCGAAGGCGTGCTGCCGCCTTTCGACGAGGCGTTCCTGCGCCGCGAGATGGAGTTGATGCCCGAGTGGTTCATCGGCCGTCATCTGGGCCGCGAAGTCACCGCCGAGGAGCGCAAGACCCTCGACCACACCTTCACGCTGCTCGTGCAGAGCGCGCTCGCGCAGCCGCAAACCTTCATGCTGCGCGATTTCATGCCGCGCAATCTGATGGTGTGCGAGCCGAATCCGGGCGTGCTGGATTTCCAGGATGCGGTCTACGGCCCGATCACCTACGACATGGCGTCGCTGATGCGCGACGCGTTCATCAGCTGGGAAGAAGAATTTCAGCTCGATTGCGTCGCGTATTACTGGGAGCGCGCGAAGAAGGCCGGATTGCCCGTCGACGAGGATTTCGGCGATTTCTACCGCCAGCTCGAATGGATGGGCCTGCAGCGGCACATCAAGGTGCTCGGACTGTTCGCGCGCATCCATTATCGCGACGGCAAGCCGCAATATCTCGCCGATCTGCCGCGCTTCATCGGCTATGCACGCAAGGTCGCGGAGCGCTACGCGCCGCTGTGGCCGTTCGGGCGCCTGCTCGACTCGCTGGAAGGCCGCGCGATCGAAGTCGGCTACACCTTCTGAGCCCACCATGACGCATGTTCTAAAGACGGCGATGATCTTCGCCGCCGGACGTGGCGAACGCATGCGCCCGCTCACCGATACCTGTCCGAAACCGCTGCTCGAAGCGGGCGGCAAGCCGCTCATCGTGTGGCAAATCGAGCGGCTGGCGGCGGGGGGCATCGAAACGATCGTCATCAATCATGCGTGGCTCGGCGAGCGGATCGAAGCCGCGCTCGGCGACGGCTCGCGCTGGGGCGTCGCGCTGCGGTATTCGCCCGAGACCGAGGCGCTGGAGACGGCGGGCGGCATCGCGCAGGCGCTGCGGCTGATCGGGGACGGCGTGTTCATCGCCGTCAGCGGTGACGTGTTCTGCGATTTCGACTATTCGACCTTGCGCGAGCGGGCCCAAACGCTCGCAGCACGCGACGAACCGGGCATGCATCTCGTGATGGTGCCCAATCCGCCGTTTCATCCCAAGGGCGATTTCGCGCTCGAAGGCGACCTGCTCGCGCTCGAGCGCGAACCGCGCTTCACCTTCGGCAACATCGGCCTTTACGACACGCGCATGTTCCGGGATCTCGCGCCCGGCACGCGGCGCGCGCTGACGCCCTACTATCGCGAAACCATCGCGGCGGGACGCGCGAGCGGCGAGCTCTACGCGGGCCGCTGGGAAAACGTCGGCACGCCCGCGCAGCTTCGCGCACTCGACGAGGCGCTGCGGGCACGCTGAGCAGCAGGCGCGCGGCGGGGATTGGGACGCATCCGATGGTAAAATGCGCGGTTCTCCCGTCTTTTCCTTCCGGCTGCGTCCGCAATCATGTCCGATACCCGTCCCGATACCCTCTTTGCGCTCAACGCGCTCTCGCCGCTCGACGGCCGTTACGCCGCCAAGACCGAAGCCCTGCGCGACTGGCTTTCCGAAGCCGCGTTCATGCGCCATCGCGTGACGGTCGAGATTCACTGGCTGATCGCGTTGTCGCGCGCGGGCTTCGCGGAAGTGCCGCGCTTCTCCGAGGCATCCGAGCAATTCCTGCTGAGCCTCGCCGAGCGCTTCACCGCGCACGATGCGGCGCGCATCAAGGACATCGAGCGCGTCACGAATCATGACGTGAAGGCCGTCGAGTACTGGCTCAAGGAGTCGGTCAAGGGACAGCCGGAACTGGAGCGCGCGAGCGAGTTCATCCACTTCGCGTGCACTTCGGAAGACATCAACAACACGTCGCACGGCCTCATGCTCGCCGGCGCGCGCGAACACGTGATCCTGCCGGCGCTGCGCTCGGTGTACGAACGCCTCGTGAAGCTCGCGCACGCGCACGCCGAACAGCCGATGCTCTCGCGCACGCACGGCCAGCCCGCCAGCCCGACGACGCTCGGCAAGGAAATCGCCAACGTCGCGGCGCGCCTGTCGCGCGCGATCCAGCGCATCGAGAAAGTCGAGTTGCTCGGCAAGATGAACGGCGCGGTCGGCAACTTCAATGCGCATATGTCGGCGTATCCGGAATTCGACTGGGAAGCGTTCTCGAAGGATGTCGTCGAGAATCGGCTGAAGCTCACGTTCAATCCGTACACGATCCAGATCGAGCCGCACGACTACATGGCCGAACTGTTCGACGCCGTCGCGCGCGCCAACACGATCCTGCTCGACCTCGACCGCGACGTGTGGGGCTACATCTCGGTCGGCTACTTCAAGCAGAAGACGAAGGCCGGTGAAATCGGCTCGTCGACGATGCCGCACAAGGTCAATCCGATCGACTTCGAGAATTCGGAAGGCAATCTCGGTCTTGCGAACGCGACGCTGCGCCATCTCGCCGACAAACTGCCGGTCTCGCGCTGGCAGCGCGACCTGACGGATTCGACCGTGCTGCGCAATATCGGCGTCGCGTTCGGCTATTCGCTGCTGGCGTACGACGCGCTGATCCGTGGTCTCGACAAGCTCGAAGTGAACGCCGCGCGCCTGAACGAAGATCTCGACAACACGTGGGAAGTGCTCGCCGAGCCGGTGCAGACAGTCATGCGCCGCTACGGCATCGAGAATCCGTACGAGCAATTGAAGGAGCTGACGCGCGGCAAGGGCATCACGCGCGAGGCGTTGCAGACGTTCATCGGCGGTCTGGCGATTCCCGCCGACGCGAAGAAGCTGCTGCTGGACATGACGCCGGGGTCGTATGTCGGCAAAGCGGTGGAACTGGCGAAGCGCATCGCCTGAGCCCGTCAGATCGCGTCGCTGCAATGACAAAGGCCCCACGTTTTGCGACGTGGGGCCTTTGTTTTGCTGAAGCGCGTGCTCAGCGCGTCTTCAGTTTCTCGATCACGATCTCGACGATTTCCTCGGGCGTGTGCTCGATGCTCACGATAATCGCCTCATCCTCGCCCGGCGGCTCGAGCGTGTCGAGCTGGCTCTTCAACAGCGACGGATCGAAGAAATGGCCCGTGCGCGTCGCAAGCCGTTCGTGCAGAACCTCGAACGAGCCTTCCAGATAGACGAAGCACACGTCCTTGTCGCCGGCGCGCAGAATGTCGCGATACGAGCGTTTCAGCGACGAGCACGTAAACACCGCCGTTTCGCCCGCGCCCTGCTTCTCCTCGATCGCGGCGCGGATCGTCTTCAGCCACGGCCAGCGGTCCTCGTCGGTCAACGGAATGCCCTGGTGCATCTTCTCCTTGTTCGCGGCGCTGTGAAACGCGTCGCCGTCCGTGAACGTGCATTGCAGGCGCTCCGCCAGCAATTCACCGATGCGGGTCTTGCCGGCGCCCGACACGCCCATCGCGATCAGAATCATCGAAATCTCCTTACACGACCGCCGCGAGTGCGAAGGTCAAACCGAGTCCCATCAGGGAGATGATGGTTTCGAGCAACGACCAGGTCTTGAACGTCTGTCCGACCGTCATCCCGAAATACTCTTTGATCAGCCAGAAACCGCCATCGTTCACATGCGAAAAGATCAGCGAGCCGGAGCCGGTGGCGAGCACCAGCAGTTCCGGGCTCGTGCTGCCGCCCGCCGCGGCCGCGATCGGCGCGACGATGCCGCACGCGGTCGTCATCGCGACCGTTGCCGAGCCGGTCGCCAGGCGAATCAGCGCGGCGACGAACCAGCCGAGCAAGAGCGGCGACAGATGCGCCGATGAAGCGGTGGCGACGATCTGCTGCGAAATGCCGCTGTCGCGCAGAACCTGGCCGAAGCCGCCGCCCGCGCCCACGATCAGCGTGATGCCCGCGATCGGCGCAAGACATTCGCCGCAGAACTTCTGAATCTGCTCACGGTTGAAGCCGCGCTTCGCGCCGAAGGTCCAGAAGCTGACCAGCACGGCGATCAGCAACGCCATATCCGACTGGCCGATGAAGCGTAGCAAATCGTTCGGCAGCGTTTTCGGCGTGAAGATCAGATCCGCCCAGCTTCCGACCAGCATCAGAATGACCGGCAGCAGAATGGTGAACAGCGTGATGCCGAAGCTCGGCAGATCGCGCTTTTTCTCGGTGTCGCCGTGCTTTTCGGTGAACTGGTCGGCGAGCGCGTTGGCATCGGGCAGCTTGATGTATTTGTGGATCAAGAGCGCGAACAGCGGGCCCGCGACGATCGCCGTCGGCACGCCGACGATCAGGCCATACGCGATCGTCTTGCCGATATCGGCGTGATACGCCTGCACGGCGAGCAGCGCGGCCGGGTGCGGCGGAATCAGGCCGTGCACGACCGAGAGGCCCGCGACCATCGGCAGGCCGATCAGCAGCAGCGATTTGCCGGTGCGTCGCGCGACGTTGAACGCGATCGGAATCAGCAGCACGAAGCCGACTTCGAAGAACACCGGCAAGCCGACGATGATCGCGACGATCATCATCGCCCAGTGAATATTCTTCTCGCCGAACAGTTTGATCAGCGTATTGGCGATGCGCTCGGCCCCGCCCGATTCGGCCATCATCTTGCCGAGCATCGTACCGAGGCCCACGACCACGGCAATGTGGCCAAGTGTATTGCCGTTCCCGGTTTCGAACGACTTCACGATTTTGTCCATCGGCATGCCGACCGCGAGGGCGAGCAACACGGACACGATCATGAGAACGAGGAACGGGTAAACCTTAAAGCGGGCGATCATCAGGATCAGAACCGCGATCGCGATCACCGCGTAGAGCAGCAACATGCTCCCGTGGACGGCTGGCATAACGCCTCCTTGATTTTGTTGAGATTTTTTGCGCCATGTATGCGTTTGCCGTCGCTGCACTGCACACAGGGGCAATGTCCGGCAAGCGCAAACACGGCGCTGGGCAACGGAATTCTACTTGTAAGCGACGGGATTGGCCGGGAAATGGCAACGAAGGGTTGGCACGCGGTATACGGCCGAAAATAAAAAAAACCGACGCTCGCGTTGAACGTCGGTTTCGGGGAAGAAGTTCGAGCCTGGTTTGCCCGAACGCCTCGCATCACGTCAGGCCGCAGGCTGCGTTGCCGCGGCGCACGTGAAGTTCAGTTCGCGTGCGTCGCTTCCACCTGGCCTCAGTTGAGGATTGTCGTACGCCTGAACCATCACCACCTGGCGAACATGGCAGATCTGAACAGCCTTCGAAATACAGCTTTTCTGCGATTCGAGCACGCCCGAACAGGTGACGCGTTGCGAGGCACAGCACATGAAGGACGAGGATCGAACAGGAAATCCGACCGAAAGAAAAAAGGCGCGTCCGACCGCTCTCACGGTCGCGACGCGCCTTCTGATGCAAACAGCTTACTTGTGCGGCGCCAATTCGCTCGCGGCGCGAGCAAGACGCGTGACTTCCTCCCAGTTCTGCGCGGCAAGCGCGGCTTTCGGCGTCAGCCAGGAACCGCCGACACACACCACATTCGGTTGCGCGAGAAAGTTGGTTGCGGTCTCAGCCGTGATCCCGCCCGTCGGACAGAATTTCAGATTCGGGAACGGTCCATAGAACGCCTGCAGCATCGGAATGCCGCCCGCCTGTTGCGCCGGGAAAAACTTGACGATCTCGTAGCCCAGTTCCATCGCTGCGATGATATCGCTGGGTGTCATCACGCCCGGCAGCAGCGGCAATCCGGCGTCCTGCGCGGCCTTGTGCATGTCCTTCGTGAGACCGGGCGACACCCCGAACTGCGCGCCCGCTTTCTTCGCCTGCGCGCAATGCTCGGGCTTCGTGATGGTGCCCACGCCGACGACGATATCGTCCGCCAGCTGGCTCGCGCGCTCGATCGCGCCGATGCCCGCCGGCGTGCGCAGCGTGATTTCCAGCACTTTCACGCCGCCCGCGTGCAGTGCGCGCGACACATGTTCACCTTGCTCGACCGTTTCGAACGCCAGCACCGGAATCACCGGGCCCAGACGCACGATTTCGCTTACCGATTTCATTTGATGCGACTCCTGTTTTTGATGCGGCGCCATTCGGTCTGTCCGCGGGTTCTTGACGTTGCGATGTTCAATGATGCGTGGCGTGCGCCTTGTTCAGCGCCGATGCCGCGGCGCGCGCGTTTTCGCGAAGCGGATTCCTCTCTTGCGGGCTGGCCGCGCCGTTCGCCCCGTCTACGGACGCCGCGCCGATCAGCGCGCCGAACACCGATGCGCCCTCTTCCGCCGGCAACGCCGCGCTGCGAAACACGCCGAACAGTTCGCGACCGAATCCTGCTTCGTTGTCCGCCTGATAGAGCGGCGCTTCCACTTCGCGCGACGCCCACTCGTTCGCATCGACGTCGATGTCGAGCACGCCGGCGGGCGCGTCGATCACGAGCATGTCGCCGGTGCGGACCTTGCCGAGCGGGCCTTGAAGCAGCGCCTCGGGCGACACGTGAATGACCGCTGGAACCTTGCCCGACGCGCCCGACATGCGTCCGTCCGTGACCAGCGCGACATGGAAGCCCTGATCCTGCAGCACGCCGAGCAACGGCGTCAAACGATGCAGCTCGGGCATGCCGTTCGCCCGCGCGCCCTGGAAGCGCACCACGGCGACGAAATCGCGCTTCAGCTCGCCCTTGTCGAACGCTTCCTGCACCTCTTCCTGCGAATTGAACACGATGGCCGGCGCCTTCACCACGCGATGATCCGCCGCGACCGCCGAAATCTTGATGACGCCGCGTCCGAGCTTGCCCTGCATCAGACGCAAGCCGCCGTCCGGCTGGAACGGTTCGCCGATACCGCGCAGCACCTTGGTGTCGTGGCTTTCAGGCGCGCCGTCGACCCATTGCAGCTTGCCGTCGATGAGTTTCGGCTCCTTCGTGTAGTGCGACAGCCCCTTGCCCGCGACCGTCTGCACGTCTTCGTGCAACAAGCCGCCTTCGAGCAGATTGCGCACGAGGAACGCGACGCCGCCCGCCGCATGGAAATGGTTCACGTCGGCTTTGCCGTTCGGGTAGATCTTCGCGAGCAGCGGCACGACTTGCGAAAGCTCGTCGAAATCGTTCCAGTCGATCATGATGCCCGCCGCCCGCGCGATCGCCACGAGATGCAGCGTGTGGTTGGTCGAGCCGCCCGTCGCCAGCAGCGCGACGATGCCATTCACGATCGCCTTTTCATCGACGACATGGCCGATCGGCGTGTAGTTGCCGCGTTCCAGCGTGAGATCGAGCACGCGGCGCGCGGCCGCGGCCGTGAGCGCGTCGCGCAGGGGCGTGTGCGGATGCACGAACGCCGCGCTCGGCAGATGCAGGCCCATCACTTCCATGAGCATCTGATTGCTATTGGCCGTGCCGTAGAACGTGCAGGTGCCGTGGCCGTGATACGCCGCCGATTCCGCTTCGAGCAACGCGCCGCGATCGCATTTTCCGGTCGCGAATTCCTGACGCACTTTCGCCTTGTCGTCATTGGTGAGGCCGCTCGTCATCGGGCCGGCGGGCACGAAAATGGTCGGCAGGTGACCGAACTGCAGCGCGCCGATGGCCAGCCCCGGAACGATCTTGTCGCAAATGCCGAGGCACAGCGCCGCGTCGAACATGTTGTGCGTGAGCGCGACGGCCGTGCTCATCGCGATGACTTCGCGCGAAAAGAGCGACAGTTCCATGCCGGCGTTGCCTTGCGTGATGCCGTCGCACATGGCGGGCACGCCGCCCGCGAATTGCGCGATGCCGCCGTGCTCGCGCGCAGCCTGCTTGATGATGTCCGGGAAGCTCTTGTACGGCGCGTGCGCGGACAGCATTTCGTTATAGGACGAAACAATGCCGATATTCGGCTCGCGAATCGCCTTGATCGCGATCTTTTCCTCGCCTTCGAGTCCGGCGAAGCCGTGCGCCAGATTCGCGCATGAAAGCGCGCCACGCGCCGGAAATTTGCCTTGCGCGGCGTCGATGCGCGCCAGGTAGGCGGAACGCGTCGGCTTGCTGCGCTCGATGATGCGATCGGTGACTTTTTTGAGTTGCGAATGCGGGGAAACCATCGAAGCTCCTTCGTCTTACGCCCGGCGCGCCTGCCGTCGAGGTTGGGTGGAATGTTGCAGGGAACGGCGTTCGAATCGTCGTCGTGCGATATTGCCGTGTTCGCGATATTAGTAGAAAAACTACATCGTGACAACGTGAATTCGCGCCTTCATTTTAAACAACCACATGGTTTGGACCGCTTACGGAGAAACGGTCTACGGGATTTCCCCTAGATTGCGCCAGCAGGTTCTGTAGTATTTGTACATGATCGATCTTCAGCTATAGTCCCTAGCAATTTTCAGCATAGGCGAGATTTCCGATGTTGCTGTCTCAAGTCGAAGCGAAGCGCGAGCAACTGCGGCCGTCCGAGCGCAAGCTGGCCGACTACGTACTCGAAGCGCCGCGCGAGGTGCTCGACCTGTCAATGACGGATTTCGCGGCGCGTGCCGGCGTCAGTCAGCCGACCATCGCGCGGTTCTGCCAGGCGCTCGGCTTTTCGGGCTTCCGGGAATTCAAGATTCGCCTTGCTCAGAACATAGCAGCGGACGTTCCCACTGTTTATCGCGACGTGCGCACGGACGAGCCGCCCGCTGGCGTCGCCGCCAAAGTGCTCGACCGGACCATCGGCGCGCTGATCGCCGTGCGCAATACGCTGTCGTCGGACAGCGTCGCGGCGGCCATCGCGATCCTGGCCGACGCGCGCCGCATCGAGTTCTATGGCGCGGGCGGATCGGGCATCGCCGCGCTCGACATGCAGCACAAATTTTTTCGATTGGGCGTGCCGTCTGTCGCATACTCCGACCCGCATACGTACACCACTTCCGCCGCGCTGCTCGGCGCGGGCGATGTCGTCGTTGCGATTTCCAACACCGGACGCACGCGGGACATTCTCGACGCGTGCAGATCGGCGTTGAACGGCGGCGCAAGGGTCATCGCGATCACGCACGGCCACTCGCCGCTCGCGCGCATGGCGACGGTCGGATTGTTCGCAAATGTCGATGAAGACACCGACATTTTTTCGCCGATGACATCACGCGTGTCGCATCTTGCAATCGGCGACATTCTGGCGGTCGGACTGGCATTGGCGCGGGGGCCCGCGCTCGCGGACAAGCTTGCCGAAGCGAAGGACGTGCTGGAAGGGCGGAGGGTGGGAGCGTAAGCGGCAGGAGCGGCGGCGACCTCGAATGGAGGGTGCAAGATCGCCTATGCTGCCCCTATTTCCGTTCGTTTATCTGGATCGCACATGAGCAGTTCCTTCTCCGTCGAGCGCTTCGAATCCTGTGTCCATGGCGGAACGCCGGACGAAGCCATTGAGCAGCTTTCCGAGCTCACTGCACTGCTTCGCGAGCAACCATTCATTGATCTGCTGACTCTGATGGCGCCTTCCGGAGCATGGCCACGTCCGAGTAGAGCGTCATCGCTCGAACGGTTCGCCGCCCGCATGGCGGCGGCCATCACAGCCCTTCTCGGGAATACCGAATTTACGCTTACAGAAGCGCAATTCGCGCGTTTATCGGGCTCTCGATCACTCATCCAGCGCTTGCTCGGCGCGGCTCCCCTCAAGAATGCGGATTTTGTCGCGCGCCGATTCCTTCCTGCCATTACAGAAGACGGAACTATCCGACTCCCGTTTCCCGACGCGGTAAAAAGGCTCAGCATTCTGTGCAATTCCGAATCCCGCCTGCCAATCGATTATTCCGCGTGCATGCGCGCAGACCCCGTGCCCACGGTCAATCTGGCCGTCACAACGGCCGCTGAACTGCTTCCCGGCAGCGCCGATGCGCACCGAAATCGCGAAGTACTGCTTGGATGGCTCGACAGGACACTCGGCGAACAGGGCGATCTCTGGGAGATAGAGATAAACGCGTTGACTGCGCTCTACATGAATTGCACCTATGCCGAAATCGAACATCGGCACGCGATCAAACGAAGCATCAACAAGCTCGTACGCAAGACGCTCGCGAGCTCCGGACTGCCTGATCTGGACCCAGACCTCACCGCCCCACGACGCGCCGGCCGAGCGCGACCGCTCATGCTCGTCGTGCTGGAAGCCTTCACGGACGGCCATTCGATCATGCGCACCCATTCGCGCACGTTGGCGGCCGCGCGCGCCCACTTCGACATCGTGGCGATGTGCCGAGCGGACGCCATCGGCGAAGTCGGACGCGAGGTCTTTACGCGAGTGATCGAACTGCCTGAGGACCGTGGCTTCGTACCCGAGCTCGCCACGATTCGCGAATTCGCGCAGGCGGAAAGCCCCGACGTTCTCTACATGCCCAGCGTTGGCATGTCGTTGTTATCGATTTGCGTGTCCAACATGCGCCTCACGCCGCTACAGATTGCAGGGTTGGGCCATCCCGCCACCACGCACTCCGAGTGCATCGACTATGTCAGCGTCGAAGACGACTACGTCGGCGATCCGGCGTGCTTCAGCGAAGCGCTTCTGAGGCTTCCCAGAGATGGCCAACCCTACCGGCCTTCAACGTTTATGGAAGCAATTCCGCCCCGGAAAAAGAAGGCGGCAGGACAGGTCGACATCGGAATCGCCGAGAGCCTGATGAAACTCTCGCCGAGCTTCATGGATGCGTGCCGGCAGATATCTGCGCGCAGCAAGGTTCCAGTTCACTTTCATTTTCTGACGAGTGGTGGCAACACGGTCACGCTGCTGCATCGGTCGAAAGTGGCCGGACCGGCGATGGTCGCAAAAAACGGAACGGTCATGCCCCACCAGTCCTATATGGACTACGTGAATTATCTCAACAACATGGACATGTTCCTGAGCCCGTTCCCCTTCGGCAACACGAACGGCATCGTGGACGCCTTCACTGTGGGACTACCGGGCATCTGCAAGACAGGCCGGGAAGTGTTCGAGCGCATCGACGGCGCGATGTTCATGCGCGCCTATATGCCCGGCTGGATGGTCGCGGAATCGGTGGAGGAATACGTCGAAGCGGCGGTGCGACTCGCGAACAATCACGACGAGCGTGAATCGCTGCGCAGTTACATGCTCGAAAAGAACGTAGTGCAGCGATTCTTCGAAGGGCGTCCGGAAGTCTTCGGTGAAATGGTGCTCGATCTGGTCAACGAGCAACTCCTCAAAACGGCTTGATCACCACGAGCAGGGTCGCGCCGAGAAGCCCGAGCACCGGCAATTCATTGAACATCCGATACCACTTGTCCGAGCGCTTGTTCTCGCCACGCTGAAACATGTGCAGCAAGCGCCCGCAATACGCGTGATACACGATGATCAACGCCACAATGGTCAACTTCGCGTGCAACCAGCCCTGCCCCGCGCCGATCCCGACGACGAGCCACAGCCACAGCCCGCACGCGAGCGCGGGCACCGCGATGAACGTCATGAACCGGAACAGCTTGCGCGCCATGAGGAGCAGCCGCGCGGTGGCCGCCGGATCGGTTTCCATCGCGAGGTTCACGAAAATGCGCGGCAGATAAAAAAGCCCCGCGAACCACGAGGCCACCAGCACGATATGCAGCGATTTGATCCAGAGCATCGTTGTTCTTGTCGACCCGTGCTTATTGACGCACTTCGCCGCGCCCCAGCACGACGTACTTGAGCGATGTCAGCCCTTCCAGGCCGACCGGTCCGCGCGCGTGCAGCTTGTCGTTCGAAATGCCGATTTCCGCGCCGAGACCGAATTCGAAGCCATCGGCGAAACGCGTCGAGGCGTTGACCATCACGCTCGCCGAATCCACTTCGCGCAGGAAACGCATCGCCCGGTCGTGATCTTCGGTGCAGATCGCGTCGGTGTGATGCGAACCATAGCGATTGATATGCTCGATCGCTTCATCCAGATCGCCGACGACCTTGATCGCGAGAACCGGCGCGAGATATTCCGTGCTCCAGTCTTCTTCGGTCGCATCGACGAGCCCGCCGATCTTCGCCGCTTCGAGCACGGCGCGCGCTTCGGCGTCCACGCGCAATTCGACTTCTTTCGCCTGAAACGCGCGCGCGAGTTGCGGCAAGGCCTGCTGCGCGATGCCGCGCGCGACGAGCAACGTTTCCATCGTGTTGCAGGTGCCGTAACGATGCGTCTTCGCGTTGTCGCAAATCGCCGACGCCTTAGCGAGATCCGCGCGATCGTCCACATAGACGTGGCAGATGCCGTCGAGGTGCTTGATCATCGGCACGCGCGATTCTTCCATCAGACGCGCGATCAGGCTCTTGCCGCCACGCGGCACGATCACGTCGACAAATTCCGGCATGGTGATGAGCTTGCCCACCGCCGCGCGGTCCGCTGTCTCGACAACCTGCACCGCGTCCTGCGGCAATCCGGCCGCTTCCAGCCCGGCACCGATCAGCTTCGCGAGCGCCGTATTGCATTCGAGCGCCTCGGAGCCGCCGCGCAGAATGGTCGCGTTGCCGGATTTGAGGCACAGCGCGGCCGCGTCGATGGTCACGTTCGGCCGCGATTCGTAGATGATGCCGATCACGCCGAGCGGCACGCGCATCTGCCCGACCTGAATGCCGCTCGGACGAAACTTGAGGCCGCTGATCTCGCCGATCGGATCGGCCAGCGTGGCCACTTGCCGCAAGCCTTCGACCATCGTGTTCAGCGCTTTGTCAGAGAGCGTCAGGCGGTCGATGAACGCGGCGTCGTGGCCCTTTTCGCGCGCGCGCACGAGGTCGCGGCCGTTCGCTTCCTTGAGCGATTCGCGCTCGCGTTCGATGGCGTCCGCTACCGCGTGCAGCGCCGCATTTTTCGCCGCCGTCGACGCCCGCGCCATCGCGCGCGACGCCGCACGTGCGCGGCGGCCGAGGTCGGTCATATATTGATCGATGTTCATCGTGAGTCTCTTCCGTGATCCGCTTTCTTGAGCCGCCTGCATGGCCGAAGCGTCGATGCATTCATTCTAAGCGGTTGCGTGATTTGCAACAGCGTGTGGCAGAAGCGTCCTAGCGACGCGGTCGTGGCGCTGGCGGCGCCTGCGCCGGCTTGCCGCCGTGCGCGACCGCCATCGCCAGTTCGAACATGCCGGCCCACGGATCGGGCGGCGGCTCGCTGCCACGCTTGCCCGTGCTGCCCGAGAGTCCCTTCACCTGCCGATCGAGCTGCGCCGCGAGCGACAGCGCCTTTTCCAGCGCTTCATCCGTCACGCGCGAGAGCGCCGGGCCGATCAGCCGTTCGCGCGGCCCCCAGACTCGGTTTTCGCGCAACAGCGTGGCGAGCGGCTTGCCCGAAGCCACACCACGCTTGATGCGCAACAGCGTGCGCACTTCTTCGACGAGCGCCCACAGCACGAGCACGGCCGCTTCGCCTTCGCCTTTCAGGCCGTCGAGCATGCGCGCGAGGCGGCCGACATCGCCCGTCAGCATCGCCTCGTTGAGCTTGAACACGTCGTAGCGCGCGACGTTCAGCACCGCGTCGTGAATCTGCTCGAACGTGAGCACGCCTTCGGGATACAACAGCCCGAGCTTCTGGATTTCCTGATGCGCGGCGAGCAGATTACCTTCCACCCGCTCCGCGATGAACGACAGCGCGCGCCGCCCTTCCTCGCCGGGCGCGACGCGCTGACCCTGTTGCGCGAGCCGCTGGCCGACCCACATCGGCAATTGCGCGCGTTCGACCGGATCGATCTTCAGCGCGACGCCCGCGCCGATCAGCGCCGTGAACCAGCCCGCCTTCTGCGTCGCGCCGTCCAGGCGCGGCAGCGTGACGAGTGTCACGACATCGGGGTTATCGGCGCCGGCGAGCGTCTTCAACGCTTCCCCGCCTTCCTTGCCCGGCTTGCCGGTCGGAATGCGCAGTTCGATGAGCTGACGGTCGCCGAACAGTGACATCGACTGCGTCGCGCCGATGAGCCCGCTCCAGTCGAAGCCGCGCTCGACGGTAAATACCGTGCGGTCGGTGAAGCCGGCCGCGCGCGCCGCGGCCCGGATGCGGTCGCACGCCTCCTGCGCTAGCAGATGCTCGTCGCCATAGACGACGTACAGACCCTTCAGGCCTTTCGCGAGGTGCGCTTCGAGCGCGTCGAGCTTCAGTTGCATGATGCTGGCGAGCGCGCGATCAGAGCGGCGGCACCGGCAGCGGCGCGCGCGGCGCGACGCCCGGTGTCAGCTCGCCCGGCGCGGGATGCAGCGATCGCACCGTCGCAAGACGGCGCGTCAACTGGTCGACGGCGTCGTTGCGCATGTCGTTGTAGAGCAGATTCGCTTCCTGACCCTTCGCGAGCGTGTACTGGTCGCTATAGGTCATCGAACGATTCAACTGGATCGCGCTCGGCGGAATCAGCAAGGTGCCGTCGGCGCCGAGCAGCGTGTAGTTCAGCGAGAAAACGAGCTCGTATTCCTGGATGACGCCCTGCGCATTCAGGCTCAGCGTGCGCAACCCGGTCCCCTCGGACAAGTTGAGCGTCGCGTCCGGCTTCTCGAACGGCTTGACGATCACGGTGTCGCTGCCGCCCTGGATCATGCGCTCGAGGCGCGCGACCATCTGCGGCGTGCCGCCGGTGATCGCGAGACGCTTGAACGCGTAGTCCTGCTGGCCGCGCAACTGGAAGCCGCATGCGGACAGCATCGCCGCGCCGCCGAGGAGCGTGAGAAACGAGCGCCTGCTCGTGCTGACTTTGCCGGTCACATCGGCTCCCTTTGTTTTGCGCATCAGACGACCACGTTGACGAGACGTCCCGGCACCACGATCACCTTCTTCGGCGCGCGGCCTTCCGCGAACTTCCCGAACATTTCGTGCGCGATCGCGGCCTTTTCGATAGCTTCACGTGAGGCGTCCTTTGCGACCGTCAGCGCGCCGCGCACCTTGCCGTTGACCTGCAGCACGAGCTCGATTTCCGATTGCTCGAGCGCGGCTTCATCGACCTTCGGCCAGGGCGCGTCGAGCAGCGGGCCGAATTCCTTCTCGTAGCCGAGTTCCGACCACAACTGGAACGTAACGTGCGGCACGACCGGATACAGCACGCGCAACAGCACGCCGAAGGTTTCGTTCAGCACGCCGGCGCCCGCGCTCTTCGCGCCTTCGACCGCGTTGAGCATCTTCATCGCGGCGGACACGACCGTGTTGTACTGCAGGCGGCCGTAGTCGAAATCGGCCTGCTTGAGCACGGTGTAGATTTCGCGGCGCAGCGTCTTGTCCGCGTCGTTGAGCGTCGATGCATCAAGCTTCGCGTGCTGGCGCAGCGCGTCGGCGTTGTCGTGCGCGAAATGCCACACGCGACGCAGGAAACGGCTCGCGCCTTCCACGCCCGCGCCCGACCATTCGAGCGACTGCTCCGGCGGCGCCGCGAACATCACAAAGAGACGCGCGGTATCCGCGCCGTATTGATCGATGAGCGTCTGCGGATCGACGCCGTTGTTCTTCGACTTCGACATCTTCTCGACGCCGCCGAGCACGACCGGCTGACCGTCCGCGTTGAGCGTGGCGCCGGTCGGACGGCCTTTGTCATCGTGCGCGACGGTGACGTCGAGCGGGTTGTACCAGGTCTTCTTGCCAGCCGCGTCCTCGCGATAGAACGTTTCGTTCAGCACCATGCCCTGCGTGAGCAGGTTCTTCGCCGGCTCGCCGAACTTGACGAGGCCCATGTCGCGCATGACCTTGGTCCAGAAACGCGAATACAACAGGTGCAGAATCGCGTGCTCGATACCGCCGATGTACTGATCCATCGGCATCCAGTAATCGGTGCGTTCGTCGACCATCGTCTTCGCGTCCGGCGCGCTGTAGCGCGAGAAATACCAGGACGAATCGACGAACGTGTCCATCGTGTCGGTTTCGCGCTTCGCCGCCGCGCCGCACTTCGGGCACGCGCAGTTCAGGAACGCTTCGGACTTGGCGAGCGGATTGCCCGAGCCGTCCGGCACGAGGTCTTCCGGCAGCACGACGGGCAAATCCTTTTCCGGCACCGGCACGTCGCCGCAACTCGGGCAATGGATGATCGGAATCGGCGTGCCCCAGTAGCGCTGGCGCGAAATGCCCCAGTCGCGCAGGCGCCAGGTGACCTGCTTGTCGCCGAGATCCTTCGCCTTGAGATCGGCGGCGATCGCATTGATCGCTTCCTCGGTGGTCAGGCCGTTGTACTTGCCGCTGTTGATGAGACAGCCGGCGGTCTTGTCGCCGTACCACTCTTCCCACGCGTCGGTCGCATAGGTCTTGCCGGCGACGTCGATCACCTGATTGATCGGCAGGCCGTATTTCTTCGCGAAGGCGAAATCGCGCTCGTCGTGCGACGGCACGCCCATCACCGCGCCTTCGCCGTAGGACATGAGCACGTAATTGCCAATCCACACTTCGACCTGCGCGCCCGTCAGCGGATGCGTGACGAAAAAGCCCGTGGGCACGCCCTTCTTTTCCATCGTGGCGACATCGGCTTCCGCCACGCCGCCGCGCTTGCATTCGTCGATGAAGGCCTGCAGCTCGGCGTTGTCGCGCGCGAGGCGCGTGGCGAGCGGATGCTCCGCCGCGACCGCCGCGAACGTGACGCCCATGATGGTGTCGGCGCGCGTGGTGAACACGCGCAGCAGCTTCGCCTCGCCATCGATTTCATACGGGAAACCGAAATTCACGCCGAAGCTCTTGCCGATCCAGTTCTGCTGCATGATCTTGACGCGCTCGGGCCAGCCGAGGCCGTCGAGATCGTCGAGCAGCTGGTCCGCGTAATCGGTGATGCGCAGGTAGTACATCGGGATTTCGCGCTTTTCGACGAGCGCGCCCGAGCGCCAGCCGCGCCCGTCGATCACCTGTTCGTTCGCGAGCACCGTCTGGTCGACCGGATCCCAGTTCACCGTGCCGGTCTTCTTGTACGCGATGCCCTTTTCCAGCATCTTGAGGAACAGCCACTGGTTCCACTTGTAGTAGTCGGGCGAGCAGGTGGCGACTTCGCGCGACCAGTCGATGGCGAGGCCCATCGACTGCATCTGCTTCTTCATGTACGCGATGTTCTCGTACGTCCACTTCGCCGGCGGCACGTTGTTCGCCATCGCCGCGTTCTCGGCGGGCATGCCGAACGCGTCCCAGCCCATCGGCATCAGCGTGTTGTGACCGTTCATGCGCAAATAACGGTACATCACGTCGTTGATGGTGTAGTTGCGCACGTGCCCCATGTGCAGCTTGCCCGACGGATACGGCAGCATCGAGACGCAATAGAACTTGGGCTTGGCCGACGTCTCGGTCGTCCGGTAGACGTCGTTCGCGCGCCAGTTGGTCTGCGCGGCAGATTCGACGTCGGCGGGTACGTATTTATCGTGCATGGTGTGGTTTGGCTTTCGGCAAATGCTGGGAACGGACTTCGGAACCAGCCGCTACTGTTTGTGCGACGAGTCCAGGCGCTGCGGCATTGCTGACACGGCGCGGCGTCGGAATTCGGGCCTGCTGGCTTCTGCAAGGCCCGCCGAACGGGGAAATCGCGATTATACCGTTCGATGCGCACCAACTCGCGCGCTTATCGCGCGGGCGCCTGGGCCTGCGGGCGCGCCGGCTGCGTGACGAAGCCGATGCGCTCGAGCCCCGCCTGCTGCGCCGCGCCCATCACCTGCGCGATGACGTCGTAACGCGTCGCGCTCGACGCCCGTAGATGCAGTTCGGGTTTTTGCGTCGCCTGGCCGGCGTCGGCGAAACGCGCGCGCATCTGATCGAAGCTGACCGGCGTGTCGTTCCAGAAGAGCTTGCCGGCGTCGTCGATGGAAAGCGTGATGGTTTGCGGCGTCTCGCGCGCGGGCTGCGACGCGACTTTCGGCAAATCCAGCCGGATCGCGTGCGTGAAAAGCGGCGCCGTGATGATGAAGATGACGAGCAGCACGAGCATGACGTCGATGAGCGGCGTCATGTTGATGTCGGCCATGGGCGCGCCGTTCGTTTTCTTGTCGAGTCCGCCGAAGGCCATCGTCACGCGCTCCTAGTCGGCCGGGCCGCAAATGAACGCGTGCAGATCGTGCGCGAAGCCGTCGAGCTCCTCGGAAATCTGCCGCACGTAGCGGCCGAGCACGTTGTACGCGAGCACGGCGGGAATCGCGACGACCAGGCCGAACGCCGTCATGATGAGCGCCTCGCCGACCGGCCCGGCGACGTTTTCGATCATCGCCTGTCCGCTCGACGCAATGCTGCCGAGCGCGTGATAAATGCCCCACACGGTGCCGAGCAGGCCGACGAACGGCGCCGTGCTGCCCACCGATGCGAGCAGAACCTGGCCGAATTCGAGTCTGCGTTGCGAGCGGAGCAACGCGTGACGCAGCGCGCGCAGCACGCGCTCACTGCGCTCCACGCGGGCCAGGAGCGCGCCGGGCATTTCAGCTTCCGATGCGTGCCACGCGGCCTCCGCAAGCGGCAGAAACACACGCTCGCGATCGACGCGCCGCAATGCGCCGATCCCGTCTTTCAGACTCGGCGCCTGCCAGAAGCGCTGCAGCGCGCGCGGCCCCTGCCATTTCGCACGCGCGAGAATCCACGCTTTCGCGAGCAGGAAGCACCAGCTCGCGAGCGACATCGCGAGCAGCAAGCCCGCGACCGCGTGCGTCACGGCATCGCCGGATTGAAGGTAGTGGATAACGCCGGTTGCCGCCATCGTCGAGAGATGACTCAGCGCAGGCCGAGAACGTCCTGCATATCGAAGAAGCCTTTGTCGTGCCCTTGCAGGAAACGCGCGGCGCGCAGCGCGCCTTGCGCATAGGACAGACGGCTCGCCGACTTGTGCGTGATTTCGATGCGCTCGCCGATGCCCGCGAAGAGCACCGTATGATCGCCGACGATATCGCCGCCGCGAATCGCAGAAAAGCCGATGGTCGACGGATCGCGCTCGCCCGTCACGCCTTCGCGCGCGTACACGGCGCAGTCCTTCAGGTCGCGGCCGAGCGCGTGGGCGATCACCTCGCCCATGCCGAGCGCGGTGCCCGACGGCGCGTCGACCTTGTGCCGGTGGTGCGCCTCGATGATTTCGATGTCGTAGCCGGTGGCGAAATGCTTCGCTGCGAATTCGAGCAGCTTCATCGTGACGTTCACGCCGACGCTCATGTTCGGCGCGAACACCACGCCGATCTTCTCGCCCGCCTGCTTCAACTGCGCCTTCTGCTCGTCAGAGAAACCCGTCGTGCCGATGATCATCTTCACGTTGTGGCGCAGCGCGGCTTCGAGATGCGTCAACGTGCCTTCGGGACGCGTGAAGTCGATCAGGTAATCGGCGTCGGCGAACACGCGCTCGATGTCGTCGGTCAGCAGCACACCCGTGGTTTTGCCGAGGAACGCGCCCGCGTCCTGCCCCAGTTGCGCCACGCCGGGCCGGTCGAGCGCGCCGGCGAGTTGCGCTTCGGAATCGTTGAGAACGGTTTCGATCAGCATCCGGCCCATGCGGCCCGATGCACCGGCGATGGCGATCTTCATGGCAGTCTCGTGTTGAACCGCGCGCGGCACGCGCGATGGATGAAGCGAATTGGCGATGCGGCTGAAGCGGCGCCGCGTGAAAACGCCCGGCGCGGCTTCATCCTCGAACGGCTGAACTGCTTACTGGCTCTGCTGCGGCAGATAGAACTGCCCCTGACCGCTCGCGTTGGCCGGCGCCGGCGACGTACTCGCCGGACCCACCGCGCTGCTGTCCGGAATGTTGATCGTCTGCGGCCGGCGCTGCAATTGAATCTGCGAGTTGCTGCCGCTCTGGCTGTTCGAACCGGGCGCGCCGCCCGCCGTCGTCGGCACGTTCGACCGTACCGATGACTGCGTGCGGCCCGTCGGCATGTCGACCTGTGCCGTTGCGCGATTGGCGGCCTGCGCGGCTTGCTGATTGGCGTCGCCCGCGAAGGCCGCTGCCGTGTTCGGCTGCGTGGACGGTTCGCCGCCCGGCGCGGTCACTGCCGCCGTCGACGCCACCGGCGCCGATGCCGCCGCGGTCGCGGCTGCGTTCGCGACCTTGACGCCCTTGTCGCCGTCGATTTCCGCAAGCAGTTCGAGGTTGGAAGGCAGATTCTCGCCGCCCGACCAGCTCACGACACGATCGCTCGCAAAGTTCACGACGAAGTCACGCTGCTGCACGACGGACGTCGACCCGCGCTTGAAATAGAACACATAGTCCCAGCGATCGGCGTGGAACATGTCGGTCAGAAGCGGCGTACCGAGAAGCTGCTTCACCTGGTCACGCGACATGCCGACCTGCATCTGGTTCGCCGCTTCCTGCGAAACGAAATTGCCTTGCACGACCGTGATCCGATACGGTGTGATGCTTTGCGCGATCTTCTGCGTGACGCTGTCGTACGCCGTGCAGCCGGCGAGCAATGCGGCCAAGGTTGCTGCGATCACGGTTCCCCGCATGCGACGGCTCTCCCTGCAATTCGATAAAGATTTGGAAAACATTTCACCTATCACGCGAGGCGCTCCGAGGTCGCGCTCTTTTCGTCCAATTCGCCTTGCGTCCGCGCGGGATGTCGGGAATTGGAAAAACGCATTACTATGAGAACCTTGAATTGTACTCTAGGGATGCCTAGCCATGACCAATCCCGCCGATCTCAAAAATATCGGTCTCAAGGCGACCCTGCCCCGCCTCAAGATTCTCGAAATTTTTCAGCATAGTCCGGTGCGCCATCTGACCGCGGAAGACGTGTATCGAAGCCTGCTCAACGAAGAGCTCGATATCGGTCTCGCGACGGTTTATCGCGTGCTCACGCAGTTCGAGCAGGCCGGCCTGTTGTCGCGAAGCAATTTCGAATCGGGCAAGGCCGTCTTCGAGCTCAATGAGGGATCGCATCACGATCACCTCGTGTGCATCGACTGCGGCCGCGTGGAAGAGTTCTTCGATGCCGAGATCGAACGTCGTCAGCAATCGATCGCGAAGGATCGCGGCTTCAAGCTCCACGAGCATGCGCTCGCGCTGTACGGCGCATGCACGAAGGAAAACTGCCCGCACCGCAAGCATTGAGGTTCGCGCGCCGTTTCCGGCGCGCGGATGAAAAAACCGCCGTCCATCGGGTCGATGGACGGCGGTTTCGTTTCGCCTGTACGTTCCGTGTTTTGCGTCTGCGACCGATTCGCAATTGCATTTCGATTAGCGTGTCACGCGGCGTGCACTTCGTGTTCGACCAGCGTGTATCGCTCCGGCAGATCGATCTCGTCGCAATTCGGCAGATCGCCGCCGCGATCCACGACGATGAAATCCCCAGCCTTGTCGAGCACGATCAGCGGGTGATGCCACACGCCGCGCGCGTAGTTCACGCCTTGCCAGCCGCGCGCGTAAAAGGCGCGCAGCTTTGCCGGATCGAACTCGCCCGCGGGCGCGACGACCACGAGATAGCGCACGTCCGCGAGCGGCACGAACGCCTGGCTGCCGAGCGGATGCCGCTCCATCATCGAGATTACGACCGGCTGCGGGCGCGGCTGCCCGCGAAACACGTTGATGAGCGGCCGCCCGCCGCTCTCGAAGCCGACCTCCACGTTCGCGAGATCGTGAAAGCGCTCGGTCGTGCCCGCGTTGATCGGGAAATGGCGCGCGCCTTCGAGTTCGATCACGTCGCCGAACGGCGCGAAGGCTTCGCGCGTCAGCGGTTCGAGCGTCAGCGTCTTCATTCGATTTCCCCGAAGATGCGCAAGCGCGACACGCCGCCATCCGGATAGATGTTGAAGCGCACGTGCGTCACCGGTCCGAGCGCGGCAATCTCCTGTTCGAAGCGATGCACGTTGTCCATCGAGAGCTTCTGCTCGCCGAGCAGGACGGGCCAGAACATCGCCTGCGTGACGAGCGACTCATCCGTGCCGCCTTCCACGCGCGCCGCCTGCAGCGAGCAGCGGTCCGGATAGTTGCCCTTGAAGTGCGCGGTATCCACTTCGATCGCGCGGATCACGCCGGGATTCGCCAATGCGACGATCGCCCAGTCGTTGCCCGGCTCACGGCGCCGGCGCGTTTCCCAGCCGTCGCCCATGTTCACGCCGCGTCCCGGCATCAGCATTTGCGATGCGGGTCCGAAGTGCTGATTGTTCGCCGCAACGAGATACGCGCCGTTTTCGATCGCCGCGAGATCGAGCAGCGTGCCGCGTTCGACGCGCGAGAAATCCGTCTTCGGCTGCCCGTAGACGCGCAGGCGCGCAATGCCGCCATCGGGATAAATGTTCACGCGCAGATGCGTGTAGGCGCGCGTGTCGCCGATCTCGAGATAGTGATGATGATTGCCCTGCAGCGTCGTCGACGGCACGATCTCGCGCCAGTCGCCGGTTTCCTGCGGATTGCCGCTTTCGCTGTAGCACGCTTCGATCGACGCCGCCGGCGGGAAATTGCCGGTGAAGTGGCTCGTGTCGATGTCGATGCCGTGAATCACGCCCGCGCGCGCGAGCTTGATGATGCAGTAGTCGTAGCCCGTCGTGCGCTTGCGGCGCGTCTCCCAGCCGTCCATCCACTTGCCGTGCTCGTCGTACTTGCCGGGAATGAACACCGCCGGCTGCGGCTCCAGCATGCGTTCCTTCGGCGCGAAGAATTCGTCGGTGGCGAAGAGCGCCTGCGCGCCGAGCCGCGGGTCCGCGAGGTTCATGTAGCGGCGGGCGAAAGCGGGAGCGTCTGCGTCGAGAATCGGGTTGGCCATTTCGGTTTCCTTCGGTTGCGGTGAATCAGATTGCGTGTGCGTTTTCGTGAGCGTGACCGTGCGCGGGTTCCGGCGCGGCGGGCACGAAGCGGTATTCGGCGTCCTGGTCGAGCACGCGCTTGGCGCGCGCCCGGTCGATGTCGTTCTCCCACACGCCGACGACCACCGTCGCCACGCAGTTGCCGATCAGGTTGGTCACGGCCCGCGCGATGCCGACGAACCAGTCGACCGGCAGAATCAGCACGAGGCCGAGCACGGGAATCGCGGGAATGGCGGAGAGCGTCGCGGCGAGAATCACGATCGCCGAGCCGGGAATGCCGTGCGCGCCCTTGGACGTCACCAGCGACACGAGCACGACGACGATCAGGTCATGCAGCGACAGCGGCGTGTTGGTGGCCTGAGCGATGAAGATCACCGCGAGCGTGAGATAGATCGAGAAGCCGTCGAGGTTGAACGAGTAGCCGGTCGGAATCACGAGACCGACGGTCGAATCCTTCACGCCCATCCATTCGAGCTTGCGCATGACCTGCGGCAGCACGGCATCGGACGAAGCGGTGCCGAGCACAATCGACAATTCTTCACGCAGATAGCGCACGAGCTTGAAGATCGAGAAGCCCGCGAGCCGCATCACCACGCCCAGCACGACGAACACGAAGAGGAAGCAGCTCGCGTAGAACACGATCACGAGCAGACCCAGCTGCTTGAGCGACGCGACGCCATACTGGCCGGTCGTGAACGCGATCGCGCCGAGCACGCCGAGCGGCGCGAGCTTGATGATGAACGCCATGATGCGGAAGAACACGTTCGACAGCTCGTCGATGAACACCGTCACGCGCTGCGCCTTGTCGCCGAGCATCGAGAGCGCCGAGCCGAACAGGATGGCGAACACGAGCACTTGCAGGATGTCGCCCTTCGCGAAGGCATCGACGGCGGTGTCGGGGATGATCTTGAGCAGGAAGCCCGCGGTGTCCTTCAGGCTCTTCGCATGCTCGGTGTACGTGGCGAGCGACGCGGCATTGAGCGTATGCAGATCGATGTTCATGCCGACGCCCGGGCGCGTGATCCACGCGAGAATCGCGCCGATGATGAGCGCGAGCGTCGTCATGATCTCGAAGTAGACGACCGCCTTCAGCCCGACGCGTCCGACCTTCTTCAGATCGCCCGCGCTCGCCATGCCGCTCACGACGACGCAGAACACGATCGGCCCGATCACCATCTTGATGAGCTTCAGAAAGCCGTCGCCCAGCGGCCGCAATGACTGACCGAATTGCGGAAACAGCGCGCCTACAACGATGCCGATGACCAGCGCGATCATCACCCTGCCGAACAGCGAATTCAGAAATCTTGACACGACCGTCTCCTCGTCTAATGTCTCAGGACCTGAGCAACTGTTCCGACTGGTCGGACCAGTGCTGTGATGTGGAATATTAGAAAACCGATATAGAGCCGTCAAGAAAGCATTCGTACCGGTTTACCCTGTTCCGGGCGGGCACGAAAATGGACGGAAAACGGTCGTTCACACGCGCGTGCGGTACACGCATACAATGGCGGTCAGACCGGCCAATACTGTTTTCCTCCTATGAAAAACGTCCCGCACACCGTGACCGACGCCGCGATCGCGACCATTCGCGAACGCATCGAATCGAGCATGTACCCGGTCGGGAGCCTGCTGCCGGCGCAACGGCAACTATCAGAGGAACTCGCGATCAGCCGCGCATCGCTGCGCGAGGCGCTCTCGACGCTCGAAGCGCTCGGCATGCTGCATATCCGTCCCGGCAAGGGCGTGTACGTCAACAACGCGCAGGCGAGCACCGCACATCCGTGGCGCTTCGCGGATCAGGCATCGCTGCCGGACACATATCAGATGCGTTTCGCGCTGGAAGGATTCGTCGCACGGCTCGCGGCGCATTCGATCGGCGATTCGGACATCGACTGGCTCGACGACAATCTCGATTCGCTGCACGCCGCGTTGACGGAATCGGCGCTCGAGGAAGCCGCGCAACTGGACTTCGCGTTCCATATGCGCATCGTGAGTCTCGCGGGGAACGCGGCGATCGAATCGATCCTGCGCGGCAGCGCCGACATCATGAAGGAAAGCCAGCGCCTGCCGTTTTATCGGCGCGAACTGGTGTTGTCGACGTATCACGAGCACGCGGTGATCATCGAGGCGCTGAAGGCGCGCGACGGAGAGAAGGCCGGCCGCGCGATCGAAGGGCACATCGTCAATGCGGCGCAGCGCGCGGGCGTGCATTTTCCGGTGCCCAACAAAGCGTGAGCGCATGCGGCACTTCTTTTGATGTCGTGAGTCTCAGCAAGGGCCGTACGTGATGGAGTTTTCTATTCGCTTGCGCTGCCCTGCAATTGACGAACATCAAGAGGAGCCGCGTCGATGGACATGCAACAACTCGTTTCGGAATTTCTATCCTCGGATCACGGCGCGCAAGCCACGCAGGCGCTGACCGACCAGGGCTTCAGCCCCGAAGATAGCCAGCAGATGCTCAGTACCGCCGCGGAGACCGCGCACGCACACGCCGAAGAACAGAGCCAGGGCTTGCTGGGCGATCACCCCGGCAAGAGCTTTTTCGCCGCGTTCGCCGCCGGACTCGTGCGGGGTGACGGCTTTCTGAAATCGATGGAGGAAGGTGGCGAAGGCGTTCTCACGGGGCGCGTCGCCGAATCGATCGCCGCACGCATGGGCATCGATCCCGGCACGGCAGCCACCGTTGCGGCGGCGGCGACGCCGTACGTCGTGTCGTTCCTGCGGGAGAAGCTCGCGTAAAGCAGCAACGCGGACTGAAGCACCAAAAACAAAGCCGCTCCGAAGAGCGGCTTTGTCGTTTCAGCGAGCCGAAACTTACTTGGCGTTCGCGAGCGCGACAGCCGTATCCAGCATGCGGTTCGAGAAGCCCCACTCGTTGTCGTACCAGCTCGATACCTTCACGAGACGGCCCGAGACCTTCGTGAGCGTCGAGTCGAACGTCGACGAAGCCGGGTTGTGGTTGTAGTCGATCGAGACCAGCGGCGCATCGTTGTAGCCGAGCACGCCCTTCAGCGCGCCTTCCGACGCTTCCTTCATGATCTTGTTGACTTCCTCAACCGTCGTGTCGCGCGCGGCGATGAACGACAGATCGACCACCGACACGTTGATCGTCGGCACGCGGATCGCGTAGCCATCCAGCTTGCCGTTCAGTTCCGGCAGCACGAGGCCGACAGCCGAAGCCGCGCCCGTCTTCGTCGGGATCTGGCTGTGCGTGGCCGAGCGCGCGCGGCGCAGGTCTTCGTGGTACACGTCGGTCAGAACCTGATCGTTCGTGTAGGCGTGGATCGTGGTCATCAGACCGTTCACCAGGCCGATCTTGTCGTTCAGCGGCTTGACGAGCGGCGCGAGGCAGTTCGTCGTGCACGACGCGTTCGAGATGACCGTGTCCGACGCCTTCAGCACGTTATGGTTCACGCCGTACACGACGGTCGCGTCCACGTCCTTGCCGCCCGGCGCCGAGATGATGACCTTCTTCGCACCGCCCTTGATGTGCGCGCTCGCCTTTTCCTTCGTCGTGAAGAAGCCCGTGCACTCCATCACCACGTCGACCTTCAGCTCGCCCCACGGCAGTTCCGCCGGGTTGCGGTTCGCCAGCACGCGGATCTTGTCGCCGTTGACGACGAGGTAATCGCCGTCCACCGACACTTCGCCCGGGAACTTGCCGTGCGCGGTGTCATATTGCGTCAGGTGCGCGTTCGTCTTGGCATCGCCGAGATCGTTGATGGCGACGATCTCGATATCGTGCTTCTTGCCGTTCTCATAGAGGGCGCGCAGCGTGTTGCGGCCGATCCGGCCGTAGCCGTTGATTGCAACGCGAATCGTCATGGTCTATCTCCTTGGCTCAAAAAAACTTGCTTCGCTGAGATCAGTGCTTACGCGGCGAGAACGGCCTTCGCCGTCTTGACGACGTTCTCCACCGTGAAGCCGAAATGCTTGAACAGCGCGCCCGCCGGGGCCGACTCGCCGAACGTGTCGATACCGACCACACCGCCTTCGAGGCCCACGTACTTGCGCCAGAAATCCGTCACGCCTGCCTCGATCGCCACGCGCACCACGCCCTTGGGCAGCACGCGCTCGCGGTATTCGGCGTCCTGCTTGTCGAACAGGTTCGTGCAGGGCATCGACACGACGCGCGCGCCGATGCCTTCCTTCGCCAGCGCCTCGACCGCTTCCATCGCGAGCTGCACTTCCGAGCCGGTCGCGATGAGGATGATCTTGCGCGCGGGGATGTCGTCGTTCCAGTCGCGCAGCACGTAACCGCCCTTCGCGATGTTGGCGATCTGAATATCGTTGCGCGGCGAGAATTGCAGGTTCTGACGGCTGAAGATCAGCGTCGACGGACCGTGATGCGCGATCGCATGCGTCCACGCGACGGCCGTTTCGACCGTGTCCGCCGGACGCCACGTCTGCAGGTTCGGGATCAGGCGCAGGCTGGAGACGTGCTCGATGGACTGGTGCGTCGGGCCGTCTTCACCGAGGCCGATGGAATCGTGCGTAAACACGAAAATCGAGCGCGACTTCATCAGCGCGGCGACACGCAGCGCGTTGCGGCTGTAGTCCGAGAACGTCAGGAACGTGCCGCCGAACGGACGATAGCCGCCATGCAGCGCGAGACCGTTGATGGCCGCGCTCATACCGAACTCGCGCACGCCGTAGTTGATGTGATTGCCCCACTGGATGCCCGAAGGATTCGCGTTTTCCGCATCTCCTGCGGCACGCACCGCTTTGGAAGCCTTCCAGTTGGTCAGGTTCGAACCGGTCAGATCGGCCGAGCCGCCGAGCAGTTCCGGCAGCGCCGCAGCCAGCCCTTCGATCGTGTTCTGCGATGCCTTGCGCGTCGCAACGGTTTCGGCCTTCTGGTTCGCGTCCTCGATGATCTTCGCGGCCGCTTCCGCCCAGTTCGCGGGCAGTTCGCCGCTCATGCGGCGCGTGAATTCGGCGCCTTCGCTGGCGTACTTCGCCTTGTACGCGTCGAACGCCTTGTTCCATGCGCTTTCAGCGTGTGTGCCTTGTTCCTTAGCGTCCCACGCTGCGTAGACTTCCTGCGGAATTTCGAAGGGGCCGTAATTCCAGCCGATGGCCGCGCGCGTCGCCGCGATTTCCTTGTCGCCGAGCGGCGCGCCGTGCGCGTCGTGGCCGCCCGCCTTGGTCGGCGCGCCCTTGCCGATGACCGTGCGGCAGCAGATCAGCGTCGGCTTGTCCGACTTCTTCGCGGCAGCGATCGCGGCATCGACCGCATCGACGCTGTGGCCGTCCACCGCGCGGATCACGTTCCAGCCGTACGCTTCGAAGCGCTTCGGCGTGTCGTCGTGGAACCAGTGCTCCACGTGGCCGTCGATCGAGATGCCGTTGTCGTCGTACAGCGCGATCAGCTTGTTCAGCTTCAGCGTGCCCGCGAGCGAGCAGGCTTCGTGCGAGATGCCTTCCATCAGGCAGCCGTCGCCGAGAAACACGTACGTGTAGTGATCGACGATCTTCGCGTCCGCCTTGTTGAATTCGGCGGCGAGCAGCGCTTCGGCGAGCGCCATGCCGACCGCATTGCCGACGCCCTGACCGAGCGGGCCGGTGGTCGTCTCGACGCCGGCCGTCATGCCGTATTCCGGATGGCCCGGCGTCTTCGAATGCAACTGGCGGAAATTCTTCAGCTCGGCGAGCGGCAGATCGTAGCCGGTGAGGTGCAGGAGCGAGTACAGCAGCATCGAACCATGACCGTTCGACAAAACGAAACGGTCGCGATCGAACCAGTGCGGGTTCGTCGGGTTGTGCTTCAGATGGCGCGACCACAGCGCGACGCCGATTTCGGCCATGCCCATGGGCATGCCGGGGTGACCGGAGTTGGCTTGTTGAACGGCGTCCATGGCGAGCGCACGGATTGCGTTGGCCATGAGGGCGGTCTGGCTGGAGGTCGGGATCGTCATGTCGAGTCTGGGGCAGGTCCTGAAATGATCCGCGGTGCTTCTCTGGCAGTACTTCTCACTCGAGCCGGACCCGCAGGACACAACGTTTTCAGGACCGGAACGACGAGAAACGACGAGGATCGGGAGGCCGTCATTCTAACAGACCGGTCCGATTGACATGCGCCTGCAAGGCGCGAATCCGCTGCGGCCAGACGTCCCGGCGCGCGGGCATGTTCCGTGCAAACGACGCTCGGCGATGCGCGGGAACCGCACCGCGCGGCGTGCGTCGCATCGTGACAAAACGTGACCTTACACGGTAATGCGCGCCGCCGACGGACGTTCATCCGGCGAAATCCGCTCGATGTGCAAAATCCTCGCCGGTCCAATGTTCGTACGGCTTCATGGCAAAATGTTCGCTAATGTTCAGCAGCAAGGCTTCAAGGAGTGCTTTCGATGACCGACCCTCGCCCCGCCGACGTGCCCTGGTTGACTCCGTATCTCACCGTGCGCGACGCGCGCGTGAGCATCGCGTTCTATGAAAAGGCGCTAGGCTTCGCGGTGCGCGACAGCGTGAACGACGACGGCACCGTCATCCATGTCGAGATGACGTATCGCGGGCAGTTGATCGTGATGTTCGCACCTGAAGGCGCGTACGGTTCGCAGGCGCGCACGCCGAAGAGTTCGGGGCAGATGGCGCCGCAGTCGTTCTATCTGTACGTCGATGACGTCGACGCGACTTTTCAGCACGCGCTCGCCGTCGGCGCTAAGGCGCTCATCGAGCCGCAGGACCAGTTCTGGGGCGATCGCTTCGCGCAGTTCGAAGACCCGGACGGCTATCGCTGGGCGATCGCGCGGCATCTGCGCTGAAGCGCCGCGTCGCCGGCAGGCGTCACCACTATCCGCGGGCGGAACGTTCGCGATCGACCATTCATGCCACGTTTTCATGTCGACGGTCCGCTTTCGGTGGGCCACACCCTCTCCCTTCCCGACGACGTCGTGCGTCACGTGCACGTCCTGCGTCTGCAAACGGGCGATCCGGTCACCCTCTTCGATGGCCGCGGCGGTGAATATCGCGGCGAGCTCATCGACATCGCGAAACGCGCGGCGACCGTGCGCATCGACGAACACGACGATCGCGAGGCGGAGCCGCCTTATCGCTTGACGCTCGCGCAAGGTGTCGCGGGCGGCGACAAGATGGACTGGCTCATCGAGAAGGCGGTGGAACTGGGCGTTGCGGCCATTGCGCCGATCACCGCCGAGCGCGGCGTCGTGCGCCTCGCCGGCGAGCGTGCGTCCAAGCGCCAGGCGCACTGGCAGGCGCTCACGCGCGCGGCGTGCGAGCAGTGCGGACGCAATCGCGTGCCCGATGTCGCACCGCCGCGCGATCTCCACGCCTGGCTCGCCGATCTGCCCGCCGCCGTCGATGGCGAACTGCGCCTGCTGCTTTCGCCGCGCGCCGAGGTGAGCTTCGCAGCGCTGCCCGCCGATGCGCCGCGCGGTCCGGTCACGTTGCTGATCGGACCGGAGGCGGGTTTCTCGCCCGGTGAGGAAGCCGCCATCATCGACGCGGGCTTTTCCGCGCTCGGGCTCGGTCCGCGCGTGCTGCGCACGGAAACGGCGGGCATCGCGGTGCTCGCGGCGCTGGCCGCGCGTTGGGGCGGCTGGTGATTCCCGCGCGACACCCCAACGAAAACAGCCCGATGGGCGCGCCGCTCGGCTGCACCCATCGGGCTGTTGCTTGTATTGTCTGGCGCGTTCGCGCCGCCGCGCTACTTCAGACGAACGAGTAGAACACGCGGAAGGCCACTTTTCTTTCCGCCCAGAATTCCGCCGCGTCGCGGAATACGTCGAGCAGCACTTCCCGGCCCTCCTTGTCGAACTTCTGCGCAATCGGCAGTTGTTCGAGCACGATCACGAAACCCGGTTGCGAGCCGGCCTTGTGAACCAGATCGGTGAGGGAATCGTAGAGCGCGTCGTAGTTCTTGCCGAAGTGCTTGGGAAACAGAAACGACAGCGCGATGGTCTCCAGCACTTCCTGCTTGCTCTGCGCGTGGCCGAGATAGGCGTAGAGAAAATGCTGGCCGAGCCGGTTCGCTTCGTCCGCGAGTTCCTGCACGCGGAAAGCACGGATCGACTGCACGATATTCGGCCGCACCGTGGCGAACAGCGCTTCCGGATCCTCTTGCGGATGGCACGCCTCAGGCCTGGTCTCGTCGTCGGGTCTGTTGTCGTGTTCTGTCATGCGTAGCCGCAATACTCGCTGAAACAGGTTGCCATCGCCGGTGGCGAAAAGATCACTCGCGACGCTGTGGTCGTGCGCGTAGATGTTGTCGCTCATGCCGTAAATCCCGTAGTTAATCCGCAATCCGTTTGAAAGTGGCGTAGTGGTCGTCGGTGTAGTAGCAATCGCCGACCTGCTGCTTCGGGCCGCCACACACAATCCGGCGCGCGCCGCGATCCCGCGCGCGTGGCGTGGGAACCGTGTATTCGTGGTAGTAGCCGCGTGGATGACGCGGAAGCACACGCTCGCGATTGCCGAACACGACGCCGTCCTTCTCGTAAGGGAATGGGCCACCCGTTTCGATCAGCCGCAAGGTCGCGACCGCTTGCCTCGGCAACTGCGCAATGTGGACGGTGGCCAGTCCGTCACGCTCCTGCCCGCCGGTCGCGTCCGGTTGCCTCGCCTGCGCTTCCCGGACCGGCTCTGCCGGCGAGACCGGCGCCGGACTCGCCGAAGCAACCGGTTCCGGAACGCCGCTTCGAGGTTCATCCTTGCCGCATGCGCCCAAAAGGACGCTCAGGGCGACGAAAAAGGAGAGCCCCCTCGCGCGCATCACCAAACGGTTGTCCTCGCGTTACACCAGAATCCGGCGACCATGAAAGATGTAAGGGTATCGCTAATGACAGGGCGAAGCAACGTTGAGCGGAAAATCGGAAATTTTTTCTCAATTCGGCGCAATTGCGCAATTCCTGATCAGCATTTCATCTGAACAATTAGCCCTAATCTGAGAGATTTTTAACCCGAGCAGGATAATAATTGGCACGTGGGATCTTGAAGCCTCTGGACGGGCCGCCTCACTCGTCGCCAGCTTCACGGCATCGCGCTCCGCCGACGATCCCGCGTTTTTGCGGGTTAAAGCAGATACCCCTCTTTTGCTTTTTCTCGGGCGTGCCGTGGTCACACGGCACGCTTTTTTTTTGCCCGGACAAAAAAACGCGGCGGGCTCAGTTCGGTGAGCCCGCCGCGTTTCATCTCACGCCAAACCTCGACTAACGCGCCGCCGACGCATCCGCCACCAGCAACGCCGTCATATTGACGATACGCCGCACCGTCGCCGACGACGTCAGCACATGCACCGGCTTCGCCGCGCCCAGCAGGATCGGCCCGATCGCGATGCCGCTTCCGGCCGCCGTCTTCAGCAGGTTGTACGAGATGTTCGCCGCGTCGATGTTCGGCAGGATCAGCAGATTCGCATCGCCTTCGAGCGTCGATTCCGGCAGGACTTCGCGGCGCAGGCGCGCATCCAGCGCGACGTCGCCGTGCATTTCGCCATCCACATCCAGATCGGGCGCGCGCTCCTTCAGGATGGCGAGCACGTCGCGCATCTTCTGCGCGCTCGGCGCGTTGCTCGTGCCGAAGTTCGAATGCGACAGCAGCGCGATCTTCGGCACGATGCCGAAGCGCTTCACCTCTTCCGCCGCCAGAATCGTGATCTCGGCGAGCTGCTCGGGCGTCGGGTCGACGTTCACGTGCGTATCGACGATAAAAATCTGCCGGCCCGGCAGCACGAGCGCGTTCATCGCCGCGTAGACCTTCGCGCCTTCCTTCTTGCCGATAACCTGATCGATGAAGTGCAGATGACGATGCGTCGTGCTCACCGTGCCGCAGATCATGCCGTCGGCTTCGCCCTTCTGCACGAGCATCGCGCCGATGAGCGTCGTGCGGCGGCGCATTTCGAGCTTCGCCATCTGCTGGCTGATGCCCTTTCTCGCCATCATCTTCGCGTACGACTGCCAGAAGTCGCGGTAACGCTCGTCGTGATCCGTATCGACCACGCTGAAATCGGTGCCGGGCGTAAGACGCAGGCCGAACTTCTGGATGCGCTGCTCGATCACCGCCGGCCGGCCGATGAGAATCGGCTTCGCGATCTTTTCATCGACGGCGATCTGCACCGCGCGCAGCACGCGCTCCTCCTCGCCCTCCGCGAACACGATGCGCTTTTTCTCCGGCTCCACGCTGCGCGCGAGCTGGAACACGGGCTTCATCGTGGTGCCGCTGTGATAGACGAACTGCTGCAGATGCTGCTCGTACGCTTCCATGTCCTCGATCGGACGCGTCGCCACGCCGCAATCCATCGCGGCCTTCGCCACCGCCGGCGCGATCTTCACGATCAGACGCGGATCGAACGGCTTCGGAATCAGATATTCCGGACCGAACGACAGATCCTGAATGCCGTAAGCGGTCGCGACGATATCGCTCTGCTCCTGACGCGCCAGTTCCGCGATCGCGTTCACCGCGGCGATTTCCATTTCCTTCGTGATCACGGTCGCGCCGACATCGAGCGCGCCACGGAAGATGAAGGGGAAACAGAGAACGTTGTTGACCTGATTCGGATAGTCGGTACGGCCCGTGGCGAGCACCGCGTCCGGACGCACTTCGAGCGCGAGTTCCGGCAGGATTTCCGGCGTCGGATTGGCGAGCGCGAGAATCAGCGGTTTCGCGGCCATCTGCTTGACCATGTCCTGCTTGAGCACGCCGCCCGCTGACAAGCCGAGGAACACGTCCGCGCCTTCCATCACTTCGGCGAGCGTGCGCGCGCTGGTTTCGCGCGCGAACAGTTCCTTGTCCGGATCCATGAGCTCGACGCGGCCCTTGTAGACCACGCCGGCGAGATCGGTCACGTAGATGTTCTCGCGCTTCATGCCGAGATCGACGAGCAGGTTCAGGCAGGCCAGCGCCGCCGCGCCCGCGCCCGACGCGACGAGCTTCACTTCGCCGATGCTCTTGCCGACGACTTTCAACCCATTGGTGACCGCCGCCGCGACGACGATCGCCGTGCCGTGCTGGTCGTCGTGGAACACGGGAATCTTCATGCGCTTGCGGCATTCGCGCTCGACGATGAAGCAGTCCGGCGCCTTGATGTCTTCCAGATTGATGCCGCCGAAGGTCGGCTCCAGCGCGGCGATCACGTCCACGAGCTTGTGCGGATCGCTTTCGTTCAGCTCGATATCGAACACGTCGATGCCGGCGAACTTCTTGAAGAGCACGGCCTTGCCTTCCATCACCGGCTTCGACGCGAGCGGCCCGATATTGCCGAGACCCAGCACGGCCGTGCCATTCGACACGACACCCACGAGGTTGCTGCGCGCGGTGAAACGCGCGGCGTTCAGCGGATCTTCGACGATCGCTTCGCACGCGAACGCGACGCCCGGCGAGTAGGCGAGCGCGAGGTCCCGCTGGTTGATCATCTGCTTCGTGGGCGCAATCGCGATCTTTCCGGGAACGGGAAATTCGTGATAGTCGAGCGCGGCTTCGCGCAACTTCGTATTGGCGTCAGTCGTCATAAGGCGGGCTAGCGGTGCGGGATTTAGAATGGAAGCTCGAACGCATTGTAGCGCCAATCAGGACCGGTTTCGGCCGGCGCTCCATGCATTTCGGCTACAAGTGCCATGACTGGAAAACGTCTGATCGCCTCGCGGGGCAAGGCTCGCGACGCGTCATCCGATTTTTTCGAGACACGCGGCCGGCGTTTTCGCGGTCCTTGCACGACACCGCGCTTTCATCTTGCAGTGCACCAAAACCTATTCATCGCCGACGATGCTCTCCGAGTTTTCTCTGATCGACCGCTTCTTTGCACGCCGCGCGACGGCGCCTTCGCCACGTCATGACGACGCGGCCGCGACGCCGCTCGGCATCGGCGACGACTGCGCACTCATCGCGCCGCCCGCCGGGCATCAACTCGCCATTTCGACGGACATGCTGGTCGAAGGCCGCCATTTCTTTCCCGATGTCGATCCGAACGCGCTCGGCCACAAGGCGCTCGCCGTCAACCTGTCCGACCTCGCCGCGATGGGCGCGAAACCGCATGCCTTCACGCTCGCGCTCGCGTTGCCGCGCGCCGATGAAGCGTGGCTCGAAGCATTCAGCGACGGCCTCTTCGCGCTCGCCGAGCGTCACGACTGCGCGCTCATCGGCGGCGACACGACGAGCGGCCCGCTCAACCTCTGCATCACGGTCTTCGGCGACGTGCCGCATGGCGCGGCCTTGCGTCGCGATGCCGCGCAGCCCGGCGACGATATCTGGGTATCCGGCACGCTGGGCGATGCGCGCGCGGGACTCGGCGCGCTGCGCGGCGAATGGCGCGCACCCGATGACGCCACCGCCGCCGACTGGAAGCGCGCGCTGGAACGGCCCGAGCCGCGCGTCGCGCTGGGCCTCGCCTTGCGCGGCGTGGCGCACGCGGCGCTCGATATCTCCGATGGCCTCGCCGGCGATCTCATGCACATTCTGAAACGCTCGGGCGTGCGCGCGGTCGTGAATGCCGATGCCGTGCCGTGCTCGGACGCCGTGCGCGCGTTACCCGAGTCCGCGCGCCGCGCATGCACGCTCGCGGGCGGCGACGACTACGAGCTCTGCTTCACCGCCCCGGTCGCTGCGCGCGAAACGCTCGCGAATATCGCGACGAGCGTGAAAGTACCGCTGACCCGCATCGGTACAATCGAGTCATCCGGTGCGCCCGGAATCGCCTGGCGCGATGCCTCGGGCGCCCCGCTCTCTCTGACGTTGCAAGGCTTCGATCATTTTCATGCAGACTGACCCGACTCTCGCGGGCGAACCGAACGATTCGCCCAATCCGCCGCGCGCGGCGCCGCGCAAGGCGAGCGCGCGCTTCATGCTCACCCATCCGCTGCATATTCTTTCGCTCGGCTTCGGCAGCGGGCTGTCTCCCGTCGCGCCGGGCACGGTCGGCACGCTGTTCGCGTGGATGTCGTTCGTCGTGTTCAATCCGCATCTGACGGTCGCCGAATGGGGCGCGCTGATCGTCGTCGGCTTCGTCGCCGGATGCTGGTTTACCGGCTTCACCGCGAAGAAGATGGGTATCGCTGATCCGTCGCCGGTCGTGTGGGATGAAATCGTCGCGTTCTGGCTCGTGCTGCTGCTCGTCACGCCCGCGACATTTACCGGCCAGTTGTGGGCGTTCATCGTGTTCCGCTTCTTCGACATGGTGAAGCCGCCGCCCATCCGCTATTTCGACCGGCATTTGAAAGGCGGCTTCGGCATCATGTTCGATGACCTCGTCGCGGCGTTCTTCACGCTGCTCGTGATCGCGCTCTGGCGCATGACCGTCTGATCATTTTCCATTCTTCGAGAGCACCGCCATGCCAACCGACACCGTCGTTCACCAACTTGCGATTCGCGTGGGCAACAAGCTGCGCGACGAACGGCTGATGCTCGCGACCGCCGAGTCGTGCACGGGCGGCATGGTCGCGGCCGCCATCACCGATATTTCCGGCAGCAGCGCATGGTTCGAGCGCGGTTTCGTCACGTATTCGAATCACGCGAAGATCGAGATGATCGGCGTGCCGGCCGCATTGATCGAGCAGCACGGCGCGGTCAGCGAGCACGTCGCGAAGGCGATGGCCGAAGGCGCGCTGCGCAACAGCCGCGCGCAGGTGTCGGTGGCGATCACGGGTGTCGCGGGTCCGGCGGGAGGCAGCGAGGCGAAGCCGGTGGGCACGGTCTCGTTCGCGTGGAGCAACCGTCTGCATACGGGCGTCGAGACGCAATTGTTCAAGGGCGACCGCGAGCAGGTGCGCACGCAGGCGGCCGCGCACGCGTTGCGCAAACTGCTGGAGTTTCTGGAGCAGCGTGAACGGTGAACCGCAACTGCATCGCATGACAAAATCAAACAGCCAGATGGCCGATCCGGCCGATTACACCAGAGACCAGGTCGCCCGCTGGATGGGCCCGAAGACCATCGGCAAGGCGCTCGGCTATGTTCATGCCGTCGGCGATATCGACCTGGTGGAGCACATGCTGTACGCACAGGTACCGGGGACGCAACCGGAGCCGTACACGGTCGAGATCACATTCCAGAGCGGCCGGCCGCACGGCTACTGCTCCTGCCCGGTCGGGTATGACTGCAAGCATGTCGCGGCAACGCTGCTCGCCTTGCTGGAACGAAGGGAAGCGGCTGAGCGAAGCGGCTTGAGCCTGGACGTCGAGCGGTGGCTGTCGGGCTTTCGCGCCAAGGTCGAGGCGACGCGGCAGGCGCAGGCGAAAGCGGCCCGGCCTGCTACCGGCGCGGTGTACCAGATTGTCTACGTACTCGTGCCGTCGATGCGCGGTCACTCGGGTTTCGAACTGGTGACGCTCAAGGCGCGCATCAACGTCGATGGCGCGATCCGCGCGACCGAAAGCTGGTACCCGAACTACGCCGCCTGGAAAAGCCCGCCGAAATTCGTGTCTTCCGAGGACGACGCGATCATTCGCGCGCTCAGAACCGAGCGCGGCTTTGCGGGCGGCGGCTACGCACCGCTCGGCAAGCGCGGCGCGGTAGTCTGGCAGATGATGCTCGCAACCGGCCGTCTCTACTTCGAGCCGAACGCAAATGCCCTGCAACTGAAACGGCCCTTGCGCGAAGGCGCGCGCCGCCGCTGCAACATCGAATGGATTCCGCACCACGACGACATGATCTTCGCGGCGCTCGAAACCGAGCCCGAAGGCGGCGTCGTGCTGCCGACCGAACCGCCGTGGTACTTCGACGGCGTCAGGAACGAAACCGGACCCGTTGATTCACCCGTGCCCGATGAGCTCCTCGCCGACTACCTGGAGATGCCGGTGCTGACGCTCGAGGAAGCGGCCATCGTGCGCGCGGCGCTCGCCGAATTTGCGGCCGAACTGCCCGCGCCGCCCGCCGACGGCGCCACGGAAACCCGCACGATCGACGTCGCGCCGGTGCCCGTGCTCACGCTCGCCACGCTTCTGCTCGACGCGCCTCGCAGGCTGAACACGCCACCGGTGGAACTCGACATCGCCCGGTTCGATTTCGACTACGGCGGCATCACGATTCCGGCGAACAGCCTCGAGACACTCGTGCGGCTCGCGGACGGCGAACGCGTCCGCATCGCGCGCCGGAAAGATGCTGAGGACGCGTGCTGGAATCGTCTGATCGAGGCCGGGCTGAAGTCCATCACCCGTATTCAGGGCCTTCGCGACGATTCGCAGTATGCCGGCGCCTTCGTCTTGCCTTCGCCCGATGCGTGGCCCGCGTTCGTCGCCGAACAGGTGCCCGCTCTGCGTGAAGCCGGCTGGCGTGTCGTCATCGAGCCCAATTCCCGTTTCGATGTCGTCGAGGTCGAACAAATCGAGGCAACCGCGCGCGCCGCCGAAAACAACTGGTTCGATCTCGAACTGGGCATCATGGTCGAGACGGAGCGCGTGCGCCTCGAACCGCTGCTCACCGAACTTTTCGCCCGCGACCACCGCTGGCTCAACGGCGCGATCGACCTGATCGACGACGCCCACGCCGTCGAATTCCGTACGCAGGCGGGCAGGCGCTTCATGGTGCGGGCCGCGCGGATCAAACCGCTCGTGCACGCGCTGATCGACCTGTTCGACCGCGCCGATCCTCACGCAGATACGCCGCTGCGGCTGTCGGCGCTGGAAGCCGGCCGCCTTGCCGAAGCCGATGGAAAACTGCGCTGGCAATTCGACGGCGACGCGTCGGTCGTCGGACTCGCGCAACGGCTGCGCAATGCCGCCGGACCGCGCCGCATCGCCCTGCCGCGCGGTTTGAAAGCGAAGTTGCGCGACTATCAGCGCGAAGGCGTCGACTGGATGCAGTTCCTGCGCGAACACGACCTCGCCGGCGTGCTCGCCGACGACATGGGCCTCGGCAAGACCGTGCAGACGCTCGCGCACATCCTCGTTGAAAAGGAGGCTGGCCGTCTCACGCGTCCGGCGCTGATCGTCGTCCCGACCACGCTCGTGAACAACTGGCAGGAAGAAGCGCAGCGTTTCGCGCCCAAACTCAAGGTGCTGGATCTGCATGGGCCGCTGCGCCACGAACGCTTTGCGCGCATCCCGGAGCACGAGCTCATCGTCACGACGTATCCGCTCGTCTGGCGCGATCACGAAGCGCTTGCGCAGCACGACTATCACCTGCTGATACTCGATGAAGCGCAGTATGTGAAGAACGCGTCGAGCAAGGCGGCGGGTGTCATCCGAACGTTGCCCGCGCGGCATCGTCTGTGCTTGACGGGCACGCCGCTCGAGAATCATCTGGGCGAACTCTGGTCGCAATTCGATTTCCTGCTGCCCGGCTTTCTCGGCACGCAAAAAGATTTCGCAGCCCGCTGGCGCAAGCCGATCGAAAAGCAGAACGACGGGATGCGCCGTGACCTGCTCGCGCGCCGGATTCGCCCTTTCGTGCTTCGCCGTCGCAAGGACGATGTCGCGGCCGAGTTGCCGCAGAAGACCATGATCGTGCGCAGCGTCGAGCTGGAGGACGCGCAGCGCGACCTCTATGAGACCGTGCGCGCCGCGATGCAGAAGAAAGTGCGCGACGCCATCGCGCAGCAAGGTTTCGCGCGCAGCCATATCCTGATGCTCGATGCGCTCCTGAAGCTGCGGCAAGTGTGCTGCGATCCCTCGCTCGTCAAGCTGCCGGGCGCGAAGAAAACGCAGGGATCGGCGAAGCTCGCGCTTTTGCTCGACATGCTTCCGAGTCTCATCGAGGAAGGCCGGCGCGTGCTCGTGTTCTCGCAATTCACGGGCATGCTCGCGATCATTGCCGCCGCGCTCGACGCAGCCGGCCTCGGCTACGTCACGCTGACCGGCGACACCGCTGACCGCACGACGCCCGTGCGGCGCTTTCAGGCGGGCGAAGCGCCGATCTTCCTGATCAGCCTGAAGGCGGGCGGCGTCGGCCTGAATCTGACCGCCGCCGATACCGTCATTCATTACGATCCGTGGTGGAACCCCGCTGCCGAGAATCAGGCGACGGACCGGGCGCACCGCATCGGGCAGGACAAGCCGGTGTTCGTGTACAAGCTCGTCGTGACGGGCAGTATCGAAGAAAAAATACTGGCGATGCAGGAGCGCAAGGCAGCGCTCGCGGCGGGCATTCTGTCCGAGGACACGCGTGCGGTGGAGAAATTCTCCGCCGAGGACATCGACGCGCTGTTCGCGCCGTTGCCCGATGCCTGAAGCGCGCGCTTAACGGTAAGCGTTGATCGTGTCGCGCGTCTGCTTCGCCGCGGCGGCCGCGGCCTGCGCGTAGTCATCGCCCTTGCCCGCGTAAAGGATCGCGCGCGACGAGTTGATCAGCATGCCCGCGCCGTTCGCGGTGCGGCCCGCGCGCACGGTCGCTTCGACATCGCCGCCTTGCGCGCCGATGCCCGGAATCAGCAAGGGCATATCGCCGACGATTCCGCGCACCGTTTCGATTTCCTTCGGGAACGTCGCGCCGACGACCAGCCCGAGCTGGCCGCTCGCGTTCCACTTCTCAGCCGCGAGCGTCGCGACGACCTGATACAGCGGCTTGCCGCCCGTCTCCAGAAATTGCAGATCCGAGCCGCCCGCGTTCGACGTACGGCACAGCACGATCACGCCGCGGCCTTCGTGTTCGAGATACGGCTCGATCGAATCGAAGCCCATGTACGGATTGACCGTCACGGCGTCCGCCTTGTAGCGCTCGAACGCTTCTTTCGCGTACTGCTCGGCCGTGCTGCCGATATCGCCGCGCTTCGCGTCCAGAATCACCGGCATGCCGGCGTGTTGCTCGTGGATATGCGCGATCAGCGCTTCGAGCTGATCTTCCGCGCGATGCGCCGCGAAGTACGCGATCTGCGGCTTGAACGACGACGCATACGGCGCGGTGGCATCGACGATGTTTTTGCAGAACTCGAAGATCGCATCGGGGCGGCCGTTGAGCGCGCCGGGGAATTTCGCGGGCTCCGGGTCGAGGCCGACGCACAGAAGCGATTGCGTGCGCGACCACGCGGCGTTGAGGGTCTGGATGAAGGACATGGCGGGATTTCGTTGAACGTCGATGCCACGCATTTTAACGTGCGTGGCAGCGCGTCCCTGTCCGCGTCAGCGCGAAGCGTCTCGTGCGCGCGCCTTCGCTCCCGCTCGCGTGCGTGGCCTCGCGCGCCGCGCCGCTTCCCCGGTGCGCTCGACAGTGAACCGAAACTCGCGCGACAACCGCTCGCCCGGTTCGAGCACGGTCATACCATGCGCTTCTCCGCCGCCGGGCAGATTCACCGCGTTGATCGGATGATCGACGGGCTCGAAGCAGAAAAAGCTCTCGCCGGGCGGCGCGTACAGCACGTAGTAATCGGTGTCGGCTGCGATCGTGAGCGACAGGCGGCGCTTGGGCCACAGCACGCTCGTGCGGCCGCTCCAGCCGGTGAACGCGTTGTTCACCATCTCCGACGGCATCGGATACGCGACGCCGAATTGCCACGCGGGCGGCGCCGGCACGTGGCGCACCGGAAGCCAGTCGTCGCCGCACAGCCACACGCCGCCCGCCGCCGCGGACAACTCCGTGTCCGCCTCGCGCATCAGGAATGGGTGCAGCCCGAGTCCGAAAGGCAGCGCGTCATCACCGGTGTTTTCGACATCGAGCGTCACGGCGAGCGTCGCGTCGTCGAGCGTGTAGGTCTGGGCGGCGCGAAAGGCATAAGGCTTGCCGTCGCTACGATCGAGCGTGAGGCGCACCCGCGTGGACGTTTCCTCCGCGACGTTCCACGCGCCGAGCCAGCCGTCGCCATGAAGCGGCAGCGGTTCGCCCGCGCGGTTGCAAGGCACGTCGATCGAGCGACCGGAAAACTGAAAGTGCCCGTTTCCGATACGGTTCGAATATGGCAGAAGCGGATAGCACGCGAGCTGATTGGGATCGGTGTCCGGACCCGGATCGACGCACGGCCGGAAGATCGGCACCAGCGCGCCCTGATGCCGCCAGTCGAAACGCGTGATCCCGCCGCCGAGCGACGGCGCGAGTTCGAGCCGCAGATGCGCGTTGGCGAGTGTGATGCAGCCGTCGACGGCCGGGCCGCCCATCGCAACGGCCGCGGTGTGCGGACCGGGGCGGATCGGCGGTTCGGTCGCGGCGGCGAGCCTCGAACGGCGGGCGTTCGCCTGTGTCTTGGACGTCGATGCAGGATTCGGTCTTTGCTCTGTGCGCGCAACAGCCATGACTCGTGCTCCATCGAGAGGCGAAAGACCCGGCGTCGCCGGGGTGTGCCGGGCGACGCGTCGATTGCGCGCCGCCTCGCTTTTTTTAGTTACGCCTTGCCCGCGAAAACCGCTTCGGCGATGCCGCGCGCGCCGGGCGTCGCGACGAACACGCCGCCCGCGTGCGCATCGCTTTTCAGCGCGTCGTCGGCGAGGCCGATGCGCGCGCTCGTCACATAGAGCGTGCCGAAGTCCGCGCCGCCGAACGCGGCGCAACTCGGCTGCGCGCTCGGCACGTCGATGCGCGCGGTCTCGCGGCCATCGGGTCCATAGCGCACGACGCGCGCGCCGCCCCACTGCGCGTTCCACAAGCCGCCGTCGGCATCGACGATCGAGCCATCGGGCACGCCGGTCGCATCCGTCAGCGCGACGAACACGCGGTCGTTCGCGAACGTCGGATAGTCGCAGACGCGGATCTGGCGCGTCGGCGAATCGCAGTAGTACATCGTCGCGCCGTCCGGGGAGAAGCCGATGCTGTTCGAGATTGCGCAATTGCCGAGCGGCAGGCGCTCCAGCGACAGATCCCCGTTCAGCCGATAAAACCCGCCGATCGGCTGCGCATCCTCGATATCGTGCTTCGTGCCGAACACGAAACGCCCTTCCCGGTCGCAACGGCCGTCGTTCAGACGGGTGGGCAAATCGGCTTCGACTTCCATGATGGTGTCGATGTGACCCGTCGCGATTTCATAGAACGCGAGCCGCGACGCGAGCCCGAGCAGCAGGAAACGCGCATCGGCGCACGGCGTGAAGCAGCCGAGCCGTTCGGGCATGGCGAATGATTCGCTCTTGCCGTCGCGCGGATCGTAGCGCCACAGTTTGCTGCCTTCGATATCGGTCCACCAGAAGCGGCCGCTCGCGGCGCACCACGTCGCGCCTTCGCCGAGCGAACACTGGCTGTCGATCAGAAGCTGCGCGCGAGTCGAGTTCATCAGGCCCATCCTCCGTCGACGACGATGTCTTGCGCCGTCATCATGCTGCTGTCGTCCGAAGCGAGAAAGAGCGCCGCGCGCGCGAGATGCGCGGGCAGCAGTTCCCCGCCGATGCACTGGCCCTGCCTGATCGCTTCCTTGCCGGCCTCGTCGAGCCACAGACGCTTTTGCTTTTCGGTCATCACCCAGCCCGGCACGAGCGTATTCACGCGAATGCCGAACTTGCCGAGATCGCGCGCTAGGCCGCGCGTCATGCCCTGCACCGCCGATTTCGACGTCGTGTAGACGGGAAAGTTGCCTTGCTTGAGCATCCAGCTGATCGAGCCGAGATTGACGATCGAGCCGCCGCCCAGCCGCTTCATGTCGTCGATCACGGCCTGAGCCGCGAAGAACTGATGACGGATGTTGACCGCGATGCCCGCATCGTAGGACTCGGGCGTGACGTCTTCGATCGCATGGCGCTTGTCGTTGGCCGCGTTGTTCACGAGCACGCCGATCGGGCCGAATGCGGCTCTGACATCCGCGATGCCTTTTCTCAACGCGTCGATGTCGGTCAGGTCGACGCGCAGGAACATCGGGCGGGTGCGGTTTGCTGTCGGGGCTGCACCCAGGCGGTCGGCGAGCGCCTCGCCGGCGTCGGTGTCGATGTCGAAGAAGGCGACTTTTGCGCCCTGGTCGAAGAAGTGCTCGACGAAGGCCTCGCCGATGCCGGTCGCGCCGCCGGTGATCAGGACGGTTTTGCCTTCCAGGCTGGGGTATCGTGCTAGTGACATGGCTTTTGGTTGTCTCGTTGTTTCGCTTGCTTGCGCGTCTTCTATGGAATCCTGAGTTCGTGTCGGTCTATTTGCACTGCCCCTGTGCGGGGCGGCAGTCACTTTCTTTGCTGCTGCAAAGAAAGTAACCAAAGAAACAGCTTTCCCCATCCAAAGTGCTTCACACCGGCCGCGGCACAGGCAATCGACCTAATGGCCCGGCTGTAGCGAGTGCCCTCGTAGGCCTAACCGGGCTTGGATCGCGCACGGTCTGATTCATCG
>LRBF01000249.1 GCA_001580565.1 Caballeronia megalochromosomata | reverse complement strand
GGTATGAAGCACTTTGGATGGAAAAGCTGCTTTCTTTGCCTACTTTCTTTGCAGCAGCAAAGAAAGTAGGTGCCGCCCCGCACAGGGGCAGTGCTAATAAACCAAAAAGAAAACGGGATCCAGCGAAAACGAAGGCCTGCGAAGCGTGTGAAGCCATCCAAAGTACAAACACACGCTCCAGCCGCTACTTAAGCTCCCGCGACAGCGTCGCAATGCCTTGAAGCAGCCGCTCCGCATCCGACATACGCGAGAAGAGCGCGGGCGTCACGCGCACGACTTCACCCGCATCGGGGCCGGGCCGCGTCACCGTGAACACGCCGAAACGCTCGCGCAGCGCGGCAACGATCGCATCGCAACCGGCTTTCGTCGCGCATCCGTGCAGCCGGAAGGCGGTAATGCCCGCGGTCATCGCCGGATCGTCGGGTGTCATGATCTGCACGCCGGGAAGCGCGCGCGCCGGTTTCGCCCACGCATCGCGCAATGCGCGCAGACGCGCTTCCTTTGCCTTCGCACCAATTGCACCGTGCACATCCAGCGCCGCCGGCAGCGTGAACCACGCTGCAAAATTCGGCGAGCCAGTGTGCACGCGCGCGCGGATATCGTCGGCGGGCCAGCTTCGGTCGCCGAGATACGGATCGATCGATGCGACATGTCCACGGCGGATATAGATCGCCCCGCAGCCGAGCGGCGCGCCGATCCACTTGTGCAGATTCAGCGCGGCGAACGGCGCGTTCAGGTCGGGCACGTCGAAGTCGAGCTGCCCCCACGAATGCGCGGCGTCGACGATGACATCCGCGCCCGCTTCCTTCGCCATCGCCGATATCTCCGCGACCGGCAGCACGAGGCCCGTCGCGAAGCACACATGCGAGAGCAGCACGAGTCGCGTGCGCGGGTGCGCGCTCAAGGCCTTCGCGTAGGTTTGCAGCACCGCCTCGCGCGTCGCCGGCTCGGGCATCGTGATGCGCACGGGCGTGACGCCGCGCCGTTCGCGCAGCCATTCCATCGCGTCCTTGCCGCACGGATAGTCCAGATCGCTGTACAGCACGGTGTCGCCCGGCGCGAGGCGGTTGTAGCCGCTGATGAGCGCAAGCAGCGCTTCGGTCGCATTGCGCGTCAGCTCGATTTCCTCGACCGCGCAGCCCATTTCCCTCGCGACGCGCTCGCGCAAGCCCTGATACAGCGACATCAGATGCGGGCGGATCAGGAGCGTCGTCTCGTGGTTCACGCGCTCCGTCCAGTGATGGAACATCGCCTTGACCGGCTCGGTCATCGCACCCCAGAAGCCGTTCTCCAGATTGATCAGCGCGTCCGAGTGGCGCCACAGGCCGCGCACCGCGTCCCAGTAGGTTTCGTCAGTGGCGAGGCCGGTCGAAGGCGTGGGCGGGAGCGCTGCGAGCGCGGCGTCGAATTCAGGTGTGCGGTAGTCGAGGAGATCGGACATAGGCATCGGAAGTAAGTTGAAAGAGAAGGAAACAATTACTCGAAATCGCTCTCGTGCATGGTAAGGGATTACCGCCAGGCATGGACAAAGTGCAGACTATTTACATCTTTTGCCCTTCAGAGCAAAACCGTCGGGCCGTAATCTGCAGGAAGAGCGTTGCGCACCCAGTGCGTTGAAACGTTCGCGCGTGCGGCGAAGGCCGCGCGAAGCGAGCGAACGACGCCACATGTCCCACGAACGGACCCTGAGAGAACCTAAAACATGAACCTCAAGAACATCACGATCAAGAACAAGTTGGTCGCGGGATTCGGCATTCTGACTGTACTAGTTGTGCTTGTGGCAGGCATGTCCCTGCGCGCGCTGTCTGCGGCGACGGACGGCTTCGCGCACTATGTGAACGGCATCAACGCGCGAGCTGACGTGGCCAGTCAGATCCGCACCGCCGTCGACCGTCGCGCGATCGCCGCGCGCAATCTCGTGCTCGTCACGAAACCGGCCGATCTCGACCTCGAAAAAGCCAATGTCACGCGTGCGCATGAAGACGTGCAGGCGCGCCTGAAGCAGCTCAGCGACATGATCGCCACCGCGACCGATACCAGCGAGAAGGCGAAGAGCCTCGCCGCCGAGATGGCGCGCGTGGAGACCCTGTACGGGCCGGTCGCGACGAATATCGTTGGACTGGCGCTCGCGGGCAAGCGCGACGAGGCGATCCAGAAGATGGACGACGAATGCCGCCCGCTGCTCGCGCAACTGGTGAAGGCCACCGACGACTACGCGAACTACACCGCCGCGCGTCGCGAGGATATCGTGCGCGCCGACGAAGCCAGCTATGAGATGCAGCGCGACGTGCTGATCGCCCTGTGCGCGGCCGCTGCGCTCTTCGCGATCGCCGCGGGTATCGCGATCACGCGCTCGATCACGACGCCGATCGGCGAAGCGGTCGGTATCGCGCAGACGGTGGCGCGCGGCGATCTGACGAGCCACATCGTCGCCGAAGCGAAGGACGAAACCGGCGACCTGTTGCGCGCGCTTGCGACGATGAATACGCGTCTCACCGAAACCGTGAGCCGCGTGCGCGAAAGCAGCGGCGCGGTCGGCGGCGCGGCGAAGGAGCTCGCGACCGGCAACACCGATCTGAGCCAGCGCACCGAAGAGCAGGCCGCTTCCTTGCAGGAGACGGCGGCCAGCATGGAAGAACTCACGTCGACCGTGCGTCAGAACGCCGAGAACGCGCACCAGGCGAGTTCGCTCGCGTCGAATGCATCGGATATCGCGAAGAAGGGCAGCGACGTCGTCGGCCGCGTGGTCGATACGATGAACGGCATCAGCGACAGCTCGGACAAGATCGCGGAGATCACGGGGATCATCGAAGGCATCGCGTTCCAGACCAACATTCTCGCGCTCAACGCGGCCGTGGAAGCAGCGCGGGCGGGCGAGCAGGGCCGCGGCTTCGCAGTCGTGGCGAGCGAAGTGCGCAGCCTCGCGCAACGCTCGTCGACGGCGGCCAAGGAGATCAAGGAACTGATCGCGGATTCCACGGCCAAGGTGCGCGACGGTTCCGTGCTGGCGGGCGAAGCCGGCACGACGATGGCCGAAGTGACGCAGGCCGTCGCGCGCGTGACCGACATCATGCAGGAGATCGCGGCGGCGTCGGCGGAGCAGGGACGCGGCATCGAGCAGGTGAATCAGGCCATCACGCAGATGGACGAAGTCACGCAGCAGAACGCGGCGCTCGTGGAAGAGGCGGCGGCGGCGGCATCGTCGCTCGAAGAGCAGGGACGCAGGCTCAACGAAGCGGTGGCGTTCTTCACGGTGGAAGGCGCGACGCCGACCTTCACCCATGCCGCGCCGCGCGCGGCGCGCCGGCCCGTTGCCAAGCCTGCGCCGCGCATGGCTCAGGCGGCGGTCGCGAAGAGCGCCGGCGCCGATGGCTGGAGCAGCTTCTGACGCCGCTTCAGGCGTTCACGTCGACGATCACGCGACCCTTCACTTCGCCGCGCAAGAGGCGCGCGGCGACATCGGGCGCGTCGGCGAGCGCGATGGTCGTCGCGACGCTTTCGATGGTCGCGACCGGCACTTCATCGGCGATCGCCTTCCATGCCGCGATGCGGCGCTCGCGCGGCACGTAGACGCTGTCCACGCCCAGCAAGGCGACGCCGCGCAGGATGAACGGCGCGACCGTCGCCGGCAAATCCATGCCTTGCGCGAGCCCGCATGCCGCGACCGCGCCGCCATAGCGCAGGCTCGCGCAGACGTTCGCGAGCGTATGACTGCCGACGCAATCGACGGCGGCCGCCCAGCGCTCTTTCTGCAGCGGCTTGCCCGGCTCCGACAGCGTCGCCCGCTCGACGATATCCGCCGCGCCCAGCTCGCGCAGCCGCGCGGCTTCCTCGGGGCGGCCCGTCGACGCGATCACGCGATAGCCGCGCTTCGCCAGAATCGCGACGGCAAAGCTGCCGACGCCGCCGTTCGCGCCGGTGACGAGCACCTCGCCATCCTGCGCGGTGACGCCGTGTTTCTCCAGGGCCTGCACGCATAACATCGCGGTATAGCCCGCGGTGCCGACGGCCATCGCCTGGCGCGTCGTGATGTTCGCGGGCAGCGCGATCAGATGATCGCCCGGCACGCGGGCCTTCTGCGCGAGTCCGCCCCAATGCGTCTCGCCCGCGCCCCAGCCGTTCAGCACGACCTTGTCGCCGGGCTTGTAATCGGGATGCGAACTCGTCTCGACGACGCCCGCGAAATCGATGCCCGGCACCATCGGCCACGTGCGCACGACCGGCACCTTGCCGGTGATCGCGAGGCCGTCCTTGTAGTTGAGCGTGGAGAAGTCGACGCGCACGAGCACGTCGCCGCCATCGCCGGATGAAGACAGACGCGCTTCGTCGATCGACTGAATGGACGCGACCGTGCGCTCGTCCTGTTTGTCGAGCATGAGGGCTTTGAACATCGCGGGCTCCGGTTGGGATTCGAACGAGGCGGCGCGCGGCCGCCCCGTCATGCACACCGACGAATCAATGATGCTCGAACTGCGCGCGCGGAATGGGCGTCGCCTTCACCTTGTTGTACTCGAACTCGGGCAGCGCCTTGATGGCATCCTTGGTTGCGCCCGCGAGCACGAACTTGCCGTCCTTCACGTCCAGCTGGTCGATGGGAATCGCGACATCGTGATGCGCGACGCCGAGGAACTTGTTCGCCGCGATGATCGCGAACGAAACCGATTTGTCGGGTGCGACGATGATGTCGTTGATCACGCCGACGCGCTGTCCCTGATCGTTCACAACGGGCTTGTTGAGGACGGATTTCTTGATGCTCCAGCCATCGATGATGGCCGTCGATACCTCGACCGTTACGCCGAGCGGCTGGGTACCCGCGACTTGGGCGAAGGATGCCGTGGAAGTCAGGCCGAGTGCCGACGATGCAACGAGCAGTGCCACGAGTTTCGATTTCATTGGTTCGATTCCTCAAAGGATTGGGCAAACCGGTTCAATGGAAATGCGCGATTCGAGCTTCCGGCGCGGGAGAAGTTTAACGGTAATTGTGATTTCTGCAGGAACGGTGTCGGCGTGCGCCGCGCGCACTGCAATAGTGCGAACGTGCGGCGCTTAGTATTTGTCGAGTCGAAACGGCGTTCAGTGCGTGAGCCGGGTGAGCGCCTCGGCCTTGTGCACGGCACGCTTGCCGCTCTTGTCGCTTTCGACTTCGAAATGCGGATCGTCGCGCGATGCATTGACGGTATGGCCGTCGAGCGTCATGCGCTCGGTGACGATGCGCACGATATGCCCGGTCGTCTCGCCTTGCGGCGTGTTCCAGCGGACGTGATCGTGCAGCTTGAAGGACTTGCGCATGGCATGTGGCTCCTGAAGAACGTGGACGTCTCGACAAAAGCGCAACCGCCATGCCCGTCATTGCATGCGTTCGAGCGTGGCGTCGTCGGACTGGCCTGCGAAATAGCGGCGCAACGCTGCGTGGAAGACGTCGGCGTCGTCTGCGGTGTGGGCGAAAAGGGTCATCGACGAATGAAATTTCATGTCGTCCGGATAGCCGAAGATCGCGTCCACGTCGCGCCCCTGCACCCCGTTGACGATGCGCGTCAGTTCGACGAGCCGCGCGCCCAGCACGGGATGCGCGAGATACGCCCGGGCTTCGTCGCGTGACGAGATGGCGTAGTGCTGCGCCATGGCGCTGTGCCCGAGGCCGGCGATCTGCGGGAAGATGAACCACATCCAGTGCGTGCGCTTGCGGCCGGCCGAAAGCTCGGCGCGTACATCGTCGATGACGCTGTCCTGCGCGTCGATGAAACGCTGAAGGTTCCAGGGATCGCTCATGGTGTTCTCCTTACGCGACTGCGTCGGCGATGCGTTGTCTCAACGCCGCATCGGGATAAATGCCGATGCCCGCGCGCGCGTTGTCGATCATGTACTCGCGCCGTCCCGTGCCGGGAATCACGCAGGTCACGGCGGCGTTGCCCAGTACGAATTTGAGCAGAAGCTGTGCCCACGAGGTGCAGCCGAGTTCCTGCGCGAATGCGGGCAACGGGCGATTACGCAGGCTCGCGAGCAGCGAGCCGCCGCCGAAGGGCTGATTCACGATCACCGCGACGCCGCGCTCGGCGGCGAGCGGCAGGAGGCGCGCTTCGGCATCGCGGTCGTTGGCGGCGTAGTTGATCTGCACGAAATCGACGCGCTCCGAGCGCAGCACGGCCTCGACCTGGGGAAACGCGCTGGCCGTGTAGTGCGTCACGCCGATGTAGCGGATTTTGCCGGCGGCTTTCCAGTCGCGCAGGGTGGCGAGATGCGTGCGCCAGTCGAGCAGATTGTGAATCTGCATGAGGTCGATTCGATTGGTCTGCCACAGGCGCATCGACTGTTCCATCTGCGCGATGCCGGCCTCGCGTCCGTCGGTCCAGACCTTGGTGGCAATGAACGCCTTGTCGCGCGTATGCGACTGGGCGAGCAGCGCGCCCGCGACGGCTTCGGAGGAACCGTACATCGGCGATGAATCGATCACGGAGCCGCCCGCGGCGAACAGCACGCCGAGGACCTCGGCGAGTTCCTGGCGGCGGGCTGCGTCATCGCCGACATCGAAGGTGCGCCAGGTGCCGCAGCCGACGATGGGCAACGGCTCGCCGGTCGAAGGGATGGGGCGTTTGTGCATGAGCGGGGCGGGCGGTTCGGCGGCGTGCGCTGCTCGGGCGGCGAGCGCGGCGGCGGTGAGGCGGAGGAAGTCGCGGCGGGTGGTCATGGGCGGTGGGCGCACGTTGCGCAAGTCGGCTTGCGGAAAGGCATTTCCTGGGCTGCTGCTGGCGATTCTTTCTCTCCCCGAAACGCACGATGACGCAAAGTTCGTTTCCATCCTCGCGCCGCTGCACCTACCTTGAAGTTACGTTTTTTTGCGTTTCGGACGCTGCGAAGAAGTAGCATACCCGGCTGTCGCCAGCGATCCCCGATCACCACAATCCGTCATGGTCCACCCGAATGATCTGCAACACCTGGAGCCGCTGGAACTGATCCGCGCGCTCCGGCTCGCTGGCCGCGCCAGAGAGGCTCAAGCCCTCGGGGCGCGGTTGGCCGCGTCCGATGATCCCGGCTGCTGGATCGGCCAGCTTGGCATCGACCTGAACTTTGTCGGCCTGCACGAGGAAGCCGAAAAGCACCTGAAACGCACGCTGGCGGACGCGTCGGTGTCTTACCTCGATCGCTACATGCTGACGGAAGAACTCTGCGTCGTGCAATTCATCCTCGGCAGGTTTCACGAAGCGAACGAGCGATACCGCATGATTCGCGGCCGGGAATACGCCGACGCCTTCCACCACCTCATTCTGGGAGGTCATCCTGGGTGGAAGGCTCCAGTGCTGGAGAAGCTCCTCGGCATGGACGAACCCGTCGCCGGCAAGCGGATATTCATCATCTGCGAAGGCGGTTTCGGCGATTTCGTGCAGTTTTCGCGTTATATCGAAGTTCTGCTTCGCGAAGGCGCGCGAGAGGTGGTCGTGGAGCAGTTCCCAGGATGGAACGAGATCTTCCGGCAAAGCAATGAGGTGTCGCTGTCGGTGCCGACTGAAGAGCAACGCACGATCGAACTCGGTCGCTGCGATCGCGTCACCCTCGGCTTCAGTCTTTACGCCCGATATCAGCGCTCGCCGTATTTTCCGGCGGAGAATCCGGGGGCGCGCATCGCCATCGATCCCGCCAAGACGTTGTCCGACGCGGCGAACGCGCTGCTGAACGCCGACACGACGCGTCCGAAAATCGGCCTCGTCTGGACGAGCGCGAGCGGCGTGCGTCACGAGCCGTATCGCTCGATCGCGCTGGAGCGACTGGAACCGATGCTGTCCAATCGCGCATGCCGCTTCTATTCGCTGCAGGTCGGCGAACGCAGCCAGAACGAACGCGCCGTCATGGATCGGCACGGCATCGTCGACATGGCGCCGCATCTCTCGACCTTCGGCGACACCGCCCGCGTGCTCGAGAAGCTCGATCTGCTCATCACGATCGATACCGGCACCGCGCATCTGGCCGGCGCGCTGAATCGCCCGGTGTGGACGCTGCTGGCGCAGGCCTGCGATGCGCGCTGGCTCGACTGCCAGCGCTTCACGCCGTGGTATCCGTCGATGCGTCTCTATCGCCAGACCGAACTCGGCAACTGGACGCAGCCGCTCGCCGACATGCAAACCGACCTCAGTGCTTTCTCAGCGCAGGCGCACGCCGAAAACCCCTGAAGCGTTCGCGTTGATGTTCTTCGTCGAAGTGCTTGCGCGCGGGTTTCACGAGATCGCTGCGCGACACGATGCCGACGAGCCGCAGCGATTCCTTGTCCGCGACCACCGGCAGGCGCTCCAGTTCATGGACGGCGAGGCGCGTCGCGGCCAGTCGACACGGTTCGCCCGGCAGCGCGAAGACCGGCGCATCCGGCCGAGTCCGCTGCAAGGCATCGCCGATGCTCACGCCCGCCTGCTCCATCGAAGACGCTCCGATCAGCGTCCCCAGCGTCGCCCGGTCCAGCACGCCGACGAGCACGCCCTCACGCGCCACCGGATAAGCCCGATGCACCTGCTGCGGCCCGAAGTGCTGCGCGAGCACGTCGCTCAAAGGCGTGGCGGCGTCGATCGTCAGCACGTCGCGGGTCATGACTTCATCGACGTGATGACGCTCCAGCGGATCCACGCCGTATTCGCGATAGATGTGATAGCCGCGCCGCGCGATCTTCTCGGTCATGATCGAGCGCTTCATCACGACGGTCGCGAAGCCGTGCGCGACGAGCGTGGCGGCGAGCAGCGGCAACAGCGCGTTCGCATCGTGCGTGAGGCCGAACGCGAAGACGATCGCGGTGAGCGGCGCACCCAGCGTCGCGCCGAGCGTCGCGGCCATGCACACGAGCGGCCAGAGCGCGGCGTCATGGCCCGGGAGAACTGCGCCGAGCGCGGTGCCGAGGCCCGCGCCGAGCATCAATAGCGGCGCGAGCACGCCGCCCGAGGTGCCCGAGGCGAGCGCGACGACCCAGATGATCGCCTTCACGGCGAGGATCGACAGCGCCACTTGAATCGCGATGTGCTGATGCAGCAGATCGCCGATCACGTCATAGCCGACGCCGAGCGCGCGCGGCTCGATGTACCCGCCGATGCCGACGAACACCGCGCCGATCGCGGGCCACCACATCCAGTGGATCGGCAGCTTGCCGAACACGTCTTCCAGCTTGTAGAGCGCCGCCGACAGCCCCGACGCCAGCGCACCCGACAGCAGCCCGGCCACGAGGCACGACAGCAGCGAAATCATCTGCGGCGGCTGTGTTTCGAGCGGAAAGAGCGCGCCCGTGCCGAACACCGCCGCGCGCGCAAAACCGGCGACGGCGCAGGCGAGCGCGACCGGCAGAAAGCTGCGCGGCCGCCATTCGAACAGCAGCAGTTCGACCGCGAGCAACACCGCCGCGACCGGCGTGCCGAATACGGCGGTCATGCCCGCCGCGGCGCCCGCGACGAGCAGCGTCTTGCGCTCGGCCGCGGTCACGTCGATGCATTGCGCGATCAGCGAGCCGAGCGCGCCGCCCGTCATGATGATCGGGCCTTCCGCGCCGAACGGCCCGCCGCTGCCGATCACGATGCCCGACGACAGCGGCTTCAGAATCGCCACCTTGGGCGACATGCGGCTCTTGCCGAAGAGAATCGCCTCGATGGCTTCAGGAATGCCGTGGCCGCGAATCTTCTCCGAGCCGAAGCGCGCCATCATCCCGACGATCAGCCCGCCGATCACCGGAATCACGATCACCCAGGGCCCGAGCGTGTTGAGCGCGGGCGAGCGATCCTCGATGGAGAACGTGCCGAAGAAGAACAGGTTCGTGAAGAGATGAATGAGCCCGAGGAGCACGACGGCCGCGAGCGTGGCGACACCGCCGATGACGGCGGCGAGCCCGCAGATCTTCAGCAGCCGGTCGTTGACCGAAAAGTCGCGTTTGTGATGGTCCATGTTCAGTGCTCCAGAGATTCAGAGATCGATGCGCGGCACGCGGAACGCGCCTTCGAGCGACTTCAGCTCCGCGCGATGCAGCGCCGCGAGCCGTTCGAGCACGTCTTCGCCGCGCGCTTCGAGATGCACCCGCACCTGCCGGCGATCTTCTTCGCTCGGCGCGCGGCGCACGAGCCCGGCCGCCTCGCAGCGCGTGACGAGCGCCACGACGCCGTGATGATGCGATTGCAGCCGCTCGGCGAGTTCGCCCACTGTCGCCCAGTCGCGGCCCGGATAGCCCTTGATGTGCAGCAGCAGCAGATACTGCAGCGGCGTGATGCCTTCGCCCTGTGCGGCCTGCTCGGAGAAGCGCTCGAAGCGCCGCATCTGATACCGGAATTCGGACAACTGCTCGAAGTCCGGCTTGTTGAGATTGCGCGGGTAGTTCATCGGATTGCCGTCGATGCGACGCGGGTCAGGCGCTCTTGCGCGCGCCCGCGAACGATTGTCGATAGAGGCCGGAAATCAGGTCGGTCTCGGTGATCATCCCCGCAAGCTGATCGTGCGCACCGATCACCGGAATGTGGTGGTGCCCGAAGTGCGCGAACATCGGCACCAGCTCGGCGATGGCGGTGTTCGTCGTCACGGTGCAGACGTCGGTCGTCATCAGCGAGGCGACGAGCGGCGGCGTCGTCGACGGGCCGCGCATCAGCCGCTCGATCGCATGCTTCGCGCCCTCGACGATGCCGCCGCGGCGCACCGGCGCCAGGTCCGCGCGCGTGACGATGCCGCACACGCGGCGCGTCGCGTCGACCACCGGCAGCGCCTTCACGTGATGCCGGTCGATCAGCGTGAGCGCCGCCTGCGCGCTCGTGTCGGGCGTCACCGAGACGAGCGCGCGCGACATGATGTCGGCGCACGTGAACTCCGTGAAACGGCGCGCGTAAGCCTGCAGTTGCGTCTCGCGCAGGAGCGCTTCGAGATCGTCCGGATCGACGTCGAGCATTTCGCTGCGGCGCGCGAGCACGGCCTCCAGATCGGCGCGCGTGAACGCGGCGGCGTCGGGCGGCGCGTTCGCGGGTTTCGGCGCGGCGTGGCCGTGCGGATAGCGATGGCCCGTCAGCGCGTGAAACACGATCGCCGACGAAAGCAGCGCCACCGACTGGACCGCCACCGGCGCGATCACGAATCCGTAGCCGAGCGCATGGATCGACGGCCCGCCGAGCACCGCCGTCAGCGCGACCGCGCCCGAGGGCGGATGCACGCAGCGCAGCGCGAACATCGCGCAGATGGCAAGACAGACGGCGAGCGCGGCGGCGTCGACGGGATCGTGCACGAGCATCGCGCAGGTCACGCCGACCGCGGCCGACACGATATTCCCGCCGATGATCGACCACGGTTGCGCGAGCGGACTCGCGGGCACGGCGAAGAGCAGCACGGCGGAAGCGCCCATCGGCGCGATGAGATAAGGAATGGCCGATGCATCGCCGATCAGGAGATGCGCGAGCCCGCCCGTCAGCGCGATGCCGATCAGCGCGCCCAGACCGGCGCGCAGCCGTTCGGTCCAGCGCAGCGTGACGGGCGCGGGGAGAAAGCCATGCAGCCAGCGAAGCAATGCGATACGCGACACTTTTTCAGCGTTCCGGAAGAGTCAGTGGAGGGTCACACTGGCCGGCCGGGTCGGTGGCGCGAAAGCAAGCGTGCGACAATTGCAAAATTATATCGCAACATGATACAAATTGTCGCGCGTTTCGATTTGCCGCGGCTGAACGGCCGTGCGCAAGCGCGGCGTCCTCCTGTACGATGAGCTCTCACTCACGCGGCGCGGACACCTGTTCATGGCTCGTCGCTTCATTCTCCGTCTGGCGTGCGTCATCGCGGGCGCATGCGCGTGGTCGTGCGCCGTCGCTGCAACGGACGACGACCCTTCGACCATCGTCAGCGACGTGCACGAGTTCGTCGTTGCCGCCGATGGCTCGCTCACCGAAGACGACGCCGCCGTGCTGCGCGCGAACACGGCTGCGGGCGTCGACGAGATTGCGCAGCGCTACGTCTGGTACGACAAGAGCGTGTCGAAGGTGGATATCGTCGAGGCCTATACAGTCGATGCGAACGGCGTGCGCCACGACGTCTCGCCCGATCAGATCCGCGATATCCAGGAGCCGCGCTCGGCGGGCGCGCCGACGTTTCAGGACGCGAAACTGCGCGCGGTGATCTTTCCGGCGGTGGGCATCGGCTCGACGGTGCATCTGCGCTCGCGCAAGAGCCAGGCGGCGGCGGTGATTCCGGGGCAGTTCAACTATTACGTCGATCCGGGGCAGCGGCCCGTGTTGCAGCAACGGCTCGTCTTCGACCTGCCGGCGGACAAGCCGCTTTATGCCGATGTGCGCGGCTATGTCGCCGAGCCGCCCGTCACGGAGAACGGCCGCACGCGCTATGCGTTCACCTACCGGCGCGATCGTTTCGCGCGCATCGAAAGCGGCTCGGTGGGCTACGCGCAGTACGGCGACCGCCTGATGGTCACGACCTTCGCCGACTATGCGAGCTTCGCGAAAAGCTATCGCGACGCCGCCGCCGATCCGGCCGCGAACGATCCCGCCATCCGCGCGCTCGCGCTATCGCTCACGCAAAACGACGCCGACGATCGCGCGAAGGCCAAGACGCTCTACGACTGGGTGCGTCACTCGATCCGCTACGTCGCGATGTTCATCGGCCAGAGCCCCGCCGTGCCGCATCGCGTGACGGACGTGCTCGCGAACCGCTACGGCGATTGCAAGGATCACGTCGCGCTCTACGGCGCGCTGCTCGATGCGCTCGGCATTCGCAACGAGCCCGCGCTGATCGGTCTGGGCTCGGTCTACTCGCTGCCCTCGGTGCCGGGGTACGGGGCGGGCGCGATCAATCACATCGTCACGTGGCTGCCGGATCTGAACGTGTACGCGGACAGCACGGCGTCGAGCGTCGAGTTCGGCTTTCTGCCGCTCGCCGACATGGACCGGCCCGCGCTGCTCGTCAATACCGGCGTGCTCGCGCGCACGCCCGCGACGCAGCCGCTCGCGCGCACGGCGCGATTGCAGATCGAAGTCGCGCCGCAAGGCGAGGCGAGCTTCGCCTACTGGGTCGAGGATGCGGGATGGAGCGCGGAGATCGAGCGGATGAACCTGCGCCTCGCGAATGCGCAGCGGCGCGACCAGATCGCGGCGGAGCGGCTGCGCTACACGAACCTGCGCGGCGCGGGCGCCCTGACGACGAGCGACGTCGATGCAACCGGCGGCCCGTTCGCGACGACCCTGCGCGGCACGCTCGACGATATCGTCTGGCCGACCGGCACGACGGCGTTGCCCGCGCTCTCGAGCCTGTCGGGCGGCATCGCGACGACGACGCGCAACTGGCTCGCCGAGCGCACGCGCACGCAGCCGTATCTGTGCATTGGCGGGAGCTTCGACGAAGTCGCGCAGATCACCTTGCCGAAAACGATGCGCGTGGCCGAGGTGCCCGGCGATCAGGATCTGACGAGCGATTTCTTTCGCTACCGCTCGCGCTATCTGTTCGATCCGTCGACGAACGTCATTCAGATTTCGCGCAATCTGGAGGCGCGCTTCGGCAAGCAGGTCTGCACGCCCGACGACTTCCGGGCGGCGCTTCCCGCACTGAAGACAATCGAACGGGATGCGCAGGCGCAGATCATCGTGAAGGCGGCTGGCCGATGAATCTCACTCCATATCTCGCGCGACGCGAAAACCGTTCTGCGACTGCCGCACGCTCGAGCTGTACTTGAAGCGCGTCGCCGACTGCATGTAGCTCGCGCCCTCGCGCCACGAGCCGCCACGGATCACGCGCACGCTGCACGAGGGATCGTCCCAGGCGCGGCCATCGGCGGGCGCGTTCTTGTACGAGCTATGCCAGCAGTCGGCGACCCATTCCCAGACGCTGCCGTTCATGTCGTAAAGACCATAGGGATTCGCCGCGAAGGAGCCGACGGGCGTCGGCGCATCGGGTTTGTACGGCTCGCCGCAATCCTTGCAGTCGGCCGTGCCTTTCTTCATCTGCTCGCCCCACCAGTAGGTGGTCTGGGTGCCGCCGCGCGCGGCGTATTCCCATTCCGCTTCCGTCGGCAGGCGATACGGCTTGCCGCCCACCTTGCTCAGCCATTTGACGTAGACCTGCGCGTCGTCCCAGCTCACGTTGCGCATCGGCGTGTTGCCGGGCGCGGGTGTCGTCGACTCGCCTTCGGCGGCCACGCGCGTGCAGGCGCCCGCATCGACGCAAGCGTTCCATTGCTCGACCGTGACTTCAAATTTTCCGATGGCGAACGCCCGACCGATCGACACCCGATGCGGTGGCTTCTCGGCGGGGTCGTCGTTGTTGCTGCCCATCGTGAAGCTGCCGGATGCGAGCGGAATCAGAATCGGGCACGCGGGGCAATCCTTGATCTCGCCGCCGCTCGCCGTCTTTGCGGCGGGCTTGGTGGTGATGGCGGCCGGCGGCGTCGCGGGCACGGCGGCGACGGGCGCGGGCGGCGGGCTCGGGTGCGGCTTTTCCGGCGCGGCCGCCGTGGCCGGCGCGGACGGCGGCGCTTTCGGCGCGGGTGCGGCAGGCGTGGCTGTCGCCGCCGGCGGCGCGGATGCCGCGGGCTTCGCATTGCCCGACGCGTGCAGCCGCTCGATGCGCGCCTTGGCGAGCGCCGCGAAACGGCCGTTCGGATACGCCTTCAGATACGCCTCGTAATCGCTCGGATACGTGCTGTCCTTGATCGATTCCCAGAACGTCAGTTCGTACTGCTCGTTGCTGTCCTTGGGCAGGATGCCGCGCGTGCGGACGGCATTGGCGGAATCGGCAGGATGGATGGCGTTCGCGTCCGCGATGTGCATGTTCACCGGTGCGTCGGCGATCGGAAAGCGCGCATCGAGCGTCGACGCGATCCACGGCCGCTGCGCGCCGCGCGATGCCTGGGCGACATCGGACGCTGCAGTTGCGAACGTCGACGACGTCACCGCCGGGCGCGCGCCCAGCGCACGCAGCAGCGCCGCGGTATAGCGCCCGTTGCGCTCGCCTTCGGCGGCGGCATCGCCCGGTGCGGCCGCATATGCGACGAGCGTGCGCGGCGGCAGCGTCCACGTCCGCGCGTTCGTGTTCTCGAAGGAATCGGTCAGACACATGTCGAGCACGACGATGTTCGCCGCGCCGGGCCGCGCGCGCGTCATGCGCTCGACGATGTCCTTCGCGGACACCGTGTCGCGCACGAGCGTCACGGGCTGATGCGCGTCTGCGTCGAGCGGCACGAGCCGCGCATCGCCGCCCACCTGCAATCCGTGGCCGGCGAAATAGACGAGCGCCGTATCGTTCGGGCCGAGTCGTGCGGCGAACGCATCGAGTGCCTGCCGCATCGCCGCTTCATCGAGATTGGTGCGGCGTGTGACGTCGAAGCCGAGCGCGCCCAAGGCGGTGCCCATGTCATCGGCATCGCGCGATGCGCTCGCGAGCGGATGATCCGCATAGTCTGCATTGCCGATCACAAGCGCGAGATGCCGGTCCGCATGGGCGATCGTTGCGACAGAAGAAGCGGGCGGCGATGCGACCGAGGCCGCGCTCGCTGTTGCGCTCGCCTGGCCGACCGTCAGGAACACGCCCGCGATAAGAAGAGTTCGCCACATATTCACACCCTGTCCGTCCGGCTTTGAGTGGAGGGCATCGCGTTGCATTCGCGCTCGATGCCGAGGCCTGGGCGAGGTCTGCGCCCTAGATGCACCGACAACGATAGCACGCACTCACGCAGCGCTTAATCCCCTGAAGGGAGGGGTCCGTCATGAGGGCCGAAGGACCCTCCTGTGTACGTATCTTTTTTAAACGTTACGTCCTAATCTAAAAGCCAAAGACGGTGCATCACGCAACCCGAATCTCACTCCGAGCACGAGCGTTCGCGCGTGCAAGGAACGTTTCCCTGGCCCATCCGCGAGGCCTTTCAACGAGAGAGGCGTGCATAACATGTTGAGAAGAACCGTGCTTGGCGCGCTGGCTTCCCTGGCCGCACTGGCCGCCGATTCGTCGTTCTCCGCCGCCGCGCGTGCGCGCACGCCCGCGCCGCCGAACGCCGAGGCGTACATCATCTGGCCGCCGGACGGCGCCGTGATTTCGGGCGGCAAGCTCTGGGTGCGCATGGGCTTGCGCAACATGGGCATCTGTCCGAAGGGCATCGATCTGCCGAACGTGGGGCATCACCATCTGATCGTCGATGCGGATCTGCCGCCGCTCGATCAGGAGATTCCGTCCGATCGCAATCATCTGCATTACGGCGCGGGCGAAACCGATGCGCGCCTCGAACTGCCGCCGGGCAAACACACCCTGCAGTTGCTGATGGGCGACCTCAACCACATTCCGCACGATCCGCCGGTGTATTCGAAGAAGATCACGATCACGGTGAAATGAGTCGTGAAATGAGCGGTGCACTTGCCGAGGGCACATGACATGAACAAACGATCCGCTGACGCGCTCGCGCTCTCGCGTGCGATTCTCGTCGCCGCGACGCTCGCGACGGCACTCGCCGCGCCTTGTGCGTTCGCCGGGCCGACGCCCGCGCCCGCCAACGCCTATGCGTACATCGGCTATCCGAACGACGGCCAGACCTTGCCCGCGGGCAAGCCGTTCAAGGTCTGGTTCGGGCTGCGCTACATGGGTGTCGCGCCACGCGGCGTGAAGTTTCCGAACACGGGGCATCATCATTTGCTGATCGACGTTGACTTGCCGCCGATGGATCAGGAGATTCCATCGGATCGCAATCATCTGCACTACGGCGCCGGCGAAACCGAAACGATGCTCGAACTGCCGCCGGGCAAGCACACGATTCAGCTTCTGTTGGGCGATGACAAGCACATACCGCATAACCCGCCCGTCTATTCCAAGAAGATCACGATCTACGTCAAGTGAGTTCGAGCGCCGCGTGAGGGTTCGAGCGGCGCCTTTCCCGGTTTCCTTTTTCGGCTTCGATGCCGCGCGCGTGTCGCGCAGGGAAACGTTCGTTCGTATGTCTTTGATGAGTGTCGTCGATGAACCGACAGCAGGAAACCAAAGTGTTGGCCAGGCAACATCATGATGCCCGACGCGGAGAAGCAGCGTGAATCGATGGAAGCCTTATACCGCAAGCAATTCAGCGAAAAGCGGCCTATGGGCGAGGTGACTGGCACACCCTATGCATTAAATGGTCGCGAGCAGACAAGTTGCTCGAAGCCACCACCGAATGCGCGACGCGCACCCCAAGGAGCGGAAATGAAGACGCTGACCATCAAGGACCTTCCCGTCACAGCAGAACTCGACAGCCGCGCGATGTCCGCAGTGCGCGGCGGTTACGCCAGCCTGTTCCCGGGCTACATCTCGATGAGCGGGACGACGCTCTCGATGCCGTTCAACCCGCAGCAGATCATCAACCAGACGCAGACCACGTTCAACCAGAACGGCAGCAACATCGCGTTCGCCGAGGCGCTGAAGTCGCAATCGACGGTCGCGCCGACGCAGGACGCGAAGAACATCGCCAACGTCAATTTCGGCGTGGCGGGCAACCTCGCGTGAAGTGATCACCGCGAGGAATGAACCGCATGTCGATGCAGTAAGCATTCAAGCAGTCAGCAGTAAAGGCGGGGCACGGGGAGCTCTGCTGTAACACCGCCCGCAGCATCGGGCGTTGCGGTTCGGGCGAGGGTCGCATCCTGCAGCCGGACCGCGTCACGAAAAGCGCGACGTGCCACAGAGCACGCGCGCGCCACGTGACTTAACCCGTATGGAGTCGCGGCGCGCCGTGTGATTTACTTGAAGAACCGAACGGCCGGCGCCGCGCTTCTCACCTTTTCACACTGACCGTCGGTGCGCGTTCACCGGGAGCGAGATCGTGCGAGCCTTGTTGCCATCGTTGCGCGTGACCATCGGGCGCCAATGGGCCGTCGTGCCGGGGCTGATTGCCGCCGCGCTGCTGTCGGGCTGCCTCGACGTGACCCCGCCGACGTATCAGCGCCCCGACACGCCCGAAAAAACCGCCTTCACGAAAATCGACGCATCGAAGGTCGCCGCCTCCGACACGATCCAGCCCGACTGGTGGAAGCAGTTCCACGATCCGTATCTCGACGCGCTGGTGGAGAAGGCCATCAACGGCAACTTCGACATCAAGGTGCTGGCAGCGCGCATCCAGGTGGCGGGCGCGCAGATCGGCGAGGCGCGCGCGGGCGCGTTGCCGTCCATGGATCTCGGCGCGGGCGCGAGCTTCGAAAAGACGACCGGCCAGCAGTTCTCGAAGCAGTACAACCTGGCGACGCAGGTGAGCTGGGACATCGACATCTGGGGTTCGGTCGAGAAGGGCGTGCAGGCGCAGAAAGCCGAATTCCGCGCGACCGAGGCCGACTGGCGCGCGGGTTATCTCGAACTCGTCGCGCTCGTCTCGACGACGTACTTCCAGATTCTTCAGTTCGACGATCAGATCGCGCAGCAGAAGCAGACCATCGCGACGAACCAGCAGATCCTGACGATCTTCGAGGGCATGCAGAAGAACGGCCTCGTGCCGAAGACGCAGGTGCTCACGCAGCGCGCGGAACTCAATCGCCTGACGCGCGAGCTGCTGGAGCTGCGCCGCTCGCGCGATCTCGCGAACAACGCGCTTTCGACGGCGATCGGCGTGCCCGCGGGCGAATTCAGGATGCCCGACGGCAACCTGCAAAAGCGCGTGCAGGTTCCGCCGGTGCCGGGCGGCCTGCCGTCGCAGTTGCTCGCGCGCCGCCCCGACCTGATCGCGGCCGAGTATCGCGTGCTCGAAGCCTATGATCTCGTCGGCCAGGCGAAGCTCGCGCAACTGCCGACGATCAACCTGACCGGGCGCGGCGGCACGGCGAGCTTCCAGTTGACCGATCTGCTGAAGATGTTCACGTTGAGCTTCGTGCCGAGCATCAATATCCCGATTCTCGATCCGTCCGTGCGCGCGCATGTGAAGACGACAGAAGCGCAGACGACGGTCGCCGAACAGCAATATCGCAGCACGGTGATGAACGCGTTCGAGGAAGTGGAAAACGCGCTCGTCAATCTCGACTCGCACACGAAGCAGCGCGTCGAGTTGCAGCAGGAAGTCGATCAATTGACGGTCGTCGCCGCGCAGATCAATGCGCAACTGAAGGAGGGCGTGATCTCCCAGCTCGAAGTGTTCGAGACGGAGCGCACGCTGCTCGCGGCGCAGCTCGCGCTGCTCGCGAATCATCAGCAGATTCTCTCCGACACCGTGACGCTCTATAAGGCGCTGGGCGGCGGCTGGCCGATGGTTGATGTGCAAAGCGCGAGCAAGGACGGGTTGAAGTGAAGCGCTCCCTGAATTGGTGCGGGCGCAATGATATGAATAACTAACGATCGTTCCAGACTGCTTCTCTTTTGCGTGACGAACCGGTGCCGCACGATTGACTACGACGATGCGTGACTTAAACTCTCAACAGCCGCCGATTGCGAATGAATTTAATTACGGCGCGGCCCAACCTGTCCACGCGCCCGACGTTGCCGGGCATTCCTCTGGCGCGTCGGCGGCAGCGGCTGGACGTACCTCGTGACATGGACATGGCTCAAGGCGTTTCCGTGGCGGTTCAACAGCCGGGCGTGGGCGAGGCGTTCGACGTCATCCTGAAGCCCGCGCCGCATCCCGAACTCGCTGGCGAGCTGGCGGACCGGCTCACGGAAATCCGCATCGACGAAAATCTCTTCGCGATCGGCCGCACCGAAGCGCCGTTCGACACGAGTCCGCCCGAAGCCGTCGCGCAGCTCTCGCGCCGTCACGCGCGCATCTTCATCGAGCACGGTTTCGTCTATATCGCCGATCTCGCCAGCAAGAACGGCACTGCGGTGAACGGCACGCCCGTGCGCGATACGCCCGCGCGCGTAAGAAGCGGCGACATCATCTCGTTCGGCAGCCGGCTGTCTTATCGCGTGCAGTTCGCGCCGCGCGCGCGGCGTGCGGACGTGCAGAGGCCGATCGGCATCACGCTCACGCCGCAGCGCGACGACCTCGGTCTTCATCCCATCGAACTTGCGCAGTTTCCGTTTCTCGTCAGCAAGACCGACGAGACATTTTCGCGCTATCGCGAACAGTATCCGCATCAGGTCAACTACGTGTCGCGGCGGCACGCGCATGTATTCATCAAGGGCGGCGCGCCGTTCGTCGAAGATCTCGGCAGCACCAACGGCACCTTCGTGAATGGCGAGCGGCTCGGTGCGTCGGCGGTCGAACTGAAGAATGGCGACACCGTCGCCTTCGGCGGCACGCACTTCGCGTACACGGTGCACCGGCACGCCGAAGAAGGCGAGTCGACGCTCACCGAAATGGTCGCGCATGTCGAGGCGCCGGCTCACGAAGACGAATCCGACAGCGACAAGACGACCTTCGTCGGCTCGGCGCATTCGTTTCTGGATATTTTCTGCGTCGATCAGGCGGCCGCGCGCGAAGACGAAGTCAACGTGGAAGCGCAGCCAAAACCCGCGGAAGAAAGCCGTCACGACACGCGTGCAGCGAAACGCAGCAAGTTCGCGCTCTTCGTGGCCGAACTGCATCGTGCGCTCGCGAGCGACGATCAGCGCGCCGCGCGCCGCACGCGCATCATCGTCGCGTGTGTGCTGGCCGTGCTCGTCGCGGCGGGCGCGGCGCTCTTCTTCATCGGCTCGCCCGAGCGTCAGGCGAAATCGCTGATGGCGCACGGCGAGTTCGGCGAGGCGGCGAGCGTCACGAACGACTATCTGAAGACGCATCCGAAAGATGGGCAGTTCGCGTCGATGAACACCGAAGCCGTGCTCAAGTCGAACGTGCCGCGTTGGCTCGCCGCGTTGAAGAAAGGCGATTTCGCGAGCGCGGACGCGATCATCGCGCAGATGAGAACGCTCGGCGAGCACAACGCCGATGTGCATTCGCTCGTCGACGAGCTCGAATGGGTCGGCAAGCTGGAAAGCTTCGTGATGGGCCGCGGCGGCGCCGATGCGCCGATCCGCATGTACGCCGACGAGCCGCGCATCAGCGCGATCCTGAAGCACTGGGAAGCGGACGCGGCGGGCCATCAGCGCGATCTCGACCGCATCGCGGGCTACGTGCCCGAGTTTCGCGATCCGTATGCGCTCGCGCTGAGTCATCTGCGCAAGCTGCAAAGCGACGATTCCGTGTATCTCGCGGCCATCGACAGGCTCGATGCGAGCATCGTCAAGAGTCTCGGTCAGGACGATCCCGATGCGATCGGCGCGTCGCTGAAGGAATATGCCGACAAATATCCGCGCCTCGCGGGCCTCGATCGCGTGCGCGCAGATCTCGATGCCTATACCGGCCTGCGGCGCAGCCTCAACGCGGGGAGCCTCGCACCGCTCGCGGGATCGGTGAACAAGGCGAATTTCTCGACGCCGCCGTTCAAGGAGAAATTCCGGCAGATGAGCGTGAGCCAGTTGCCGCCGCCCGACGTGCTCGCGCAATACACGACCGTCGCCGATGCATGGAACCGCGGCCAGAGCGCACAGGCGATCGACGGCCTGCAAAAGCTGCCGCAAGGGTCGTGGTCGCCTACGGTGCAAAAGGAACTCGCGCACAAGAAGGCGGTCGCCGCGCAGTTCGCCGACTTGCAGAAGGCGCGCGGCACGAAGGGCTATGAAGACGCGTTGCTGTCGTTCTACGAAACACTGGATCTCGATGCCGACACGTTCTACGCGAAAGCGGTCGCGCCCGAGGTCGCTTCGCTGAAAGACAAGGCGACAGCCCGCGCGCAGACGTTGATGACGCAGGCGCAAACGCTCTGGCAGCAGTATCGGACCAATGGCGGCATCGGCGGGTCGCAGCGGCTCGAATCGGGCGTGTCGGATACGTTCAGGACGCAGGCGCGGCTTTTGTCGGATGCGCAGGATGCGGCCACGCGCGGCATGCGCATCTTCAGGCAGGTGAAGGCGGACAGTGCGACGGCGAAGTGGACCGCGCTCGCCAATGAGATCGACACCGAGGCGGATTTGCAGCGACGCTCGCTGCAGGACCTGCGCATGGTGCTCGAACCAGGACTTCTCAATACCAAGCTGAGTCTGATCGGCGGAGGCACGGGCAGTGAAGAGAGACACACACCTTAAGCCGTTATCGGAGGCGCTCGGAGAGCACGGCGCCGAAGGTATCGCGATTCTCACGGCCGAGCCGCTCGGGCTCACGCAGGGGCTCGTCTTCGCGATGGTGGCGCTCGTCGCATCGGCGCTCCTGTGGTCGTTCATCGGCCATGCGGACGTGATGGTGAGCGCCCAGGGCACGCTCGCGCCCGAATCGGAAGTGCGCCGTTTCTATGCGCCGATCGATGGCGAGCTCGCCGATCTCTATATCGCCGAAGGACAGCCCGTGCGCAAGGACGATGTCGTCGCGCGCCTGAACGCGCGCGGTGCGATCGAGGCGGCGAGCAACGCGCTCGAAGCGCAGCTCAAGCTCGACGACGCCGAGCGCGAATGGAAGCAGTTTCCCGAGAAAAAGCTGCTGATGGAGCGCAAGATCGCCGCGCTCAAGGATCAGATGGATGTGGAGGAACATCAGCATCAGCAGCGCGTGGCCGAAGGCACGAGCAAGCTCGCCGAAGGCCAGAAGGCGCAGTTGCAGGAAGCGCGCAGCACGCTGGAAAACGCACGACGCGCGCGCGATGCGGCGAAGGTGGACTACGACCGCTTTCAACGTCTGCTCGCGCTGCCGGGCGGCGGCGGCGTGGCCGAAACGCAGGTCGATGCGAAACGCAATGCTTATCTCGAAGCGGACGGCGCGTATCGCGTGGAGCAATCGCGGCTCGCGGAACTCGACTTTCGCCTGAGCCATGATTTCACGCAGGCGAAGCGTCAACTCGAAACGAGCGGTCAGGAAGCGACGAGTCTGCGCCTGCAGTACGAAGCCGCGATGCGCGAAGTCGCCAGCACCGAGGACAAGTTGCGTCTGCAACTGCAGACGGCGCGCCTCGTTGCGGACGCGGCCGCGCGCATCAAGTTCGAGAACATCGACAAGGACAATTTTCTGCTGATACTCGCGCCCGTTTCGGGCGTGGTGACCGACGTGACATCGACGCAGCAGGGCGACAAGATCCAGGCGAACACGCCGGTCGGCGGCATCGCGCCGGCGAACGCGAAGCCGGTGCTGAAGATCGAGATCGCCGAGCACGACCGCGCGTTCCTGCGCGAAGGGCAGCGCGTGAAGCTCAAATTCAACGCGTTCCCCTATCAGCGCTATGGCGTGATCGACGGCACGCTCGCGTTCATCTCGCCCGCGACCAAGCCGAGCCCGACGACCAAGCAACCCGTGTATGAAGGGCGCGTGACGCTCGATCGCGATTTCTATCAGGTTGCGGACACGAAGTATCCATTGCGCTACGGCATGACGGCGACCGCTGAAATCGTGGTGCGCGAGCGGCGCCTGATCGACCTCGGGCTCGATCCGTTCCGCGATGTGGCGGGATAAGAATGGGGGGTTACACGGACACCGCAACGCGGACATGATGCGCAATTCAACATAGAACCGAACGGAGAACGACATGACGGCGATTGTGCGTATCGACGACGAAGTGGTCGACGTCGGCGAATTCATCAGGTTATTGAAGCTGAACGGCCAGTTCGACGGTCTCATCGAACAACTCGTGCGCGACAAGCTGACCGTGCGCGCGGCGAAGAAGTCAGGCGTCGCCGTGAGCGACGACGAAATCCAGAATCGCGCGGATCAGTTTCGCCGCATTCGCGGGCTGCATCGCGCGGCGGACATGAACAACTATCTCGATGCGCTGCACGTGAGTCTCGACGAGTTCGAGGTCTATATCACCGACACGCTGTATCAGGAAAAGATGCTAGACAAGGTCGGCACCGAGCGCGAGGTCGAAGAGTATTTCCAGCTCAACTCGCCGAAGTTCGACAGCATCGAGGTCAGTCACATCCTGCTCGATACCGAGGGCAGCGCGAAAGAGATGATCTCGTATCTCAACGACGATCCCGACAGCTTCGCCGACATGGCGCGCGAGCATTCGCTCGCCGACACGCGCGATGCAGGCGGCGTGATCGGCCGGGTGATGCGCGGGCAGATGAAGCCGGAAGTCGAGGCCAAGGTGTTCAACGCGGAAGTCGGCGATCTGCTCGGGCCGTTCATTTCGGCCGACGGCGCGTCGTATGAAATCTTCGCGGTGACGGCGAAGTATCCGGCGAAGCTCGACGAGGACGTGTCCGCGGAAATTCGCCGCCTGCTGCGCGAGGACTGGATGATGACGCGCGCGCAGGAACATGTCATCGAAGCACGCTGACTGACGGGGAACGCGATAGAACATGGACGCGCCATCGAGCCTTGATTCGCCCGCCGACTTTCTTTCGTCGGTCGAGATTCTTTCGCCATTCACGCGTGAGGAGATCGAGCACCTCGCCGCGAATGCCGAGTCGCGCCGTTTCGGCTTCGGCGAGACCGTGTGCAATGCGGGCGATGCGGCCGATGGGCTCTATATCGTGAAGGCGGGATCCGTGCGCATCTTCACCGAAGAGCACGGCAAGGAAATCAGCATGGGGGTCAAGAAGGAGCGCGAGACCTTCGCGGATATCGCGATGCTGCGCGACTACCGCCATGAGTCGTCGGTGCGCTCCTCCGGCAAGACCGAGCTCCTGTATATCCCGCGCGCCGCGATCGATCCGGTCATCGCAAAGAATCCCGCCGCGCTCGCGTTCGTGACGAGCTATGTCGCGATCAACTCGGCGGGCGGCTTTGTCGCGAAGCTCTTCGATCTGCGTGGCAAGCTCGACAAGGCCGAGCTCGAGGAGTGCGTGCGCAGTGTCGGCGTGAAGCGTGTCGGCGAGGGCAAGGAGATTCTCAAGCAGGAATCGCGCGACGACCGGCGTCTTTATGTCGTGCGGCAGGGCGAAGTGCGCATCGTGCGTGAAGAGGGCGGCGAACGCCATGTGCTCGCGACGCTCGGCCCCGGCGAGATCTTCGGCGAGAAGGCCTGCGTGATGCGCCAGGAGCAGATGGCATCCGCAATCGCGAGTGCGGATACGCGTCTGCTCGTGATTCCCGAGAAGACGGTGCATTTCATCATCGAGCGCAACGTGAAGCTGCGCGAAGTGCTCGAAGAGCGCATCCGTTTCACCGAGCGCGAATTGCAGCGGCAGAAGAAGCTGGCCGAGCGCCGCAAGCTGCCCGCGATGCTCGATCTGCACACGAAGCCCGAACTGGGCGAGCGCGTGCTCAAGCGCTTCGCGTGGGTCGAGCAGGCCGAAGAAATGGATTGCGGCGCGGCCTGTCTTGCGATGATCTGCCGTCACTACGGCATCAACATGACGCTCGGCAAGCTGCGCGAGCTCGCCAACGTGACGACCTCGGGCGCGACGCTCGATTCACTGGCGCGCGCGGGCGAATCGCTCGGCTTCACCACGCGCGGCGTGCAGTGCACGTTCGAATCGCTGCGCGGCTTCGAGATGCCGTTCATCGCGCACTGGGAGGGCTATCACTACATCATCGTCTACGGCGTGTCGAGCGAGAACGTGTGGGTCGCGGACCCGGCGATCGGTTTCAGGAAGATGACGGTCGGCGAATTCGAGCGCGGCTGGAGCGGTACGTGCCTGCTGTTCACGGCGGGGCAGGATCTCACGCAGAAAGCCGTGTCGCGCTCGCCGTGGCTGCGCTTCGTCGGCTATCTGAAGCCGTACAAGAAAATCCTGCTGCATCTCTTTCTCGCGACCTTCGTGATTCAGGTGCTGGGCGTGATTCCGCCGCTCATCATCCAGAACATTCTCGATGGCGTGATTGTGCATCAGAACGTGAACCTGCTGCATGTGCTGATCGCGGGGCTCATCATCGCGAGCCTGTTCACGCAACTGATGACGACGATACGCGCCTACCTCGCGAACTTCATGGTCCGCAACATGGACTTCGCGATGATGTCGCAGTTCTTCAGGCACACGTTCTCGCTGCCGTTCGGCTTCTTCGCGAAGCGCAAGACCGGCGATGTGTTCGCGCGCTTTCAGGAGAATCACACGATCCGCGCATTCCTCACGGAATCGACCGTGTCGACCGTGCTGAACCTGCTGATGATCTTCATTTATTTCACGATCATGTTCCTCTACAACGTGAAGCTCACGTTGTTGCTGATCGCGTTCGTGATTCCGATGATGGTGCTCACGATCCTCGCGACGCCGCGCATCAAGCAGAACGCGCGCGAAACGTTTTCAGCGGGCACGGATGCGCGTTCATATCTGATGGAAGCGCTCGGCGGCGTGGAGACGGTGAAGGGCATGGGCATCGAGCGCCCGGTGCGCCTGAAGTGGGAGAAGAAGTACGCGAAGTCGCTGGAAGTGCAGTACAAGTCGCAGCGCTTCAATATCGCGGTGGGCTTGTGCAGCCAGTTGCTGAATGCGGCGACGACCATCGGCGTGCTGTGGGTCGGCGCGAATCTCGTGCTCGCGCGCGAACTGACCATCGGGCAACTGATCGCGTTCAACGCCTACATGGGCAGCGTGCTTGCGCCGCTGATGGGTCTCATCAACTTGTGGAGCCTGTTGAACGACGCGGGCGTCGCGATGGAACGCTTGGGTGACGTGCTCGACATCGAGCCGGAACAGAAGCCCGAAGACATGCAGCAACGCGTGATGCTGCCTGACCTGCAGGGCGATATCAGCTTCAACGGCGTGTATTTCCGTTACGGCGACGGCGACGCGCCTTACGTGCTGGAGAACATCAGCTTCGATGTCAAGCCGGGCGAACTGATCGCGATCGTCGGGCGCAGCGGCTCGGGCAAGACGACGCTCGCGAAGCTGCTGGTCGGTTTCTATGCGCCGAGCGAAGGCAAGATGACGGTGGATGGCTACGATATCAACGTCGTCGACAAAGGCTTCTTTCGCGCGCAGATCGGCTATGTGATGCAGAGCAATCTGCTGTTCTCGGGGACGATCGCGGATAACATCGCGAGCGGCGATGAAGCGCCTGACAGAAGGCGCATCGAGGAAGTCGCGAAGATGGCGGATGCGCATGCGTTCATCGTGAAGATGCCGCTCGGTTATGAGCAGGTGGTCGGCGAGCGCGGTGTGGGGCTTTCCGGTGGTCAGATTCAGCGGCTGTGCATTGCACGCGCGCTATATCACGACCCGCGCCTGCTCGTCTTCGATGAAGCCACCTCCGCGCTCGATACGCAATCGGAAAGCAATATTCTCGGCAACATGCAGGAGATACTGAAGGGCCGCACGGCGGTGATCATCGCGCACCGGCTGTCGACGATCATGCGCGCCGACAAGATTCTCGTGCTGTACGAAGGCGGCATCGTCGAGCAGGGCAAGCACGACGAACTCGTCGCGAGAAAGGGCATGTACTATCAACTGGTGCAAAAGCAACTGAGCGCAGCATGAAAATACTCGACCAACCGGAAAGCGATGCAAGCGCGCCTGCAACATCGGCGATTTCGTATGCGGGGCTGATCGAGAAGATCGAGATTCTGCGCTCGACGCTCAGATGGACCTCGCGCCTCGAACGGCCCGAAATCGAAAAGCTGCTGCGGCAGGCGAGCACCCTGCGCGACGAAGTCATGCAACTGTCGCACAAGGAGCGCTTCGTGCAGGCGGCGGCCGCGGAGCCCAAGCGCGACCTGCCGCCGGGTGCGCGGCGTCAGGCGCTGATCGAACGCAGCTTCGTGTTCGAAGGCACGTTCGGCGATAACCCGAAGCTGCTGGAAGCGCTCGAAATCGCGGAAAAGGCGGCTCCCACGGATTTGCCCGTGTTGATCGACGGCGAGAGCGGCACTGGCAAGGAACTGATGGCGAAGGTCATTCACGCGAACGGCTCGCGCGCGGACAAGCCGTATATCTCGGTGAACTGCGGCGCGATCCCGGATAATCTGCTGGAATCCGAACTATTCGGGCATCGCAAGGGCGCGTTCACGGGCGCGTCCAATGACCGCAAAGGCAAATTCGAAAGCGCGCATACGGGCACGATCTTTCTCGATGAAATCGGCGAGTTGCCGTTGTCAGGGCAGGTGAAGCTGCTGCGCGTGCTGGAAGCGCACGAGATTCAGCGCGTGGGCTCGGATGAGCCGATCGCGGTGGATACGCGCATCGTCGCGGCGACGAATCGCAACTTGCGCAAGTTCTGCGACGAAGGGCACTTTCGCGAGGACCTGTTCTATCGGCTCAGCGTGATTCATCTGACGCTGCCGGCGCTGCGTGAAAGGCGCGACGAGATTCCGCTGTTGCTCGCCTATTTCGGCGATGAAGCCGCCGCGACCCTGAAGCGCCGGCCAGTGAAGCTCTCGCCGAGGCTGCGCGATTTTCTGCGCAACTATGACTATCCGGGGAATATCCGCGAGTTGAGAAACGTGGTGTACCGGATCGCGTGCCTGGCGGGCGATATGGCCGACATCGATCATCTGCCCGTGGATATCCGGCCGAAGTCATCGCTCTCGCTGGCCATGGGCGGACCGGCCGCGAGCGGCAACGGCATCGCGACGGCGAGTTCGCTCGCGGAAGCGAAGCGCGTGGCAAGCGATGAGGCGGAGCGTGCGTTTCTGGAGCGAGGGCTGCAGGAAACCGGCGGGACGGTCGCCGAGCTTGCCCGGCGCTATGAGATGAACCGGTCGCATCTGCAGATGCTTTTGAAGAAGCATGGGCTGCATTCGAAGGAGTTTCGGGCGGCGGCGCAGAAGAGCAAGGAGGCGGGGGGGTAGGGGCCTGGCCGCCCAACGCATCTTGACGCCGCGTACCTGTTGGAGTCAAAATGTACATACAAACGTCAATACAGGTGGTGTGTGCATTTCGAATGGGATGAAAAGAAAAATCAAACCAACATTCGAAAGCACGGAATCGATTTTCGAGATGCAGTCGACGTATTCAATCACCCGGTGTTGACGTGGCCCGATACCCGGGAAGCGTACGGAGAAGAGCGCTGGATAGCGTTGGGCTGGATGAGGGAGCTAGTAGGCGTCGTGGTGTATGTCGAGCGATACGCGGATGTGATCCGCATCATCTCGGCGCGCAAGGCAGCCAGACACGAGGCGAAAAGATATGAGCAAGAAATCGGGAACTGACTGGAACCGGTTGGCGAAGATGAAGGACGCCGACATCGATTTTTCCGACATACCGGAACTCGACGACGCATTCTTCGAGCAGGCGGAACTGCATGTGCCGCCCAAACAAGCCGTGACGATGCGCCTCGATGCCGACGTGCTGGAATGGTTTCGCCAGCAGGGAAAGGGATATCAGACGCGTATCAACCGGCTTCTGCGCGCCTACATGCAGACTCAGCAACGCCGTCATCCCTGAACGCCCCTACACAGACGGATTCACCTGCGTCTTGTCCGGCGCCATCAGATCCACCACTTGCGCGACGACGACCGATATATTGTCGCGCCCGCCGCGCGCCAGTGCGATCTCCAAGAGCCTTTGCGCCGCCATGTCGCAATTCCCCGGCGCGAGTTCGGTCATCATTTCCGCTTCGCTCACCTCGTTCGACAAGCCGTCGCTGCATAGCAGGAACGTATCGCCGTCGTTCAGCGCGAGCGTGTTCTCGTCGAGTTCGAGCACGTCGAGCGCGCCGACCGCACGCGTGATCAGATGCTGCGCGGGATGATGAAGCGCTTCCTCCGCCGTCAACTGGCCGCGCGCCTTCAACTCCTCGACATGGCTGTGATCGCGCGTAAGCTGCACGAGCCGTCCCTGGCGCAGCAGATAGATGCGGCTGTCGCCGGCCCACATGTAGCCGCACGCGCCGTCGCGCGCCGCGAGCAGCACCACCGTGCTGCCGATGCGCGATACCAGACGCCGCGCCGCTTCCGCGCGCAACTGGTCGTTCACGTCGAGCAGCCGCGTGCGCGCATCGGCGATGACGCCAGCGAGGTCGTTCGCAGCCGATACCCTGGCCAGGCTCTCGATCACCATACGGCTCGCGAGATCGCCCACCGCGTGCCCGCCCATGCCGTCCGCGACGGCCCACAGGCCGCGCTCGGGCGCATCGAGCAGCGCGTCTTCATTGATCTGCCGCACGCAGCCGGTGTCGGTGCGGGCGGCGGACGTCCATCGAAACTCGGTGTTGAAGGTCACGGCAACCTCCGGAATCCTGGGTGATGCAGCGTCGGGCGCGCGTGGCGGATGGTCCCGCTCATTGTGTACCAACGCGCGCCCGAAGCGAATTTTGATGTGCACCGCTCAACCCGCGCGATTCCCCGCCACCGAACTCGGATTGACCGTAAGCGTCGCGCCGTTGCCCGTATTGCTGACCGCGACGTTCTGAAACTGGTTGACCATCTGGCCGACGCTGATGTTGGTGATGTTGTTGGTGACCTCGTAGACGTTGTTGGTGACGTCGATCAGGTTCACCGCGCCGCCCGCGCTCGCGCCGCTCGACGGAACGTACGGCGTGATCCAGCCGTACACCCACGGCGCACCGCCTCCGCCGCTGATGGCCGACATCGCCGCATGATCCAGCTCGCGGTCGTATTCAAGATCGGTGACGGTGAGGGCGCACATGTCGTTTTCTCCGGGAAGGGCCTGTGAGCAGGACGCACGGAGTCAATGCAAGGCGCATGCCGACGCGGGGGCTCGTCCGACGTATTTCCGCGCCTGGCCGGTCAGGCGGCGCTCTCACGGCATAGGCCGAATCGGGCGCTCGAGCGTGAGTGGCCGCATCCGTTGGGTCGTCGCCAACAACTCATGTTGGCGCAGCGCTGAACAACCAACACACGAGAAAGGCTTCTGACACTCGCAATTCACCGCCCCGGCGGTGCGTGTTCTGGCGCACGCAGCCCAACAAACACACCCCGAAACTGTTGGTTCATCAAAAACACAACGCCATTGAGAATCGCTCGCGAATTATGGTTAATTCAACAAAATCAATGGCTTATTAAACCTGGCAAGGAAGATGCAAATGACATGGCAACCCGGCGCCAAACAGACACATGGCGCCAAGCGAAGAAAAATCGGAGCCAGCCATGTCAACCAACCAACAATCCGGACTGATCGAACAGCAAGCCGCCGCGAACGGTTTCTCGCTCGACGACGAACCGGCGCTCGGCACCGAACTCATCACGCGCCGTTCAGGCTACGAACACCACGGCGTCTACGCGGGCAACGGCATGGTCATCCACTACGCCGGCTTCGCGAAGTCGCTGCACCGCGGCCCGGTGGAAGAAGTCACCGTCGAACAGTTCGCCGCCGGCCACGAAGTCACGATCCGTCAGAACCCGGCCGCGAAGTTCGTCGGCATGGAAGCGGTGCGCCGCGCGCGCAGCCGCCTCGGCGAAGACCAATACCACCTGCTGACCAACAACTGCGAGCACTTCGTCACGTGGTGCCTCGACGGCCGCGCCCGCAGCCGTCAGGTGCAAGCGTGCTTCGTGCATCCGCGCGCGGCCCTTCGCGCGGTGTCGGGCCTCTTCCGCGCCTATGTCGCCGCCGAACGCCGCCGCCGCATGAACGCCGCGCTCGCCGCCTGAACCCCACGACTTGCCGATCGATTCCGAGGAGACCATCATGCAAACCGCCGAAAATTCGCTGCACTGGGCCGTCGACAAATGGCTCGCCCCGACACCCGCGCATCCGGCACGCGTCGTGCGCCTGTGCCGCTCGCATGTCACCGGCGCGCGCTATGTTTGCATCGAGGCGCAGCACCCGGGCGGCCCGCTCGCGATCATCTTCTTCCGCCATGACGACGGCACCTGGAACGTGTTTCCGCCGCAGGCAAAGCGTCCGTCGATGAGCGCGGAACGCCTCGCCGCCTGAGCGCGTACCGGGCGCGTACGATCGGCCGGGGCGCGTCGGGCTGCCCCGGCTTTGACACGGCAATCCCGCTGCCGCTACTCTAGGCGCATCCATTGCGGCTGTCCGATGAAGTCGCCGGGTCGCACGGATGCGGCAGGTCGTGGTAGTTTTGCGTCCGTGAACCAGATCGTACATTTTCGAGGTATTGCCGATGACCCAGCCCGACTCCTCTTCCTCCGCCCGCGCGACGCCCGATTCGACCCTCGGCGACAATCCGCTCGGCATCGCGGGGCTGGAGTTCGTCGAGTTTTCCAGTCCCGACCCCGAGGGCCTCGCCCGGCTGTTCGAGACGCTCGGCTTCGTGCCCGTCGCGCGGCACGTCAGCAAGGCGGTGACGCTCTTTCGGCAGGCCAGCATGAATTTTCTGCTGAACGCGGAGCCCGATTCGTTCGCGACGCGCTTTGCGGAGTCGCATGGCGTGGGCATTGCCGCGATCGGCATTCGCGTGCTCGACGCGCAGGTCGCCCATGAGCGCGCGCTCGAATACGGCGCGTGGGATTTCGAGGGCGAGAAGATCGGCCCGAACGAGCTTGCAATTCCGGCGATTCAGGGCATCGGCGATTCACATATTTATTTCGTCGATCACTGGCCGGGCAAGAACAGCGGCGAGGCGTCGATCTATGACATCGACTTCCGGCCGATCGCCGGCGCCAGCGCGGACCCGAAGAGCACGGGTCTGCTCGAAGTGGATCACTTCACGCAGACCGTCGGCCCGGGCCGCATCCAGGAATGGCTCGATTTCTACCGCGAAGTGCTGCATTTCTCGGAAATTCATCAGGTGCATCCGGACTGGCATGTGTCACAGGATTCGGCGGTCACGCTGTCGCCGTGCGGCTCGATCCGCATTCCGGTGTACGAGGAAGGCACCTATCGCACGGATCTGATGCAGCAGTACCTGCCCGATCACGAAGGCGAGGGCGTGCAGCATATCGCGCTCGCGTCGAGCGATATCTGCGCTTGCGTCGACGCCCTGATGGCGCGCGGCGTGCGGTTCCTGCAGCCGCCGCCGCGCTATTACGACGAGATCGACGAGCGCCTTCCGGGCCACGGTCTCGATATCGACAACCTGCGCACGCGCGGCATTCTCGTCGATGGCGAGATTCTCCCCGACGGCACGCCGCAGCTTTTCCTGCAAACTTTCGTCGAGCGCAAGCCCGGCGACATGTTCTTCGAGATCGTCGAGCGGCGCGGGCATCACGGATTCGGCGAGGGCAACCTCGCCGCGATCGCGAAGGCGCGGGGCTGACAGGACAGCCTCGCGCGTCGCCCAAGCCGAACTCATTGCACGACGACCGTTCCCGTCATGTGCGGATGCAGCGAGCAGAAATACTTGTACGTGCCCGGCTTGTCGAACACATGCGAGAAGCTCTCGCCGCTGTCGAGCGGATCGGACTTGAAGCTCTTTCCTTCATCGGTGACGGTGTGCAGCATGTCGTCGTGATTCACCCACGTCACCTTCGTGCCGGCCGGCACGGTGATCGTCGGCTGGCTGAACGCGAAGTTGTCGATGGAGATGGTCGGCGCGTTCGCGAGCGCGACTTGTCGCACGGGCTCCTGCGCGCAGGCCGTCGGAATCGCGGCGCTGATGACACCCTTGACGACGAGCGCGAACGCGGCCTTGCGCAGAAACTTGCCGGCGAGCGGACGGAGATTTTCGGGCGAGACATAGCTCGCGATCATGGCGGCGTTCATGATTGCGCGGCGGCGAGCGCCGTATCGGTGATGGCCAGTTGCGAGCGCCCCGCGATATGCGTGACTTCACGCAGGCCGAGCATGGTGCGCAATTGGTCCGCCGGCACCTTCATCGGTCCGGGCCCGGACGGCGCGCCCGGCGCGGGCTGCGGAAACGCGGTCGACATCGCCGAATAGAAACGCATCTCTCCCTCCACTTTTTGCGCCACCTGGTGAACGTGGCCATTCAATACCGTCACCGAGCCGAAGCGCTTGAGCAGCGCGAGCGCCTGCGCGCTGTCGTCGGTGCCCCAGCCCCATTGCGGATACAGCGCCCACAGCGGAATGTGCGCGAACACGACGATCGGCGTGCTGCTCGATTTGCCCTGCAGGTCAGCCTTGAGCCACGCGAGCTGCGCATCGCCGAGAAAGCCGAGGCCGCCGCCCTTCAGGTCGATCACGTTGGTCAGACCGATGAAATGCACGCCGCCCTGATCGAAGCTGTACCAGTGGCGCGTGCTGTCCTTGCCGTATTGTCCGGAGAAGCGCTCGAAGAACGGATTGCCGTCCTCGACCAGCACGTCGTGCTCGCCCGGAACGTAATGCACGTCCATCCCCGCCTTGTTGATGATCTGCGTGGCCGTATCGAACTGGCCGGGCTTCGACATGTGCGTGATATCGCCCGTGTGGATCATGAAGGCGGGGCGCGTCTTCATCGTGCTCACGCGATTGACCGCCTCTTCGAGCGTGCTCGTCGGCTCGGTGTTCGGGTCCTTGTTGAAGCCGATATGGCTGTCGCTGATCTGCACGAAACTGAACGAGCTCGTCTTCTCGGCAGCTTCAGCCGACGAAATGAGGCGCGAGACGGGCACGCCGCCGCTCACGGTCCAGATGACACCGGCGCCCGCCCAGGCCATGCAGGACAGTGCGGTGCGGCGGCGCTTGCCGTGTTCGTCGAGTTCGTCGCGTTCCTGCGCCGGGGGCAGTGCGGTCGGATCGGGTTTCATGATGGTTCCTCTGATGTTTGCGGCCGCGGTTCTTGTCGTTCGAATCGGCAGAAGTCACGCCCATGGCGGCTCGATGCATGGGCGCGAAGCCCGCGACGTCCGCTCGGTCGGGCGGCGTCGCTCAGGCATCCGTCCATCGAACCTTGGAAAGCGCCCGGATATTCCCGCTATATTTTTTTTAGGCCCGGCTGCGAACGGGAATAAACCGTCCGCGCGGGGAGTAACGGAGGGGAAGGCGCGGAAAGGCAATGCCGGCTGCGCCCGAAGGATGTTTTCCGAACGTGGTTGTCGAAAGGAGACCCGCGTGATGTGGCCAAGCAGGTCGAAAGAAGACAAGTCCGGGCGCCGCGGCCAGGCGGGCGCCGAGGCGGTGCACGCGCGTTTCGAGGCGACGGTGATGCCGCACCTGGACGCCGCGTACAACCTCGCGCGCTGGCTGTCGGGCAGCGCGAGCGACGCGGACGATGTCGTGCAGGAAGCCTATCTGCGCGCGTTCCGTTTTTTCGGTGGATTCGAGGGCGGCGAGGAAGCGAACGCGCGGGCATGGCTGCTCGCGATCGTGCGCAATACGTGGTTCACGGAATGGCGGCGGCGCGTGCAACTCGCGGACGCGACGCCTTACGACGAAGAACTGGGTGGCGACGAAGCGCTGCCGGGCTGGTCGGAGGAAGGCGCGGTCGACCCGGAGACGCTCGCCGTGCGCCGCGACGAAGTTCATCTGGTGCATCGCGCGCTGGAGGCGCTGCCGATCGCCTTTCGCGAGGTGCTGGTGTTACGTGAGCTGGAAGACATGAGTTACAAGGAAGTCGCATCCGTGACCGGCGTGCCGATCGGCACGGTGATGTCGCGGCTCGCGCGCGGCCGCAAGATGCTGGCGGGGGCGGTGCGCGCGGCCCAGGGGGGCCAGGACAAGCCGAGCGTGCGCCTCGTGCGCCGCGCCGGACCGGGACATTCAGAGGAGTCGGGAAATGGAAAATAACGACACCGCCTCGCTCGATACGAGGCTCACCGATGGTTCGCTCTATCAGCGCGCACCCGTGCATCTGCGGGCGCAAGTGCTGGCGCGCGTGCGGGAGGAAGCCGAACGGGACGCCCGCACGCGCTTGCCGGCGCGCGCCGCGAAGGGCGGCTGGAGCAACCTGTTCTCGGCGCCCTGGCCGTTCTTCGGCGGTGCGTTCGCCGGCGCGACGCTCTCCGCACTCGTGCTCGGCACCATGCTGTGGTTCCAGGCGGCGCCGCTCATGACTGGCGTGGCGGGCGCATCGCCCATCGCGCAGGAGATCGTGTCGAGCCATGTGCGCGCGCTGATGTCGGACCGTCCCATCGACGTGCTCTCCAGCGACAAGCACACCGTGAAGCCGTGGTTCAACGGCCGCATCGACTATGCGCCGCCGGTGATCGATCCGGCGGGGCCGGGCTTCGCGCTCGTCGGCGGACGGCTGGATTACATCGATCATCGGCCGGTGGCGGTCGTGGTGTATCGCTACCTGAAACATCCGATCGACGTGTACGTGTTTCCCGAGCGCAAGGGCGACGCGAAGAGCGACACGAACGACAAGGAGTTCTCGCCGGTCGTCACGCAGTCCGACGATGGTTACGCGCTCGCGCGCTGGAATCACGATGGCATGACGTTCTGGGCCGTCACCGACGCGTCGGGCGCGGTGCTGCGCCAGTTCGCGCATGCGATCGAAACTGGAGCGCCGCGCTGAAAAGTAGTTTGATTTGCTGAAGAAACTTCAAGGGGTGCGCAAGGTTGCGCGCGGTGATCCTCCGGGGACGCCGCGCGTTTTTTTTGGGCTTGCTGCCGAGCGCCGCGCGCTTACGAAGCGTCAGGTGTGGGCTAACGCTCGTGCTCTTCGGGTATGTCCGAATATGGTCATATCCTTACATTTTTCTAAACTCGCTCACAGCCTATGTAATCGATAACGCGCAGCGCATTTAAAAGCGTGTCCGGCGTTGCATGGGTCTTCAAATAACGAATCAGGCGACGGAGACACACATGGGTATGAAGATGAAGCTCATCGCGAGCACGCTCGCGTTCGGCGTTTTCTCGTTGGCGCACGCGGCGGACCCGATCAAGATCGGTGTCGATGGTCCGTTCACGGGCGGTTCGTCTTCCATGGGTGTCAGCATGCGCGACGGCGTGCGTCTCGCCACCGCCGAGATCAACAAGTCGGGCGGCGTGCTCGGCCGTCAGCTCGTGCTCGTCGAGCGCGATGACGAAGCGAAGAACGAGCGCGGCGTGCAGATTGCGCAGGAGCTCATCAACAAGGAGAAGGTGGTCGCGGTCGTCGGCTATATCAATACGGGCGTCGCGCTCGCGTCGCAGCGCTTCTTCCAGGAAGCGAAGATTCCCGTCTTCAACAACGTCGCGACGGGCACGGTGGTGACGAAGCAATTCGACGATCAATCCGATAACTACGTATTCCGCAACGCCGCCGCCGACCGCATCCAGGCGCCGATGATCGTCGAGGAAGCCGTGACCAAGCGCGGCTTCAAAAAGGTAGCGATCCTCGCCGATTCGACCAACTACGGCCAGCTCGGCCGCGAGGATCTGGAGAAGGCGCTGGCCGCGAAAGGCGTGAAGCCGGTCGCCGTCGAGAAGTTCAACATCAAGGACGTCGACATGACGGCCCAGTTGCTCAAGGCGAAGGAAGCGGGCGCGGAAGCGGTGCTGACCTACGGCATCGGGCCTGAGCTCGCGCAGATCGCGAACGGCATGGCCAAGCTCGGCTGGAAAGTGCCGCTGATCGGTAGCTGGACGCTGTCGATGGCGAACTATATCGACAATGCCGGCGCGAACGGCGAAGGCGCGCGCATGCCGCAGACCTTCATTCAGGAAGCGAATACGCCGAAGCGCAAGGCCTTCATCGATGCCTACGTGAAGGAATTCAAGCCGAAGAGCGATCGCATCGACTCGCCGGTGTCGGCGGCGCAAGGGTATGACTCGGTGTATCTGCTGGCGGCGGCGATCAAGCAGGCCGGCACGACGGATGGCCCGAAAGTGAAGGAAGCGCTCGAGAACCTCAACACGAAGGTGGAAGGCGTCGTAATGGTCTACGACAAGCCCTTTACGAAGGCCGATCATGAAGCGATCACGCCGAACGTGCCGGTGATCGGCGAAGTGAAGAGCGGCCGTGTGATCTATGCGTATGACGCCGACAAGAAAGGCGGCGGGACTTTGCGTAGCAAGCAGGCTACTACTGCTTCTAACTGACGTTGGCGTTTGAGGGGGCTTTTGCTTTTGCTTTTGTTTTGGCTTTCGCTTCGCGGGGTCCCGTTTTCGTGTCGGTCTATTGGCGTTGCCCCTGTGCGGGGCGGCACCTACTTTCTTTGCTGCTGCAAAGAAAGTAGGCAAAGAAAGCAGCTTTCCCATCCAAAGTGCCTCACGCCGGCCGCGGCACAGGCGATTGGTTGAATGGCCCGGCAGTAGCGAGTGCCCTCGTAGGTCTCGCGCGGCTTGGACCGCGCACGGTCTGACGAGCTAGAAGTTATAGCGCGCGGGTTCAGCACGAAATAGCGCCGGCACAGCGCTACGCGCTGCCGTTGGGCATGCAAGGGAGACCGACGAGAGGATGGAAGGGCAGGAGCGCCGGCACACCCGATTAGCCGGTCGGCCGCGAAGCGGGCCGGAGCTATTCGGTGCTGAACCAGTTTGTTGTGTGGTGCGATGTGACAGACCGTGCGCGATCCAAGCCCGGTGAGTTTTGTGGGGGCACTCGCTACTGGCGGGCCATTAGGTCAATCGCCTGTGCCGCGGCCGGCATGAAGCACTTTGGATGGGAAAAGCTGCTTTCTTTGGTTACTTTCTTTGCAGCAGCAAAGAAAGTGACCCCCGCCCCGGGGAGGGGCAGTGCCAATAGACCGACGCGAAATCAGGATTCCATAGAAGCGCAAACCATGATCCTCCTGCAACTCATCTACAGCGGCGTCGCCCTCGGCATGATCTACGCCGTGATCGCCTTCGGTTATCAACTCACCTTCGCCACCTCGGGCACGCTGAACTTCGGCCAGGGCGATGCCCTGATGCTCGGCGCGCTCGTCGGTCTCACGCTCGTCTCGGCGGGCGTCAACTACTGGCTGATGATTCCACTGGTATGCCTCTTCGGGCTATTCCAAGGCGCGTTCGTCGAACGCATCGGCGTGCGCCCCGCGATCAAAATCAAGTCCGAATTCGGCTGGATCATGTCGACGATCGCGCTCGGCATCATCTTCAAGAACGTCGCGGAAAACGTGTGGGGCCGCGACGATCTGCGCTTTCCGTCGCCGCTGCCCGAAGCGCCGCTCAAGGTGTTCGGCGCGAACGTGCTGCCGATGGAACTGCTCGTCGTCGGCGGCGCGCTCGTCATGATGCTCGCGGTCGAGTTCTTCAACCGCAAGACGATCTTCGGCAAGGCCGTGGTCGCGACCGCGAACGATCGCGATGCGGCGTCGCTCATGGGCATCAACACGGGGCTCGTCATCATGTTCTCGTATGCGCTTTCATCGTTGACCGCTGCATTTGCAGGGGTGTTGATCGCGCCGCTCACACTGACCGGCGCGACGATGGGCGCGGTGCTCGGCCTCAAGGCGTTCGCCGTGGCGATCATCGGCGGTCTGTCGAGCGGCATGGGCATCATCGTCGGCGGGATGATTCTTGGCATCGCGGAGACGACGACCGGCTTCTACATTTCCACCGGCTACAAGGACGTGCCGGGGCTCGTGCTGCTCTTGATCGTGCTTGCGGTCAAGCCCGCAGGTCTCTTCGGCAAGACGGCGATCAAGAAAGTCTGAGGCGGCGACGATGAAAGCAAAGAACTGGATTGCAGCGCTTGCCGGACTTGCCGCGCTCGCGATTTTTCCGGTGGTATCGGGCAACCCGTACTACATCCATCTCGTCGAAACCATCATGATCTACGCGATCCTGCTGTTCGGGCTCGATATCGTGGTCGGTTATACGGGACAGGTATCGCTCGGTCATGCGGGCCTGTTCGGCGTAGGCGCATACACGGCGGGCGTGCTCTTCATGAAACTCGGCATGCCGTTCTACGTGACCGCACCGCTCTCGATTCTGGTGACGGCCGGCTTCGGCGCGATCCTCGCGTTGCCCGCGCTGCGCGTATCCGGCCCGTATCTCGCGATGGTGACGCTCGCGTTCGGCACGATCATCCAGATCCTCATCAACGAGATGGATTTCCTGACGAACGGACCGATGGGCCTCAAGATCCCGAAGCCGATGTTCGCCGGGCACAGGCTCGATGAAGTGCAGTATTACTGGCTCGTCGCGGCATTGCTTGTCGTGTCGCTGATCGTCGTGCATCGCGTGCTGAAGTCGCATCTCGGGCGCGCGTTCGAGGCGTTGCGCGACAGCCCGATCGCATCGGACTGCATGGGCGTGTCGGTGTATCGCTACAAGGTGTATGCGTTCGTGATCAGCGCGGGCTTTGCGGGACTCGCGGGGTGTCTCTACTCGTACTCCGAGCAGTACATTTCGCCGAACACGTATAACTTCGAGCTGACGATCCTGTTCCTGCTCGCGATCATCATGGGCGGGCGCAAGACGCGCACGGGCGCGATCATCGGCTCGACGGTCATCGTGATGCTGCCGAAGCTGCTCGACGATATAGCAAACTTCCGCGTCGTCGCGACGGTGCTTGCGGTGATCGTGGTCGCGGGCGCGGTGCTCGCGCTCGCGCGCAAGACCACGACGCCGCAGCGTGTCGCGGTGCCGATCATCGGCACGGCGGGACTCGCCGTGTTTTCATTCTGGATCGATGCGTTGACTGACTGGCGTCTGACCATCTTCGGCCTGATGATCCTGCTGGTCGTGTATTACCTGCAGGATGGCATCGTCGGCTTCGTGCGCAAGACGCTCAATCTCGGCCGCGCGCGTGTGACGAAGGTCGATACCGACGCCCTCGCGAGCCACACGCGTGAGGACGATGCGGTGGCGGCGGTCGGAACGCAGGGCGCGGACACGATCCTGGACGTGCGCGGGGTGCTGATGCAGTTCAGCGGCCTGAAGGCGTTGAACGACGTGAACCTGACGGTCAGGCGCGGCACGATTCACGGGCTTATCGGGCCGAACGGCTCGGGCAAGAGCACGATGATGAACGTGCTGACGGGCATCTATGTGCCGACGGCGGGTGCGATCGAATACGAAGGGCAATCGCTCGCGGGGCGGACGTCGTCGACGATCGCGTTGTCGGGCATTGCGCGGACATTTCAGAACGTGCAGCTCTTTGGCGAGATGACGGCGCTGGAGAATGTGCTGGTTGGCTTGCATCACACTTTCAGGTCCAACTTTGCGGATGTCGGTTTGATGAGTGCGCGGTATCGGCGTGAAGAGCGTGCGGCGCGTGAGCGCGCGTTCAATATGCTGCGCTTTGTCGGGCTGGACAATGTCGCGGGCGAGGAAGCGCGCAATCTGCCTTACGGCAAGCAGCGTCTGCTCGAGATCGCGCGTGCTTTGGCGCTCGATCCGCAATTGCTTTTGCTCGATGAACCCGCGGCGGGGTTGACCGCGCCGGATATTCGGGAACTGGTGGCCATTATTCGCAAGGTGCGCAATCACGGCATCACGCTCGTGTTGATCGAGCATCACATGGATGTGGTGATGAGTGTTTGCGATGTCGTTTCGGTGCTGGATTTCGGGCAGAAAATCGCTGAAGGGAAGCCTTCGGAGATTCAGGCTAATGAGAAGGTTATCGAGGCTTATTTGGGGGGGCAGGCTGCTGTTCAGGTGGCTTGATGGATTTTTTTCGTGGAGTCCTGTTTTCGTGTCGGTTTATTGGTGTTGCCCCTATGCGGGGCGGCAGTCACTTTCTTTGCTGCTGCAAAGAAAGTAACCAAAGAAACAGCTTGTCCCAGCCTGAGCACTTCATGCCGGCCGCGGCACAGGCGATTGGCTGAATGGCCCGGCAATAGCGAGTGCCCCCACAAGCAGAACTG
>LRBF01000248.1 GCA_001580565.1 Caballeronia megalochromosomata | reverse complement strand
GCTGCTGCAAAGAAAGTAGGCAAAGAAAGCAGCTTTCCCCATCCAAAGTGCTTCATGCCGGCCGCGGCAAAGGCGATTGGCTGAATGGCCCGGCAGTAGCGAGTGCCCCCACAAGCAGAACCGGGCTTGGATCGCGCACGGTCTGTCACATCGCACCACACAACAAACTGGTTCAGCACAAAAGAGCGCCAGCCCGCTTCGCGGCCGACCGGTCAATCGGGTCTGCGTGCGCTTCTGCGCTTCTTTTCTTTCGTTGGTTTCCTTCGCATACCCAACGGCAGCGCGTAGCGCTGTGCCGAAGCCATTTCGTGCTGAACCAGCGCGCTAAAGGCACTGGCTTGTCAGACCGTGCGCGGTCCAAGCCCGGTGAGCTTTGTGGGGGCACTCGCTACTGGCGGGCCATTAGGCCAATCGCCTGTGCCGCGGCCGGTGTGAGGCACTTTGGATGGGATAGCTGCTTTCTTTGCCTACTTTCTTTGCAGCAGCAAAGAAAGTAGGTGCCGCCCCGCACAGGGGCAGTGCTAATAAACCGACTCGCTAACGGGATCCGGCGAAAGCCCAACAACTCGCGTGTGCACTCACTGCCGCGCCAGCCGCGCATTATCCGGCATCGGCAAATTAAAGTTCGTCCGAAACGGATTGATATCCAGCCCCCCACGCCGCGTATACCGCGCATAAACCGCAAGCCGCTCGGGCTTGCACTCCCGCATGATGTCCATGAAGATGCGCTCCACGCATTGCTCATGAAACCCGGTATGTCCGCGATACGAAACGATATACCGCAACAACCCCGCGTGATCGATCTGCCCGCCGTAATACCGAATCTGCACGCTGCCCCAGTCCGGCTGCCCGGTCACCGGGCAATTCGATTTCAGCAGATTCGAAAACAGCGTCTCATCGACGGGCACTTCGTCATGCGCCGCCTTCAGCAACGAAGGATCGGGCGAGAAAACCTCGCAATCCAGATCGAGACGATCCAGCGACAAACCTTCGAATTCTTCCATCGTCAGCTTGCCGAAATCGGCCGGCGCCGCGAGTTGCACGGAAACCGTCGCGCCACATACGGCCGATACATCGCGCTTGATGGCGGCGCGCACGTCATCGATCGAATCGAACGGTGTCTGCGCGAACGAGCCGAGATACAGCTTGAACGACTTCGACTCCACGATATTCGGCGAATCCGCCGGCACGAAGAACGTCGCGACCGCGATCTGCGGCTTGCCGCGCCGGTTGAGCCACGAGAGCTCGTACGCGTTCCAGATATCCGTGCCGAAGAACGGCAGTCGCGCAGGCACGGCGATCGCGTCGCGCGCGCGCTTGCGGTCGATCGGGAACAGCAACGACGCATCGTACTGTTCGGTGTGGTGGACGGGCTTGCCGAGCGGAGATTGATCGGGTGTCATGATGCGTTCGCAATGCCACTGAGAACATGCCCCGTCGCCGTGACGACGCGAGCCGATTCGCAATGGCGAATTTGATCGTCGAAGAAAAAATCGGGCTCGAATTCGCGCAGGAATTCGCCCTTGTCGAGGCCGCCGAGGAACATCGCTTCGTCGATTTCGATGTCCCAGGCCATCAGCGTGCGGATCGCGCGCTCGTGCGCCGGCGCGGAACGCGCAGTGACGAGCGCAGTGCGGATATGCATCGGCGAGCGGCTTTCGTTGTCGTCGGCGATGCGCTGCAGCTTGTTCAAGGCCGCCAGCAGCGGCTTCAACGGGCCGCCGGGAAGCGGCGAATCCTTCTTTTTCGTTTCGTGGCCGACGAATGCGCCGAGTCCCTCGCTTTGAAAGACGCGCTCGGCTTCGTCGGAGAACAAAACGGCGTCGCCATCGAACGCGATGCGAATCTCGTCCGCATAACGGCTCGCGGCGCGCGGCGTCTCGGGCAGGACGCGCGCGGCGGGAAAGCCCGCGGCGAGCGCGTCGCGCACATCGTCCGGATTCGCCGACAAAAACAGCGACGCGCAGAGCGGCTTCAGATACGCGAACGGCGAGCGGCCGCGCGTGAACACGCCGCGCTCGATCGCGAGACCATGTTCGCGGCACGAGTGAAACGCGCGCAGGCCGCTGATCGGATCGCTGCGCGACAGGATCACCACTTCCACGCGCTGCTCGCCCGCGTTCAACGCGAGCAGCTTGCGAATCAGCCCGAACGCGACGCCCGGCTTCGCGGGCGTTTCCAGCCGCGAACGTTGCAACGCTTCGTATTGCGCGAGATCGCCCGTCTCGAAGACGCGGTTCTCTTCCTCGAAATCGAACAGCGCGCGCGACGAAATCGCGACGACCAGCTTGTCTTCGAGCGTGAACTTCGGCATTGCCGCTTACGCCAGGAACAGCTTGTAGACCGGATTCGCGCCTTCGTCCCACCACGGATAGCCGAGCGTCGCGAGGAAGCGCTCGAACTCCGCGTTGTCCGACTGCGGCACCTGAATCCCGACGAGAATCGAGCTGTAATCCGCGCCCTGATTCCGATAGTGGAACAGGCTGATGTTCCAGTCCGGCGCCATCGACGAGAGGAATTTCATCAGCGCGCCCGGGCGCTCCGGGAATTCGAAGCGCAGCAGGCGCTCGTCCTGCGCGAGCGGAGAACGGCCGCCGACCATGTAACGGATGTGCTGCTTCGAGAGTTCGTCGTGCGACAGATCGACGGTCGCAAAACCATGCTCGATGAACGAACTCATCATCTGCGCCGTTTCCTTGCGCGCCTTGATCTGCACGCCGACGAAGATATGCGCGGCTTGTTCGTCGGCGATGCGGTAGTTGAACTCGGTCACGCTGCGTGTGCCGACCAGCTCGCAAAAGCGCCTGAAGCTGCCGCGTTCTTCCGGAATGGTCACGGCGAACACGGCTTCGCGCGCCTCGCCGACTTCCGCCCGCTCCGCGACGAAGCGCATGCGGTCGAAGTTCATGTTCGCGCCCGACGTCACCGCGATGAGCGTCTTGCCTTCGATGCCTTCGCGCTCCGCATAGAGCTTCGCGCCCGCGACGGCGAGCGAGCCGGCCGGTTCGAGCACGCTGCGCGTGTCCTGGAAAACGTCCTTGATCGCGGCGCAGAGCGCGTCGGTATCGACGGTGATGACTTCATCGAGCAGTTCATTGCACAGCCGGAACGTCTCCTCGCCCACGAGCTTCACCGCCGTGCCGTCCGAAAACAGGCCGACTTCGCTCAACGTGACGCGCTCGCCCGCCTTGATCGATTGCGCCATCGCGCAGGAATCCTCGGTCTGCACGCCGATCACCTTGATCTCGGGCCGCACCGCCTTGACGTACGCCGCGACGCCCGCCGCGAGGCCGCCGCCGCCGATCGGGCAGAAGATCGCGTGAATCGGGCCCTGATGCTGGCGCAGGATTTCCATCGCGACGGTGCCTTGTCCGGCGATCACGTCAGGATCGTCGAACGGATGCACGAAGGTCAGGCCGCGCTCTTCCTGAAGCTGCACGGCGCGCGCGTAGGCGTCGCTGTACGATTCGCCCGCGAGCACCACTTCGACCGTCGGGCCGCCGTGCGCGCGGATCGCGTCGATCTTCACCTGCGGCGTGGTGGTCGGCACGGCGATGACCGCGCGGCAGCCGAGCCGCGCCGCCGACAGCGCCACGCCCTGCGCGTGATTGCCCGCCGACGCCGTGATCACGCCGCGCGCGAGCTCGTCCGCGGGCAGGTTCGCCATCTTGTTGTAGGCGCCCCGAATCTTGAACGAGAACACCGCCTGATTGTCCTCGCGCTTGAGGAAGACGGCATTGTGCAGGCGCGCGGACAGGCTGCGCGCGGGTTCGAGTTCGCTTTCTCGCGCGACGTCGTACACACGCGCGGTCAGCACTTTTTTCAGGTAGTCGGGATGTGTCATGCGAGCAGTCGTCACGCGGCAACAGCGCGCGCGGGTTTTTGAGGGCGAAAGCATCAATGATAGCGCCAACCGTGCGTCTTCCGGGCGCGCCATGTGTTCGAACCGTCCGGACGGTCGTGCAAAAAAACGTCGAAAATGACATGAACGCGTCGCGAAATCGCACGCAAAAGCCCCTTCTCGCTGCTAGTCACCGCAAACGCGCGTCACCGCGATGGGTTAGAATTTCCTTTTACGAATCAGCAATCAGGATCGGCAGATGCACCGGCAGCTTCGGATCGATTTTTGGGCGCATGTCTCCCGCGCGTCGCACCCGGCGGCCGAGCGGCATGCGCGCCGCGCGCGATCGTGGCGTTGATCCAGGGCACATCGAAGGCGCCGTGATGGAGTTCACCTCGCTGAGAGTCGCGCAGCGTGACCCGGCGGCCTTCGCCAAGATAAGTCTCATTCGAAAATTTGCGCCCCCACGCGCATCGTCGGCGTTTCCGCTTTTCTAAGCGCGAGCGCCGGCATACCGAACCGTCGAACATGAACGCACCTCAAGCCTTCGATCCGAACGGCGCCCATGCCGCCTTGGCGCTCGATGTCGAGCCCCGTCTGCGCGAAATTCCCTATAACTACACGTCGTTCTCCGATCGTGAAATCGTCATGCGGCTCCTCGGCGACGAAGCCTGGGCCGTGCTCGACGAACTGCGTAACGAACGCCGCACCGGCCGCTCGGCGCGCATGCTGTACGAAGTGCTCGGCGATATCTGGGTCGTGCGCCGTAATCCGTATCTGCAGGACGACCTGCTCGATAACCCGAAGCGTCGCGCGCTGCTCGTCGAAGCGCTGAATCACCGGCTCACGGAAATCGAAAAGCGCCGCAGCGCCGATCTCACCGCCCACAGCGAGGAAGCCGGCAGCCGCGAGCGCGCCGAACGCGTGCAACTGCTGATTACCGCTGCGCGCCGCGCCGTAGACGATTTCGCCGCCGAGTTCGGCAACATGGCCGACTTGCGCCGCCGCGCATCGCGCGTGCTGGGCAAGGAAACGCAAAAGGACAACATCAAGTTCGACGGCCTGTCGCGCGTCTCGCACGTCACCGACGCGACCGACTGGCGCGTCGAATACCCGTTCGTCGTGCTCACGCCGGATTCGGAGGCCGAGATCGCCGGGCTGATCAAGGCGTGTTTCGAACTGGGACTCACCGTGATTCCGCGCGGCGGCGGCACCGGCTACACCGGCGGCGCAATTCCGCTCACGCCGTTCTCGGCGGTCATCAACACGGAAAAGCTGGAACAACTCGGTCCCGTCGAAATGACGGATCTGCCAGGCGTCGATCACAAGGTCGCGACGATTTTCTCGGGCGCGGGCGTGGTCACGCGGCGCGTCACGGAAGCGGCCGAGCAGGCGGGCTTCGTGTTCGCCGTCGATCCGACCTCGCTCGATGCATCGTGCGTCGGCGGCAATGTCGCGATGAACGCGGGCGGCAAGAAGGCGGTGTTGTGGGGCACGGCGCTTGACAACCTCGCGTGGTGGCGCATGGTCGATCCGGAAGGCAACTGGCTCGAAGTCACGCGTCTGGATCACAACTGCGGCAAGATTCACGACATCGAAGTGGCGCGCTTCCGGCTCGACTGGTTCGACGGCAATCGTCCACCGGGCGAGAAGCTGCTGCGCACCGAAAACCTCGACATCGCCGGCCGCACGTTCCGCAAGGAAGGGCTCGGCAAGGACGTCACCGACAAATTCCTCGCCGGTCTCCCCGGCGTGCAGAAGGAAGGCTGCGACGGGCTGATTACGTCCGCGCGCTGGATCCTGCACAAGATGCCCGCGCACACGCGCACCGTCTGCCTCGAATTTTTCGGCCAGGCGCGCGACGCGATTCCGAGCATCGTCGAAATCAAGGACTATCTGTTCGAGACGTCGAAGCAGGGCGGCGCGATTCTCGCCGGCCTCGAACATCTCGACGAGCGCTATCTGCGCGCGGTCGGCTACGCGACCAAGAGCAAGCGCAACGCGTTCCCGAAGATGGTGCTGATCGGCGATATCGTCGGCAATGACGCCGATGCCGTCGCCAGCGCGACTTCCGAAGTCGTGCGCATGGCCAACGGCAAGAGCGGCGAAGGCTTCGTCGCGGTGAACGCCGAGGCGCGCAAGCGCTTCTGGCTCGACCGCTCGCGCACGGCCGCGATCGCCAAGCACACGAACGCGTTCAAGATCAACGAAGACGTCGTGATTCCGCTCAATCGCATGGGCGAGTACACGGACGGCATCGAGCGCATCAATATCGAGCTGTCGATCAAGAACAAGCTGCAACTCGTCGATGCCCTCGAAGCGTTCTTCCGCACCGGCAAGCTGCCGCTCGGCAAGACCGACGACGCAAACGAAATCCCCAGCGCCGAGCTGCTCGAAGACCGCGTGCAGCAGGCGCTCGATCTGTTGAAGCGCGTGCGTGCGCACTGGACTTTCGTCGGCGAAAAGCTCGACATGCCGTTGCGCGAGGCGCAGCACTATCTCGTCAATCTCGGCTACGAAGCGCTCGCGGAGAAGTTTGCGGATCGCGTCGACGTGCAGCCCGGCGTCAACATTTTCCACGTCGCGCAGGACCGCACGGTGCGCATTTCGTGGAAGCAGGAGATTCGCGCGGAACTGCGCCAGATCTTCAACGGCGGCGAATTCAAGCCGATCCTCGACGAAGCGCAGGCCATCCACAAGCAGGTGTTGCGTGGCCGCGTGTTCGTCGCGCTGCACATGCACGCGGGCGACGGCAACGTGCATACCAACATTCCCGTCAACTCCGACAACTACGAGATGCTGCAGGACGCGCATCACGCGGTGGCGCGCATCATGAAGCTCGCGCGTTCGCTCGATGGCGTGATCTCGGGCGAGCACGGCATCGGCATCACGAAGCTGGAGTTTCTGACCGAAGAGGAAATCGGCGATTTCCGCGCGTACAAGCAACGCGTCGATCCGCACGGCCGCTTCAACAAGGGCAAGCTGTTCGAAGGCGCGGACCTGCGCAACGCCTACACGCCGAGCTTCGGGCTGATGGGTTACGAGTCGCTCATCATGCAGCAGTCGGATATCGGCGCGATCTCCGATTCCATCAAGGACTGCCTGCGCTGCGGCAAGTGCAAGCCGGTCTGCGCGACGCACGTGCCGCGCGCGAACCTGCTGTACAGCCCGCGCAACAAGATTCTCGCCACGTCGCTGCTGGTCGAAGCTTTCCTGTATGAAGAGCAGACGCGCCGCGGCGTGTCGATCAAGCATTGGGACGAGTTCAACGACGTCGCCGATCACTGCACGGTCTGTCACAAGTGCGTGACGCCGTGCCCGGTGAAGATCGATTTCGGCGATGTCACGATGAACATGCGCAACTTGTTGCGCAAGATGGGCAAGAAGAAGTTCAACGCGGGCAACGCGGCGGGCATGTTCTTCCTCAATGCGACCAATCCGCAGACCATCAATCTCGCGCGCACCGCGATGATGGGCGTCGGCTATAAGGCGCAGCGCTTCGGCAACGACGTGCTCAAGAAGTTTGCGAAGAAACAGACGGCGAAACCGCCCGCGACGGTCGGCAAGCCGCCGGTGGTCACGCAGGTGATCCACTTCATGAACAAGAAGATGCCGGGCAATCTGCCGAAGAAGACGGCGCGCGCGCTGCTGGATATCGAAGACAACAAGATCGTCCCGATCATCCGCAATCCGAAGACGACCACCGTCGATTCGGAAGCCGTGTTCTATTTTCCGGGCTGTGGTTCGGAGCGCCTGTTCTCGCAAGTCGGGCTCGCGACGCAGGCCATGCTGTGGGAAGCGGGCGTGCAGACCGTGCTGCCGCCGGGCTATCTGTGCTGCGGCTATCCGCAACGCGGCTCCGGCCAGTACGACAAGGCCGAGAAGATCGTCACGGATAACCGCGTGCTGTTCCATCGCGTCGCGAATACGCTGAACTATCTCGATATCAAGACCGTGGTCGTGTCGTGCGGAACCTGCTACGACCAGCTCGCGGGCTATGAATTCGAGAAGATCTTCCCGGGCTGCCGGATCATCGACATCCACGAATTTCTGCTGGAAAAGAACATCAAGCTCGATGGCGTGACCGGTACGCGCTACATGTACCACGACCCGTGCCATTCGCCGATCAAGACGATGGACCCGGTCAAGCTCGTCAACGATCTGATGGGTTCTCAAAACGACGGTTACAAGATCGAGAAGAACGATCGCTGCTGCGGCGAGTCAGGCACGCTCGCGGTCACGCGGCCGGACATTTCGACGCAAGTGCGCTTTCGCAAGGAAGAAGAGATCCGCAAGGGCGCGGCCCGGCTGCGCGGCATTCCGCTCGTCGCGGAAGCGGGCGCGAACGCCATCAACATGGCGAACGCGGCGGCGGGCGCGGCGGGCGCGCAACCGGGTTCGGTACTCAAGGCCGGCGACGGTCCGCAGCCCAATGGTCAGGACGTGAAAATCCTCACGAGCTGCCCGTCGTGCCTGCAAGGCCTGTCGCGCTACAACGAGGACGCCAATATCGAGGCGGACTATATCGTCGTGGAAATGGCGCGCAAGGTGCTCGGCGAAAACTGGATGGAACAGTACGTCGAACGCGCGAACAATGGCGGTATCGAGCGCGTGCTGGTGTAATAGCAGAATCGAGGTTTGATTCGCTAGAGGTATGAGATGGACTGTGTGTTTTGCCGTGAAGACGGCGGCGAGGTGTTGTGGTCGGACGACGCGTTGCGCGTCGTCCTCGCCGACGAGCCCGATTGGCCGGGCCTGTGTCGCGTGATCTGGGGCGCGCATGTCGCCGAAATGTCCGATTTGCCGGACGGCGACCGCGCGCGCGTGATGACGGCCGTGAACGGCGTCGAGCGCGCGATGCGCCGCGTGCTCGTGCCGGAGAAAATCAATCTCGCGAGCCTTGGCAATCAGGTGCCGCACGTCCACTGGCACATCATTCCACGCTTTTCCAATGATTCCCGCTTCCCGCTGCCGATCTGGGCGCCGCGCCAGCGCACGGTCTCCGAGTCGCAACTGTCGAAGCGCCGCGCGCAGGCGACGCTCTTGTGCGAGCAGGTGCGCAATGAGCTGAACCAGGCGTTCGGTCATCAATAAGGCAAGACCATGAGCGGACTCACATCCACGACGCCGATTCCCACCGGCGTCGTCGTGCATTCGAAATCCCGCGTGCTCGAACTGCAATACGGCGACGGGTCGTATCGCGTGCCCTTCGAACTGTTGCGTGTCTATTCGCCTTCCGCCGAAGTGCAGGGCCACGGTCCCGGCCAGGAAACGCTGCAGACCGGCAAGCGCGAGGTGACGATCGTCGGTATCGAGCCGGTCGGGCACTACGCGCTGCAACTGAACTTTTCGGACGGTCACAATACCGGCATCTATTCCTGGGACATCCTGCACGACCTGGCGACGCGTCAGGACGCATTGTGGCGCGAATATCTGGGGAAACTGGACGCCGCGGGCGTGGACCGCGACACGCCGATGGCTGCGAAGCCATCCGGTGGCCACTGCCACTGAGCATCAAGGCTGCGGCAAATGGCCGCACGCCCGGCGCGACAATTGCGCACACTTAGAACGAACAACAGGCGAGGAAAGAGCGCGATGAGCAAGACCCACTTCGGATACGAAACGGTCGACGAGCAGGACAAGGCGAAGAAAGTGGCGGGCGTGTTCCACTCCGTCGCGGGCAATTACGACTTGATGAACGACCTGATGTCCGGCGGACTGCATCGGATCTGGAAGCACTTCACGATCGGGCAGGCCAAGGTGCGGCCGGGCTACAAGGTGCTCGACATCGCCGGCGGCACGGGCGATCTGGCGATGGCCTTCGCCAAACAGGCAGGCGAAACGGGCGAAGTCTGGCACACGGACATCAACGAATCGATGTTGCGCGTCGGCCGCGACCGACTGATCGACAAGGGCGTGCTGACCCCCGCGCTGCTGTGCGACGCCGAGAAGATTCCCTTCCCCGACAATTATTTCAATATAGTTACAGTTGCTTTCGGTCTGCGTAATATGACGCACAAGGATCGTGCGCTGGCGGAGATGACGCGCGTGCTCAAGCCGGGCGGCAAGCTGCTCGTGCTGGAGTTCTCGAAAGTGTGGGAACCGCTCAAGAAGCCGTACGATATCTACAGTTTCAAGATTTTGCCGTGGCTTGGCGACAAGGTGGCCAAAGACGCGGACAGCTACCGGTACCTGGCTGAGTCCATCCGCATGCATCCGGACCAGGAAACTTTGAAAACAATGATGGAACAAGCTGGCCTGGATCGAGTCGAATATTACAATTTGTCAGGTGGCGTGGTAGCGTTACACGTCGGGACCAAATTTTAGTGTTCCACTCTTAAAGGATTTGATATGTCCGATTCGCGCAACCCCCAATCCCGGGGTTTCCTGAACCTCTTCTTCAGGAAGGCCGGAATCCTGGCGCTGGCTGGCGTTATTGCGGCTGGCGCGATCTTCGCGGAAACGGCGGAAGCCAGGCGCATGGGCGGCGGCCGCAGCATGGGCCGTCAGTCGGCCACGGCGACGCAGCAGCATCAGGCAACGCCGCCGTCGCAATCCATGCAGCAGGGGCAGGCGGGTCAGGCCGCTCAGGCCCAGCGCGCGCAGCCCGCACCGGCCACGCCGCCGGCGGCGCAACCCGCGCGCAACCGCTGGCTCGGGCCGATCGCCGGTCTCGCCGCGGGTCTCGGCATCGCGGCGTTGCTGTCGCACTTCGGGCTCGGCGAAGCGTTCGCCGGCGCGATGGCCAACATGATCATGATTGCCTTGATCGTGCTGGCGGCCGTCATGCTGTTCCGCTTCATCATGCGCAAGCGGCAGGGCGCCAACACGCCTGCATACGCTGGCGTCGGTTCGGCCTCGGGTTCGCCGTACAGCGCGACCGCGCGCACGAGCCTGAATCAGGATCCGCCGCAGGTGCCGCAGCAGCCGACGGGCTTCGGTGCGAACTATATCGATTCTCCGGCGCCGCAACAGGCCGTGAATGCGAACGTTCCGGCCGGCTTCGACACCGAAGCGTTCGTGCGTAACGCAAAGGTCTACTTCGTGCGCCTGCAGGACGCGTGGGATCGCGGCAACGTCAACGATATCCGCGAGTTCACGACGCCCGAAATGTTCGCCGAAGTGAAACTGGACGTCGACGCCCGCGGCAGCGCGCCGAATCGCACGGACGTGGTGCAGCTCAACGCCGATCTGCTCGGCGTCGAGGATCGCGTGAACGAGTACCTGGCGAGCGTGCGCTTCCACGGTCTCATCCGCGAATCGGAAGGCGCGGCGGCGGAGCCGTTCGTCGAGGTGTGGAACCTGTCGAAGCAGAAGGCCGGCAACGAAGGCTGGCTGCTGGCGGGGATTCAGCAGGTCAGTTGATCCGCACACGCGGACATGGTCCCACCGCGCGAAAGCATCGCGCGCAGATTTACCCCGTAGAATAGGACCCGCGCGAGCCATCGCTTGCGCGGGTTTTTTTATCTCCGAATCGATGACGAACGCAGACGAATCCGCCCGTTCCGCAGTAAATCCCGCCTTCAAGACCGCGTCCACCGGATTCGCGGCCGCCGTGAATCATCTGCTCGTGCGCGAGCCGTGGGCGCTCGAGCGTCTGAAGCCGTACGCGGGCAAGCGCGTGAAACTGTCGTGCACGCCGGTTTCGATCGCGCTCGTGGTGCAACCCGACGGCCTGTTTTCGGCGACCACCGACGCCGAGGCGCGCGCGTTCGATGTGACGATCGCCGTGCCGCTCGACGCGCTGCCGGCCTTTCTGCAAGGCGGCCAGGCCGCGGTGATGAAGCATGTCCGCATCGAAGGCGACGCGGAGTTCGCGACAACCCTGGCAAAGCTCGCGGAGCATCTGCGCTGGGATCCCGAAGAAGATCTGGCGCGCGTGATCGGCGACGCACCCGCGCATCGCGTAGGACGCATCGCGCGGGCGATGCAGGAGCAGGCGCAGCGCACCGGCCGCAATCTGCTGGACACTTTCACCGAGTATTTCCTCGACGAGCGTCCGCAACTCGTGAGGAAGGGCGCGCTCGACGCGTTCAACGCCGAGCTGTCGAGAACACGCGATGCGCTCGCGCGCGTCGAAAAGCGCATCGAAAGAATCGAGCGAAACACCGGACAGGCAACCGAACCACCACGGCCGGCGAGCGGCGCCTCAGCGCGAACCGGCGGCGAGTCAGTGCGCGACTCGCACGAATAACGAGCTGAAGCCCATTCGAACCATGCGTTTTCTGCGTTTCCTCAAGATTTTTTTCACGATCGTCCGCTTCGGGCTCGATGAGCTGGTGATGAGCGGCATCGACGATCGTCGCGTGCGCTTTCTCATGCGCATCACGACCTTCGGCCGCCGGTTCGACGTCGAACGCGGCATCCGTCTGCGCCTCGCGCTGGAAAGCCTCGGCCCCATCTTCGTGAAGTTCGGCCAGGTGCTGTCGACGCGGCGCGATCTTCTGCCCGTCGATGTCGCCGATGAACTGGCCAAGCTGCAGGATCAGGTTCCGCCGTTCGATTCGGCGGTGGCCGTGTCGATCATCGAAAAGTCGCTCGGCGCACCGATCGACGAACTGTTCGACGATTTCGAGCGCGTGCCGGTGGCGAGCGCGTCGATCGCGCAGGTGCACTTCGCGAAGATCAGGAACGGCGAGCATGCGGGCAAGTCCGTCGCGGTGAAGGTGCTGCGCCCGGGGATGCTTCCCGTGATCGACTCCGACCTCGCGCTGCTGCGCGACATCGCAATCTGGGCCGAACGCCTGTGGGCGGACGGCCGGCGTCTCAAGCCGCGCGAAGTCGTGGCCGAATTCGACAAATATCTGCACGACGAGCTCGACCTGATGCGCGAGGCCGCCAATGGCAGCCAGTTGCGCCGGAATTTTCAGGGGCTCGATCTGCTGCTCGTGCCGGAGATGTACTGGGATCTCTCCGCGCCGACGGTACTCGTCATGGAACGCATGGTCGGCGTGCCGATCAGTCAGGTGGAGACCTTGCGCGCGGCGGGCGTGGATATTCCGAAGCTCGCGCGCGAAGGCGTCGAGATTTTCTTCACGCAGGTGTTCCGCGACGGCTTCTTTCACGCCGACATGCACCCCGGCAACATTCAGGTGAGCCTCGATCCGGCGACCTTCGGGCGTTATATCGCGCTGGATTTCGGCATCGTCGGGGCGCTGTCAGACTTCGACAAGAATTACCTCGCGCAGAACTTCCTTGCGTTCTTCAAGCGCGACTATCACCGTGTCGCGACGCTGCACCTCGAATCCGGCTGGGTGCCGCCGAGCACGCGCGTCGAGGAACTGGAAAGTTCGATTCGCGCGGTCTGCGAGCCGTATTTCGATCGCGCGCTGAAAGACATCTCGCTCGGGCAGGTGCTGATGCGCCTGTTCTCGACGTCGCGCCGCTTCAACGTCGAGATCCAGCCGCAGCTCGTGCTGTTGCAGAAAACGATGCTCAACGTCGAAGGGCTAGGGCGCTCGCTCGATCCGGAACTCGATCTGTGGAAAACGGCCAAGCCGTATCTCGAGCGCTGGATGAACGAGCAGATCGGCTGGCGCGGCTGGTACGAGCGCCTGCAGATGGAAGCGCCACAATGGAGCAAGACCATTCCGCAGTTACCGCGACTGATTCACCACATTCTGGCCGAACACCACGACGCCCCGAAGACCGGCAGCGACGAACTCATGCGAATGCTGCTCGCCGAGCAGAAGCGCACGAACCGCCTGCTCGCGACGCTGCTCGTCGCCGGGCTCGTCGCGATTGTCGGCGCGGGCGTCGTGTTCGCGCAGTTCTGGCTTCATCCCTGAGGGCTGACCCATGAGCGATCCGACCAACCCCGACGTTCCCGATTTCGAAAACCGCGATCCGAATTCACCCGGTTTCTGGGACGAGCGTTTCGGCCAGCGGTTCACGCCGTGGGATCAGGCCGGCGTACCGGCATTGTTCAAGGCATTCGTGGCGTCGCGCGATGCGCAAAACGTGCTGATCCCCGGCTGTGGCAGCGCATACGAAGCGCTTTATCTGGCCGAGCGCGGCTGGCCGGTGCGCGCGATCGACTTTTCGGCGGGCGCCGTCGAGGCGGCGCGCGGGCAACTCGGCGCGCATGCGGGCGTCGTCGAAGAGGCGGATTTTTTCGCCTACGAGCCGCCTTTTTCGCCCGACTGGATCTACGAGCGGGCCTTTCTCTGCGCGCTGCCGAAAAACCGCTGGCCGGATTACGCCACGCGGATGGCGGCGTTGCTGAAACCCGGCGCGTTGCTCGCGGGCTTCTATTTCATCGGCTCGACGCCGAAAGGGCCGCCTTTCGGCATCGAGCGCGGCGAACTGGATGTGCTCTTGACGCCGCACTTCGAATCGATCGAAGACCGCGAGGTGAGCGACTCGATTCCCGTGTTCGCCGGCCGCGAGCGCTGGATCACCTGGCGGCGACGCTGAACCGGCCGACTTGAAATCCGCCGCCGGCGCCCTGATATATCGGCTGATCGATGTTGTGCCCGTGGTCCCGAAAATCACGGGGCAATATTGGTTTGCGGCTATAATTCAAGGCTTTGCAAGCGTCGACAGATCATTGTAGGAAGAGTGCCATGCCGATTTACGCGTACCGCTGCGCACACTGCGGCCACGAAAAAGACGTGCTTCAGAAACTGAGCGATGCGCCGCTCACGCAATGTCCCGCCTGCGGAAAGGATGCCTTTTCGAAGCAGGTGACCGCCGCCGGATTCCAGCTGAAGGGCTCGGGCTGGTATGTCACCGATTTCCGTAGCGGCAATAGCGGCGCCAAGAGCGGCGCGGCGAAACCGGATGACGCTTCCTCGTCCGGCGCCAGCAATTCGAATTCAAGCGATAGCGCGACGCCCGCAAGCACGTCATCGTCGGATGCCGCCAAGCCCGCGGCGGGCGCGTCCGCATCGTCGGACGCTGCCTGAAGCGCCGGGCGGCCCGTCCGCCTGGCCATCATGTCGCGCAGATGACCTCGCCGACCGCGCCCAAGCGAGCGCGGCTCGCCTGCCAGGCCGGATCTCCCACGCAGTCGAGAGCCGGCGCAGCCTTCACCCCGAGTAAATGACGACGAAAAAGACTACGCTGAAATCCGTGTTCCTCACCGGCCTGCTCGTGCTGGTGCCGCTCGCAATCACCCTGTGGGTGCTCGGCCTCGTCATCGGGACCATGGACCAGACGCTGCTGCTCCTGCCGCAGTCGTGGCAGCCCGAGCGCGTCGTCGGCTTCCATCTGCCGGGTGTGGGCGCGGTGCTGACGCTCGCGTTCATTTTCATCGTCGGGCTGTTGACGCAGAACTTCGTCGGCCAGAAGCTCGTGAAATGGTGGGACGCCATCCTGCGTCACATTCCCGTGGTCGGACCGCTCTATACGAGCGTGAAACAGGTGTCGGACACGCTGCTTTCGTCGAGCGGCAACGCGTTCCGCAAGGCGCTGCTGATCGAGTATCCGCGCAAGGGCTCGTACACCATCGGGTTTCTGACGGGCATTCCGGGCGGCGACGTGCTGAATCATCTCGACGAAGAGCACGTGAGCGTCTACGTGCCGACGACGCCCAACCCGACGTCCGGCTTCTTCCTGATGATGCCGAAAAGCGAAGTCGTCGAACTGGACATGACCGTCGACGCCGCACTGAAGTACATCGTCTCGATGGGCGTGGTGGCTCCCGCGACGAGCGCGCCGGCACCGGTCGCGCCCGCCCGCCGCCCCACCGAGCCGCCGATGTAATGCCGGCCGCGCGAGCCGAGCGTCAGCCGCAGAAAGAGCATGACCCGAACGCGCGAGCCGTTGATTAACGAACAACGAAAGACACAACATCATGTCGATGCGATCTGAATACTGCGGTCTGGTGACCGAGGCCCGCCTGGGCCAAACCGTCTCGCTGTGCGGCTGGGTGCATCGCCGCCGCGATCACGGTGGCGTTATCTTCATCGACCTGCGCGATCGCGAAGGGCTCGTCCAGGTCGTCTGCGATCCGGACCGCGCCGAGATGTTCAAGGTGGCCGAAGGCGTGCGCAACGAGTTCTGCGTGCAGGTGAAGGGCGTCGTGCGCGACCGTCCCGAAGGCACCGTCAACGCGAACCTCACGAGCGGCAAGATCGAAGTGCTGTGCCATGAGCTGACCGTGCTGAATGCATCGGTCACGCCGCCGTTCCAGCTCGACGACGACAACCTCTCCGAAACCACGCGCCTCACGCATCGCGTGCTCGACCTGCGCCGCCCGCAGATGCAGAAGAACCTGCGCCTGCGCTATCGCGTCGCGATGGAAGTGCGCAAGTATCTCGACGCGCAAGGCTTCATCGACATCGAAACGCCGATGCTGACCAAGAGCACGCCGGAAGGCGCGCGCGATTACCTCGTGCCGTCGCGCGTGAACGCGGGCCAGTTCTTCGCGCTGCCGCAGTCGCCGCAGCTCTTCAAGCAGTTGCTGATGGTCGCGAACTTCGACCGTTACTACCAGATCACCAAGTGCTTCCGCGACGAAGACCTGCGCGCCGACCGTCAGCCGGAATTCACGCAGATCGACTGCGAAACCTCGTTCCTCACCGAGCAGGAAATCCGCGATCTGTTCGAAGAGATGATCCGTCACGTCTTCAAGGAGACGATGGACGTCGCGCTGCCCGCGAAATTCCCGGTCATGCTGTACTCGGAAGCGATGCGCCGCTTCGGTTCGGACAAGCCCGACCTGCGCGTGAAGCTCGAATTCGCCGACCTCACGGATGCCGTGAAGGACGTCGACTTCAAGGTGTTCAGCATGCCGGCGAACTCGAAGGACGGCCGGGTCGCTGCGCTGCGCGTGCCGAAGGGCGGCGAGCTGTCGCGAGGTGATATCGACGGTTACACGGAATTCGTGCGCATCTATGGCGCGAAGGGTCTCGCGTGGATCAAGATCAACGACAAGACCCGCGGCCGCGACGGCCTGCAAAGCCCGATCGTGAAGAACCTGCATGACGCGGCGCTCGCGGCGATCATGGAGCGCACGCAGGCGCAGGACGGCGACATCATTTTCTTCGCGGCGGATCGCGCGAAGGTCGTGAACGACAGTCTCGGCGCGCTGCGTCTGAAGATCGGCCATTCGGAATTCGGCAAGGCGAACGGCCTGATCGAAACCGGCTGGAAGCCGCTGTGGGTGATCGACTTCCCGATGTTCGAATTTGATGAGGAAGAGAACCGCCACGTGGCCGCGCACCATCCGTTCACGAGCCCGAAGGACGAGCACCTCGAATACCTCGAAACCGACCCGGGCCGTTGCCTCGCGAAGGCCTACGACATGGTGCTGAACGGCTGGGAAATCGGTGGCGGCTCCGTGCGTATCTTCCAGGAAGACGTGCAGAGCAAGGTGTTCCGCGCGCTCAAGATCAGCGCGGAAGAAGCGCGCCTGAAGTTCGGCTTCCTGCTCGACGCGCTCCAGTACGGCGCGCCGCCGCACGGCGGTATCGCGTTTGGTCTGGACCGCATCGTCACGCTGATGTCCGGCGCCGATTCGATCCGCGACACCATCGCGTTCCCGAAGACGCAGCGCGCGCAAGACCTGCTCACGCAGGCGCCGAGCGAAGTGGACGAGCGCCAGTTGCGCGAGTTGCACATCCGTCTGCGCCAGCCGGAGCAGAAGGCGCACTAAAGCAGCTTTCGTTGTCGATGTGATGAAAAAGGCGCCGGGTGCGCCTTTTTCATTTTTTGCGTTACAGTCTTTGGGCACAGACAAATAATGAAACGCGCGTTCAAAAACACATGCAGAAGCCGCCCAAAATCCCCGAATCCGTGCTTGTCGTCATTCACACGCCGGAACTCGATGTGCTCATCATCGAACGTGCGGATCACAAGGGGTTCTGGCAATCGGTGACGGGCTCGAAGGACCACATCGATGAGCCAATCGCCGAAACCGCCGCGCGCGAGGTGCGGGAAGAGACGGGCATCGTGATCGGCAGCGCGCTCATCCCGGAGCGCGCACTGCTCGACTGGCATCACAGCATTCAGTACGAGATCTATCCGCAATGGCGGCATCGCTATGCGGAAGGCATCACGCGCAACACCGAGCATCAGTTCAGCCTGCTCGTGCCGCATTGCCTCGAAGTGACGCTCGCGCCGCGCGAGCACACCGCGCATCTGTGGCTGCCGTTTCGCGAGGCCGCCGACCGATGCTTCTCGTGGTCGAACCGGGAAGCGATCCTGCAATTGCCCGAGCGCCTCGCGGCGCATAACCGATGATCGGACTGCGTCCGCAGCGCAGTTTCAAGCGGCTGCGTCAGGCGATGTTTTCGGGCCGTCGACCGCCGCGCTTTTGCTTCACGTCAGGCAATCACGCGCGGCTCTTCAAGGGCGGGGTGCAGTTTTTCCCGGCGTTGATCGAGCGGATCGACCACGCGCACAAGTCCGTGTCGCTGGAAACCTACATCTTCGCCAATGACGATAGTGGCCGCGCCGTCTCCGATGCGCTCGTGCGCGCGGCCGAGCGCGGCGTCAAGGTGCGTGTGATCACGGACGGCGTCGGCACGCAAAGCAATCTGCCGATGTTCAAGCTGTGGCAGGAGCGCGGCGTCGAGCATCGCGTCTACAACCCGCATCTGCTGTTCGGGCCGCTCGGCTTTTCGCGCACGCATCGCAAGCTCGCGCTGATCGACGAGACGTATGCGTTTTGCGGCGGCATCAATATCGTCGACGACTACGACCAGAACGGCACGCGTCTCGAACGGCCGCGCTGGGATTTCGCGATGGAGGCGCAAGGGCCCGTCGTCAAGGACGTGCGCGAGGCGTTCGATCTGCAATGGCAGCGCATCCGGCTCGGCGTGAAGCCGCGACAGCCGAGGCAGCCAGGCTGCGAGCCGCAGGAAAACGAGCGCGGGCCCGGCCGATGGAACGCCCGCCGCGCCATGCTGGCGCGCCGGCGCGCGCGTCTCGGTGAAATTCACGCGGTCGATCAACCGTGCATCGCGTTCGTCGCGCGCGACAACCTGCTCAATCGCCGCGCGATCGAAAAGGCGTATCTCCGCGCCATCGCGCACGCCGAGAGCGAAGTGCTGCTCGCGAATCCTTACTTCATGCCGGGGCGCAAGTTGCGGCGCGCGCTCGTCAATGCGGCCGAGCGCGGCGTGCGCGTGTCGCTCGTCATCGGTCGTAAGGAATTCGTAGCGTTGGATTATGCGACGCCGTTCCTCTACGGCAACCTGCTCAAGCACGGCGTGAGGATCGCGGAGTACGAGAAGGCGATGCTTCACGGCAAGGTCGCCGTGGTGGACGCGGACTGGGCGACCATCGGCTCGTCTAATCTCGACGCGCTGTCGCTCGTGCTGAATAACGAGGCCAACATGGTGCTCGTCAATCATCCCGAGATCGCCGGACTGCACGACGCCATTCTTCAGGCCTTTGACGAAGGCCGCCCGATCGACGAAACAAACTATGCGTCGCGACCCGTTACGGAGCGTGCGCTTAATTGGCTGGCCTACAACGCTTACCGCGTCATGATGAAAATGATCACGATCGGTCAGTACGATTAACCTGCCATTTCACAGCGATTGCGCAAAAATACGTGTCGAGCAGCATCGTCGGATATAGCGTCCCACGAATCGGGAACTCGGGCAGTCACTTACAGGCAGTCTGTACATAAAACGCGACAATGGGCGCGGGCTTTGTTGAGATTTATCCTATAGACAAGTCCTGGCGTTTTAGAAACGCGTATCTAAAAATTTGCTTGTATCACCAGCGTTCGGCCACAATAATAGAACGGCCGTTCGATTTTACGGGTCACATAAGAACGGTAGGGACATCATGCGAAAAGGCGAACAGACGCGGGCCGCGATTCTCGACGCAGCGCTGGAGTTGGCAAGTCGAGACGGGCTGGAAGGGCTGACGATCGGCCTGTTGGCCGAGCGGATGCAAATGAGCAAGAGCGGTGTGTTTGCGCATTTCGGGTCGCGCGAGGACTTGCAGGTGGAGGTGGTGCGCGAGTACCACCGGCGCTTCGAAGATGAAGTGTTCTTTCCGAGCCTGCGCGAGGCGCGCGGTCTGCCGCGATTGCGCGCGATGATGAATCGCTGGATGGAGAAGCGCATCCAGGAAGTGACCACGGGTTGTATCTATATCAGCGGAGCGGTGGAGTACGACGACCGCGCCGCGAGCGCCGTGCGCGAGCAGCTCGTGCACAGCGTGAGCATGTGGCGCGAGGCGTTGTTGCGCGCGATCCGCCAGTCGAAGGACGAGGGGCATCTGAAGCCGGAGACGGATCCGCATCTGATGCTTTTCGAGCTGTACAGCTTTACGCTCGGCCTGCATCACGACGCGCGCTTCCTGCATCTTCCGGAGGCCGTGCAACTGACGCGGGACGCGCTGGAGAAGACGATCGTGTCGTATCAGACGTCGAATGGGGCCGCCGGAACGGGCATCCCTCAGCCGATTGCGAATGCGACGACGAACCTGACATCGCAACACACCGACAGCCGTTAGCGGCGCCGTTCGAACGACCAGGGTGGTTCGGCGGCGCGCAACCAGAAGCTTGAGAAACTGGAGAGACTCATGGGACAGTACGCCGCCCCCCTTCGCGACATGCAGTTCGTGCTGCACGAAGTGCTGAACGTCGAAGCTGAATTGAAGAGCATGCCGAAGCATGCCGACCTCGACGCCGACACTATCAATCAGGTTCTCGAGGAAGCCGGCAAGTTCTGCTCCGAGGTCGTGTTCCCGCTCAACCAGAGCGGTGATCGCGAGGGCTGCACTTACGAGGGCGACGGCGTCGTGAAAGCGCCCGCCGGCTTCAAGGAGGCTTACCGCCAGTACATCGATGCGGGCTGGCCCGCGCTCGGGTGTGATCCCGAGTACGGCGGCCAGGGCCTGCCCGCGTTCGTGAACAACGCGCTTTACGAGATGCTCAATTCGGCGAATCAGGCCTGGACGATGTATCCCGGCCTTTCGCACGGCGCGTACGAATGCCTGCACGCGCACGGCACGCCGGAGCAGAAGGCGACGTATCTGTCGAAACTCGTCTCGGGCGAATGGACCGGCACGATGTGCCTCACGGAACCGCATTGCGGAACGGACCTCGGCATCCTGCGCACCAAGGCCGAGCCGAATCCGGATGGCTCGTACGCGCTCACCGGCACGAAGATCTTCATTTCGAGCGGCGAGCACGACATGGCGGAGAACATCGTTCATCTGGTGCTCGCGCGTCTGCCGGGCGCGCCGACGGGCACCAAGGGCATTTCGCTTTTCATCGTGCCGAAGTTCGTGCCCGATGCAAACGGTGCGATCGGCGAGCGCAACGGCATCAAGTGCGGCTCGATCGAGCACAAGATGGGCATCCACGGCAACGCGACCTGCGTGATGAATCTCGACGGCGCGAAGGGCTGGCTCGTCGGCGAGGCGAACAAGGGCTTGAACGCCATGTTCGTGATGATGAACGCGGCGCGTCTGGGTGTCGGCATGCAGGGTCTCGGGCTGACCGAAGTCGCTTACCAGAACTCGCTCGTGTATGCGAAAGAGCGCCTGCAGATGCGCTCGCTCACCGGCCCGAAGGCGCCGGAGAAGGCTGCCGATCCGATCATCGTCCATCCGGACGTGCGTCGCATGCTGCTCACGCAGAAGGCCTATGCCGAAGCGGGCCGCGCGTTCACGTACTGGGCGGCGCTCAACATCGACAAGGAACTCTCGCACGAGGACGAGTCGGTGCGCCGCGAGGCCGCTGATTTCGTCGCGCTGCTCACGCCGGTCATCAAGGCCTTCCTGACGGACAACGCGTTCGAAGGCACCAATATGGCGATGCAGATTTACGGCGGCCACGGCTTCATTTCCGAATGGGGCATGGAGCAGTACGTTCGCGATGCGCGCATCAACATGATCTATGAGGGCACGAATTCGATTCAGGCGCTGGATCTGCTCGGGCGCAAGATTCTCGGCGACATGGGCGCGAAGTTGAAGCGCTTCGGCAAGCTCGTTGCCGATTTCGTCGAGCAGGAAGGCGTGAAGCCGGAGATGCAGGAGTTCATCAATCCGCTCGCGGATATCGGCGAGAAGGTGCAGAAGCTCACGATGGAGATCGGCATGAAGGCCATGCAGAATCCCGATGAGGTCGGGGCTGCTGCGGTGCCTTATCTACGTACCGTCGGACATCTGGTGTTCTCGTACTTCTGGGCGCGGATGGCGCGCGTTGCGCTGGATCGGGCTTCGGATTCTGACGATGCGTTTTATAAGGCCAAGCTGGGCACTGCGCGGTTTTATTTCGCCAAGCTCTTGCCTGAGACGGCTTCGGCTATTCGTGCTGCGCGTGCAGGTGCCAAGCCTATGATGGATTTTGATGAGGCTTTGTTCTGAGTTTCTTTTTTTCTCGCCGGATCCCGTGTTCGTGTCGGTCTATTAGCACTGCCCCTGTGCGGGGCGGCACCTACTTTCTTTGCTGCTGCAAAGAAAGTAGGCAAAGAAAGCAGCTTTTCCCATCCAAAGTGCCTCAAGCCGGCCGCGGCACAGGCGATTGGCTGAATGGACCGGCAGTAGCGAGTGCCCCCACAAGCAGAACCGGGCTTGGACCGCGCACGGTCTGACAAACTAGTACCCCAAGGGCGCTGGCTCAGCACGAAAGAGTTCCGGCACAGCGCTACGCGCTGCCGTGGGGTTTGCGAGGGAAACCGACGAGAAAAGAGAAACGCAGAAGCACACGCAGACCCGATTGACCCATCGGACGCGTAGCGGGCCGGAGCTATTTCGTGCTGAACCAGCTACGCGCGCGGCGCGATTTGACAGACCGTGCGCGGTCCAAGCCGCGCGAGTTTTGTGGGGGCACTCGCTACAGCCGGGCCATTAGGTCAATCGCCTGTGCCGCGGCCGGCATGAAGCACTTTGGATGGGACAAGCTGTTTCTTTGGTTACTTTCTTTGCAGCAGCAAAGAAAGTGACTGCCGCCCCGCACAGGGGCAGTGCGAATAGACCGACGCGAAATCAGGATTCCATAGAAGCCGAGCAAGAAGCCCGAACCAAACGCGAAACAAACGAACCAAACGCGAAACAAGCGAAGCAAAACAAACCCGGAGGCTAACCCATGAGCACCCTCAACATCAGCAAAGTCGCCGTGCTCGGCGCAGGCGTGATGGGCGCGCAGATCGCCGCGCATCTGATCAACGCCCGCGTGCCCGTCCTGCTCTTCGATCTTCCCGCAAAGGAAGGCCCGAAGAACGGCATTGCGCTGAAGGCCATCGAAAACCTGAAGAAGCTGTCGCCCGCGCCGTTCGGCGTAAAGGACGACGCGCAATACATCGAGCCCGCCAACTACGACGACGATATCGCCAAGCTCGCCGAATGCGACCTCGTGATCGAGGCGATCGCCGAGCGCATGGACTGGAAGCACGATCTCTATAAGAAGGTGTCGCCGCATATCGCGCCGCACGCGATCTTCGCGAGCAACACGTCGGGTCTGTCGATCACGGAACTGTCGAACGGCTTTTCCGATGAACTGAAATCGCGCTTCTGCGGCGTGCACTTCTTCAATCCGCCGCGCTACATGCATCTGGTCGAGCTGATTCCGACCGGATCCACGAAGCCCGAAATTCTCGACCAGCTCGAAACCTTCCTGACGAGCGTGATCGGCAAGGGCGTCGTGCGCGCGAAGGACACGCCGAACTTCATCGCGAACCGCGTCGGCGTGTTTTCGATTCTCGCCGTGATCGCCGAAGCGGAAAAATTCGGCCTGCGCTTCGACGAAGTCGACGACCTCACCGGCGCGCGCCTCGGCCGCGCGAAGTCCGCGACGTTCCGCACGGCGGATGTCGTCGGTCTCGACACGATGGCGCACGTCATCAAGACGATGCAGGACAACCTGCCCGACGATCCGTTCTTCCCCGTCTACAAGACGCCGCCCGTGCTCGAAGCATTGGTGAAGAACGGCGCGCTCGGCCAGAAGACCGGCGCCGGTTTCTACCGCAAGGAAGGCCGCGCGATCAAGGTCCTCGACCCGAAGACCGCTTCCTATGTCGATGGCGGCGCAAAGGCCGACGAGCTCATCGGCCGGATACTCAAGCGTCCGCCCGCGGAGCGCTTCAAGCTGCTGCGCGAAACGGACAACAAGCAGGCGCAATTCCTGTGGGCGATCTTCCGCGACGTGTTCCATTACATCGCGGTGCATCTCGAATCGATCGCGGATAACGCGCGCGATGTCGATCTCGCGATCCGCTGGGGCTTCGGCTGGAATCAGGGGCCGTTCGAAAGCTGGCAGGCGGCGGGCTGGCAACAGGTCGCGAAGTGGGTGCAGGAAGATATCGATGCAGGCAAGGCGCTCTCGAACGCGCCGCTGCCCGCGTGGGTGCTCGACGGCCCCGTCGCCGAGAAGAACGGCGTGCATACGAACGAAGGCTCATGGTCGCCGAAGTCGAAGCACTTCGAGCCGCGCTCGACGCTGCCGGTCTACGAGAAGCAGGTGTTCCGCGCGCCGCTCGTCGGTGAGACGGGCGCCGATCCGAAGACCTTCGGCAAGACGCTGTTCGAAACCGAGAACGTGCGCGCGTGGCTCGACGACGATCAGGGCGATGTCGTGATCGTCTCGTTCAAATCGAAGATGAACACCATCGGCCCGGGCGTCATCGACGGTCTCACGCAAGCCATCGAACTGGCCGAGAAGAACTATCGCGGCGTCGTGATCTGGCAGCCCACGTCACTGCAACTCGGCGCGCCGGGCGGTCCGTTCTCGGCGGGCGCGAATCTCGAAGAAGCGATGCCCGCGTTCATGATGGGCGGCGCCAAAGGCATCGAGCCGTTCGTGAAGAAGTTCCAGCAAGGCATGCTGCGCGTGAAGTACGCCAACGTGCCGGTGGTGTCGGCGGTGTCGGGCATCGCGCTGGGCGGCGGCTGCGAACTGCTGCTGCAATCGGCGAAGCGCGTCGCGCATGTCGAGAGCTATATCGGTCTCGTGGAAGTGGGCGTCGGTCTGGTGCCGGCGGGCGGCGGTCTGAAGGAAGCGGCTTTGCGCGCCGCCGAAGCCGCGAGCGCGGCGAATGCGACGACCGATCTGCTCAAGTTCCTGCAGAAGCCGTTCGAAAACGCGGCGATGGCGAAAGTCTCGTCCTCCGCATTCGACGCCCGCGCGATGGGCTATCTGAAGCCGTCCGACACGATCGTCTTCAACGTGCACGAATTGCTCGACATCGCGAAGAACGAGGCGCGTGCATTGAGCGCATCGGGTTATCGGCCGCCGTTGCGTGTGAAGCAGGTGCCGGTGGCGGGGCGCTCGGCGATCTCGACGATCAAGGCGTCGCTCGTGAACATGCGCGACGGGCGCTTCATCAGCGATCACGATTATCTGATCGCGAGCCGGATCGCGGAAGCGGTGTGCGGCGGCGATGTCGAAGCAGGCAGTCTCGTCGACGAAGAATGGCTGCTCACGCTTGAGCGCCGCGCGTTCGTCGAACTGCTCGGCACGCAAAAGACGCAGGAGCGGATCATGGGCATGTTGCAGACCGGCAAGCCGGTGCGTAACTAATCGCGGAGCAAGCAATGAGCAAACAACTTCAAGACGCATACATCGTCGCCGCGAGCCGCACGCCGATCGGCAAGGCGCCGCGCGGCGTGTTCAAAAACACGCGCCCGGACGAGCTGCTCGTTCACGCGATCAGATCGGCTGTCGCGCAAGTGCCGGGACTCGACACGAGCGTGATCGAGGACGCGATCGTCGGCTGCGCGATTCCCGAAGCCGAGCAAGGCCTGAACGTCGCGCGCATGGGCGCGTTGCTGTCGGGCCTGCCGAACACGGTCGGCGGCGTGACGGTGAACCGCTTCTGCGCATCCGGCCTGACGGCGCTCGCGATGGCGGCGGACCGCATCCGTGTCGGTGAGGCCGAGGCGATGATCGCAGGCGGCTGCGAATCGATGAGCATGGTGCCGATGATGGGCAACAAGCCGTCGCTGTCGCCGCATATCTTCGATCGCAACGAGGACGTCGGCATCGCGTACGGCATGGGCCTGACGGCGGAGAAGGTCGCGGAACGCTGGAAGGTGAGCCGCGAGGCGCAGGACGCGTTCGCGGTGGAATCGCATCGCCGTGCGCTGGCCGCGCAACAGGCAGGCGAATTCGCCGATGAAATCGCCGCTTATACGCTGAACGAACGCTTTCCGGATCTCGCATCGGGTGAAGTGCGCGTGAATGCGCGCGAAATCGCGCTCGACGAAGGCCCGCGCGAAACGACGCTGGAAGGGCTGGCGAAGCTGCGGCCCGTGTTCGCGAACAAAGGCTCGGTCACGGCGGGCAACAGCTCGCAGACGTCGGACGGCGCGGGCGCGTTGATCGTCGTGTCGGAGAAGATCCTGAAGCAGTTCAACCTGACGCCGCTCGCGCGCTTCGTGAGCTTCGCGGTGCGCGGCGTGCCGCCGGAAATCATGGGCATCGGGCCGAAGGAAGCGATTCCGGCCGCGTTGAAGGCGGCAGGGCTGAAGCAGGACGACATCGACTGGTTCGAGCTGAACGAAGCCTTCGCGGCGCAGGCGCTGGCGGTGATCGGCGACCTCGGACTCGATGCGTCGAAGGTCAATCCGCTCGGCGGCGCGATCGCGCTCGGCCATCCGCTCGGCGCGACGGGCGCGATTCGCGCATCGACGGTCGTGCACGGCCTGCGCCGGCGCAACCTGAAGTACGGCATGGTGACGATGTGCGTCGGCACCGGCATGGGCGCGGCGGGTATCATCGAGCGGCTTTGATCGCGGATGGTCCGCGCGCGGCAGCGCTCGCGGACCGACATGAAGGGAGACAGGCAGATGGAGATTCAGATCGAACGCGCGGACGGCGTGCTGAGCATCGTGCTCAATCGTCCGGAAAAGAAGAACGCGATCACCGCGGCGATGTATCAGGAAATGGCCGACGGCCTGTACGAAGCCGAGATGGACCCGACCGTGCGCGCGGTGCTGATTCGCGCCAACGGCAGCACATTCAGCGCGGGCAACGATCTCGACGACTTCCTGAACGACCCGCCCAAGGGACTCGACGCGCCGGTGTTTCAGTTCCTGCGGCGCATCGCCGCCTTTCCGAAGCCGATCGTGGCGGCGGTGACGGGCGCGGCGGTGGGCATCGGCACGACGATGCTCCTGCACTGCGACATGGTCTACGCGAGTCCGAACGCGAAGTTCTCGCTGCCGTTCTCGCAACTGGGTTTGTGCCCGGAAGCGGCGTCGAGTCTTTTGCTGCCGCGCACGTCGGGCTATCAGCGCGCGGCGGAAAAGCTGCTGCTGGGCGAAGCGTTCGACGTGAACGAAGCGATCGGCATGGGTTTCGTGAACGGCGCGATCGACGCAGGCGAACTCGACGCCTACGCGTTCGAGCGCGCGAAGCGGCTGGCGAAGCTGCCGGCGTCGTCGCTGCGCGTGACCAAGTCGTTGATGAAGAACGCGCAGGCGCATGAAGTGAGCGCGCGCATGGAAGACGAAGCCGCGCACTTCGCGCGGATGCTCGTCGCGCCCGAAGCGCGTGAAGCGTTTCAGGCGTTCTTCGAAAAGCGCAAGCCGGACTTCAGCCAGTTCGAATAGGCGGCGTCAGTCGACGTCGTATTCGACGAAGCTGTTCTCGCGCGCGAAGCTGACGAGCCGCAAGCCCGCCTGCTTCGCGATCGCGATGGCGAGCGAGGTCGGCGCGGAAATCGTCGCGACCATCGGCACGCCGACGCGCGCCGACTTGCGCACGAGTTCATAGCTCGCGCGGCTCGACAGAAACACGAAACCTTGCGTCGTGTCCTCGCGATGCAAAACCAGTTGGCCGATGAGCTTGTCGAGCGCGTTATGCCGCCCGACGTCCTCGAAGGCGTAGCGCACGGCGCCGGTTTCATCGCACCAGGCGGCGGCGTGCAGGCCGCCGGTCAGCTTCGTTAGTTGCTGATGCGCGGGCAACTCGCGCGCGGCGCGTTCGATCGCATCGGGCGCGAGGCGCGCGAGAAAGCCCGTGTCCGGTACCTGCTCGGGCTGAAGATCGAGCAATTCGATGCTTTCGATGCCGCACACGCCGCAGCCCGTGCGCCCGGCGAGCGCGCGGCGCTTGTCCTTGAGCGTCGCGAAAGCCTGCTGCACGACTTGCAGATGCACTTCCGCATGCGGCAGCACGACGCCGTCATCGCGGAAGTAGACCTCGATGTCGTGAATGTCACTGCCGCGCTCGACGATGCCTTCGGTCAGCGAAAAACCCACGGCGAACGCTTCGAGGTCGCGCGGAGTGCACATCATCACCGCGTGCGAGATGCCGTTGTAGACGAGCGCCACAGGCCATTCCTGACCGACGTTGTCCGCCGCAACCGCGCTCTCGTGCTTGCGGTGTCTGCGCACCTGGCGCTCGACGAAGCCGGGTTGGTCGTCGGTTTCGAGTTGATCCACTTCAATGCTCCTGACCGCTCACTTCGAGTAAAGTCGGGTATGTGATTTGCTGCCTATCGTTGCTGTTCGCACGCATCGCGACGCGGACAGCGGCTAGATTGCAATGGTTCCAGCCAGATTCAAGGCCCTACAATAACTTAAGCGGGCGATGCGCGTTGCGCACCCCTGCTCAATCCAACGAGGCTTCGCCATGGGACTTTACGACGCCGCCCGTCTCTTCGGATTCGAAGTCGAATCCTCTGACAATCTGCGCTTCATCCCGCTTGCCGTGCGCTTCAATCTCGATCGCTTCGGCATGCGCATCACGCTCGATCAATGGCGCGAACTTCCTTACGACGATCGCGCGCTGCTCGCACGCTTTCCGGTCGAGGACGATGCCGAACTCGAGAAAAACTTCGATCTCGCGCTCGAAGAGATGATGAAGACGCACGTGAACGCCGCGCCCGAAAAGATCGAGCGCGATCCCGAGCCCGCGTGGATGCACGCTGACGCGGTGCCCGAAACCGTGATCCGGCAGAGCAGCCTGTCCGGCGTGAGCGCGCCGAGTCTCGATCGCTGGGGCCAGCTCGACCGCTTTCAGCGCTACGCGCTCGCAAAGCTTTCGCGCAACACCGACAAGGTCAATCACGATTTTCTGCCCGCGATGAAAGAGTTCGGCCTGGCCGAGTGAGCGCAGGGCGCGCAAACCGGGTGCGCAAACGTTAAGCGCGCGCTTTAATCAGATTATTTGCGGACGAGCCCTAAATGTAGGGCGAGCGGTGCCGTTATTGGGCGTTATCCATTAATCGCGGCGTGAACGCGTTTCACGCCGCGCATTGCCTCCGGTGCGCGTCTCGCGCGCATCAAAGGATTAAGCCCGCCGCTCATGACTCGATTCCTCTCCAGAGGTTTGCTCGTCAACATTGCCGTGGTACTGGCCGCGCTCGGCGCGAACGCGTTCGTCGCTTGCGAGCGCATCGGCGGGCTGCGCGAAAGCGACGCGCGCACGCTGCGCTCGATGAGCCTCCTGCGCGATCTCGCCGCCTGGCGCGGCGCGCTCGGCGAATCGCTCACGCAGTTGAGCCGCTTCGAAGCGACCGGCATCGCGGAAACCGACGCGCGCCATCAGGAACGCGAGGCGCATCTCGACGCGCTCGAAAGCGGCCTGCGCGCGCAGATCGCGATGGAGCCGGGCATGACGGGCGCATTCGATGCGTTCGCCGCGCGCGCCGCCGAGATGCGCCGCGACGCCAATCTCGCTTTCGAGCGCGCGAGCCACGCCAGTCCCGACGCGTCCCGCGCCTGGGCCGACGCCGCGTTCGTGGCGCTCGGCGAAGACCAGCAAGGCGTCGACGAGGAACTCGACTTCGTGCGCTCGCGTATCGATAACGCGACGATCATCGCGCTCGATCAGTCCGCGCAGGCGTCGAGCGGCGCGATGCTGCTGCTCGTGTTCACGATGATCGCCGGCAGCGCCGTGCTGATCTGGCTCTTCGCGAGCCACGAGCGGCAATCGCGCGAGAAGCTCGGTGTCGTGCGCGCGAGGCAGCGCAGCAACGAACGCTTTCGCGGCATGTTCGAGGCGCACCCGGTGCCGATGTGGATCGTCGATCGCGAGACGATGCGCTTCATCGCCGTGAATCAGGCCGCGATCGAGCACTTCGGCTTCAACGAGCCCGAGTTCATGAACATGACGCTGCGCGATCTGCATCACGCCGACGACTTCGACAGCTTCGCCGCGCGGCTCGCGCGCAGCGGCGGCGACACCGGCGAGCGCGCCGCATCGGGGCAGGGATCGGCGGGCGTGTGGCGCTATCGGCGCAAGGACGGCGCGATCGTCGGCGCGGATGTCTCGCATCACTCGCTCACGTATTCGAATCGTCCGGGCATCTTCATGCTGGCGAACGACGTGACCGACCGCATCAACGCGGAAGCCGAGGCGCGCAGATCGAACGAGATGCTCGAAGCGGTCATCGACAACATTCCGCAGCGCGTGTTCTGGAAGGACCGCGACCTGCGCTATCTCGGCTGCAACAACGCGTTCGCGCGCGATGCGGGTCTCGCCTACAACGAGCAGGTCATCGGCAAGACGGATTTCGAGCTGCCGTGGAGCGCGCTCGCGGACGTCGTGCGCGCGGACGACGAAGAGGTCATCATCACGACGGTGCCGAAGATGCATCACGAGCGCGACATCGTGATGGGCGAGCAACTGCGCACCGTGGTCACGAGCAAGCTGCCTTTGCTCGATGGCGAAGGACAGACCATCGGCGTGCTCGGCTCGTATCACGACGTCACCGATCACAAGCGCGCCGAACTCGCGCTGCGCCTGCAAAGCCGCGCGCTCGATGCGAGCGTGAACGCGATCCTGATCACGGGCGTCGTGGACGGCGCGAACGTGATCGAGTACGCGAATCCGGCGTTCAAGCGCATCACGGGCTACGACCCGAGCGAGGTGATCGGGCAGGACTGCCGCTTCCTGCACGGTCCCGACGGCGATCAGGACGGCCTCACCGCGATCCGCCGCGCGCTCGCCGCGAACATGGAGGCGAGCGTCGTGGTGCGCAACTATCGCAAGGACGGTGCGCTCTTCTGGAATCAGCTCTTCGTCGCGCCTGTGCCGGACGCGCAGGGCATGACGACGCATCACATCGGCATCATCAACGACGTGACCGACCTGATGCGCTATCAGGAAGAACTCGAATATCAGGCGAATTACGACACGCTCACTCGCCTGCCGAACCGCAATCTGCTGCGTGACCGCTTGCAGCACGCGATCGAGGCGGCGCGGCGGCGCGAGACGAAGATCGCCGTCGTGTTCATGGATCTCGACGGCTTCAAGAACGTCAACGACAGCCTGGGTCACAGCGTCGGCGACCGGCTGCTTGCGGTGATCGCGGAGCGGCTCGCGCGCTCGGCGCGTTCGAGCGATACGGTCGCGCGTCACGGCGGCGACGAGTTCGTGGTCGTGCTGCCCGATCTCACCGACGAAGCCGGTCTCATCGCATGGATGGAACGCACGCGCGCGGCGATCTCCGAGCCGGTGTGGCTGGATGATACCGAGCTGTACGTGGGCTGCAGCATGGGCGCGAGTCTCTATCCGCAAGACGGCGACGATGCCGAAACCGTCATGAAGAAGGCCGATCTCGCGATGTATCGCGCGAAGGACATGGGCCGCAACACGTACCAGTTCTACCAGCCGGAGATGAACGCGAGCGTCGGCGCGCGCATGAATCTCGAGCGCCGTTTGCGGCGCGCGCTGCGCGACGGCGAGTTCCTGCTGCACTATCAGCCGCAGGTGGACATGACGACGCGCGCGATCGTCGGCATCGAGGCGCTCGTGCGCTGGAGCGATCCGGAGCAGGGGCTCGTGTCGCCGGCATCGTTCATTCCGGTGGCGGAAGAGAGCGGGCTGATCGGGCCGCTTTCGGAGTGGGTGTTGCGCGAAGCGTGCCGGCAGAACAAGGCGTGGCAGGATGCCGGGCTGCCGCCGGCGCGCGTGTCGGTGAATCTGTCGGCGCGGCATTTTCAGCAGCGCGACATCGCGCGGCTCGTGACATCCGTGCTCGAAGAGACCGGATTGGAACCGCGCTATCTCGAACTCGAACTCACGGAAAGCGCGATCATGCGCAACGCCGAGGAAGCGATCACGATGCTCTCGGAGCTATCCGCGCTCGGCATAGGCATAGCGATCGATGACTTCGGCACCGGATATTCGAGCCTGTCATATCTCAAGCGCTTCCCGGTGCACCGGCTGAAGATCGATCGCTCGTTCGTCGCGGATATCGGTTCCTCGGGCGATGACGAAACCATCACGTCGGCGATCATCGCGCTCGCGCATTCGCTGGAATTGCAGGTGATCGCGGAGGGCGTCGAAACGCACGCGCAGCACGACTTCCTGCGCGAGCGCGATTGCGACGAAATGCAGGGCTATCTGTTCTCGCGCCCGATGCCGCACGAAGCGATTCCGGGTCTGTTGCGGCAGGGCGTGCTGCCCCACTGAGCGCGCGCGTGCTTAATCGAGCGACGGCAGCACGCGCGGGCGGCGGTCGCGGTCGGTCGCGACGTAAGTCAGCGTCGCTTCCGTGACCTTGACGGCGTCTTCGGCGAGGTTCATGCGCTGCGCCCAGACCTCGACCGACACCGTGACGGACGTATTGCCCGTCTTGACGATATCGGCGTAAAAGCTCAGCAGGTCGCCGACGAACACCGGATGCTTGAACAGGAACGAATTCACCGCGACGGTCGCGACGCGGCCGTTCGCGCGGCGGCTCGCCGGAATGGAGCCGGCGATGTCCACCTGCGCCATGATCCATCCGCCGAAAACGTCGCCGTGGACGTTGGCGTCGGCGGGCTGCGGCACGACGCGCAGCGCGACGTGCTTTTCGGGAAGTTTCGGATGGTCGGCCATGGAAGAGGTTCCGGTTCGCAAGGCGGAAGGCCGGAGGCGGCGAGCGGCCCCTTGAACCTTCTGCGACAATGCACATTTATGAATGAGCCCTGCCGCGGGCGAGGCGAACGACCTCGACGACGCCGGGGCACGAAGTAAATTGTACGGGAAAGCATGCGAGAGACGTGCGCCCGCCTCGACGATAAAAACGTCCCCTGACGCCGCGCCCGGTTTTGCCCGCGCGACGCGCTCGAACGATACGAACTCATGCGCCGCTTCCCCAACGCAGAGCCCGGGCCCTTGCCGCAGGGTCCGCGCAACGACTGGCAGACGATCCGCTCGCTGCTGCCCTATCTCACCACGTACAAATGGCGCGTCGCGTTCGCGCTGACGTGCCTGATCGGCGCGAAGGTGGCGAACCTCGGCGTGCCGATCGTGATGAAGCGCATCGTCGACAGCCTCGCTTCCGTGCAGCATCTCACCGCGCTCGGACGCGCGAGCGATTCGCCGGGCATCGTGCTGATCGGCGGCATTGGGCTGCTCGTGGTCGCGTATGCGGGCGCGCGGCTGTCCACGTCGCTCTTCACCGAACTCCGCGAACTGCTGTTCGCCAAGGTCACTGAAAGCGCCGTGCGGCAACTCGCGCTGCAAGTGTTCCGCCATCTGCATTCGCTGTCGCTGCGCTTTCATCTGGAGCGGCAGACGGGCGGCATGTCGCGCGACATCGAACGCGGCACGCGCGGCATCCAGCAACTCGTTTCCTATTCGCTCTACAGCATTCTGCCGACGCTCGTCGAGGTCGGACTCGTGCTCGCTTTCTTCGTGACGAAGTACGAGGCGTATTACGCGATCGTCACGTTCATCGCGCTCGTCACGTATATCGTGTTCACGGTGAAGGTCACCGAATGGCGCACGCATTTCCGCCGCACGATGAACGATCTCGATTCGAAGGCGAATTCGCGCGCCATCGATTCGCTGCTCAATTACGAGACCGTGAAGTACTTCGGCAACGAAGAGTGGGAAACGCGCCGATACGACGAGAACTTGCGACGCTATCGCGCGGCGGCGATCAAGTCGCAGCGCTCGCTGTCGATGCTCAATTTCGGGCAGCAGATGATCATCGGCGTCGGGCTCGTGTTCATTCTGTGGCGCGCGACGCAGGGCGTGATGGCGGGGCGGCTCACGCTCGGCGATCTCGTGCTCATCAACACGTTCATGCTGCAGCTCTACATTCCGCTGAATTTCCTCGGCGTCGTGTATCGCGAGCTGAAGCAGGCGCTGACCGACATGGACCGCATGTTCACGCTGCTCGGCGCGGGCCGCGAAGTGCCCGATGCGCCGAACGCGCAGCCGCTTGCCGTGCGCGGTGGCGAAGTGCGTTTCGATAACGTGAGCTTCGCGTACGAGAAGGCGCGGCAGATTCTGCATGGCGTCGATTTCACGATTCCGGCCGGCTCGACGACAGCCGTGGTCGGGCACAGCGGATCGGGCAAGTCGACGCTCGGACGGCTGCTGTTCCGCTTCTACGATCTCGATCGCGCGCAGGGCGGAGGCATCAGCATCGACGGACAGGACATACGCGACGTGACGCAGGATTCCTTGCGCGCGGCGATCGGCATCGTGCCGCAGGACACCGTGCTCTTCAACGATTCGATCTACTACAACATCGCGTACGGGCGTCCTTCCGCGAGCCGCGAGGACGTGATCGCGGCGGCGCGCGCGGCGCATATCCACGAGTTCATCGAGGCGTTGCCGGCGGGTTACGACACGCCTGTCGGCGAGCGCGGGCTGAAGCTTTCGGGCGGCGAGAAGCAGCGCGTGGCGATCGCGCGCACGCTGCTCAAGAACCCGCCGATTTTGATCTTCGACGAAGCCACCTCGGCGCTCGATTCGAAGTCCGAGCGCGCGATCCAGCGCGAACTCGATTCGATCGCGCGTGAGCGGACGACGCTCATCATCGCGCACCGGCTATCGACGGTCGTGCACGCGCAGCAGATCATCGTGATGGATCACGGAAGGATCGTGGAGCGGGGCACGCACGCGGAGTTGCTGCGCGCGGGTGGGCTGTTTGCGCAGATGTGGGCGTTGCAGCAGCAGAGGGCGGAGGAAGCGGCGCTGGATCAGCGCGATACATCGACCATTCCCGAATAGGGCGGCGCGAACGACGCCGCCCCGTCTGGCATCACTCCATCGCGTGAGCGCCGCCGATCGCCACTCCGTCACGCGCCTGCGAGGACGTCGACGACCACCGCAGCCACTGCCCCCGCAGCACGAACAACGCGCCGAACGCACACGTCGCGAGCACGCCGAAGGTCGCGAAGCCCATCTGATAACTTCCCGTGCTTTCCTTGGCGATGCCCATGATCACCGGCAGATAAAACCCGCCGATGCCGCCCGCCGCACCCACGATCCCCGACAGCAGACCCGTCTTGCCACGCCACCGATGCGGCACGAGCTGGAACGTCGAACCGTTGCCGAGACCGAACGCGACGTACAGGCAGACGAGAATCGCGAGGCCGCCCGCGACCGGCGGCATCCAGATCGCGAACGCGAAGTCACCGATGGCGATCGCCGCGAGCAGCACGAGCAGCGCGCGCACGCCGGTCACGCGATCCGCGACATAGCCGCCGAACGGCCGCACGATCGCGCCGAGAAACGCGAGCAAGGACATGAACAGCCCCGCTTCGAGCTTCGGCATTTGATAGAGCGACGTGAGCAGGAGCGTCACATACGACGACATGCCGACGAAGCCACCGAACGTGATGCTGTAGATCAGCATGATGACCCACGTGTCGCGTTCGCCGAGCACCGACCGGTAGTGCCGCGGCAGCACCGCGATCGCGATCAGCGCACCGATCACCGGTAGGAGCAGCACGCCCGCCCGGCCGCCGCCGAACACGCCGCCATTCACCGCGAGCACCAGCACGATCAGGCTGACCAGCGTCACCGAGAAGCTGGACAGCGCGCGCATCGTGCTGCCGGATTTCTCGCCGGCATCTGATGCCCACGCGAACAGCGCGACGGCCGTGATCGCGAGCAGCGGCAGCGCGGCGGCGGTCGACATCTGCCAGCCGAAGGCATCGGCGAGATGCGGGAACAGGAAGCCATCGAGCACCGCGCCGATGTTGCCCGCGGCGGCGAGACCCAGCACGAGTCCCTGCACCTTCGGCGGATAGTTGCTGCCGGCCATCGGCAATGCTACGGCGAAGCTCGCGCCGCCCATGCCGAGAAACACGCCGAGCACGAGCAGCAACGCATAGGAGGGCACGCCGGGCAGAAGCGGCAGCACGATCGACGGAATCGACGACAGCACGACGCCCATCAGCGCGACGCGCCGTCCATCGGTCGACTGATAGAGGTTGCCGAGCGTCACGCGCAGGATGGCCGCGGCGAGCACCGGCACCGCGACGAGAAAGCCTTGCTGCGCGGCGGACATCGTCACGTCGCGGCCGATGAACGGCGCGAGCGGCCCATACAGCACCCAGACGGTGAAACCCGTATCGAAATAAAGGAAGCAGGCGACGAGCGAGCGCCAGTTGCCGCTCCTGAGCGATGCAAGCAGATTGGACATTGCGGGGTTTCCATATAGGCGCGTGCTGCCGGACGAGCACGCGACCGCCCCGAAAACTGCAAGCATCATGCCAATGGAGTGCATGTTTAATCGACGGTACGCGCAGAGCGAATGCGGGCGCGTCAGCGCGTTTCGGTACGCAAGGCGACGGCACCGCGTCCGTGCGGGATCGCATGCGAATGGTGCGCCGCGCCTTCGCACGGTTCACGCGCCCGCTAGAATGCGGTCTTCGCGGAACAAGCGCCGCGCGCGCACCTATTGCAGGATCTGGCATGGAACTGAAATGGCTCGAAGACTTCGTCTCGCTCGCGGAGACGCGCAGCTTCAGTCGCTCCGCTGAACTGAGACACATCACGCAGCCCGCATTCTCGCGGCGGATCCAGGCGCTGGAGGCGTGGCTCGGCACCGAGCTCATCGACCGCTCCGTTTATCCGACGCGGCTCACGCAAGCCGGCAACGTCTTCTACGAGCAGGCGCTCGCGATGCTCTCGCAGTTCCACGAAGCGCGCACGCTGTTGCGCGGGCAGGGCGGCGTGCCTTCGGCGACCATCGAGTTCGCCGTGCCGCACACGCTTTCGCTCACCTACTTTCCGCGCTGGCTCGAACACATCGAGGCGCGGCTCGGGCGCATCCGCACGCGGCTGCGCGCGCTGAACGTGCACGATGCGGTGCTGTCGCTCGTCGAAGGCGGCTGCGATCTCGTGATGGGCTATCACCATCCGAGTCATCCGGTCGCGCTCGATCCCGCGCGCTACGACATGCTCACGCTCGGCGCGGAACCGATCAGTCCGTTTTCCGCTGTCACCAAAGGCGGACGCGCGCGCTTCACGCTGCCCGCGAGCGCCGAATCGCCGGTGCCCTATCTGTCGTACACGCCCAACGCGTATCTCGGACGCATGACGGAAGTCATCATCGCGACCGCGCCCACGCGGCTCCATCTCGACACGGTCTATGAAACCGACATGGCCGAAGGCCTCAAGGCGATGGCGCTGGCCGGGCACGGCGTCGCGTTCCTGCCGCACAGTGCAGTGGAAGACGCGGTGGAGGAAGGGCGGCTCATTCGACTCGATCGCGGCACGCGCGGCACGCCCGCCGGTCAGTTCACGCTGACGATGGAAATCCGCCTGTATCGCGACAAGCTCGCCGCGCAGGGCGAGGAGCCGCGACAGGCCCTGATGCGCGCGCTGTGGGATGCGGTCGGTGAAGAGTTGCTGAAGGCATCGTCCGAGAGGCCGGCCGCATAAGGTTCGGCGGCGTTATGCAGGATTTGCATGATGGGATGAAGAAACGGCATTGGATTTGAAAACGCCGTTTTTCGACAATGAGCGCATTCCTTCAACGCCGGAGCGTCAATGTCCTCCTCGAAGCAGTCGCTGCAAACGCCGGATGCCAAACATGCAATCCCGTCGTACCTCAACGCCGATGATCTCGGCCCCTGGGGCAACTATCTGAAGCAGGTCGATCGCGTCGCGCCGTATCTCGGTTCTCTCTCCCGCTGGCTCGAAACCCTCAAGCGCCCGAAGCGCATTCTCGTCGTCGATTGCCCGATCGAACTCGATAACGGCACCGTCGCGCACTTCGAAGGCTATCGCGTGCAGCACAATACCTCGCGCGGTCCCGGCAAGGGCGGCGTGCGTTATCACCAGGATGTGACGCTCTCCGAAGTGATGGCGCTGTCCGCGTGGATGTCGGTGAAGAACGCGGCCGTGAACGTGCCGTACGGCGGCGCGAAGGGCGGTATCCGTGTCGATCCGCGCACGCTGTCGCGCGGCGAACTCGAGCGCGTGACGCGCCGGTACACCAGCGAAATCGGCATCATCATCGGGCCGAACACGGACATTCCCGCGCCGGACGTGAACACGAACGAGCAGATCATGGCGTGGATGATGGACACCTACTCCATGAACCAGGGCCAGACGGCGACGGGCGTGGTGACCGGCAAGCCGATCTCGCTCGGCGGCTCGCTCGGCCGCAAGGAAGCGACGGGACGCGGCGTGTTCGTCGTCGGCACGGAAGCGGCGCGGCGCATCGGCATGGAAATCGAAGGCGCGCGCATCGCAGTGCAGGGCTTCGGCAACGTGGGCGGCATCGCGGCCAAGCTGTTCCAGGAAGCAGGCGCGCGCGTGATCGCCGTGCAGGATCACACGGGCACGATTCACAACTCGAAGGGCATCGATTCGGTCGCGCTGCTCGATCACGTCGCGAAGAACGGCGGCGTCGGCGGCTTCGCGGGCGCGGATCCCGTGCAGGCGGAAGAGTTCTGGATGATCGAAAGCGACATCCTGATTCCGGCCGCACTGGAAAACCAGATTACCGAGAAGAACGCGTCGAAGATTCGCACGAAGATCGTCGTCGAAGGCGCGAACGGCCCGACCACGACCGCGGCGGACGACATCCTGAACGACAAGGGCATCCTCGTGATTCCGGACGTCATCGCCAACGCGGGCGGCGTGACGGTTTCGTACTTCGAGTGGGTGCAGGACTTCTCGAGCTTCTTCTGGACCGAGGACGAGATCAATCAGCGTCTCGAGCGCGTGATGCGCGAAGCGTTCGCAGGCGTGTGGCAAGTCGCGAGCGAGCACAAGGTGTCGGTGCGCACGGCGGCGTTCATCGTCGCGTGTACGCGGATTCTGCAGGCGCGCGAAATGCGCGGGCTGTATCCCTGATCCGATGCGACGGCGCGTTCGTCGCAACGGTCCGCAGGATGCGGGCAGCGTTCGCGCGCTTTGAATGATGCGGGCGGCATTTCCTCGGGAATGCCGCCCGTATTTGCATGAAAACTACAAGTCGACGGACTAGTTGTATTCGGTCAAGCACTCGCGCGAAAACGCCAGTAATATGCGCGGTCGCAACCAGTTGCAACCCACTGCAGTCGGGCGTCTCACAAATAAGACGGCGTGGGTTAACAATCATTCTTTCAAAATAATTACCCTGCTAAACTTGCCCCGGTTTTTCGCCACAGGAGATCGAACACATGAAGGTTAAAAAGGCTGCGCTGCTCGTCGCCGCGCTCGGGTTTCTCGCCACCGGCGCGTACGCTCAGGACGCGGGCACGCTGAAGAAGATCAAGGACACGGGCGTGATCTCGCTGGGGCATCGCGAATCGTCCATCCCTTTTTCCTACTATGACGACAAGCAGAATGTCGTTGGCTACTCGCACGAGTTCGCGCTGAAGGTCGTCGAGGCCGTCAAGCAGAAGCTGGGCATGCAGGACCTGAAGGTCAAGCTCACGCCGATCACGTCGCAGAACCGCATTCCGCTCGTGCAGAACGGCACGGTCGATATCGAGTGCGGCTCGACCACGAACAACGCCGAGCGCCAGCAGCAGGTTTCCTTCTCGAACACGATCTTCGTGATCGGCACGCGCCTCATGACCAAGAAGGATTCGGGCGTGAAGGACTGGGCCGACCTGAAGGGCAAGACTGTCGTGACGACCGCCGGCACCACGTCCGAGCGCCTGCTTCGCAAGATGAATCAGGACAAGAACATGGGCATGAACATCATCAGCGCGAAGGACCACGGCGAGTCGTTCCTGACGCTGTCGACGGGCCGCGCCGTCGCCTTCATGATGGACGATGCGCTGCTCGCCGGCGAGCGCGCCAAGTCGAACACCCCGAACGACTTTGTGATCGTCGGTGCGCCGCAATCGCATGAAGCGTACGGCTGCATGATCCGCAAGAACGATCCGGAGTTCAAGAAGGTCGTCGACGATGCGATCGCCAAGGTCGAAACGTCGGGCGAGGCGGACAAGATCTACAAGAAGTGGTTCGAAAGCCCGATCCCGCCGAAGGGTCTCAACCTCAACTTCCCTGAAAGTGATGACATGAAGGCTCTCTACAAGAGCCCGAATGACAAGGCAATCGACTAACCGGTTCGAGTCTCGAACGAACGAAACGGAAGGAGCTTGCTTCTTCCGTTTCTTTTTGGAGTGAGTCCATGTCTTATCACTGGAACTGGGGCATCCTGCTGAGTCCGGTTTCGACCGGCGAGCCCACCACCTATCTCGGCTGGCTGATCTCCGGCTTCTGGGTGACGATTACTGTGTCGCTCGCGGCCTGGGTGATCGCGCTCGTGGTCGGCTCGTTGTTCGGCATCTTGCGCACGGTCCCGAATCGCACGCTGGCGGCCATCGGCACCGTCTATGTCGCGATCTTCCGCAATATTCCGCTGATCGTGCAGTTCTTCGTCTGGTATCTCGTGATACCGGAGCTGCTGCCGCCTTCCATCGGCAACTGGTTCAAGCAACTGCCGCCCACCGCGCAGTTCTTCTCGTCGTCGATCATCTGTCTCGGGCTCTTCACCGGCGCGCGCGTGTGCGAACAGGTGCGCTCGGGCATCAACGCGCTGCCGCGCGGACAGCGCAACGCGGGCCTCGCGATGGGCTTCACGGAATGGCAGACATACCGCTACGTGCTGATGCCGGTCGCGTACCGCATCATCGTGCCGCCGCTCACGTCGGAATTTCTCAACGTGCTCAAGAACTCGGCGGTGGCCTCGACCATCGGTCTGCTGGATCTGTCGGCACAGGCGCGCCAGCTCGTCGACTACACGGCGCAGACGTATGAGTCGTTCATCGCGGTGACGGTCGCCTACATGCTCATCAATCTGGTCGTGATGCAGTTGATGCGCTGGGTCGAAGCGCGAACCCGGCTGCCTGGCTACATCGGAGGCAAGTAATGCATCAGTTCAACTGGAGTGACGTTCTCGCTCAGTGGCCCACGCTGATGTCGGGCGCCAAAATCACGCTGCAGATCACGGTGCTCGCCATCTTCGTCGGCATCGTGTGGGGCACCGTGCTCGCGCTGTTCCGCCTCTCGGGCGTGAAGCCGCTGCAATGGTTCGCGAGCGCATACGTCACGCTGTTCCGCTCGATCCCGCTCGTGATGGTGCTCCTGTGGTTCTTCCTGATCGTGCCGCAGTTGCTGCAGAACGTGCTCGGGCTCTCGGCGGACATCGACATTCGTCTCGCTTCGGCCATGGTCGCGTTCTCGCTGTTCGAGGCCGCGTACTATTCGGAAATCATTCGCGCGGGCATTCAGGCGGTGCCGCGCGGCCAGGTGAACGCGGCGTTCGCGCTCGGCATGACCTACGCTCAGGCGATGAAGCTCGTCGTGCTGCCGCAGGCGTTCCGCGCGATGGTGCCGCTGCTGCTCACGCAGGCCATCGTCCTCTTTCAGGATACGTCGCTCGTCTACGTCATCAGTCTCGCGGACTTCTTCCGCACGGCGACGAACATCGGTGACCGGGACGGCACGTCCGTCGAAATGGTCCTGTTCGCGGGCGCGTGCTATTTCGTGATTTGCGTGGTGGCGTCGGCCCTCGTCAAAAGTCTTCAGAAAAAGGTCGCAAGATGATCTCTATCAAGAATGTTTCCAAGTGGTACGGACAGTTCCAGGTGCTGACGGACTGCACGACCGAAGTGAAGAAGGGCGAGGTCGTCGTGGTGTGCGGCCCGTCGGGCTCGGGCAAATCGACGCTCATCAAGACCGTGAACGGCCTCGAGCCGTTCCAGAAGGGCGAGATCACGATCAACGGGCAATCGCTCACCGACAAGAAGACGAACCTGTCGAAGCTGCGCTCGAAGGTCGGCATGGTGTTTCAGCACTTCGAGCTGTTTCCGCATCTGACGATCACGCAGAATCTGACGCTCGCGCAGATCAAGGTGCTCGGCCGCTCGAACGACGAAGCCACGCAAAAGGGTTTGAAGTTGCTGGATCGCGTCGGCCTGCGCGCGCATGCGGACAAGTTTCCGGGTCAGCTTTCCGGCGGTCAGCAGCAGCGTGTGGCGATTGCCCGCGCATTGTCGATGGACCCGATCGCGATGCTCTTCGACGAGCCCACTTCCGCGCTGGATCCGGAAATGATCAACGAAGTGCTCGACGTGATGGTCGAGCTCGCGCAGGAAGGCATGACCATGATGTGCGTGACGCACGAAATGGGCTTCGCGAAGAAGGTCGCGAACCGCGTGATCTTCATGGACAAGGGGTTGATCGTCGAAGACGATCAGAAGGAAGCGTTCTTCGCGAATCCGCGGTCGGATCGCGCGAAGGACTTCCTGGCGAAGATCCTGCACTGACCTCGTTGCGAAAAAAAAGCGGCGCTTCTCGAAAGGAAGCGCCGTTTTTTTATTCGATCCCGAGTTCCGATTCCACCGCCGCCGTCGTCCGAATCTCGCCGAGTTTCAACGCCGATCCGACGCACGCCTTCGCGAGCGGCTCCGCCGCCTTCTTCGCGATTTCCTCCGGCACCGGGATATTCACCGTGCGCGAGAGATCGCCTTTCTGGAACATCGCGAGATCGCCGGGGGCGAAGCGCGTCCAGACTTCGTTGTCGGTGAGCGGCGACGTGGCGATCACGGCGACGCGATCTTCCGGCGTCGTGTACTTGGCGAAGTCGATCGACATGTCCGCGTCGATCAGGTGCGCCGTCGAGAACGGCCAGCTACGCACCAGATAGTACAAATGCGTCGAGCAGTGCGAGAAGAGCGCCTGTCCGTTCGACATCAGGAAATTGAAGACGCCGTATTGCGTGATGTCGCGGGTCAGCCCGGCGAGCGCGTCGAAAAGTTCGTCAAGCGGCGGCTGCGAGCACGGAAACGCGCGGCGCAGGCCTTGCAGCAGCGCGCAGAACGCGAGTTCGCTGTCGGTGGTGCCGACCGGCTGATACACGCCGGCGAGCTCGGGTGAATAGCCTTTCAGATCGCCGTTGTGCGCGAAGATCCAGTGCCGCCCCCACAACTCGCGCATGAACGGGTGGCAGTTCTCGAGCAGGATATGCCCCTGCGTCGCCTTGCGGATATGCGCGATCGTGTTCTTCGACTTGATCGGATAGCGCTTCACCATGTCCGCGAGCGGCGAGCTGGCGGACGACTGATGATCGATGAAGAGCCGGCAGGCCTTGTCCTCGAAGAACGCGATGCCCCAGCCGTCGGCATGATGATCCGTGACACCGCCGCGCGCCGCAAAGCCGGTGAACGAGAACGTCACGTCGGTCGGTTCGGCGCAATTCATTCCGAGAAGTTGGCACATGATGCTGGGGCGGGCGGCTTATGGCCTGTTGTTACAATACGTACGACAAGCATATCACCGAGGTCGGGCCGAAAAAATCGCGCAACCGCTCATAACCGTGCGCGTTGTGGAATTTCCACGGCGATTTTTTCCTGGCTTCGAGTGGACTTGCGCCATTCCAACGTTCCCCGTCATCACGCCATGTCCGCTACCTCATCCTCGCCCAATTCGCTCACGATCGCGCGCCCCGACGACTGGCATCTGCACGTGCGCGACGGCGCCACGCTCGCGGCCGTCCTGCCGCACACGGCGCGCCAGTTCGGCCGCGCGATCATCATGCCGAACCTGAAGCCGCCCGTGACGACGACCGAGATGGCCGCGGCATACCGCGAGCGCATTCTGGCGGCGCTGCCGAAAGACGGCCCGGGCGCGCGCTTCGAGCCGCTGATGACGCTCTATCTCACCGACAACACGCCGCCCGACGAGATCCGCCGCGCGAAAGCGAGCGGCTTCGTGCACGGCGTGAAGCTGTATCCGGCAGGCGCGACGACCAATTCCGATGCGGGCGTGACGGACCTCGGCAAGTGCGCGAAAACGCTCGAAGCGATGCAGGAAACAGGCATGCCGCTCCTCGTGCACGGCGAAGTGACCGATGGCGACATCGACGTGTTCGATCGCGAGAAGGTCTTCATCGACCGCGTGATGACGCCGTTGCGCCGCGATTTTCCGGCGCTCAAGGTCGTCTTCGAGCACATCACGACGAAGGACGCGGCCGACTACGTGCGCGAAGCACAAGGGCCGATCGGCGCAACGATCACCGCGCATCATCTGCTTTTTAACCGCAATATCATGCTGATCGGCGGCATGCGGCCGCATTACTACTGCCTGCCGGTGCTCAAGCGCGAGACGCATCGCGTGGCGCTCGTCGAAGCGGCGACGTCCGGCAATCCGCGCTATTTCCTCGGCACGGACAGCGCGCCGCATCCGAAGGGTCTGAAGGAGCATGCGTGCGGCTGCGCGGGCTGCTACACGGCGCTGCACGCGCTCGAACTTTACGCAGAAGCCTTCGACAAGGCCGGCGCGCTCGACAAGCTCGAAGGTTTCGCGAGCTTCCACGGCGCGGATTTCTACGACCTGCCGCGCAGCAAGGAATCGGTGACGCTGGAACGCGGTTCGTGGACGTTGCCCGCGGAATTCACGGCGGGCGACGCGACCATCGTGCCGTTGCGCGGCGGCGAGTCGATCAACTGGCGTTTCGCTGACGCGCACTGAACGCCTGAACGTGAGCGCGGGTTTCGCCGATATCGACTGGGCGCGGCCCTGGCTCGCGTCCATCGAAACGCGCGGGAAGCGCTGGCAGGCGGCGGCGCTCAGCAGTTACGCGGACTATCTCGCGGCGTTGAACGAAGACGCACAGCAGGCCGCGCTCGTCGCGGGGCGTGGCGAGCGGCTCGCGTTCATCGCGCAGGAAGAACTGCCGGCGGGCGCTTCGTACGAAGGGCACATCGCGCAGACCGGCCGCGTGCCGACGCGCCACAATCTCCACGACTTCTTCAATGGCTCGATGTGGTTCGCGTATCCGCGCATCAAGGCGGCACTCAATGCGCGACAGGCGCAACAGATCGATGCGCTCGGCATCGGTCCGACGCGCGGCGGCGTGCGCGACGCGCTCACGCTCTTCGATGAAAACGCGGTGCTCTTCGCCTGCGCCGATGCATCGCTCGCCGATGCGTTGCGCGGCTTCGACTGGCGCACGCTGTTCGTCGTCGAACGCGCGGCGTGGGGCACGCTCTGCGAGGCGCGCATCTTCGGACACGCGTTGCTGGAAAAGCTCGTCGCGCCATACAAGGCGTGTACGGGGCACGCGTGGATCATCGAGGTTCCCGACCGCTATTTCTCACTCGACGATGCAGAGCGCCGCGCGCTGATCGACGAACGCGTGGCGCAGCAACTGCACGCCGGACCGCTCGACAGCCGCGGGTTCGCGCCGCTGCCGGTGCTGGGCGTGCCGGGCTGGTGGGACGCGAACGCATCGCGCGACTTTTACGACGATTCGACCGTCTTCCGGCCGGGCCGCCGCATCCGCTGATGTTAAAATCGATGCCGCAAAGCAGGCCAGGCAATCGCGGCCTCGACGGTTTCGGCCGAAGAGGGCGAGGAAAGTCCGGACTCCACAGGGCAGGGTGATGGCTAACGGCCATCCGTGGCAACACGCGGAACAGGGCAACAGAAAGCAAACCGCCGATGGCTCCGGGCGCAAGTCCGGAGATCAGGTAAGGGTGAAACGGTGCGGTAAGAGCGCACCGCGGACGTCGCGAGACGCTCCGGCACGGTAACCTCCACCCGGAGCAATTCCAAATAGGCAGGCGCGCATCCTCGCGATGCAGGACGGTGCCCCCGTTCGTCTGCGGGTAGGAAGCTTGAGCGCGTCAGCAATGGCGCGTCTAGAGGAATGATTGCCACGCGCGTTCGGCTTCGGCCGATTGCGTGCACAGAATCCGGCTTATCGGCCCGCTTTGTCGTCATTCAAAAGAGAAGAGCCGGCGTCTCGCGACGTCGGCTCTTTCTGTTTGGGCTTGCGCTCGCCTTACGCTTCGACGATCTCGAACGAATGCGTGAGTTCCGCCGTCTTCGCCAGCATGATCGACGCCGAGCAGTACTTGTCGTGCGACAGATTGATCGCGCGCTCGACCGTTGCCGGGTTCAGGTTCTTGCCGGTCACGGTGAAGTGAAAATGGATCTTCGTGAAGATCTTCGGGTCCTCGCTCGCGCGATCCGCCTTGAGCGTGACCGAGCAGCCCTGGATTTCCTGGCGGCTCTTCTTCAGGATCATCACGACGTCGTAGGCGGTGCAGCCGCCCGTACCGAGGAGCACCATTTCCATCGGGCGCGGCGCGAGATTGCGGCCGCCGCCTTCCGGCGCGCCATCCATATTGACGAGATGGCCGCTCCCGGTCTCGGCGGCGAAGGCCATGCCGTCTTGTCCCATCCAGCTAACTTTGCATTCCATGCTCAGGCTCCAGCTGCTCAGCGCATCGTTACAGAAACTTTATTGTAGCGGTTCAGGGACTTGCGACGGGTCACTGCTTACGAGCAACTCCGGGTTGACGAAGCGGAAATCGGCGCTGCGCTTCCCTCGACGGCGACGAGAACTTGAGTCGAGGATGGCCTCTAAATCGAAATATTGGCCGAATTTCACTGCGACAGTTCAATAACTGATTGATCTAAAAGATGAATTTTCGGCGACGCGCACAAGTTTCAAATTTCGAATTATGAAATTCACTTTCACCATGCAAATCTTCTTGCTTTGCAGCATGACCGTGCCTATACTCGTTTCTGTCTCCTCCACCTCCTCCTTGGTGGATTAAGCCCGAGCCTCAGCTGCCCGGGCTTTTTTTCGTCCACGCGCCGCCAGAAGCTAATCTTTGACGCGGCAGGCAAATTCCCTTTATAATTCAAAGTTCTCTTCGCCACACGCCCGCGGAGAGAGGCTTGTGAGAGCCTGCACGCGTCTCGAACGCACTCATATAAGCAGGGCCGAACAACGCAAAGTTCAAGGGCAGATCAATTTTTTGGATCGATCATGAAGACGTTTTCCGCAAAAGCCGAAGAGGTGACGCGCGAATGGTACGTGATTGACGCGACGGATAAGGTTCTCGGCCGTGTCGCCAGCGAAGTGGCACGCCGTCTTCGCGGCAAGCACAAGCCTGAATTCACTCCGCACGTCGACACTGGTGATTTCATCATCATCGTCAATGCTGCCAAGCTGAAGGTCACCGGCAACAAGACCACGGACAAGAAGTACTATCGTCACTCGGGCTACCCGGGCGGCATTTACGAAACGACGTTCGGCAAGATGCAAGAGCGTTTCCCGGGCCGCGCGCTCGAGAAGGCTGTCAAGGGCATGCTTCCGAAGGGTCCGCTCGGCTACGCGATGATCAAGAAGCTCAAGGTCTACGCCGAAGCAACGCATCCGCATACGGCTCAACAGCCTAAAGCGCTCGAGATCTAAGGGGAGCCCACATGATCGGTAACTGGAACTACGGTACGGGCCGCCGCAAGAGCGCCGTCGCTCGTGTCTTCATCAAGTCGGGCAAGGGCGAGATCATCGTCAATGGCAAGCCCATCGCCGACTATTTCTCGCGCGAAACGTCGCTGATGATCGTGCGCCAGCCGCTGGAACTCACGAACCACGCCACCACGTTCGACATCAAGGTCAACGTGAACGGCGGCGGTGAAACGGGTCAGGCAGGCGCGGTGCGCCACGGCATCACCCGTGCGCTGATGGACTACGACGCAACGCTGAAGTCGCAACTGTCGAACGCAGGCTTCGTCACCCGCGACGCGCGTGAAGTGGAACGTAAGAAGGTTGGTTTCCACAAGGCACGCCGCAGGAAGCAATTCTCGAAGCGTTAAGCGCTTCGGCGTTTCGCCGGCTCCGGACACCGGCTCCTGGCGAAACTGCTGCAAAGGCCGCCCGCACGTTGGTGCCGGCGGCTTTTTCGTTTTGGCGCGCCGAACGCCCGTCATGTCGAATTTGCATATAGCCCATTGATTTCATGGACATTCGGCACGATATTGAGATCAGCCCTACAATAGCGGTTAGAAGCTTAATTGGAGAGTTCGAATGAGCGCTGTCAGCGACACCCCCACGACCGAAATGCCGATGCCGTTCGTCTTCACCGACGCGGCTGCGGACAAGGTCAAGCAATTGATCGACGAAGAGGGCAATCCGGATCTGAAGCTGCGTGTGTTCGTGCAGGGCGGCGGATGCTCGGGTTTCCAGTACGGCTTCACGTTCGACGAAGAAGTCAACGAAGACGACACCGTGATGGACAAGGCGGGCGTGCAGTTGCTCGTCGACTCGATGAGCTACCAGTACCTCGTCGGCGCGGAAATCGACTACAAGGACGACATCAACGGCGCGCAGTTCGTCATCAAGAACCCGAACGCCACCACGACTTGCGGTTGCGGTTCGTCGTTCTCGGTCTGAGCACGAATCAATCGATGTGATCTGAACGGAGCCTTCGGGCTCCGTTTTGTTTTCGGGGCGTGCTTAGTGCGGATAGATCGCGCCGAGCACACGCGCACCCGAGGCGCCCGTCACCGCGGGCAGATTGCCCGGCTCGCGCGCGACACAGCGCATCGCGAGCCACGCGAACGCCAGCGCTTCGACCTGCTGCGGCGGCACGCCGAGCGCTTCGGTCGTCATGACGGGCACGCCCGGCACGTCGCCGTCTTCCAGCGCATGCTGGAGCATCTTCAGCAAAACCGGATTGCGCGCGCCGCCGCCGCACACGTATACGGCGCGGACATCCGACGCGTGACGCGCGATCTCGCGGGCGACCGTCGTCGCGGTGAGCGCGGTGAGTGTCGCCTGAACATCGGCGGGAGCGAGGCTCGCGAAGGCGGCGAGTTTCGCGTCCATCCACGCCGGATTGAACAGATCGCGGCCCGTGCTTTTCGGCGGCGCCTGGTCGAAAAAAGGCTCGTCGAGAAGGGCGCCGAGCAACGCCTGATGCACCTGGCCTTGCGCCGCGAATTGCCCGCCATCGTCGTAGGCTCGCTGCAGATGACGCAGCGCCCATTCGTCGATCAGCGCGTTTGCCGGACCGCAATCGAAGCCGCGCACTTCGCCGCTTGCCGCAAGAATCGTGATATTGCTGATGCCGCCCAGATTGCACACCACGCGTGTCTCGTTCCGTTCGCCGAAGACCGTCGCGTGAAATGCCGGCACGAGCGGCGCGCCCTGGCCGCCCGCGGCGACATCGCGGCTGCGGAAATCGGCGACCACGTCGATGTTCGTCATCTCCGCAAGCAGCGCGGGATTGTTGATCTGCCGCGTATAGCCCTTCTCCGGCCGGTGCCGCACCGTCTGGCCGTGCACCCCGATCGCGCGCACCTTCGCCGCCGAATAGCCGCTCATGCTCTGCAGTTCGTGACAACACACGGCGTAACGCGTCGCGAGCGCATTGGCGGCGAGCGACGCGCGTTCGAGTTCGTTGTCACCGGGCGATTGCAACTCGAAGAGCGCATCGCGCAGGCCTTTCGAAAAGGAAACATGCGCCTCGCCGAGCACGACCGGCGGCTTGCCGGCCGCGAACTGCACGGCGACGCCGTCCACGCCGTCCATGCTGGTTCCGGACATCAAACCGAAGTACACGCCATCCGCCTTGCCGGTTTCGATTGCTTCGGTTTTCTTGGGCACGCTGCTCTCCTCGTCGATGCCGTGTTGCCGGGTTTCGCTCAAGCGGCGATTATCCGCGTTATGCATCGAATCGTTAAGACGCGTCTGAGGCCGGTTGTATCGCCGGCGCGCATTCTGGCGGGCCGAAAGCCGCGTAAAACGGACCGATCGGACACGAAACGGCGCGAAGGGCCGCGTCATCGCGTAAAATCCTGAGCCTGAACAAGCAATTGCGCGTGATTCCGTCATTTTCCGCGCGCGCCGCGTTTCGACGCGCGGCGTCCCATCCGGCCACGCCGGACCGCTGCGACGGCGTCGAGGCTGCATTCCGACGCCAGTCATCGAACCCTTTTGACTTCACAAGCCGCAAGCATGACCACTGATTCCAACGCTTCTTCCGCGCCCGCCGCGCAGAGTTTTCCGATCACCGACGAAGTAAAAAACGCGCTCGCCGTGGCGAAGCGCGGCTGCGACGAACTGTTGATCGAAGACGAATTCGCGCAGAAGCTCGCAAGGAGCGCCGCGACGGGCAAGCCGTTGCGCATCAAGCTCGGTCTCGATCCGACCGCGCCCGACATCCACATCGGCCATACGGTCGTGCTGAACAAGATGCGCCAGTTGCAGGACCTCGGCCACCAGGTCATTTTCCTGATCGGCGATTTCACCTCGCTGATCGGCGATCCGTCCGGCCGCAACGCGACGCGTCCGCCGCTCACGCGCGAGCAGATCGAAAGCAACGCGAAGACGTATTTCGAGCAGGCCGCGCTCGTGCTCGATCGCGAGAAGACCGAGATCCGCTACAACAGCGAATGGTCGATGCCGCTCGGCGCCGACGGCATGATCAAGCTCGCGTCGCGCTACACGGTCGCGCGCATTCTGGAGCGCGAGGACTTCACCAAACGCTTTCAGGGCGGCGTACCGATCTCGATCCACGAATTCCTGTACCCGCTGATGCAGGGCTACGACTCCGTCGCGCTGAATGCGGATCTCGAACTCGGCGGCACGGACCAGAAGTTCAACCTGCTCGTTGGCCGCGAACTGCAGAAGCAGTACGGCCAGGAACAGCAGTGCATCCTGACGATGCCGCTGCTCGAAGGTCTCGACGGCGTCGAAAAGATGTCGAAATCGAAGAACAACTACGTCGGCATCAGCGAGAAGCCGACCGAGATGTTCGGCAAGCTCATGAGTATCTCGGACACGCTGATGTGGCGTTACTTCGAACTGCTGTCGTTCCGCAGCATCGGGGAGATCGCGCGCTTCCGGGAAGAAGCCGAAGGCGGCCGCAATCCGCGCGACTTCAAGGTGATGCTCGCGCAGGAGGTCGTCGCGCGTTTCCACTCGCCTGCGGATGCGGAGCGCGCGCTGGAGGACTTCAATCATCGCGCGAAGGGCGGCGTGCCGGACGACATTCCGACGGTGACGCTCGCGGGCGCGCCGATCGCGATCGGCCAGTTGCTGAAGCAGGCGGGCCTCGTGCCGTCGACGAGCGAAGCGCTGCGCAACATCGAGCAGGGCGGCGTGAAGATCGACGGGGCGACCGTCTCCGACAAGGGCCTGAAGGTCGAGGCGGGCGAGTTCGTCGTGCAGGTGGGCAAGCGCCGCTTCGCGCGCGTCACGCTGACCGCCTGAGCCGATGATCGCGCTCATTCAGCGTGTGAAGCGCGCCGACGTGCGCGTGGGCGAGCGCGTGACCGGCGCAATCGACGCGGGCTTGCTCGCGCTGGTCTGCGCCGAGCGCGGCGACAACGAAGCCGCCGCCGACAAGCTGCTCGCCAAAATGCTCGCCTACCGCGTGTTCAGCGATGCCGCGGGCAAGATGAACCTGTCCGTATCGAACATGGATGGCGCGGGCCGCGCGGGCGGCGTTTTGCTGGTTTCTCAATTCACGCTTGCCGCCGATACGTCGAGCGGCCTGCGCCCGAGCTTCACGCCCGCCGCGCCGCCCGACGAAGGCAGGCGTCTTTTCGATTACTTCGTCGAAGAGGCGCGCGCGAAGCATCCGATCGTCGAGACGGGCGAATTCGGTGCGGAGATGCAGGTGTCGCTCGTCAATGACGGGCCGGTTACTTTCTGGCTTCAGGTACGTCCATGACGACTCAGGTTCTTTTTATCCGGCACGGCGAAACCGACTGGAATCGCATCAAGCGCATTCAGGGGCATATCGATATTCCGTTGTCCGAGCACGGTTTCCTGCAAGCCGAGCAACTCGGACAGCGCCTTGCGCGCGAAGGCCGGATCGATGCCGTTTATTCGAGCGATCTGCAGCGCGCGCAGCAGACGGCGCGTCCTTTCGCGGATGCGCTCGGGCTCGAATTGCGTTTGTCGGAAAAGCTGCGCGAGCGGTTCTACGGCGCGTTTCAGGGCCACGACAGCGACGAGATCAACGAGAAGTACCCCGCTGAATACATCGAATGGCAGACGCGCGATCCCGGTTTCGCACCGCCCGGCGATGGTGAATCGCAGCGCGTGTTTTATCACCGCGTCGTGCATGCGATGGAACCGATCGTTGCCGCGCATCCGGGCGGGCGAATCGCTGTGGTCGCGCATGGCGGCGTGCTCGATTGCATCTATCGATTCGCGATGAGGCTGTCGCTGCAGGAACCGCGCAACTGGCCCCTGCTCAATTGCAGCGTGAACGTGGTGGACTATGTGGACGGCGGCGCGGCGGTCGTGTCGTGGGGCGATGTCACCCATCTGTCCACCGATACCGACGACGATAACTTGCGCAAGCGCGCCTAGCCGTTGTTCGTATCCCAGAGATCACGAATCGGCCCGGCGTCCGGCGCGGCGATGCCGAAGTGCCGATACGTGAGCATGGTCGCGACACGCCCGCGCGGCGTGCGCTGCAGGAAGCCTTGCTGGATCAGATAAGGCTCCAGCACGTCTTCGATCGTATCGCGCTCCTCACCGATCGCCGCGGCGAGATTGTCCACGCCGACCGGACCGCCATCGAACTTGTGCAGGATCGCTTCGAGCAGCTTGCGGTCCATCAGGTCGAAGCCGACGGGATCGACGTCGAGCATCTTCAGCGCGCGGTCGGCGACATCGGCGGAAATCGTGCCGTCCGCTTTCACTTCGGCGTAATCGCGCACGCGGCGCAGCAGGCGGTTCGCAATCCGCGGCGTGCCGCGCGAGCGCTTCGCGATTTCCAGCGCACCTTCGGGCACGATCTCGGCTTTCAGAAGCGACGCCGAACGCGACACGATGCGCGCCAGTTCGCTCGCGTTATAAAACTCCAGCCGCGACACGATGCCGAAGCGGTCGCGCAGCGGATTCGTCAGCATGCCCGCGCGCGTGGTCGCGCCGACGAGCGTGAACGGCTGCAGGTCCAGCTTCACGCTGCGCGCGGCCGGTCCCTCACCGATCATGATGTCGATCTGATAATCCTCGAGCGCCGGATACAGAATTTCCTCGACGACCGGCGAAAGGCGGTGAATCTCGTCGATGAACAGCACGTCGTTCGCTTCGAGATTGGTGAGAAGGGCGGCGAGATCGCCCGCGCGTTCGAGCACCGGGCCCGACGTCTGCCGCAGATTCACGCCCATTTCTCGCGCGATAATGTGCGCGAGCGTCGTCTTGCCGAGACCCGGCGGCCCGAACAGCAAGACGTGATCGAGCGCCTCGGAACGGCGCTTGGCCGCTTCGATGAAGATTTCGAGCTGCCCGCGCGCCTTCTCCTGGCCGATGTATTCATCGAGCTGACGCGGACGCAGCGCGCGCTCGAACGCTTCCTCGTTCGGCGAGACGGGCGTGGCCGAGATGACGCGTTCGGCGGCGAGTTTGTCGGTTTCGATCATGGGTCGATTGTACAGCGAGGTTTCGCGGGGGGAAGCTGGCCGGATGGGCTAGGCCATCACCCCTTCGAAAGCGCCTTCAGCGCCAGCTTGATACCCTCGGACACCCCCGTTCCCGCCGGCACGTTCTTCACCGCCGCGAGCGCTTCCTTCTCGGAATACCCAAGCGCGAGCAACGCGTTGAGGATATCGGACGCGTGATCGGACTGCGAAACCGTGCCTGCGATCGCGCCGAGATCCGCGCCGAGCTTGCCTTTCAGTTCGAGCAGCAGGCGCTCCGCCGTCTTCTTGCCGATGCCCGGCACGCGCGTGAGGCGCGCGGCATCCTGCGTCGTCACGGTCTGCGCGAGTTCGTGCACGCTCATGCCCGAAAGCACCGCCAGCGCCATGCGCGCGCCGATGCCGCTGATCTTCAGCAACTCGCGGAAGGTCGAGCGTTCCTGCGCGGTGAGAAACCCGTATAGCAGATGCGCGTCCTCGCGCACGATCAACTGCGTGAGCAACACGACCTTTTCGCCGGCATTCGGCAGGTTGTAGAAGGTGCTCATCGGCACGTCGATTTCGTAGCCGACGCCGTTGCAATCGACGAGCAGGTGCGGCGGATTTTTTTCCAGCAGAACGCCGGCGATTCGACCGATCATGTGTTCAAGCCAAGAGAGGAGAAGTGTTATTAGCCGATGAGCCGGCCACGCCGCACGCGCAAGCCTTTCTTCGCAAGCCCCGGCGCGATGCCGCCCAGGGTCGCGAGGCCCGTGCCGCCGTGCGCATGGCAGATGGCCATGCCGAGCGCGTCGGCGGCGTCGGTGCTCGGCACGCCGGAAAGGCTCAGGAGACGCACGACCATCTGCTGCATCTGTTCCTTCGTCGCGCGTCCGTAACCGACGACAGCCTGCTTCAACTGCAAGGCCGTGTACTCCGCGACCGGCACGCCGCTCGCGACAAGCCCGCAAATCGCCGCGCCGCGCGCCTGGCCGAGCAGCAGCGTCGATTGCGGATTCACGTTGACGAAGACCTTTTCGATCGCTGCCTGATCCGGATTGTGCTGCGCGATGAGCGTCGAGATACCGCTGAAGATCGTGTTGAGACGCGAAGGCAGATCGGCATCGGCCGTCTTGATGACGCCGCTCGTCACGTAGTTGAGCGTGTGCCCCGTTTTGTCGATGATGCCGAAGCCCGTCACGCGCAGGCCGGGGTCGATGCCTAGGATTCTCATTCGTTCGCGATGCGCGTTGTCCAAGTGTCCAAATCAAAAAGGCCTGCTTGCGCCACTCAAAGCGCAAACAGGCCAATCTTAAATGAAGCCGCAGTGATTAATGACGGAAATGACGCGTGCCGGTGACGATCATCGCGACGTTGTGCTCGTCGGCGGCGGCGATCACTTCATCGTCGCGCATGGAGCCGCCAGGCTGGATCACGCAGGTCGCGCCCGCGTTCACGACGACATCGAGGCCGTCGCGGAACGGGAAGAACGCATCGGACGCCACCGCCGAGCCGTTCAGCGTCAGACCGGCGTTTTGCGCCTTGATGCCCGCGATACGCGCCGAATCCACGCGGCTCATCTGCCCCGCGCCGACACCCAGCGTCATGCCGCCGCCGCAGAACACGATCGCGTTCGACTTCACGTACTTCGCCACGCGCCACGCGAACATCAGGTCGTCCATTTCCTTCGGCGTCGGGTTACGCTTCGTCACGACGCGCAGTTCGTGCGGCTGCACGTTCTTCGCATCGAGCGATTGCACGAGCAGGCCGCCGCCCACGCGCTTCAGATCGAACGTGTTGTGACCGTCGCCGAGCGCGATCTGCAACAGGCGCACGTTCTGCTTCGCCGCGAACACGGCGCGCGCAGCCTCGCTGAACGACGGCGCGATCAGCACTTCGACGAACTGCTTCGCGACCGCCTGCGCCGTGGCTTCATCGACTTCGCGATTGAACGCGATGATGCCGCCGAACGCCGAGGTCGGGTCCGTCTGGAACGCCTTCGAGTACGCTTCCGCCGCGTTCGCGCCAACTGCCACGCCGCACGGATTCGCGTGCTTGATGATGACGCAGGCGGGCGCATCGAATGTCTTCACGCATTCCCACGCGGCGTCGGAATCCGCGATGTTGTTGTACGACAGTTCCTTGCCCTGCAACTGCGCGTAGTTCGCGAGCGCGCCGGCGGGCACGGAAAGGTCGCGATAGAACGCCGCGCTCTGATGCGGGTTCTCGCCGTAGCGCAGGTCCTGCACCTTTTCGAACGCCATGTTGAAGGTCGCCGGATACGTGTTTCGGCTCGCATGCTGCAGTTCTTCGGTGAGGCTCGTCAGATAGTTCGTGATCGCGCCATCGTATTGCGCGGTGTGCGCGAACACCTTCGTCGCGAGACGGAAGTTCGTCTTGTAGCCGACTGAATTTTTGTTCGCGCGCATCTCGTCGAGCACGGCGGCGTAGTCGGCCGGATCGACGATGACCGTCACATCGCGATGATTCTTCGCCGCCGAGCGCAGCATGGTCGGGCCGCCGATATCGATATTCTCGATCGCGTCTTCCAGCGAGCACTCTTCCTTGGACACCGTCTGCACGAACGGATAGAGATTCACGACCAGCAAGTCGATGGTCGGGATATCGTGCTTCTCGAGCGCCGCCATGTGCTCGGGCAGGTCGCGCCGCGCGAGAATGCCGCCATGAACTTTCGGATGCAGCGTCTTCACGCGCCCGTCGAGCATTTCCGGGAAGCCGGTGTAGTCGGCGACCTCGGTCACGGGCAGGCCCGCGTCGGCGAGCAGTTTCGCGGTGCCGCCGGTCGAGAGGAGCTTGACGCCGAGTTCCGACAGCGATTTGGCGAAATCGACGATGCCGGATTTGTCGGAAACGGAGAGGAGCGCTTGCTTGATCATGATGAACACTGAAACCGAAAAGGGAAACCAGGCCGGACCAAGGCGCGCGCCTCAGTCCGAAGAATCAAATCAATCCGTGCTGCTGAAGCTTCTTGCGTAACGTGTTGCGGTTGATGCCGAGATACTCGGCCGCGAGCGATTGGTTTCCGCCCGCCTGTTCGAGCACCACTTCGAGCATCGGTTTTTCAACACACGAAATCACCATGTCGTACACGTCGTGCGGGTTGGAGCCGTCCAAATCCTGAAAATAGTTGTCGAGGCTCTGGCGGACGCATTGTTCGATGTTATGTCTGCTCATGCGGCAATCAGTCGGTCTGTCGTATTGTTGAGCCCGCCGCACGATTCTTCCCCGTCCGCGTCTTCGGCGTCAGCAGACTCGTCCACATAGACGAGGCGGTCCGACAACGCCTTTTGCGCGTCAAAGAATTCGTTGACTGCGAGCAATTGTTCTTTGGTCGTGTCCAGCGTATTCATCCGGTGCCGGAAGGTGTTGGCGCCGGAAAGGCCGCGAGTGTACCAGCCGATATGCTTGCGCGCAGTCCGAACGCCCGTGAATTCCCCATAAAAGGCGTAGTGATCTTCGAGGTGCTCGTTCATCACCTGCTGGATCTCGTCGATGCGCGGTGGCGGCAGGCGCTCGCCCGTCTGCAGAAAATGCTCGATCTCGCGAAACAGCCACGGACGCCCCTGCGCTGCGCGGCCGATCATGATGGCGTCGGCGCCGGTCGCGGCGAGCACGTCGCGCGCTTTTTCGGGCGTGGTGATGTCGCCGTTCGCGACGACGGGAATCTTCACCGACGCCTTCACCGCCGCGATGGTGTCGTACTCGGCGTCGCCCTTGTAGAGATCGGCGCGCGTGCGGCCGTGGACCGTGAGCATCGAGATGCCCGCGTCCTGTGCGATGCGCGCAATGGTCAGCGCGTTCTTGTTCTCGCGATTCCACCCCGTGCGAATCTTGAGCGTGACGGGCACGGCGTCCGGACCCACGCCGACCGCCTGCACCACGGCTTCCACGATGCGCGCGACGAGCGGCTCGTTCTGCAGCAGCGCCGATCCCGCAGCCACGTTGCACACCTTCTTGGCCGGGCAGCCCATGTTGATGTCGATGATCTGCGCGCCGTTCGCGACATTGTGGCGCGCGGCTTCGGCGAGCATCTGCGGATCGGCGCCGGCGATCTGCACGGAGATCGGCTCGACCTCGCCAGCGTGATTCGCGCGGCGCATGGTCTTCTCGCTTTTCCACAACTGCGCGTTCGACGCGACCATCTCCGACACCGCGTAACCCGCGCCCATGCGCTTGCAGAGCTGCCGGAACGGGCGGTCGGTGACGCCTGCCATCGGAGCGACGAACAGGTTATTGCGCAGAACGTGTGAACCGATGGTGGGCATGAAGGCTAAACGATCCGCGCTGGCGATTGTCGGCGAAAGCCGCGTCAGGCGGATGCAACGTTGCTGAAGGGGAAACGCGTATTTTAACGCGAAGCGCGTGCTGAAATTAAGAGCAATCTCACGCAAGTCTTTAAATCTTCTATGAAAGAACGGCCGTTCATAGAGGATAAGTACCCGAGCCTGGCGCTGACGGTCGGGATTTTCGGTGCCGGATCAGCGCCGCTGCCCGAACATCATCTGCCGGGCGAGGGCGGATTTCACCGGCGGGAGGAACTCGAGCGCGGTGAGCGCGAGACCACGCATGGCGGCCAGCGGCGGGAAATCCACTGTGAAGAGGCGCGCGAGCGTGTCGGTGGCGCCGATCGTCAGCCGCCGGTCGAGCGCGCGGCGCTGCGCGAAGCGGGCGAGCGCGAGTGGGCGCGGGCCGTCGGCTGACAACGCGTCGGTGAGCGCGAGCGCGTCGCGCAGGCCGAGGTTCAGGCCCTGACCCGCGACCGGATGCAGCGTCTGCGCGGCATTGCCGATGGCGACGGTGCGCCTGTCGACGAGCACGTCGAGCGCGGTCAGGCCGAGCGGGAACGCCGCACGCGACGCGATGCGCGTGAAGCGGCCCATGCGCGTGCCAAAAGCCGCGCCCAGTTCGGAGAGGAACGTATCGTCGTCGAGCTGCATGCGGCGCGAGGCTTCGTCGGGCGTGCAGCACCAGACGAGCGAGTAGTCCGCGTGACGCGGGCCGCCGCATGGCAGAAGCGCGATCGGCCCTTCGCTCGTGAAGCGCTCCCACGCGACGTTTGCGCGCGGATCCGACACGCTCACCGTGCCGACGATGGCCGTCTGCCCGTAATCCCTTGCGCGGCGTTCGCCGGGCGCGGTCACATCGCTTTTCTGATAAAGACCGCCTTCCGCATTCACGAGCACCTTCACGCGGATCGTGCGCTCACCCGCCGGGGACTGCAGCGGCAGCGTGACGCCGTCTTCATCCTGCTGCGGCGCGAGGGCGGAGGTATCGGTGAGCCAGTCGACGCTGGTCGCGCGCACCGCATCGGCGAGCACGCCGACGAGCGAGCCGTACCGCACCACGTAGCCCAGTTCGGGCAACGCGTGCTCGTCGTGCTCGATCAGCGTGCGGCCGAAGTGCCCGCGCTGCGAGACGTGAATGCGGCGGATCGGCGTGGCGTCGCCGGGAAAGCCGAGCGGCTGGAGCATCACGCGGCTGCCGTGCGACAGCGCGATCGCGCGCGGATCGCTGGCGGCGGCTTCGGGCGTGCGCGCGTCGATGAGCGCGATGGAACGCCGCGACGTTGCACTGCGCCGCGCGAGCCAGCCGGCGAGCGCGAGCCCGACCGGACCCGCGCCGACGATGGCGATGTCGTAGTCGAAATGCGGTTCGATGCCTTGAACGTCGCTCATGGTCAGTTTGCGTTTGAATCGCGCATCAGCGCTTCGATTTCGTCGGCTGCGACAGGCACCTCGCGCGTGAGCAGCTCGCAGCCGCTTGCCGTGACGATGGCGTCGTCTTCGATACGGATGCCGATGTTCCAGTACTTTTCCGGCACGTCTTCGGCGGCGCGCACATACAGGCCCGGTTCGACCGTGAGCGCCATGCCGGGCGCCAGCGCGCGCCAGGCACGCGCCCCTTGCTCGTCGAGCGGGCCGTCGGCCTCGCGGTATTCGCCCGCATCGTGCACGTCCATGCCGATCCAGTGCCCCGTGCGATGCATGTAAAAGCGCGCGTAGGCGCGTTGCGCGAGGACATCGTCGACGCCGCCGAATTTCGTCTTGTCGAGGATGCCGGTATCGAGCAGGCCTTGCGACAGCACTTTCAACGCCGCCTGATGCGGCGCGTCGAAGCTCACGCCGGGGCGCGTTGCATCGACGGCCGCTGCCTGGGCCGCGAGCACGATGTCGTAGAGCTCGCGCTGCGCGGGCGTGAAGCGGCCGCTTGCGGGGAAGGTGCGCGTGATGTCGGAGGCGTAGCCGTCGAGCTCGCACGCGGCGTCGATGAGGATAAGGTCGCCGTCGCGCGCGATCGCGTTGCCTGCCGGATAGTGCAGCACGCAGGCGTTCGCGCCCGCCGCGACGATCGATCCGTATGCCGGCGCCTGCGCGCCGTGGCGGCGGAACGTGTAAAGCAGCTCGGCTTCGATCTCGTACTCGCGCATGCCGGGGCGGCATGCGTGCATCGCGCGCCGGTGTGCCTCGGCCGAGATCGATGCCGCGCGACGCATGATCGCGATTTCGTGCGCGTCTTTCACGAGGCGCATCTCGTCGAGAATCGGCAGCAAATGCGTTGCGTTCGCGGGCGCGCGCACGCCGGTGCGGCTCTGCGCGCGCACGGCGGCGAGCCAGCCGCGCACTTGCGCATCCAGTTCCGCCGATGTGCCGAGCGCGTAGTGCAGCGCGGGCTGGTCGGCGATCAGGCGCGGCATTTCTTCGTCGAGCGCATGGATGGGGAACGCGGCGTCGAAGCCAAAGGTGTCGCGCGCGGCGTCGGGGCCGAAGCGAAAGCCTTCCCACGTTTCGCGTTCCGCGTTTTTCTCGCGGCAAAAGAGAATCGACGCGGGCTCGCCGTTCTTCGCGCTCGCGTTCAGCACGAGCGTCGCCTCGGGTTCGTTGAAGCCCGTCAGATAGTAGAAGTAGCTGTCGTGACGGAAGGGGTAGTCCGTGTCGCGGTTGCGCATGACTTCCGGCGCGGTCGGCACGATGGCGACGCCGCCGCCTTGCGCACGCAGCGCGGCGAGCACGCGCTCGCGACGCCCGCGGTAGATATCGACGGCGATGGGACTGGCGAGTTCGGTCGGTGAGTTCATGCGCCGATTGTAGCGCCGGCTTCGCGCTGGCGGCACTCGGCCATTCGGCCTAGTGGCGCGACGCGCGAGCGCGCCCCATACTCATTCGCCAGCGGGACGATTGCGCACGCTGCCCGCGATCAGATCGAAGCGGAACAGGCGGCATTCGAGCGCGCCGTTGAAAAGCGGCGTCTTCGTCGATTCGCGCAGACGCAGCAGGCCCGGCAGCTTGCGGTCGGATGTGAGCACGTAGGCGCGCCAGCCGGGAAAGCGTTGCTTGAGCGCGTTGCCGAAGGAAACGAAGAATTCCGTGTCGGCCGGATCGGGCTGCGCGCGGGCGAACGTGTCGTCGTCCTCGCGGCGCGAGCGCGGCGTGTCGCGGATCTCGCCGCGCGGACCACGCCCGCGCACTTCGATCCGTTCGCCGTACGGCGGATTCGCGATGAGGATGCCGGGCGCGTCGGTCGGCGGGACCATGTTGCGGGCGTCGACCTGCTTGAGCGACAGGTCGGTAATGCCCGCGCGGCCCAGATTCGCGCGCGCCTTTTCGAGCATGTCGCCCGAGATGTCACTGCCGAAAATGCTCAGCTCGGCCTGCGAGGCGCGCGCGGCGCGGCGCTGGTCGAGGGCGGCCGTCTTGAGTTTTTGCCACATGCCCGGGTGGAACGGCTTCAGTTTTTCGAAGCCGAAACGCCGATCGTTGCCCGGCGCGATGTTGAGCGCCGTTTGTGCCGCTTCGGCGAGGAAGGTGCCGCTGCCGCACATCGGGTCGAAGAGCGGTGTGCCGGGCGTCCAGCCGGTGAGGCGCAGGATGCCCGCCGCAAGATTTTCGCGCAGCGGCGCGGCGCCTTTGTCCAGACGCCAGCCGCGCTTGAAGAGCGGTTCGCCGGAGGTGTCGAGATAGAGCGTGCACTCGTTCATCGTGAGGAACGCGAACACGCGGACGTCGGGTTGCGCGGTATCGATGCTCGGACGCGCGCCGGCCACGTCGCGCAGGCGGTCGCAGACCGCGTCCTTCACGCGCAGCGTCGTGAATTCGAGGCTCTTTACCGGCGATTTGATCGCGGTAAGGTCGACGCGCATCGTCTGGCTGGGCGTGAACCATTGCTCCCAGCGCTGCTGGTGCGTGAGTTCGTAGATGTCGTGCTCGTTGCGATACGGGCCGTGCGCGACTTTCAGCAGCACGCGGCTCGCGATGCGCGAGTGCAGGTTCGCTGCCATGCCCGCGACCCAGCCGCCCCGGAAATGCACGCCGCCGGGCACTTGCGCGCCGACGATCAGCGATCCGCCGCCCGACAGCGGCGCGTTCGCCACGTGATGCTCTCCGATCTCCGAAAGCTCGGCGGCGAGCGGCGCTTCGAGACCGCGCGGGCAGGGGACAAACCAGTCGAAGAGTGGGGAGGACATGAGCTGCTTTTTCGGACGAGTAAAGGCGGTATTGTACGCGGGGTGTTCCGGCTGGCATGCGTCGCCGCTTCATCGCCGGAAAAACAAAGCGCCAGCGCTCCGCAATTCGGAGGCTGGCGCAATCGGTTCAGCCGTTTCGGACCGCGATAGGGGTCAGTCCACCGCCTTCATCATGTCTTCCACCACCTTCTTCGCGTCCCCGAACACCATCATCGTCTTGTCCATATAGAACAGTTCGTTATCGAGCCCGGCATAACCCGCCGCCATCGAGCGCTTGTTCACGATGATCGTCCGCGCCTTGTACGCCTCGAGAATCGGCATGCCTGCGATCGGCGATTTCGGGTCGGTCTTCGCGGCCGGGTTCACCACGTCGTTCGCGCCGAGCACCAGCACCACGTCCGTCTGACCGAACTCGCTGTTGATGTCCTCCATCTCCTGCACCATCTCGTAGGGCACTTCGGCTTCGGCCAGCAGCACGTTCATGTGCCCCGGCATGCGCCCCGCGACCGGATGAATCGCGTACCGCACATCGATGCCTTTTTCGACGAGCTTGTCCGTCAGTTCCTTCAACGCGTGCTGCGCGCGCGCCACGGCCAGCCCGTATCCCGGAACGATCACCACGCTTTCCGCGTTGCCGAGCATGAACGCGGCGTCATCGGCGGAACCGGATTTGACCGGACGTTGCTCCGTCGAGCCGCCCGCAACCGCGCCCCCAGCCTCGCCGCCAAACCCGCCGAGAATCACGTTGAAGAACGACCGGTTCATCGCCTTGCACATGATGTACGACAGAATCGCACCGGACGAACCCACCAGCGAACCCGCGATGATCAGCATCGGATTGTTCAGCGAGAAGCCGATGCCCGCCGCCGCCCAGCCCGAGTACGAGTTCAGCATCGACACGACCACCGGCATGTCCGCGCCGCCGATCGGAATGATGATCAGCACGCCCAGCGCGAACGCGATGATCGTCATGATGATGAACGGCAGCCACGATTCGGTGAGCATGAAGATCACGCCGAAGCCGACCATCGCGACGGCGAGCAGCAGGTTGATCAGATGCTGCCCCGAGTACGTGACCGGCGCGCCCTGAAACAGCCGGAACTTGTACTTGCCCGACAGCTTCCCGAACGCGATGACCGAACCCGAGAACGTGACCGCGCCGACAAATGTGCCGATGAACAGCTCGACGCGATTGCCATAGGGAATCGGCTCACCGAGCGGCGCGAGCCCGAAGGCGGCAGGTTCGGCCACCACGCCGTACGCGATACACACCGCCGCAAGACCGATCAGCGAGTGCATCGCGGCGACGAGCTCGGGCATCTTCGTCATCTCGACTTTCGCCGCGATGTACGCGCCCGCGCCGCCGCCGATGATCAGGGCCACGAACAGCAGCGAGAGCCCGAGCGCCAGATTCGCTTCGAGATACGCCGCCTGCTTCACGATCAGCGCGAGCGTGGTGAGAATGGCGATCGCCATGCCCGCCATGCCGAACGTGTTGCCGATGCGCGCGGTCTTCGGATTGGACAAGCCCTTGAGCGCCTGGATGAAACACACCGAGGCGATGAGATAGAGGAGTGTGACGACATTCAGGCTCATTACGCACCCTCCTTGACCGGCAGCTTCTTCGGCTCTTTCCTCTTGAACATCTCGAGCATTCGCCGTGTGACGAGAAAGCCGCCGAACACGTTCACCGCCGCGAGCAGTACGGCGAGCGTGCCGAAGAACTTGCCCGCGACGCCGACGGTGAGGCCCGTGGCCAGCATCGCGCCGACGATGACGATCGCCGAAATCGCGTTGGTCACGGCCATCAGCGGCGTATGCAGCGCGGGCGTGACGTTCCACACGACGTGATAGCCCACGTAAATGGCCAGCACGAAGATGATGAGGTTGATCACCGTGTGATTGATGACATCCATGGAGGTCTCCGTGTTCAGGCCGTGGCGCGTGTGACTTGCCCGTCGCGGCACTGGAGCGTGGCCGCGACGATATCGTCCGCGAGATCGATGTTGAGCGTGCCTTCCTTGGTGATGATCAGCTTCAGGAAGTCCAGGAGATTGCGGGCGTAGAGCGCGGAGGCATCGGCGCCGACCATCGAAGCGAGATTCGTGTGGCCGACGATATGCACGCCGTGCTTCATCACCACCTGATCGACTTCGGTGAGCGGGCAGTTGCCGCCTTTCCGGCCTTCGAACTCGGGTCCGCGTCCGGCGGCGAGATCGATGATCACGGAACCCGGCTTCATGTGCTTGACCGTTTCGACGGAGATGAGCGTCGGCGCGGGACGGCCGGGAATCAGCGCGGTCGAGATGACGATATCCGCCGCCTTCGCACGCTCGTGCACCTGCGCCGCCTGCCGCGCGAGCCAGCTTGGCGGCATCGGGCGCGCATAACCGCCGACGCCGACCGCGGCTTCGCGTTCTTCATCGGTTTCGAAGGGCACGTCGACGAACTTCGCGCCGAGCGATTCGATCTGCTCCTTCACGGCTGGACGCACGTCGGACGCTTCGACGACCGCGCCGAGACGCTTGGCGGTGGCGATCGCCTGCAAACCCGCGACGCCCGCGCCGAGTATCAGCACGCGCGCCGCTTTCACGGTGCCCGCGGCGGTCATCAGCATCGGCATGAAGCGCTGGTAGTACTGGCAGGCCATCAGCACCGCCTTGTATCCGGCGATGTTCGCCTGCGACGACAGCACGTCGAGACTTTGCGCGCGCGTGGTACGCGGCGCGGCTTCGAGCGCGAACGCGGTCACGCCCGAGGACGCGAGTCGCGCGGTGTTCTCAGTGTTGAATGGATCGAGCATGCCGATGAGTACGGCGCCCGGCTTGAGCATCGCCAGTTCGCTTTCGCTCGGCGACTGGACCTTGAGAACGATCTCGGCGGAAAAGGCCGTGGCGGCATCGACGAGATCCGCACCCGCTTGCGCGAAGGCATCGTCGATATAACTCGCCGGCAAGCCCGCACCGCTCTGGACCGAAACACGATGTCCTTGCGTGACGAGCTTTTTGACCGTTTCGGGCGTAGCGGCGACGCGCGCCTCGTTCGCCCGCGTTTCGGCAGGCACTCCGATGTGCATCTTGAATCCTCCTGTCTTTGTTGCCTCCGTCGTCCGTAAGGATCAGGAAGGCTTAAGGCTGAGTTTTTATTTCAAATGCTGGAACTGACGGCTATCGCAACTGTAACCGAAGAATGCACGCGCCAGAATGCGATCCGGCACTCGTTCCGCATGTCGAGCGTCAGCGCTTACCCTTAGGACGCCCGCGCGGGATCGCCGCCGGGACGGTAAAATATCTCACCATGAAATCAGATACTTGGGCCCCCCACGTTACGGTGGCGGCGATCGTCGAGCGGGACGGCCGCTTTCTCGTCATCGAAGAGCACACGTCGGCAGGGCTGCGAATCAACCAACCGGCCGGTCACCTCGAAGCGGGCGAAACGCTCGTCGAAGCGGTGATCCGCGAGACGTTCGAGGAAACGGCGCATCGTTTCGAGCCCGAGGCGCTCGTCGGCGCGTATATGACGCACTTCGCGCGGCCGGGGCGCGACGTCACCTATCTGCGCTTCACGTTCTGCGGCAAGTCGCTGGGCGAAGAGGCGGATCACGCTCTCGACGATGGCATCGTGCGCGCCATGTGGCTCACCGCCGACGAGTTGCGCGCGTGCGTCGAACGACACCGGACACCGCTCGTGATGAAGTGTGTCGACGATTATTTATCCGGGCGGCGCGTGCCGCTCGATTTCATCCATACGCATTCGGTCGCGCCGGTGGTGCGGGCGTGATATCCCTATGAGCAAGCAAAGAGTGGTGGTGGGCATGTCGGGCGGCGTGGATTCGTCCGTGACGGCATGGCTCCTGAAGGAACAAGGCTACGATGTCGTCGGCCTCTTCATGAAGAACTGGGAAGACGATGACGACGGCGAATACTGCTCGACCCGGCAGGACTGGATCGACGTGGTGTCGGTCGCGGATCTGATCGGCATCGATGTCGAGGCGGTCAACTTCGCCGCCGAGTACAAGGACCGCGTGTTCGCCGAGTTCCTGCGCGAGTATTCGGCCGGCCGTACGCCCAATCCCGACGTGCTCTGCAACGCCGAGATCAAGTTCAAGGCGTTTCTCGATCACGCGATGTCGCTCGGCGCGCAGACCATCGCGACGGGCCATTACGCGCGCGTGCGCGAGCAGAGCGGGCTCTTCCAGTTGCTCAAGGCGGCCGATTCGACCAAGGATCAGTCGTACTTCCTGCATCGGCTGAATCAGGCGCAACTGTCGAAGACGCTGTTCCCGCTCGGCGAGATTCCGAAGACCAAGGTGCGTGAGATTGCCGCGCAGATCGGTCTGCCGAACGCGAAGAAGAAGGATTCGACCGGCATCTGCTTCATCGGCGAGCGGCCGTTCCGCGAATTCCTGAACCGCTATCTGCCGACGAAGCCGGGTCCGATGAAAACGGACGAAGGCAAGATCGTCGGGGAGCACATCGGGCTCGCGTTCTATACGTTCGGGCAGCGCAAGGGTATCGGCATCGGCGGCGCGAAAGACGGCAGCGGCGAGCCGTGGTTCGTCGCCGGCAAGGACGTGGCGACGAACACGCTCTATGTGGTGCAGGGCCACGACCATCCGTGGCTTCTGTCGCCGACGCTCGTCGCGGGCAACACGAGCTGGGTCGCGGGCGCGGCGCCGGAAGAGAACGCGGCGTGCGGCGCCAAGACGCGGTATCGGCAGCAGGATGCCGCGTGCCGCTTCGCCCAGGCGGACGACGGCCGTTTCGCGCTCCATTTCGACGACGCTCAATGGGCTGTCACGCCGGGGCAATCGGCGGTGCTGTATCAGGGCGATGTGTGTCTGGGCGGCGGCATCATCGAGACTGCGGCGGCGGGGCAGGCGTCGCCGCAAACCGCGGTACTTTCCGCCACGCGATAGCATCGCGGGCAGCAATCGGACGACGAGCCCTGACTTCGGTCAGGGCTTTTCTTTTTCTATCGGTCCGATAAAAGCTTTTTTGATACAAGCGCTTGACCGTCTATCTAGTGATAGATAAATTACGCACGTCGAATGCAGGGACAATTTCACAAGGCACAAAAATGGACAAGAACACCGTACGCGAAGCGCTGCTGGATCACGCCCAGACCTTGTTGATGACGCGCGGCTACAACGGGTTCAGTTACCGCGATTTGTCCGGACTGGTCGGCGTGAAGACTTCCAGCATCCACTACTACTTCCCGACCAAGGAAGATCTCGCGCTCGAAGCCGTGAACGCGTATAGCGCCGACGTGATGTCGTCGATTTACGCGATCGACAGCTCCGCGCCCGCCGACAAAAAGCTCGATCGCTATACGCGGCTGTTCGGGCGAATCATGGGCGGCGGCAATCAGATTTGCCTTTGCGGCATGCTCGCGGCGGACCTCGAATCGCTGCCGGAAAAGGTGCGTCACGCGGTGCAGTCGTTCTACAAGGCCAACGAGAACTGGCTGGCGAAAGTGCTCGCCGAGGGCGAAACGCAGGATACGCTCGATGCCGGTGGCAAACCCGAGGCCGCGGCGCGCACCTTGTACGCGGCCTTTCAGGGAAGCCTGCTCGCATGCCGCCTGTTTCAGACGCGCGCACGGCTGGAAGAAGTCGCGGACGCATTTCGGCGGTAGCTAAGCCTGTGGATAACCTTGTGAAAAACGGGTGAATTCACGAAAAGCCACCGCCGAATATCTATCGTTGAGTAGATAGATTTTGGCGGAATAAGGCAGTTTTATCAGCAGAGTCGGACATCCGTCCGTTGATATGGCCATAGGCGGGCGTTTCGGGAAGGACGTGTCCTGGTCTGGCACGCCTCCCGAACGTCATATGGTCCTATCGCAATCCGTTACCTATCTAGTAGTAGATGTAAATTGACGTCCGGCTCAGGCCGGCGCGGTATCCACGAATGACGGTCGCTGCGAAATGCGCGCGTAGTACTTGTCGAGATTCGGATGCGCGTCGCGCCAGTTCAGATCGGGCATGCGGAAGTCGAGATAGCCGAGCGCGCAGCCGCACGCGATATCCGCGAGCGTGAAACGATTCGCCGAGCACCATTGCTTCGAGCCGAGACCGCGCGCCATCGCGCGCAGGCCGTCCTCGATCTTGTGACGCTGGCGCGTCGTCCATTTTTCGCTGCGATGCGCCTCTTCACGCAAGACGCCTTCGAGACGGATCAGCACGGCGGCATCGAGCATGCCGTCGGCGAGCGCTTCCCAGCAACGCACTTCGGTGCGCTCGCGCCGCTCCTGCGGCAGCAGCTTGCCCACGGGCGTGAGCGTGTCCACGTACTCGCAGATGACGCGCGAATCGAATACCGCCTCGCCGTCGTCCAGGATGAGGCACGGCACCTTGCCGAGCGGGTTGTAGTCATGGATCTTCGAATCGGATGCCCAGACGTCCTCGAGCACCAGTTCGCAGTCGATCTTCTTCTCCGCCATGACGATCCGTACCTTGCGGACGAACGGGCTGGGATGCGAACCGATCAGTTTCATCATCAAATTTTCACGTTGATTCGGAATTCGAGCGACGACGATCTTAACCGGGCGCGCATGAACCATCGGCAATTTAGAGATGGCTGAGCGCGACAATGTCGTCTGCGGACAACATGCGGCGCGCCCGGTTCGACGCCGGGCGCGCCGTGGATCATTGCGCGCTGGCAGTGGTCGCGGCATTCGTGGCCGGACACGGCAGAACCGGCGCGGGCGCGGGGCTCGCATTCGCGCCGCGCTTGCTCTTCGCGGACGCGGTCGGCGTGCTTGTCGTCGAGGGCAGCGAGCTCAGGCTGCGCACGCCCGCGGAGATCGCGGAGGCGAGTGTATCGACCGCCTTGCGATGACCGTCGACGAGCGCGTCGTAACCCGCGTCCACGCGTTCGAGCGCGACGGTCCGGCACGTCAGCACCGTGTCCGATCCGGCGGCGCGCACGCTCCACACGGCGTCGATCACGGCCTGCGAGCCCGGCCACGATTCGAAGCGCTGCACGTTCACCTTCACGCGATACACCGGCACCGACTCGGGATGCGGCGTGCCGTAGACATCGATCGCGCCGAGTTGCTGCGTGAGATCGGCGGACAGCGCGCGCCGCACTTCGTCGCCGGGCAGCGACGCCCAGCGCTCTTCCTCTAGCACGCGCACCTGCGCGGGACTCGTCTGCACCACCAACTGATTCTTCGCGACCTGCTGCGGCATGTCGACGGGCGCGAGCTCGAAATAGAACGACGCCTGCGCGGAGGGCACGGGACGCGCATCGCCGCCGCCGAGCGTGTAGAAACGGCTCGTCGGCGAAGCGCACGCGGCGAGCATCGCCGTCGCGCTCAAGGTCAACATCAACGAGCCGAACTTCATGGTTTGTCTCCTGATTTTCCACGTACGAGCGATTCCGGATGGCGTTCCAGATAGTCCGCGAGCGAGTTGAGCGATTGCAGCGTGCGCGTGAGTTCCTGCAGCGCCTGATGCACGTCCGACTGGAGCGGCGAGTCCGACTGCAACGTCGACTGCGCCTGGCCGAAAGTCTTCTTCGCCTGCGTGAGCGTGTCGCGCATTTCCGGCAGGACTTCCTTGTCCATCCGGTCGAAGAGCGCGTTCGCGTTCTTGAGCGATCCGTTCAGATTGGTGCCGATTTCGTCGAACGGAATCTTGTCGATCTTGCGCGCGATGTCCGCGATCTGCAGTTGCAGTTCATCGAGCGTGTTCGGCACGGTCGGCAGCTCGAACGGATCGGCGTTGACGTTGACCTTCGCGGGCGACGCCTTCGGGAAGAAGTCGAGCGCGATATACAACTGGCTCGTCAACAGGTTGCCGGTACGCAACTGCCCGCGCAGGCCGCGATTCACGAGCATTTGCAGCATGTCCTGGCTTGCGGCCGATCCCTGCTCCGGCAACGCGTGTTTCGCGCGCTTGCCGAGACGATCGGGATAGATATCGATCGTGACCGGCATCATGAATGAACGCGATTTCGGATCGTATTGCACGCCGATGCCCGTCACCTGCCCGAGCACGATGCCCCGGAAATCGACCGGCGCGCCGACCGACAGACCACGCAGCGACTGATTGAAGTTCATCACGACGTGCACGGCCTCGCCGTCCGGATCGCGCATCGCGTCGGCCTGATCGCCGGCGAGGCGGAAGGTCGCGTTGTTCTGCGCCTGCGGCCCGGCCTGCTGATTCTGCGGCGTCTGGAACGCGATGCCGCCCAGCACGACGGTCGCGAGCGATTGCGTGTTGAGGGTGAAGCCGCTCGAATCGAGGCGCAGATCGACGCCGCTCGCATGCCACCAGCGCGAGTTGGTGCCGACGTACTGATCGTAGGGCGCGGTGACGAACACCTGCAGCGTGACGCCGGTGCCGTCCTTGTCGAGCGAGAACGCGACCACCTGTCCGACCTGCACGCGCCGGTAATAGACCGGCGAGCCTATATCCAGCGAGCCGAGCGACTCGCCGTGCAGCGTGAACGTGTGACCCTTCTGGTCGCCGGTGACGGCGGGCGGCGTCTCTAGACCGACGAAGTACGTCTGGTCCTCGGTCGACCTGCCCGCATCGACGCCGATATACGCGCCGGACAGAAGCGTCGACAGACCGGTCACGCCGCTCGCCGCGACGCGCGGGCGCACGACCCAGAAGCGCGTGTCCTTCACGGCGAAATCGGTGGCTTCCTTGGTGAGCTGCACATCGACGAGCACGCGCGAATGATCTTTCGACAGCGTGATGGTCTTGACCGTGCCGATATCGACATCCTTGAACTTCACCTTCGTCTTGCCCGGCTCGAGCCCTTCCGCGCTCACGAAGCTGATGGTCACGGTCGGCCCGCGGCTCGACACCGTCTTCACGACGAGAATCACGCCGATCAGCGCCGCGACGAGCGGAATGACCCACACGAGCGAGGGCAGCCAGCGGCTGCGCGGCTCGATCACGGGCTCGGGCAGATTCGGCGGCAGACCGCCGCTGTTGCCCCTGTCGCCGTTGCCGGCGGGCGGCGCGGGCTGCTTCGGGTCGTTCGGACCTTGGGCACTAGTCATATTTCTTTCCTGACGGTTCGATGTTGTCCCAGATGAGGCGCGGGTCGAATTGCATGGATGCGATCATCGTCAGCACGACGACCGATGCGAACGCGAGCGCGCCAGGCCCCGGCGTGATGACCGCGAGCGACTTGAAGCGCACGAGCGCGATGGTGAGCGTGATCACGAAGACATCGAGCATCGACCAGCGGCCGATGCCCTCGACGATGCGAAAGAGCGTCGTGCGCTGGCGTGGCCGCCAGGTGGAGCGCCGCTGCACGCTGATGGTGAGAAAGGCGAGCGTGAAGAGCTTCAGCATCGGCACGAGAATGCTGGCGATGAAAATCACCGCGGCGAGCGGATAGTCGCCGTCGTTCCAGAAGAGCGCGACGCCGCTCATGATGGTGTCGTCCTCGGAGCCGAGAATCGACGACGTGTGCATGATCGGGAAGAGATTCGCCGGGATGTAGAGAATCGCCGCGCTGATGAGCAGCGCCCAGGTGCGCGCGATGCTGTCCGGATGGCGCCGGTGCACGACCGCGTCGCAGCGTGTGCAGCGTTGTTTCTCGATGGTGTAAGCGAGCGGCTGCACGAGCCCGCATGCATGACACGCCACGACCTTCGCGCGCGACGCCGTGGTGTAGTGCGCCTCGCTCGTCTCTTCGCCGGTTGCCGGATCGACGGGATCGTTCACGATTTTTGCCTCGCTTCAGAGGGAATGCGCTTGCGGCCGTTCGCCAGCCGGGTTTCGCCGCGCGGGCCGAGCCTGCTCGCGATGTCCCATAGCGCGCGCGGATCGAAGCTCACGACGACCGCGAACATGAGCGTCAGCGCGCCGAACGCGAAGAGCGCCGCCTCGGGAATCACGCGCGCGATGCTGACCATCTTCACGAGGGTGACGAGCACGCCGAGCATGAAGACTTCGATCATGCCCCACGGGCGCACGAACTGAATGCCGCGCAGGAGGGCGTTGAAGCCCGGCGGGACATAGCCCGAGCGCAGCGGAAGCAGCACATAGAGCAGTGCGAGCAATTCGCACAACGGAAATAGAATGGTCGAGCAGAAGACGAGCACGGCCATGATCTCCATCTGCTCGCTCCACAGCGCGACGATCGCGCCGATGAGCGTGGTCTGCGACGTGAGGCCGTTCGCGTCCAGCTCGACGATGGGAAAGCCCTGCGCGATCACGAACGTGACGAGCGCCGCGAGCGTCATGGCGCAGATCTTGTCCAGGTTCGACGAGATGCTGCGATAAAGCAGCGATCCGCAGCGGGGACACTTCGCCGAGGTGCGCTGAGGCAACACACGTTTGTGGAAGAGCGCGTCGCATTCGTGACACGCGATGAGGTCATCCGGTTCGTTCGCGTTCATGGTCGAGGCCCGAGACGTGTCGAGCAAATTTGTCGGGCGCCGCGAGGACCGGCTCCGACGGAGCTTAGCAAGCAGCGGGCCAGCGCAAAAGGTAGCAGCATGGTATCAAATGGCGGGTCGCCGCCGCATTGGGTGGGATGCTTCATGCGCGCGGAATGAAATCGCCAGTCCGTTCGTTAATACCTTGATGCCGTAATCCGGCGCCGTTCACGCCGCTTCTTCGCGCTTTCATCGACCGTTGCACGCGTGGAATAGTTCGTTGCATGCGCGGCATCCGAAGATCCGGATCGCCCGCAAAGCCTTGAGGGGACTGGTCTTGCGCACTTTCGGCAGCCGTTTTGCGCGCGCTGGCAATTCGTTATCGTTGAGGTAGCATGGCGGCCTTGAGTACTTGTCGTCAGTCGGCGGCAAGGCCGGGCAACATCGAACACATGAGGTGAAAGCAAAATGGAAAGCACCGCTCGCATCGTGGCGACGCCGCCGGCGCAGCGATACAGCGCCACGGCGATTGGCCTGCACTGGCTGATCGCGTTGTTGATCGTGTGCGGCTTCTGGCTCGGCTGGATCATGACCGACATTCCGGGCATCACGCCGACGAAGCTCAAGTACTTCTCGTGGCACAAGTGGATCGGCGTGACGGTTTTCGTGCTCGCGCTCTTGCGCCTCGTCTGGCGCTCGACGCATCCGGCGCCGTCGATGCCCGATGGCATGCCGCGCTGGCAGCAGGGCGCAGCGCACCTCACGCACTTTCTGCTCTATCTGCTGATGCTCGTCATTCCTGCCTCGGGTTATCTCTACAGCTCGGCGGCGGGTATTCAGGTGGTCTATCTCGGCGTGCTGCCGCTGCCGACGATCATCGGTCCGGACAAGGCGCTGAAGGCGACGCTGCGCATCGTGCATATCGCGTTGAACTACACGTTGCTGTTCTTCGTCGTGATGCACGTACTCGCTGCGCTGAAGCACCATTTCGTCGATCGCGACGGTTTGCTCGGGCGCATGCTGCCGTTTCTCAGATAAGCGCATCGGATTGTTTCCTCGCCGTTGGCAGGGCGTTTCCCGGCGGCTGATTGTTATCGCGTTCTTATGATTTCCAATACCGGTTTGTTCGGTCGAACCGTTTGAATAGGGCACACATGAAAGTGAAACTCAATCGTTGGATGCTGGCTACGGCAGCCTCGCTCGCTCTGGTTGCCGGCGCGCAGGCGCAGGTGGACGTGAGCAAGAGCACGGTGATCGTCACCTCGAAGCAGATGAACGTCCCCACCGACGGCAAGTTCAACAAGTTCAGCGCGCAGATCGCATTCGATCCGGCGAAGCCCACGGCGGGCACGGCGAACATCACGATCGACACCGGCAGCTACGACCTCGGCGACGACGACTACAACAAGCAGGTGCGCGGCGCGGAATGGTTCGATGCCGCCAAATATCCGACCGCGACCTTCGTCTCCAGCGCGATCGCGCCGGCCGGCGGCAGCAAGTACAACGTGACGGGCAAGATCACGATCAAGGGCAAGTCGCAGACGGTCACGGTTCCGGTGACGGTCACGCAGCAGGGCGCGACGGAAGCCTTCGACGGCGTTCTGCCAATCAAGCGCACCCAGTTCGATGTCGGGACGGGTGAATGGAAAGATACGTCGATCGTCGCGGACGACGTCGTCATCAAGTTTCACATCGTTGCCGCAAAGAAGTGAGCGGCGCTTTTGTCACACACGACGCACATTCAGCGTTACCAGTTAGTCAGGAGAAGAAGTTGAAAAAGCTTTCGATCATCGCCGCGGGCGCGGTTGCATTGGGTCTGTCGTTCGGCGCGATGGCCGCCGACACCTACAAGCTCGACCCGAACCACACGTATCCGAGCTTCGAGGCCGACCACTTCGGTGGCGTGTCGACGTGGCGCGGCAAGTTCAACAAGAGCAGCGGCGAAGTCACGCTGGATCGCGCGGCGAAGACCGGCACGGTGAACGTGACGATCGACCTGTCTTCGATCAACACCGGCAATCCGAAGCTGGACGAGCACCTGCAGAAGGCCGAGTTCTTCGATGTCGCGAAGTACCCGACGGCCGAGTACAAGGGCACGTCGATCAAGTTCGACGGCGATACGCCTTCGGAAGTGATCGGCACGCTGACGATGCACGGCGTGACGAAGCCGATTAACCTGAAGGTCGAGAGCTTCAAGTGCTTCATGAACCCGATGATGAAGAAGGAAGTGTGCGGCGTGGAAGCGACGACGACCTTCGATCGCGGCGACTTCGGGATGGATTACGGCAAGTCTTATGGCTTCAGTCTGAAGACGGTGCTGCATATTCAGGCTGAGGGCGTGAAGCAGTAAGGACTCGACGGCGCCCGTCGCAAAACCGCTTCGTGTGCATCGCGAAGCGGTTTTTGTTTATTGGCTCACGTATTTCACGCATCGCTTCGAAACTCGTGGAAAGTCGTATCCTCACGAACCCAATGTGCGGACGACAGCGAACTCGCGTGTGACAGATAAACGGTCGTTTTCTGTGTCGAGTGCAGGCAGCGAAAGCGCGGCATGGTATGGCGTGCCAGGACTTCGTCCGCGAAGACATGGTTGAACTCGGGGTTGCCCAGGTCCGTGGACAACGCCCTTGCGAACGGCAAGGTGAACGCCATTGAAGCGCTCATTCCGCCGGTGGCGTGGATATCGTCGAATCGAGTGTGCGGATAATAGTGAAATCCGTGCGGCCGGGCAACGAGCACGCCGCAATGCTTCGAGATCCTGAAGTCGTATCCGCCATCGAGTTCGCCGATGCATGTTTCGATGTGGTTGGCGAGATAGATGTCGTCGTGATCCATCCAGAAGAAATGGGTGCAGTCTTCCTGAATGAGATGATTCAGGGGAGTCCGATACCAATCGTTCTGGGGAATTCGAACGGGCGTGTGCATCCAGACGACGGGTGCGTGGAGATCCGCGACGCACCATGCGTAGTTGTCTCCCTCTCCGTTCTGATGCACGCAAATGATATCCGGGCCCCGGGTTTGGGCAAGCAACTGCAAGACGCAACTGCGCAAGAGTTCCGGGCGATTGAAAGTAGGGACGAAGACCCCGATCCTGATGTTCTGTGTGGATGACATAACGTACGGCCTGAACAGACTGACTGGCGACAACAGTTCATATCAGCATGGATGCGCGCGCTAACTCGGAGACGCATCGTGCTGGCGGGTCGAGGCTAAACCATGCCGACGCGGTTTTTTCACTCTTGCATCGAAATTTGATGAATTTCCGGAGTCGCAAAAGCAAACGGGCCAGTCGAGATGACTGGCCCGTTTGAGGCAATGCTTGAATCAGACGCGCGTGAGGCTCAAACCTGCGCCCCCGCATTCGGATCGTTCGGATCGAACTTGTCCTTCTTGTCCTTGACGAGATCCTCGCGCTTCACGCCGAACCACATCGCGAGCGCCGCCGCGACGAACACCGACGAATAGATACCGAACAGAATGCCGACGGTCAGCGCCAGCGCGAAGTAATGCAGCGTCGGGCCGCCGAAGAAGAACATCGACAGCACCATCATTTCCGTACAGCCGTGGGTGATGATGGTTCGCGACATCGTGCTCGTGATCGCGTGGTCGATCACTTCCTTCACCGTCATCTTGCGCTGCTTACGGAAGGTTTCGCGAATCCGGTCGAAGATAACCACCGACTCGTTCACCGAGTAGCCGAGCACCGCGAGAATCGCCGCCAGCACCGAGAGCGAGAACTCCCACTGGAAGTAAGCGAAGAAGCCGAGAATGATCACCACGTCGTGCAAGTTCGCGATGATGCCCGCCACCGCGTACTTCCATTCGAAACGGAACGACAGGTAAATCACGATGCCGATCACCACGCACGCCAGCGCGAGCAGGCCGTTCGTCACGAGTTCCTTGCCGACCTGCGGACCGACGAACTCGACGCGCTGCAGCTTCACTTCGGCGTTGTCGGTCTTGAGTGCGGTCATCACCTGATCGCTCTGCTGCGCGGACGTCAGGCCCTGCTTGAGCGGCAGACGGATCAGCACGTCCTGCGAGGTGCCGAAGTTCTGCACCTGCGCGTCAGGGTAGCCGAGCTTCGCCATTGACGCGCGCACCGGTTCGAGCTGCGCGGCCTGCGGATACTGCACCTCGACGACCGTGCCGCCGGTGAACTCCACCGACAGATGCAGGCCTCGGTGCACGAGGAAAAATACGGCCACGAGAAACGTCACGAGCGAAATCACGTTGAAAATCAACGCGCGCTCCATGAACGGCAAGTCGCGGCGAATGCGGAAGAATTCCATTGTCTATTGCTCCGGACTCAGCGGTTTCAGCGGGACTCGCCCGGTTTCTGTTGATCGATGCCGGGGCCTGAACGGCGGCGCACCGTCGGCTTGCCCGAGCGCGCCTGCGTCTGTGCTGCCGGACGCGGCGCGGCTACCGCCGTCTTCGTCTTGCCCTTCGCGGTCTTCACGATTTCGTCCACCGGCGATTCGTCGCCGCGTTGCGCCGCGAGATAGGCCGCCGCGGCCGCTTCGGCGTTTGTGCCTTCCGGACGCCACACCTGACCGATCGCAAGCGATTTCAGCTTCTTCTTGCCGCCGTACCACAGGTTCACGAGGCCGCGCGAGAAGAACACCGCCGAGAACATCGACGTGAGAATGCCGATACAGTGCACGACCGCGAAGCCGCGCACCGGGCCCGAACCGAACGCGAGCAGCGCGAGACCGGCGATCAGCGTGGTGACGTTCGAGTCGAGAATCGTCGCCCAGGCGTGCTTGAAGCCTTCCTGAATCGCGGTCTGCGGCGGCGCGCCGTTGCGCAGTTCCTCGCGGATACGTTCGTTGATCAGCACGTTTGCGTCGATCGCCATACCGAGCGCGAGCGCGATAGCCGCAATGCCCGGCAAGGTCAGCGTTGCCTGCAGCAGCGAGAGGATCGCGACCAGCAACAGCAGGTTGACCGAGAGCGACAGCATCGAGAACAGGCCGAACAGCAGGTAGTACGCGACCATGAAGATGGCGATCGCGGCGAAGCCGTAGGTCACCGAATCGAAGCCCTTCTTGATGTTGTCCGCGCCGAGGCTCGGGCCGACCGTGCGTTCCTCGATGATGTCCATCGGCGCCGCGAGCGAGCCGGCGCGCAACAGCAGCGCGAGGTCGGCGGCGGCTTGCGGCGTCGGCTGGCCGGTGATCGAGAAGCGGTCGCCGAGTTCGGACTGGATCGTCGCGACCGTCAGCACTTCGCCCTTGCCCTTTTCGAACAGGACCATCGCCATCGGCTTGCCGATGTTGTCGCGCGATACCGCCGACACCGCGCGGCCGCCGGCCGAGTCCAGACGGATGTTGACCGACGGGCGCTGATGATCGTCGAAGCCCGCCGATGCATCGATGATGCGGTCGCCGGTGAAGATCACCTGCTTGCGCAGCAGCACGGTGCGGTCGCCCTGCTTGAACGCTTCGTCGCCGGGCGGCACGGCATCGTTCGGGCCGATGTAGGTGTTGACCGGATCGGCGAGACGCGATTCGAGCGTCGCCGTACGGCCGATGATGTCCTTCGCCTTCGCCGTGTCCTGCACGCCCGGCAGCTCGACCACGATGCGGTCCGAGCCCTGCTGCTGGATCACCGGCTCCGCGACGCCGAGTTCGTTCACGCGGTTATGCAGCGTCACGATGTTCTGCTTGAGCGCGCTGTCTTCGACGACCTTCTGCGCGCTCGGCGAGAACGTGCCGACAACCTGGAAACCGTCGCCGCCCTGGCGCGTGACCCATTGCAGTTCGGCCACGCCCGTCTGGAGCTGCGTGCGCGCGCTGTCCGCGCTCGACTGATCCGCGAAATTCACGACGACCGATTGCCCGACGCGGTTCACGCCGCCATCGCGGATATTGCGGTCGCGCAGATAGGTGCGCGCATCGGCGGCGTCCGAGTCGAGCTTCTTGTTGAGCGCGCCGGCCATGTCCACTTGCAGCAGGAAGTGCACGCCGCCGCGCAGGTCGAGACCGAGGTACATCGGCAGCGCGTGCAGGGCCGTCAGCCAGCGCGGCGAGGCGCTCTGCAGGTTCAGCGCGACGATGTACTGCGGATCGGTCGGATCCGTGTTGAGTGCCTTCGAGAGCAGGTCCTTCACGTGCAACTGCGTGTCGGTGTCCTTCAGGCGCACACGGATGTTCGCGTTCAGCTGCGAGTTATCGAAGGTGACTTCGTCGGGCTTGATGCTGCTCGCGGCGAGCGCGGCTTCGACATTCGCAAGCGTCGACGAATCGAGCTTGACCGTAGCCTTGCCGCTCGACACCTGAACTGCGGGCGCTTCGCCGAAGAAGTTGGGGAGCGTGTACACGAGACCGATGACGAGCGCCACCAGCATCACGACATACTTCCAGAGGGGATAACGATTCATGGGAATGGCCGACCGTAAAGTTGGCTTCGGAGGAGAGAGCGTCCGGCGTTATGCGCGACGAGCTGGTCGGAAGACTCGGACGGCTCGGTGAGCGAGGCCGCGCCGGACGCGGTGGAACGAGTGGCCTTACAGCGACTTGATCGTGCCCTTCGGGAGAATGGTCGTCACGGAAGCCTTCTGGATGGTGATTTCCGTGCCTTCGGCGATTTCCACGCCCACGTACGCATCCGTCACCTTCGTGATCTTGCCGACGATACCGCCGTTCGTCACCACTTCATCGCCCTTGGCCATGGCGGAAAGCATGTTGCGATGCTCCTTCTGACGCTTCATCTGCGGACGGATCATGATGAAGTACAGCACCGCGAACATCAGGATCAGCGGCAGGAAGCTCATCAGGCTCGATTCCGCGCCACCCGCGGTAAGGCCTTGTGCATAAGCATTGGAAATGAACGACACGTTGGTCTCTCCGTTAAAACGTCACAAATACGTTCGAAAAACTCGAATGGAAATTAGCCCGCTATTCTACCACTCGCCCATGCAGCGGGACTTTCGGGAATGCGCTTTGTCATCAAGCCGTTACGGCACGGTTTCCCATACTTTCGCGGCGTTGTCCGCAAGCGGTAGAAAGGCGATTGTAATACTGGATCGATTGTTTCGACGGCGAATTCAATCGACGCCGCGCGCCCGATTCTCCGCAAAGGTCTTGCGGAACGCCTCGAACGTGTGGTTTTCGATCGATTCGCGCACTTCGCCGATCAGTTGCAGGTAGTAGTGCAGGTTGTGAATCGTGTTCAACTGCGCGCCGAGAATCTCGCCGACGCGGTGCAGGTGGTGCAGGTAGCCGCGCGTGAAGTTCTGGCACGTGTAGCAGCCGCAGCTTTCGTCGAGCGGCTTCATCGAATTCTTGTGCGTCGCGTTCTTGATCTTGAGATCGCCGAAGCGCGTGAAGAGCCAGCCGTTGCGTGCATTGCGCGTGGGCATCACGCAGTCGAACATGTCGACGCCCGCCGCGACACCCGCGACGAGATCTTCCGGCGTGCCGACGCCCATCAAATAGTGCGGCTTGTCGGCGGGCATTTTCGGACCGATGTGATTCAGCACGCGCATCATGTCTTCCTTCGGCTCGCCTACCGACAGCCCGCCGATCGCGAGGCCATGAAAGCCGATCTCGGACAGACCCGCGAGCGATTCGTCGCGCAGGTCTTCGAACATGCCGCCCTGCACGATGCCGAAGAGCGCGTTCGGGTTGCCGAGGCCGTTGAATTCATCGATGGAGCGCTTTGCCCAGCGCATCGACATGCGCATGGAATCCGCGGCGTCCTTGTGCGAGGTCGGGATGCCGTTGGTCGAGTAGGGCGTGCATTCGTCGAACTGCATGACGATGTCGGAGTTCAGCACCTTCTGGATCTGCATCGACACTTCGGGCGAGAGAAACAGACGATCGCCATTGATCGGCGACGCGAACGTGACGCCTTCTTCGGTGATCTTGCGCAGTTCACCCAGTGAAAACACCTGAAAGCCGCCCGAGTCGGTCAGAATGGGCCGGTTCCAGCCCATGAACTTGTGCAGCCCGCCGTGCGCGCCGATGACTTCCAGCCCCGGGCGCAACCAAAGGTGAAACGTGTTGCCGAGGATGATCTGCGCGCGAATCTCTTCGAGCTCGCGCGGCTGGATCGCCTTCACGGTGCCGTAGGTACCGACCGGCATGAAGATCGGCGTCTCGACGACGCCGTGGTTGAGCGTGAGACGGCCGCGGCGCGCCTGGCCGTCGGTCGTCAGCAATTCGAACTTGAGCCCGTTCTCGGGCGGAGTATGGGTTGCGGTCATGTGGGTTCCTGCCACTGGAAAACAGTCCAGCGCATCGGTTGAAAAAATCTAGTCGCGGCGCGTCAGAAGCATCGCGTCGCCATAGCTGAAAAAGCGGTATCGCTGCTCGATCGCGTGACGATACGCCTCGCGGATCGCGTCCATGCCGGCGAACGCGGAGACGAGCATCAGCAGCGTCGACTTCGGCAGATGGAAGTTCGTCACCAGCCGGTCGACCACTCGAAAAGCATAGCCCGGCGTGATGAAAATATCGGTTTCGGCCTGCGTCGCGGCAAGCGGACGGCCGGCATCGGCCGCATCACGCGCGGCGGCTTCGAGCGCGCGCATCGACGTGGTGCCGACGGCGATCACCTTGTTGCCGCGCGCCTTCACTGCCGCGATGCGATCGGCGAGCGATTGCGGCAGGTCGTACCACTCGCTGTGCATCTTGTGCTCGGCGATGTTCTCCACGCGCACCGGCTGGAACGTGCCCGCGCCGACGTGCAGCGTCAGGGTCGCGCGCTCGACGCCGCGTGCATCGAGTTCGGCGAACAGCGCGTCGTCGAAATGCAGGCCCGCGGTCGGCGCGGCCACCGCGCCGGGATTGGCAGCATAGACGGTCTGATAGCGCGTTTCGTCGTAGGCGTTCGCGTCGTGCTCGATGTACGGCGGCAGCGGCAAGCGCCCGTATTGCTCGATGAGCGTCAGGCATTCGGCCGGAAAGTGCAGCGTGTAGAACGGCTCGACGCGCTCACCGACGGTCACGTCGAACGCATCCGCGAGCCGGATCGTGCTGCCTTCAACCGGGCTCTTGCTCGCGCGGATCTGCGCGAGCGCCGTGGTCGCGCCGGTCAGCCGTTCGACCAATACCTCGACGCGCCCGCCGCTGGCCTTCTGGCCGAAGAACCGCGCCTTGAGGACTTTGGTATCGTTGAACACCAGCAGATCGCCCGATGCGATCAGGCCAGGCAGTTCGGAGAAACGCCGGTCGATCAGCGTGGCGGGCGTGGTGCGGTTGTCCACCTCGAGCAGGCGGCTCGCGCTGCGCTCGGCGAGCGCGCTCTGCGCGATCAGCTCGGGCGGCAGATTAAAATCGAAATCGGAAAGCGTGAACATGGCGTAATCGAAGCGCGAACGACACGAGAAACGCGCCGAACAAACCTCATATTGTACTTGCGAAGAGAGTCAATGCCCTTGTCCGACCGCCGCCCGGCTTCCCCGACCGATGCACTCCCGACCACGGAAGAAGCCGACGCGCCTGTCACGCGCAAGCGGGCAAAGCCGGCTGAAAGCGCGGAGAAGAAGGCCAAACCCGTCGTCAGGACGGCGGACAAGCTCGCGAAGCTCGGCCTGAAATCCGACATCGATCTCGTCCTGCATTTGCCGATGCGCTACGAGGACGAAACCTCGCTCACACCGATCGGCGAGCTGATTCCGGGCGATATCGCGCAGACCGAAGGCGTCGTGTTCGACAACGAGATCGCGTACCGGCCGCGCCGCCAGTTGCTCGTGAAGATCCACGACGACGCCGGCGACGAACTCACGCTGCGCTTTCTCAACTTCTACGGCTCGCAGGTCAAGCAGATGGCCATCGGCGTGCGCTTGCGCGTGCGCGGCGACGTGCGCGGCGGCTTCTTCGGGATGGAGATGGTGCATCCGGCGGTGCGTCCCGTCGATGACGACACGCCGCTGCCGCAGGCGCTCACGCCGGTGTATCCATCGACAGCGGGCATTTCTCAGGCGTACTTGCGCAAGGCCATCGATTCCGCCATCTCGCGCGTGTCGCTGCCGGAGCTGCTGCCCGAGCCGATCGCGCGCGCGCATCTCGCGCCGCTGAACGTGCCTGGACTGCTCGATGCCGTGAAGACGCTGCATCATCCGCGCGCGGATTCGGATGAAACCGCGCTCATCGACGGCACGCATCCGGCGTGGACGCGCATCAAGTTCGAGGAATTGCTCGCGCAGCAACTGTCGCTCAAGCGCGCGCACGAGGAACGGCGCACGCGCGCCGCGCCCGCGATGCCGCGCCGTTTGCCCGACGACGACGCATCGCTCGTCGTGAAGCTGTTGCGCACGCTGCCGTTCGCGCTGACCGGCGCGCAGCAGCGCGTGGTTGCGGAGATCGCGGGTGAACTGACGTTCGCGCATCCGATGCAGCGTCTCCTGCAAGGCGATGTCGGCAGCGGCAAGACGATCGTCGCGGCGCTGGCGGCGGCGCAGGCCATCGACGCGGGTTATCAGGCCGCGCTCATGGCGCCGACCGAAATCCTCGCCGAGCAGCACGCGCGCAAGCTGCGCGGCTGGCTGGAGCCGCTCGGCGTCACGGTCGCGTGGCTCGCGGGCAGCCTGAAGGCGAAGGAAAAGCGCGCCGCGACCGAGGCGGCGGCGCTCGGCACGGCGCAGCTCGTCATCGGCACGCACGCGATCATTCAGGATGCGGTCGAGTTCGCGCGCCTCGGGCTCGTGATCGTCGATGAACAGCATCGCTTCGGCGTCGCGCAGCGGCTCGCGTTGCGCGCGAAGGCGTTGAATGCGGCGGACGGCGCGCGCGATTTCCAGCCGCATCAACTCATGATGTCCGCGACGCCGATTCCGCGCACGCTCGCGATGACCTACTACGCCGATCTCGACGTCTCGACCATCGACGAACTGCCGCCCGGCCGCACGCCGATTCTCACCAAAGTGGTGTCGGACGGCAGGCGCGACGAGATCATCGGCCGCGTGCGTGAGGCGGCGCTGACCGGACGGCAGGTGTACTGGGTGTGTCCGCTGATCGAGGAAAGCGAGACGTTGCAGCTTCAGACGGCCGTCGAGACGTATGAAACGCTCGTCGCCGCGTTGCCGGAACTGCGCGTCGGGCTGGTTCACGGACGGCTCGCGCCCGCCGAGAAGGCCGGCGTGATGGACGCGTTCTCGCGCAACGAAGTGCAACTGCTCGTCGCAACGACGGTGATCGAAGTCGGCGTGGACGTGCCGAACGCGTCGCTGATGGTGATCGAGCATGCGGAGCGTTTCGGGCTCGCGCAGTTGCATCAGTTGCGCGGGCGCGTGGGACGGGGGAGTGCTGCGTCCGTATGCGTGCTGATGTATTCGAACCCTTTGTCGCAGACCGCCCGCGCGCGCCTGAAAACCATGCGCGAGACGACCGATGGCTTCGAGATCGCCCGTCGCGATCTCGAAATTCGCGGCCCCGGTGAATTTCTCGGCGCGCGGCAATCGGGCGAAGCGATGCTGCGCTTCGCGAGTCTCGAAAACGACGGCTGGCTGATTGAGCCAGCGCGCGCAGCCGCCGACCAGATGCTCGCGCAGTTCCCCGATGCCGTCACGCGCCATCTCGCGCGCTGGCTCGGCGCGAGGGAGCACTATTTGAAGGCCTGAATGAACTCGCGCGGGCCATGTCGGTCCCTATTTAACCGGTGCGGACCGGGGAATCGGCAAAAGTTGTCGAACGACGGTTGGCAGGTGTATAACTCAAACCTATTGAATCAATGTATTTCATTGGCCGCCAATGACCCTCACTGAACTGAAGTACATCGTCGCGGTCGCGCGCGAGCGGCATTTCGGCCGCGCGGCCGAGGCGTGCTTCGTCAGCCAGCCGACCTTGTCGGTGGCAATCAAGAAGCTCGAAGACGAACTCAACGTGCAGATCTTCGAGCGCGGCACGAGCGAAGTCAGCGTGACGCCGATCGGCGAGCAGATCGTGACCCAGGCGCAGCGCGTGCTCGAACAGACGCTCGCCATCAAGGAAATCGCCAAGCAGGGCAAGGATCCGCTCGTCGGTCCGTTGCGGCTCGGCGTGATCTACACGATCGGTCCGTATCTGCTGCCGACACTCGTCAAGCAGATGATCAAGGCGGTCCCGCAGATGCCGTTGATGCTCCAGGAGAACTACACGCTCAAGCTGATCGAGCTTCTGAAGCAGGGCGAAATCGATGTCGCGATCATGGCGCTGCCGTTCCCCGAAACCGGCCTGATGGTGCGCGCGCTCTACGACGAGCCGTTCGTCGTCGCGATGCCTTCGGGCCATGCATGGGAAAACCGCGCGAAGATCGATCCGGACGATCTCAAGCAGGAAACCATGTTGCTGCTCGGCAGCGGCCATTGCTTCCGGGATCACGTGCTCGGCGTGTGCCCCGAGTTGATGCGCTTCTCGCAAAACGCGGACGGCATTCAGAAAACGTTCGAAGGCTCGTCGCTGGAGACGATTCGCCATATGGTCGCGAGCGGCGTCGGCATCACGGTGCTGCCGCGCATGTCGGTGAGCGAGGTGAGGCCGCATGCGGGGGGCATCGATTCGGGCCTGCTCAGCTACGTGCCGTTCGATGAGCCCGTGCCGGACCGGCGCGTCGTGCTCGCGTGGCGCAAGAGCTTCACGCGCATGCCCGCCATCGACGCCATTTCCGATGCCATCGCTGCGTGTGATTTGCCCGGCGTGAGGAAGCTGGATATGCCGGTCGCGGTGAACTGATTACGCCTTTTTTGTTGCGGAACGCCGCGCTCTGGCAACGGAGCGCGGCGTTTTTCATTTCGCGGTATCGCGCGTGAGCGAAATCGGCGGGACGTTTGACCTATCGCATATATAAATTTAATCGAATTATAAAAATCGATAGTCTACGTTAGGATCCTCCTCACGGTCGGCGCTCAGTCGACGATGACAAAGAGAGGATTCAATGACCGCCGCGACGCTCTTCGACCGCTGGGACACGCTTCGCGACATCGCGGTCTCGATCCTCGCCGATTTCGCCCGCGTCGCCTGAACGCGCGCCCCGCATCATCCAACGCAAACGCAAAAAGCAGGAGTACCACGATGACGACCCAACGACTCACGACCGCCGCAGGCGCACCCGTCGGTGACAACCAGAACGCGCAGACCGCCGGCCCGCGCGGGCCCGTCACGCTGCAGGATTTCTGGCTCGTCGAAAAACTCGCGCACTTCGACCGCGAAGTGATTCCCGAGCGCCGCGTGCACGCGAAGGGCTCGGGCGCGTTCGGCACGTTGCGCGTGACGCACGATATCTCGCGCTATACGAAGGCGAAGCTGTTCGCGGACATCGGCAAGGAGACGCCCGTCTTCATGCGCTTTTCGACAGTCGCGGGCGAGCGCGGCGCCGCCGATGCCGAACGGGATGTGCGCGGCTTCTCGATCAAGTTCTACACGGAAGACGGCAACTGGGACGTCGTCGGCAACAACACGCCAGTCTTCTTCATCCGCGATCCGCTCAAGTTTCCCGACTTCATCCACACGCAAAAACGCGATCCGTACACGAACCTGCGCAGCAACGTCGCGGCGTGGGACTTCTGGTCGCGTCATCCGGAATCGCTGCATCAGGTGACGATTCTCATGAGCGACCGCGGCATTCCGAAGAACTACCGTCAGATGCACGGCTTCGGTTCGCACACGTTCTCGTTCATCAACAAGGACAACGAGCGCTTCTATGTGAAGTTCCACTTCAAGTCGCAGCAGCCGCTCGAAAACTATACGGATGCCGAAGCGGCCGCGGTCGTCGCGAAGGATCGGGAAAGCGCGCAGCGTGATCTCGTGGATAACATCGATAGCGGCAACTTCCCACGCTGGAATTTCCGCATTCAGGTGATGACGGAAGACGAGGCCGCGAACTCGAAGGTGAATCCGTTCGACATCACGAAGGTGTGGTCGCACAAGGACTATCCGCTGATCGATGTCGGCGTGATCGAGCTGAATCGCAACGCGCAGAACTACTTTGCGGATGTCGAACAGGCCGCGTTCACGCCGGCCAACGTGGTGCCGGGTATCGGCTTCTCGCCGGATCGCCTGTTGCAGGGCCGGTTGTTCTCGTATGGCGACACGCAGCGTTATCGCCTCGGCATCAACCATCACCAGATTCCGGTGAATGCGCCGCGTGCGCCGGCCGCCAATTCGTTTCATCGCGATGGCGCGATGCGCACCGACGGCAATCTCGGCGCTCGCGTGAACTACGAGCCGAACCGCTACGGCGAATTCGCGCAGGACGCGAGCGTGAACGAGCCGCCGCTCGCGGGTGGCACGGTGTATCGCTACGACCATCGCGAGGACGACGATTACTACAGCCAGCCCGCCGCGCTCTTCAGGCTCTTCGATGACGCGCAGCGCGAGCGCCTGTCCGGCAACATCGCGCGGCACATCCGCGGCGTGCCGAACGAGATCGTCGTGCGGCAAATGGCGCATTTCCGCCGCATCGATCCGGCTTACGCGCAGGGCGTCATCGACGCGCTCGCGAAGCTCGGCCAGAAAGTCGACGAGAAAGACACGGCCGCCGTCTGAAAACACAGGGAGAAAGCATCATGTCTGAAGCGTTGAATCACATCACGCAGGCCGTCGAGCATATCGAAGTGTCAAGCTATAAGGCATCGCGCGGCGTGCGTGTCGCGATCGCGTTCGGCATCGTCGTGGCGGGCTATGGGCTCGTCGTCGCGGGCGGTGTGATCGGCGCTTGAGTGGTGTCAAAGCGTCGCAGCCAGTGCGCGAAAGTCTCGCTACGCAACAAGGCGCTTTACGTTTCTCTACGATAAACTGTCGAGCGCTCGAAACGCCGCGCGGCAAGGCGATACGCGGCGTTCGCACCGTTCGAATCACTCTTTCACGGAGTCATCATGGCGAAGAAAGGCACTGCACCTGCCGTCAATATCGGCATCAGCGACAAAGACCGCAAGAAGATCGCCGACGGCTTGTCCCGGCTCCTGGCCGATACGTACACGCTGTATCTGAAGACCCACAACTTTCACTGGAACGTCACGGGTCCGATGTTCAACACGCTGCATCTGATGTTCGAGACGCAGTACACGGAACTCGCGCTCGCCGTCGATTCGATCGCGGAACGCATTCGCGCGCTGGGCGTGCATGCACCGGGCAGCTACAAGGAATTCGCGAAGCTGTCGTCGATTCCGGAAGCCGACGGCGTGCCGGCTGCCGAAGACATGATCCGCCAGCTGGTGGAAGGTCAGGAAGCGGTGGTGCGCACGGCGCGCGAGATCTTCCCGGCGACCGAAGCCGCAAACGACGAGCCGACTGCCGACCTGCTCACGCAGCGCATGCAGACGCATGAGAAGACCGCGTGGATGCTGCGCGCGATGCTCGCCTGATACCGCTCCAAACCCCGCGCTCATGCGGGGTTTTTGCTTTTGAGGCGGTTCGAACATGCTGTTCTAAAATAGCCGGATCGCGTTCACCGCTTCGACCTCCGCCATGTTCGCCCGTCTTCCGCTCTACATGCGCCTCGTGCGCCTCGACAAGCCCATCGGCAGCCTGCTGCTGCTGTGGCCCACGCTCAACGCATTGTGGATCGCGTCCGAAGGCCGTCCGTCGCCGATGCTGCTTGTCATCTTCATCATCGGCACGATCCTGATGCGCTCGGCGGGTTGCGCGATCAACGACTACGCCGACCGTGACTTCGACCGCCACGTGAAGCGCACTGCCGAGCGGCCGATCACGTCAGGCAGGATCAAGGCGTGGGAAGCCGTGGCGCTGGCGGCGGCGCTCGCGCTCGTCGCGTTTCTGCTGATCCTGCCGCTCAATACGCTGACCAAGGAGTTGTCGGTATTCGCGCTGTTCGTCGCGGGCACGTATCCGTTCACCAAGCGCTTCTTCGCGATTCCTCAGGCGTATCTCGGCATCGCGTTCGGCTTCGGTATTCCGATGGCCTTCGCCGCCGTGCAGAACCATGTGCCGATGCTCGCGTGGATCATGCTCGCGGCGAACGTGTTCTGGTCGGTCGCGTACGACACCGAATACGCGATGGTCGATCGCGACGACGACATCAAGATCGGCATCCGCACGTCGGCGCTGACGTTCGGCCGCTACGACGTGTTCGCCGTCATGCTGTGCTACGCGGTGACGCTCGCGATCTACGTGGGCATCGGCATCGCGCTGGGTTATGGCTGGCTCTACTGGCTGGGCTGGCTCGCGGCGGCGGGCTGCGCCGTGTATCACTACGGGCTGATCCGCAATCGCGAGCGCATGGCGTGCTTCGCCGCGTTCAAGCACAACAACTGGCTCGGGGGGATGCTGTTCGCGGGGATTGCGCTTCATTACGCGCTTTCGAATTAAATTGAAACCGTTCGAATTCCGTGCGCTTTCGAATCGATTCGAGAACGAATGTCGTTGCGAAGCCGGTTTTATGAGACGCGTCCCCTGGAAAATGACGGTCGTAATAATTGGTAAGCGTCTGCTTAAATTTATGACATTTTTGATGCCTGATTTGCATTGCGTTAAGCCTTCCAGCTATTAGACTTGAAAGGGTTATGTTTCTAATGCCCGCCCTGCCATGTCTCTTCCCGAACGTCCTATTGCTTTTGTCCTTGCCGCGTCGAATCACGGCACCATGATCATCAATCGAAACGATGTCGCCGTTCAGAATAATTTCGTCTACGGTGTTGGACATCAACTGCTCAGTACGTCCAGTTTCGATGCCAGCGAAGTGTCTTTCGTGCTCGAATTGCTGACGCTGCGCCGCCGTCATTTCGGCGATGGCGTCTTTGCGATCGACGGCGGGGCCAATATCGGTGTGCATTCGATCGAATGGGCGCGTCGGATGTACGGCTGGGGCAATGTGCTGAGCTTCGAGGCGCAGGAAATCGTGTACTACGCGCTGGCCGGTAATCTCGCGATAAACAATTGCCTGAATGCGCGCGCGAAACTCACGGCGCTCGGCGAATCGGTCGGGCAAATCATCATTCCGCAGCCGGATTATTACTCGCCCGGAAGTTTCGGCAGTCTCGAACTGCGCGAGCTGGAAAACACGCTGAGTGTCGGACAGGAAGTTTCGTACGATCCCCACAAAGGCATTGCAGTGCCGATGATCAGCATCGATTCCCTGAAGCTCGACCGCGTCGATTTCATCAAAATCGACGTCGAGGGCATGGAAATGGACGTGCTGAAAGGCGCAATTCAAACGTTGAAACGCTGCGCGCCGATTCTGCTCGTGGAAACGCTAAAGAGCGATGCTGCGACCATCCGCGCGTTTCTGGCCGGCGTGGGTTACGCGGACTTCTATGCGGTGCAGCCAAACTTGCTGGCCATCAGCGAGCGGGACCCCGTGCGCCAGAACGTCGTGGAACGCGAAAACGTGGTTTATATCGGCTGACGCGGCGGCGGGAGTCTTCATCCGGCCGCCTTTCGTGCGTCATGCGAACAGTCGTCTCAAGCCCCGCCCAGTTCATCTCCCATCTCTTGCGCCCGCGCCTGTGCCGCCAGCGCGCCGCGCACGATCGCGTCCTTCACGCCCTGAGCATCGAACGAGGCGAGTGCGGCCGCCGTCGTGCCGCCTTTCGACGTCACGCGCTCGCGCAGCACGCTCGCCGGCTCGCCCGATTGCGCCGCCAGTTGCGCAGCGCCGGTGAACGTGGCGACGGCGAGCGCGCGGCCTTGTTCTTCGTCCATGCCGAGCTGGCGCGCGGCTTCCTGCATCGCTTCGATGAAATAGAACACGTAGGCCGGGCCGCTGCCGGAGATCGCCGTGACGGCGTCGAGCTTCGCTTCGTCGTCGAACCAGACGGCCGTGCCGACTGCTTCCAGCACAGTCGATGCAAGCGCCTTCGCCGCACCGCTCACGCCGGGCAGCGCGGCCAGGCCCGTCACGCCCATGCCGATCAAAGCGGGCGTGTTCGGCATCGTGCGCACGATCTGTGCGTAGCCGTTCAGCCAGCGCGACAGGTCGCTCGCGCGAATGCCCGCCGCGATGCTGATGATCGTCTGCTTCGACAGATGCGGCGCGAGCGCCTCGGCCACGCCTTTGAGCACCTGCGGCTTCACGGCAAGCACGATGGCATCGTAACCGGCGAGCTTCGCGTCGACGGCCGCGCCGGTCGCGATGCCGAACTGCTTCGCCGTGCGCTCGCGCGCTTCGTCGTTGATGTCGACGGCGTAGATATCCGCCGCCTGGACGCCGCGTTTGACGAGACCGCCGATGAGCGCCGCGGCCATGTTGCCGCCGCCGATGAATGCAATTTTCATGGTTGAAGGTGAGGTCAGGTGGTGTAAGTGCGCGCGCCGAAAATCGCGGTGCCGATGCGCACCATCGTCGCGCCTTCGAGCACGGCGGCTTCGAGATCGGCGGACATGCCCATCGAGAGAGTGTCGAGATCGAGGCCGTCGGCGCGCAGCGTTTTCATCAGGTCGTGCAGGCGCGCATGCGGCACGCGTTGCGCGTCGAGGGTATCGGCGGGTTCGGGTATCGCCATCAGGCCACGCAGCGCCAAGCCGGGCAGGGCGGCGACCGCATGGGCGAGCGCGGCGGCTTCATCCGGTTCGACACCGCTTTTCGAGTCCTCGCCGCTCACGTTCACCTGAATGCAGACGTTGAGCGCGGGCGCGCCTTCGGGACGCTGCGCCGAAAGCCGCTCGGCAATCTTCAAACGGTCGATGGAATGCACCCAGTCGAACTGCTCGGCGACGAGCTTCGTCTTGTTCGATTGCAGCGGCCCGATGAAATGCCATTCGATTTCAGCGCGCAGATCGGCGAGTTCCGCGATCTTCGCGATGCCTTCCTGCACGTAGTTCTCGCCGAACGCGCGCTGGCCGGCCTCGAAGGCGGCGCGCACATCGTTGGCGGGAAAGGTCTTGGACACGGCGAGCAGCCTGACGGACCCCGCATCGCGCGACGCGTCGTGCGCCGCCTTCGCGATGCGTTGCCGGACTTCTTCGAGATGTTGGGCGATGGACATGCGTGCGTCTTCAGGGCGATCGAGCCACTCATTATACGAAGTGGCGTCAACCGTACAGGAGATGCTCCAGCAGTTGAATCCAGTGCGTGACGGGTGTCGATGTGCCGCTTTGCAGATGCGCGATGCAGCCGACATTCGCCGATACGATCATCTGCGGCTCCAGCTTCTCCAGCCGGTCGAGCTTCTGATTGCGCAGCGTGTACGAGAGCTTCGGCTGCAGGACCGAATACGTCCCCGCCGATCCGCAGCACAGATGACTATCGGCGGGCAGGCGTACTTCGAGCCCGAGCGCAGTCAGCAGATGCTCGACGCGTCCGCGAATCTGCTGCCCATGCTGCAAGGTGCACGGCGGATGGAACGCCACGGTATGCACGCCACGCCGCCGCGCTAGGGAGACGAGTTCCTCCTCGTACATCGGCAGGATTTCGGCGAGATCGCGCGTCAGATCGACGATTTTCTGCGCCTTTTCGGCATAGGCCGGATCGTTGCGCAACAGATGCGCGTACTCCTTCACGGTCGCGCCGCAGCCCGACGCGTTCATCACGATCGCCTCGACGCCGCTTTCCACGTACGGCCACCATGCGTCGATGTTGTTGCGCACATCGTCGAGCGCGTCTTCGTTGTATCCCAGATGCAGGCGGATCGCGCCGCAGCAGCCCGCGCCCGCCGCCGTGACGATCTCGATGCCGAGCGCGTCGAACACGCGCGCCGTCGCCGTGTTGACGTTGGGCATCATCGCCGGCTGCACGCAACCGGCGAGCATCAGCATCTTGCGTTCGTGCTTGTTCGTGGGCGCCGCGAGCGGCCGCTCAGGCACGGGAATCTTCGCGCGCAGCTTGCGAGGAAGGATGCCGCGAAACTGCTGGCCGAGCTTCATCGCGGGCGTGAAGAGCGTGCTGTTGGGCAGGAAGCTCGCGAGGAAGCGCCGTTGCAGGCGATGACGCATCGGCCGCTCGACCTTCTCTTCGACGACCTTGCGCCCGATCTCGACGAGCCGTCCGTACTGCACGCCCGATGGACACGTGCTCTCGCAATTGCGGCACGTGAGACAGCGATCCAGATGTAGCTGCGTGCTGCGCGAGACCGGCGCGCCTTCGAGCATCTGCTTCATCAGATAGATGCGCCCGCGTGGCCCGTCGAGCTCGTCGCCGAGTATCTGGTACGTCGGGCAGGTCGCCGTGCAGAAGCCGCAGTGCACGCACTTGCGCAGGATGGCGTCGGCTTCGTCGCCATCGGCCGTGCCGCGGATGAAATCGGCGAGATTGGTTTGCATCGAGGCGCCTAGAAGTCGGGATACAGACGAGCGCGATTGAAGATGCGCGCCGGATCGAATGCGGCTTTCAATCCACGATGAATCTTCATCAGCGGCGCGGGCAGCGGCGTGAACACACCTGCATTGCGATCATAGGCGGAACCGGCGCGGAAGATCGTCGCGTGGCCGCCGGCCTGCTTCGCGCTGATGCGCACGGTCTGCGGATCGGTGTCGGTGATCCACCAGCGCTGCGCGCCGCCCCATTCCATCAGTTGCGCGCCCGGCAGATGCAGCGGCTCCGCGATCGACGGCAACGCGAGCCGCCACAGCGCCGAGCGCGGCTCGATCACTGCGAAGAACGGGTCCGTCTGCTCGCGCATGCCGATCCAGAAACGGTCCGCTTCGACCGCATCGACGACCTCGCCGCCGAGCGTGTTGCGGGCCGTCTTCACGGCGGCTTCCGCGCCCGCGAGACGCAGCGCGAGCGTGCCGTCGCGCCACGCGCTGCCGCAGATCGGCAAGGGATGGCCACCCCATTCGTTGAGCTTGCGCACGCCGTCGGTGGCGTGCATGTCGAATTTCAGCGTGGCTTCGGCGACAGGGCGGGGCAGCACCTTGATCGACAGTTCGAGAATCAGTCCGAGCGTGCCGAGCGATCCGGCGAGCAGGCGCGACACGTCATACCCGGCGACGTTCTTCACCACCTGACCGCCGAAGTGCAGCACTTGCCCGTGCCCGTTCATGACGACCGCGCCGAGCACGAAATCGCGCGGCGCGCCGGTCCACGCGCGGCGCGGGCCCGCGAGCCCGGCGGCGATGCAGCCACCCAGCGTCGCGTTGCGTCCGAAGTGCGGCGGCTCGAACGGCAGCATCTGGTTGTGCTCGCGCAGCGCCGCCTCGATTTCGGCGAGCGGCGTGCCGCTCCTCGCGGTGATGACGAGCTCCGCCGGATCGTAGGCGATGATGCCGCGATAGGCGCGCGTGTCGAGGATCTCTCCCTGGAGCGTCTGACCGTACCAGTCCTTCGTGCCGCCGCCCCGGACACGCAGCAGCGTGCCGGTTTCGGTGGCCCGGGCGATCCTCTCCGACCAGCCGGCGACGATGTCGTCCTGTTCCATGGGTGTTCCGCTAGTTCGTCGATTTCGGTTCGACTTCTGTGTCCAGCTTACTGACGGCTGTCCGGTCGATTGTACCGGCCGCTTAACGCCGTCACACTCGGAGAAACATGGATAGCGGAACGCGCACCGCGCGTCGTGAGACTTCAGAAGCGCGGCAATTCCGGATGCGGCAACAGCCCGCCCCGGATATGCATCTTGCCGTACTCGGCGCAGCGCGCGCGCGTCGGGATGCCCTTGTCGGGGTTCAGCAGACCCGGCGGATCGAACGCGCGCTTGACCGCGAAGAACGCGTCGCGCTCTTCCGGCGAAAATTGCACGCACATCGAATTGATTTTCTCGATGCCGACGCCATGCTCGCCCGTCACCGTGCCGCCCAACTCGACGCAGCACTCCAGAATGTCGCAGCCGAACGCCTCCGCGCGATGCCATTCGTCGAGATCGTTGCCGTTGAAGAGAATCAGCGGATGCATGTTGCCGTCGCCCGCGTGGAACACGTTGATGCAGCGTAGCGCGTACTTCTTCTCCATCTCTTCGATGCGTTTGAGCAGCGGCCCGATCGCGCGGCGCGGCACGGTGCCGTCCATGCAGTAATAGTCCGGCGAGATGCGGCCCGCCGCCGGAAACGCGTTCTTGCGCCCAGACCAGAATTTCAGGCGCTCGGCTTCGGAACGCGAAATCTGGATGCGCGCCGCGCCGTGCTCGCGCAAGACAGCCGTCATGCGGACGATTTCCTCGGCGACTTCGTCGTGCGTGCCGTCGGATTCGCATAAAAGGATTGCGGCGGCGTCGAGGTCGTAGCCCGCGTTGACGAACTCCTCGACGGCGCGCGTCGCGGGTTTGTCCATCATTTCGAGGCCCGCCGGGATGATGCCCGCCGCGATGATCGCCGCGACGGCGTTGCCGCCTTTCACGACATCGTCGAAGCTCGCCATGATGACTTGCGCCGTTTGCGGCTTTGGAATCAGCTTGACGGTGATCTCGGTGACGATCGCGAACATGCCTTCGCTGCCGATCAGCACCGCGAGCAGATCGAGGCCCGGCGCGTCGGGGCCGAGCGAGCCGAACTCGACGACATCGCCGTCCATCGTCACCGCGCGCACGCGCAGGACGTTGTGCACCGTGAGGCCGTATTTCAGGCAGTGCACGCCGCCGGAATTCTCGGAGACATTGCCACCGATGGTGCACGCGATCTGCGACGACGGATCGGGCGCGTAGTACAAACCATAGGGCGCGGCCGCTTCCGAAATGGCGAGGTTGCGCACGCCCGGCTGCACGGTCGCGGTGCGCGCGTACGGATCGACCTCGACGATCTTGCGAAAGCGCGCGAGCGACAACACGATGCCGTGCCGGATCGGCATCGCGCCGCCCGATAGGCCGGTGCCCGCGCCACGTGGGACGATCGGGATGGAAAGACGCGCGCAGATCTGCACGACGCGCTGCACCTGCGCTTCGGTTTCCGGCAGCGCGACCGCGAGCGGCAGGCGCCGATACGCGGCGAGGCCATCGCATTCGTACGCCGCGGTGTCTTCCTCGCGAAAGAGCAGACAGTGTGTCGGCAGCACGGCCATCAGCGCCTGCACAACTTCACGCTGACGCGCGGCGAGCTGATCTTCGGTCAGCGCGGGCGTGTCCTCGTGCGGCAGGTTGGGCGACATCTGCTCGGCCTTGAGCTCGTCGGGTGCGTTCATGTCTCCTCCTTTTGACGCCTGCGCGATCAGTGGCGCTTGCTTATTCGTGCGTGCATACGTGCATCTTGCGCGACTTCGTCAGCCTTCGAAAGCGAAGATTTTCCCCGGGTTCATCAGGTTTTTCGGATCGAGCGCCTGTTTGATCGAGCGCATCGTCGCGATGGCGTCCTCGCCGTGCTCCTCGATCATGAAGCCCATCTTGTGCAGCCCGACGCCGTGTTCGCCGGTGCAGGTGCCGCCCATTGCAAGCGCGCGGCCGACGATGCGCCTGTTGATGCGCTCGGCTTCTTCCAGCTCTTCGGGCTTGTTCGGATCGAGCAGCATCGCAACGTGGAAGTTGCCGTCGCCTACATGGCCGACGATCGGGCTCGGCAGATACGAGCCTTGCAAATCCTTTTCCGTTTCCTCGACGCATTCGGCGAGCCGCGAAATCGGCACGCAGACGTCGGTGGTGACGGCGCGGCAGCCGGGCTTCAGTTGCAGCATCGCGAAGTAGGCCGAGTGGCGCGCGTTCCACAGACGGCTGCGGTCTTCGGGGCGCGTCGCCCATTCAAAGTCCTCGCCCTTGTTCTCCGCGACGATGTCCTGCACGGTCTGCGCCTGTTCCTTGACGCCCGCTTCGGTGCCGTGGAATTCGAAGAACAGCATCGGCGATTCGCGCAAGGTCAGGTTCGAGTGACGGTTGATCGCGCGCACGGCGAGCTTGTCGACGAACTCGACGCGCGCGATCGGCACGCCCATCTGAATGGTTTCGATGACGGCGCGCACGGCGTCGCCCATCGACGGGAACGCGCACACGGCGGCGGAAATCGCTTCGGGCTGCGGATAGAGGCGCACGGTGATTTCGGTGATGACGCCGAGCGTGCCTTCCGAGCCGACGAAAAGACGCGTGAGGTCATAGCCCGCCGACGATTTGCGCGCGCGCGTGCCGGTCTTGATGGCGCGGCCATCGGCGAGCACGACGGTGAGGCCGAGGACGTTTTCGCGCATCGTGCCGTAGCGCACGGCGTTGGTGCCGGAGGCGCGCGTCGCGGACATGCCGCCGATGCTCGCGTCCGCGCCGGGATCGATCGGGAAGAAGAGGCCGGTGTCCTTCAGCGCTTCGTTCAGTTGCTTGCGGGAGATGCCGGGTTGCACGGTCACCGTGAGGTCTTCGGCGTTGATCGAGACGACCTGGTTCATCTCGGACAGGTCGATGGAGACGCCGCCTTGCACCGCGAGCAGATGGCCTTCGAGTGAGGAGCCGTTGCCGTAGGGGATGATCGGGACGTCGTGTTCGGCGCAGAGTTTGACGATGGTCTGCACGTCCTCGGTGCTGCGTGCGTAGACGACGGCGTCGGGGAGTTGGGGGTCGAACGGCGATTCGTCGCGGCCGTGGTGTTCGCGCACGGCCTGCGCTGTCGAGACGCGGTCGGCGAATGTTTGCTTCAGGGCGTCGAGAAGCGCGGCGGGGAAGGGGCGTTTCTGGAGCGCCTGGTGTTCGGTGGGGTGATTCACGTGCGTGTCTCCGGGCGGTGCGGATTTGTGTTCTTGGCTTGCGCGATGCGGCGTTTGTGTGCTGCCTTGCGAGTGGCTTGTTTTTTGCGATTGGCGCGAAATGCCGTACGGTGGTTATCTCATTTTACGCCGTCGGGGGGAAGGCCGGCGGGGCGCGGGGGCGTGCCTATAATGGGTCGGATTTTTGTGCTTATCAGGGAGTCAGCGATGGGTCACCGCTTGAGCAAGATCGCCACGCGTACCGGGGATGATGGGACTACGGGGTTGGGCGATGGCAGCCGCGTATCGAAGGACGATGCGCGTATCGCCGCGATCGGCGATGTCGATGAGTTGAATTCGTGTATCGGCGTTTTGCTGTGTGAGCCGATGCCTTCGGATGTTAGAGCCGCGCTGACGCAGATTCAGAATGATTTGTTTGATCTCGGTGGAGAGTTGTCGATTCCCGGGCACTCGATGATTCAGACTTCTCATCTTGCGCGACTGGATGCCTGGCTGGAAGAGTACAACGCGACGTTGCCGCCGTTGAAGGAGTTTATTTTGCCGGGCGGGTCTAGGGCGGCGGCGTTGGCGCATGTGGCGCGGACGGTTTGTCGGAGGGCGGAGAGGGCGATTGTGGCGCTGGGGCGTATAGAGACCGCGGGAGTTAACGAGGCGCCGCGGAGGTATGTGAATCGGTTGTCAGACTTGATGTTCGTGTTGGCGCGCGTACTAAATCGAGCTGACGGTGGCGTTGACGTTCTATGGGACTCGCCTAGAGGGTCGAATGCTTAACGGATTGCATTTGACTGCTTATTTGTCAGTGTCATTGCGATTACTGCGTTCCCTGCTTCCGACGAATTTGAAATTGTTGGCATGCAATTACTCAATGTCGCTTGGGACGCGGCCGCCACGTTCGTTTGCGACTTTGACATGCACGATTACCGAGAGGTTGAAAAAGACGGAAGAAATGCCGCCTATTGGAAGGCCGCCAGGATTCAGTGAGCTACCGCGCTTACCACTGCGCAGCAGGGAAGTTCCGCTGTCGGAGTAGGCGGTCGCCGCCTGAAGCGACCGCTTACTGACTTAATTGCCTCCGCCGCGGACTACTCGCCGCTGCTTAACCGCCTGCGCCAACCCTTCCAGCACCTTCACACTCTCATCCCACCCGATACAAGCATCGGTCACGCTTTGCCCGTACGTGAGTTCGCAACCTTCCTTCAGATCCTGCCGCCCAGCAACAAGATGCGACTCCACCATCACGCCAACAATCCGCTCATCCCCCGCAGCAAGCTGCCGCCCAATATCCTCACAAACCGGAATCTGATTCTCATGCTTCTTCGAACTATTAGCATGACTCGCGTCAATCATTAACCGCGCAGCCAAACCAGCCTTCCCGATATCACTACAAGCAGCATCCACACTCGCCGCATCGTAGTTAGGCGCCTTACCGCCGCGCAAAATGATATGACAATCCTCATTCCCCGCAGTAGAAACAATCGCCGAATGCCCGCCCTTCGTCACAGAAAGGAAATGATGCGACTGTGAAGCCGCCTTTATCGCGTCCACAGCGATCTTCACATTACCGTCAGTACCATTCTTGAACCCCACCGGACACGACAAACCGGAGGCAAGCTCACGATGCACTTGAGATTCAGTAGTCCGCGCCCCGATCGCTCCCCACGAAATCAGATCAGCAATGTACTGTGGGCTGATCATATCGAGATACTCAGTGCCGGCGGGAAGACCAATCTCATTGATCCGCATCAGCAACTCACGCGCAGCCCGCAACCCGTCATTGATTTTGAAGCTGTTATCCATATACGGATCGTTGATGAGCCCCTTCCACCCAACCGTCGTACGCGGTTTTTCGAAATACACGCGCATCACGATTTCCAGTTCCCCCGCGAACCGCTTGCGCTGCTCGATCAACTTCCCCGCGTACTCCATAGCCGCCTTGGGATCATGAATCGAGCAGGGCCCGACGATCACGATCAACCGGTCATCCATCCCATGAAGAATGCGATGCATCGACTGCCGCGCGTTGTAGATCAGCTCCGAAACCGGCTCGGCGCAGGGGAACTCGCGGATCAGATGCGCGGGCGGGGTCAGCTCTTTCAGCTCACGGATACGAACATCATCGGTATTGTGCGGGGGCATTTCTGTTCTCCTACGGCGGCGTGCAATTCGAACTAAACAAGGCGAAAAAAAACCGCCAGACTCGCTGGCGGTTTTTTCGGGAATTAGGTCTGTTCAACCTGTGTACGACTCACCCCTCTCGATCCGCCAGCGGCTTGAGATGCCAAAAAAATAAAAATAAAACTTGGCGGACATGATGGATCGAAGGTGTTCGATAAAAGTTGTGACTGCTTTTATAACCTCAAACGTACGGTGCTGACAAGCCTGCAACGACGAAAACGCGGACAATCCGCATCAGGACACGCGGCGACGCCGCAAACAAACGCATCCGATGCGGAAAATCCGCATAAAGATCAAACCGTCCCGCCGACCGTCATCTTCTCGATGCGCAACGTCGGCTGACCCACGCCCACCGGGACGCTCTGGCCTTCCTTGCCGCACACGCCGACGCCGCTATCGAGCGACATATCGTTGCCGATCATCGTCACGTACTTGAGCGATTCCGGCCCGCTGCCGATCAGCGTCGCGCCCTTCACCGGATACGTGATCTTGCCGTTCTCGATCATGTACGCCTCGGACGCCGAGAACACGAACTTGCCGTTGGTGATATCGACCTGCCCGCCGCCGAAATTCACCGCATACAAGCCGTTCTTCACGGAAGCGAGAATCTCCTGCGGGTCCTTGTCGCCGTTGAGCATGTAGGTGTTCGTCATGCGCGGCATCGGCAGCGCGGCGTACGATTCGCGGCGCGCGTTGCCCGTCACCGGCATCTTCATCAGGCGCGCGTTGAGCGAATCCTGAATGTAGCCCTTCAGAATGCCGTCCTCGATCAGCGTCGTGCATTGCGTCGGGTTGCCTTCGTCGTCGATATTGAGCGAGCCGCGCCGGTTCGGCAGCGTGCCGTCATCGACCACGGTGACGCCCTTGGCCGCCACCTGCTCGCCGATCATCCCCGCGAACGCCGACGAGCCCTTGCGGTTGAAATCGCCCTCCAGCCCGTGTCCGACCGCCTCGTGCAGCAGCACGCCCGGCCAGCCCGGCCCGAGAACGACGGTCATGGCGCCCGCCGGAGCAGGGCGCGCTTCGAGATTGACGAGCGCGGCGTGCACGGCGTCATCGACATATTTCTGGAGGATCGTGTCGGTGAAATAGCCGTAGTCGAAGCGTCCGCCGCCGCCACCCGTGCCGATTTCGCGCCGGCCGTTCTGCTCCGCGATCACCGTCACCGATACGCGCACGAGCGGACGCACGTCCGCAGCGAGCGCGCCGTCGCTGCGCGCGACGAGCACGACATCGTATTCACCGGCCATGCCCGCCATCACTTGCGTGATGCGCGGATCCTTGGCCCGCGCCATTTGCTCGACGCGTTCCAGCAACTTCACCTTGGCCGTGGCGTCAAGGGAATGCAGCGGATCGGCGGCGAGATACAGATCGCGCCCCGATACGCCCGTGAGCGTGCTCGCCGGTTTGACCTTGTGTTTGCCGCCGCCCGCCTTGGCGATTGCGCGCGTCGCGATCGCGGCCTGACGGATGGATTCGGGCGACAGGTCGTCCGAATAGGCGAACGCCGTGCGCTCGCCGGATACGGCGCGCACGCCGACGCCCTGATCGATGCTGAAGCTGCCCGATTTGACGATGCCTTCTTCGAGACTCCACGCTTCGCTGCGCGTGGACTGGAAATAGAGGTCCGCGTAGTCCACGCGATGCGTGAAGATTTCCGCGAGCGTGCGGGTGATCAGTCCTTCGTCGAGGCCGTAGGGCGTGAGCAAAACGTCCTTCGCCGTGACCAGATTACGAATGCCGGGTTCGATGATGTTCATGCGGTGCCTATTGCGTGTGATATTTCGGACGAATTGCAGACTATTCTACGGTCTGATTCAGTCGGCTCAGTTGCGGGAAGAAATCCGCGTCTTCAAGTCATCAGTTGAGTAAGCTGCGCGATCATCCGATCACGCGATGTCGATAAGCCGGCAAGCTCTGCCTCACGGCCGCGATACGTTGCAGATCGATGCCGCCCGCCACCACGCCCATGCCTTCATCTCTGACGGCGACGATCTCGCCCCACGGATCGATCAGCACGCTGTGGCCCCACGTGCGGCGCCCGTTCTCGTGCCTGCCGCCTTGCGCCGCGGCCAGCATGTAGCATTGATTCTCCACGGCGCGCGCCTTGAGCAACGTCTCCCAGTGCGCGTTGCCGGTCGTGTAAGTGAACGCGGAAGGCACGACCATCAGGGCGCAATCTCCGAGCTTGCGATACAGCTCGGGAAAGCGCAGGTCATAGCACACCGACAGCCCGACGCGCCCGAACGGCGCCTCGAACGTCCGCACTTCGCTGCCGGGGCAGATGGTGCGCGCTTCGTCGAACGATTCTTCGCCCTTTTCGAAATTGAACAGATGAATCTTGTCGTAGCGCGCGACCTGCTTGCCCGTGGGATCGAAGACGAGCGTCGTGTTCAGCACGCGATCCGGTTCCGGTGATTGCAGCGGCAGCGTCCCGCCGATGATCCACACGCGATGCTCGCGCGCCGCGTCGGACAGAAACTGCTGGATCGGTCCCGAGCCGGGCATTTCGCGGATCGCGAGCTTGTCGGTGTCCTTGAAGCCCATATAGCAGAAATATTCGGGCAGGAGCACCAGTTGCGCGCCGCCGCGCGCGGCCTCGGCGATGAGGCGTCCGGCGTCGGCCAGATTGCGTTCGAGGTCCGGCGTGCTGACCATCTGGAGCGCGGCGACCTGAAACGGCGCCGCGCTATCGGTCGATCTTTCGCTCATGTCTCTATGCGCCGATAAAAAAGGGGACGAAAACGGCGTCGCCGAGGCTCGCGCGAGCGCCCGTTTTCAGCGGGCAGCGGACGGAACCACGGCGGCAGCGGGTGTTTCGATCTTACCCTGATCGCCATTGAGGCGCTTAACGACGGGTTTGCTCCAGGAGCCGGTGATCGAATAGTCGAGCGCGAAGGCTTTCTGGATCGATGCCGACAGCGCGATGTCCGCCGCGAGCACGCCGAGGCCGAGCAGCGGATTGATCACGGCGGCGCCGATCGCCGCCGCGCCCGCGCCGACCGTCGGAATCACCTTCACGTGAAGATCCTGCGTCTCCTTCGGCATATCGACGAGGCCCTGCATCTGCACGCGCGCGGGCGATGTCACCATGAGGAAGTCGTCCGTGTGGCTGATGCCATCGACGATCTTTGCATTGCCCGTGATCTTCTCGAACGGCAGCCCCTTGCCGACGACATCGTCGAAATGCAGCGTCAGCAGGTTCGCGAGGCTGCGCAGGCTGAAGATGCCGAGCCACTTCGCCGCGCCCGGCGCGCGCAGAATCTGGCCGTGACGCAGATCGACGGCGACGTTGCCATCGAGCGTGTTCACATCGACGGCGGTCGGGCCGCCGTTCCAGCCCGCGTGGCCCGACACCGTGCCGCTGCCCGAATTGACGACGTGCGGCGCACCGAAACGGTCGATCAACTGGCCGCCGTTCTTCACGTCGAGCTTGAAATCGAGCGACGTGCGGCGCGGGATGGCGTCTTCCGTGTCAACCTTCACGACGCCGCCCGGCAGCGTGCGCCACGTCGCGTTCGCGGTGAGCGTCGCGTCGGGATTGATGAGTTCGAGCTTGTCGAGCGTCCAGATCGGCTCGTCGGCAATGACTTCGTTGTGCGCGTCCACTTCGAGCCGCCCGAGGCTGTGCCCGCGAAACACGAGCTCGTTCACGATGAGATCGATCGTCGGCACGTTGCGCGGCGGCTTCCTGATGACCGGGCCGACGGAATCGGCGCCCGTCTTTTCCGGAATCACGACCTTCGCGAGGCGCGCCTGCAATGCGCCGGGGCTGTCGCGGGTGGCGCCCGGCGTCCACGCGACATCGCCCGATATCTGATCCGACGCGATGTTCGCCTGCCACTTGCGATCCGACTCGCGCGCGTCGATGGCGACGTTCTCCCAGCGCCGGTCGAGCAGCTTGAGCGTCGTGAAGTGGATGGCGGCGCGCGTCGGGATGAACTGCCTGACGTTCTCGCTCATTGGCGGGCGCGGCGCGTTCGCGGCCGTCGAATCGGGCGCTGCGGCGGTGATCTCGGCGAAAGTCTTGCGCCATGCGTCGGCGTCCAGCTCGTTCAGATCGGCGCTTGCGCTCACGCCTTCGGCCGGCGGGTCCGCGGGCGTGTTCACGCCGATCGCGCCGCGCACGACCTTCAGGCGCGCGCGCATGTTCATCGGTTCGGCGGGGTTTTGCGGATCGATCTTCACCTGCGCCTGGCCGATCTGCTGCAGCACATAATGCGCGGCCACCGGCCCGACGCTCATCCGCGCGTCATGCAGATCCGACGCGCCGCCCGGCGCGGGCTGGAAGGTGAAGGAGAACGGCATCGGCGTGCCTTGCGGCTTGCCGAACGGCGCGGGCAGATCGATGCCGAGACCGGTCAGATCCGAGTTCGCCTGCACGTTCGGCAGCGCGTTTTTCACGCCGTGCACGTGCAGTTCGTAAGGCGCGGTGCCTTTGATGCGCTTCATGAATTCCGTGACCTGCGGCGTGATTCGCCGATTGAGCTTCGTGGCGGCATCCGCGCCGATGCGCCCGTTTACGTCGATCGCATAGCTGCCGTCCGGCTGCACGCCGCCTTTCGCGCGCACGTCGCCGCCGAGCAACTGTGCGGTTAGACCGTCGAGCGTCACGGTCTTCGCGGCGAAGTCGGCGCGGCCGCGCAGATGCGTGAGCGGCGGCAGATTGCCGTACGTGATTTCGTTGTCCGCGAAGGTGAGCGAGCCTTTGTACTCGGGCTTGAGCGGCGGCAGCGGCGCGGGCGGACGATAGCGCGGAATGCCGAGCGTGAGCGCGAGCGCGGCGTCGCCCTTGGCGTCGATCTTGCGCGTCGCGTGCTTTGCCATCAGGCCGAGCGAGCTGTCGTCGACGTATTGAAGCATGTCGGCGAGCGGGCCGCGCGCCTTGCCGTCGATCCACAGCTTGGTCTCGCGATTGCCCGTATCGTCGATGCGTCCGATGACCTTCGAGACCTTCACGTCGCGGTAATGTCCTTTGTCGATATCGAACCCGAGCTTGTTCTGCGCGAGCGTGAACACGCCGTCGATGCCCTCGAACGCCGGCCAGAAGTTCGGCAGGCCGTTGGCCATCTTGCGCGGCGGGAACGGCGTCGGGTCGAACTTGCCGCCCGTGAACGGCGCATTGATGTGGAAGATGCCCGCGTCCGGAAACTTCGCGTACGGAAAGCGCGTGAGATCGCCGTGCACTTCGATCGTCCCGTTCTTCGCGACGCCCGCCTGCAGCGCATGGCCGAGATAGACGCGCACGCGCTCGTTCAGGCTCGTCGGCAGATAGCGCACGAGGCTCGTCACCTTCAGATGGGCGACCTTCGCCTTCAGGTCGAGATTGCCGCGCCCGTGGCCCTGGTTCCAGTAATCGGCGGTGGCTTCGCCTTCGGCGTCGGCGTTCTTCACGCGCAGTCTTTCGAGGTGGATCGTGAACGCGCGGCGCAGTTCGCCGGGCGCGACGGCATCCGCGACGGTCCAGCGCGCATTGCCTTGCAGCGAGTCGAAGGTGAGGCGCGGATCGTCGAACGCGCCGGGAATGATGACGGCCACGTTCTTCGTGTCGATCGCGATCCTGCCTTCTTTCTCGTTCGCGTCGAGCGTGCCCCAGATGTTCTCGACGCCGGGAATGCCCGCGCGCGGATGATTGTTGATCGTGAGTCCGGGCGGCGGCTCCTGCGCCTGGATGCTCAGGCCTTCGAGATCGGCCTTGAACGCGTAATGCAGGAGCGGCGCGTCGCCTTTCTTGCGTTGCTCCTGCGCTTCTTCCTCGGTCTTCGGCGCGGCGCGCTCGGTGAAGATCGTGTAGTTCGACACCTGGCCGCGCGGATTGAAGCGCACGAGCTCGTTGAGCACTTTCGCCGGCACCGGCAGCGCGCGCACGAATTCCGCGAGGATGCCGATATCGACGCTATCGCCCGTCAGCCGCACCAGTTGCCCTTTGCCGACGCTCGGCGCGCGATACGTGCCCGTGAGCGCACGCGACACGAGCAGGCGCGCGACCGGCGTGCCGTCCTCGAGCGGCGGCTGGCCCAGCTCCGCATGCAGGTCGCGCAAGTTCAGCGTGTATTCGGTGTCGTTCTTGTCGATGCTCCAGCCGAAACGCGTGATCGGCAGATCGAGGCGCGGCTGCGTCGCGCGCACGCGCAGCGCGACGTTCGCGCCGATCAGCTCGCCGCTCGCGTTCTGCAACTGGCCGCCCGCGAAGTTCAGCCAGATCTGGTTGTTGATGCGCCCGCTGTACATCTGGAACGGCAGCTTCACGTAGCGCGCGAGCGTCGGCAGATCGACGGGGCCGGTCGACATGTAGAGGCGGCCGGTCCAGTTCGCGGGCGCGCCCATCGCGGAAAAAGGCTGATGACGGAAGTCCGCGCGGAAGTCGAGCGGGCCGTGCAGCACGTCGCCGTCGGCGGGCGCCTTGAGCGCGAGCCGATGGCGCGTGCCGTCGTTGATGATCGCGAGATGCAGCCGCTTGAACGCGATTTCGGGCGCGGCGCGTTGCGCATCGCGCCAGCGCAGCGTGCCATCGCGCAGAAGAATGTGGTCCTGGCCGAGCAGCCAGGTCGTGAATGCGTTCGAGCCCGTGCGATGCGTGGGAATCGGCACGCCCGCGACGGACAGCGCGCCGTCCGCGTTGCGCGCGATGATCACATCGGGACCGTCGACGGTCAGGTCCGCGAGCTTCGGCCGCAGATGCAGCAGCGACGCCCACGCGATGCTCGCGCTCGCGTGCGGCACGGCGAGACCCGGCGAGCCATCGTTGGCGTCGATGCGCAGATTGTCGATATCGAGTGTCGGCGAAAGTCCCGACCATCGCGCGGAAATCCTGCCGATATGCAACTGCGCGTGAATCTTCGACGAGACGAGCTGCTCGATGCGCGGCCGGAACGAATCGACCTGCGGCATGACGAGATAGCGCAGGCCGACATAGATGCCCGCCACCGCGAAATAGGCGATCGCGGCGATGACGAGAACGATTTTGAAGACGCGTGAAAGCACGCGCTCGGCGTTGCCGCTGGGCTTGGCTTGTCCAACTTCGGTCGGGTCGACGGATTGTCTGCTGTCGGACATGCTGCTGCTGTCGGGCGATATGGTAGTTTTGCGTGTTTGACGCTGAAATGTAACACGGGCATCGCGAGGAAGGCCGCTGCCCGTGCACGCATGAAGGCTCGCAAAGCCGCGCCCGGCAAGACTCGGGGCGCAGTGCGTGAAGCGCTATGTCTTACCGGAAGCAATGAGCGAACCCAATCATTCATGACCCACGCAACCCTTCTCAGTTCCGACTATTCCAACTATGCGGCGCGCGCGTACGCGGCGCGGCCTGAACTGGCGTCGAATGTCGCGCAGTGGGCGCGCTCGCGCATCACGCGCGAATGGATCGAAGCGCGGCTCGACGCGCACTGCGCGCCGTGCAACGAAAACGGCGTGCTCGACGAAACCGCGCTCAAGACCGCGCTGCGGCGTCTGCGGACGGACGTGTTCTGCACGGTGATGGAGCGCGATCTCGCGGGCGCGGCCGACGTCGCCGAAGTCACCGGCGCGATGACCGATCTCGCCGAAGTGACCGTGCAGCGTGCGCTCGCGGTGCTGTCGGCGGATCTCGAAGCGCTCTTCGGCGAGCCGCGTGGACCGGAAGGCGAGCGGCTGTCGCTCGGCGTGGTCGGCATGGGCAAGCTCGGCGGGCGCGAGTTGAACGCGTCGTCGGACATCGACCTGATCTTCGTCTATGAGGAAGATGGCGAAACCGCGGGCGGCACGCGCTCGGCGCTCGCCACGCAGGAATTCTTCACACGGCTCGGCAAGCGGCTGATCGGCGCGCTCGCGGAGATCACGCAGGACGGCTATGTGTTCCGCGTCGACATGCGGCTGCGGCCCAATGGCGATTCCGGCCCGCTCGTGTGCAGCCTCGGCATGCTCGAAGAGTATTTCTATGTGCAGGGCCGCGAGTGGGAGCGCTACGCGTGGATCAAGGGACGGGTCGTGTCGGAGACGCAGAGCGATTCCGCGAAGCGCCTCGTCAAACAGCTCGAAGCGATCGCGACGCCGTTCATCTACCGGCGCTATCTCGATTACGGCGTGATCGCGGCCATTCGCTCGCTGCATCAGCAGATTCGGCAGGAAGCGCGGCGGCGCGCGTCGATGCGTCCCGACAAGGCCGACGACATCAAGCTCGGACGCGGCGGCATCCGAGAAATCGAGTTCAGCGCGCAGGTATTTCAGTTGATTCGCGGCGGTCAGGCCGCGGATTTCCGCATTCGTCCGACGCTCGCGGTACTCGAACGCGCTGCCGCGCACGGCCTGCTCGCGCCCAACGTCTGCGAGGCGCTGTCCGACGCGTATCTGTTCCTGCGCACGGTCGAGCATCGGCTGCAATACCGCAACGACGCGCAGACGCACGCGATGCCCGTCGCCGAAGACGAGCGCGCATTGCTCGCGAAATCGCTCGGCTTCGCCGACTATGCCGGGCTGATGGAAAAGCTCGACGCGCATCGTGAACTCGTCGAGCAGCAGTTCGACGCGATCTTTGCCGACAAGGTGAGCGGGCAGGGCGGCTGCGGCGTCGCGGAGGATTCGGCGGCGACCTGGATCTGGAGCAGCGCGCTCGCCGACGACTCCGCGCAGGAAGAACTCGCCGCGCGTCTTGTGGAACTCGGCTTCGCGGACCCCGCGCCGGTACTTTCGCGTCTGACCGGCGTGTGGAATTCGGCGCGTTATGCCGGCTTGCCGTCGCAGAGCCGCGAGCGCTTCGACATCGTCGCGCAACGGGCGCTCGAAGCCGTGCAGTCGATCGACGCGGGCAAGCGCGGCGACATCATCGTGCGGCTTTTCGACCTGCTCGAAGCCATCGGCAAACGCGGCGCCTATCTCGCGCTGCTCACGGAATATCCGGCGGCGCTGGAGCGCGTGCTGTCGGTGCTGTCGGGTTCGCGCTGGGCGGCGGGCTATCTGATTCGCCATCCGCAATTGCTCGACGAATTGCTCGACGACGAAGCGATCGCGAGCCCCTTCGACTGGTCCGCGTTCAAGCATTCGCTGACCGCGCGGCTCGACGCCGCCGAAGATGTCGAACATCAGATGGATCTGCTGCGCCACGCGCATCAGGCCGAGGTGTTCCGCATTCTGCTGATCGATCTCGCGGGCCATCTGAGCGTGGAGCACGTGAGCGACCGCCTGTCCGAACTCGCTGACGCCGTGCTCGACGTGACCGTGCAGACCGTGTGGAAGCAGTTCCCGAAGCGGCATCGCGAGACGCCGCGCTTCTCGGTCATCGCGTACGGGAAGCTCGGCGGCAAGGAACTGGGCTACGCGTCGGACCTCGATCTCATCTTCCTGTACGACGATGCCGACGACGCGGCCTCCGAGATCTACGCGATGTTCACGCGCCGTCTCATCACCTGGCTCACGGCGGCGACCGGCGCGGGCACGCTCTTCGATGTCGACCTGCGTCTGCGGCCCAACGGCGAATCCGGCCTGCTCGTGACCGACCTCGCAACGTTCCGCCGCTATCAGATCCGCGAGGGCGACGCGGCGAACACGGCGTGGGTCTGGGAGCATCAGGCGCTTTCGCGCGCACGTTACAGCGCGGGCGACGCCGAAATCGGCGCGGAGTTCGAGAAGATTCGCGCCGACGTGCTCATCATGGAGCGCGACGCCGCCGCGCTGGCCCGCGAGATCGTGTCGATGCGCCAGCGCGTCGCCGATGGGCATCCGAATCGCAGCGACCTGTTCGACCTGAAGCACGATCGCGGCGGCATGGTCGATATCGAGTTCATCGTGCAGTACTGGGTGTTGCTGCACACGCGCGAGCATCGCGAGTTTTTGCGCAACGCGGGCAATATCACGCTGCTCAAGCTCGCAGCGAAGAGCGGATCGATCGCCGAAGACGAAGCCGATGTGATCGGCGCGGCCTACCGGCATTACCGCAAGCTGCAGCACACGCTGAGGCTCGACGGCATGGAGAAGGCGCGTGTCGATCCGGCCGAGGTTCAGGCCGAACGCGACGCGGTGACGGCGTTGTGGGAGCGGGTGTTTGCGGTGGCTGCCTGAGTCGGGCCTCAGGCGGCCAGCATTTCCTTCGCGTGCTTGCGGGTGGTCGCGGTGATTTCCAGACCACCGAGCATGCGCGCCACTTCCTCGATGCGCTTGCCCTTGTCGAGCGGCGTCACCGTGCTGACGGTGCCGCCGGTATCGTCGGGAGACTTTGCGACCTGGAAATGCTGGTCGCCGCGCGCGGCCACTTGCGGCAAGTGCGTGACGCACAGCACCTGACGGTCGCGCCCGAGCTGATGCAACAGACGCCCGACCACTTCCGCCACGCCACCGCCGATGCCCGTGTCCACTTCGTCGAAGATGAGCGTGGGCGTCGGGCTCGCGGTGCTCGCGATCACGGCGAGCGCGAGGCTTATACGCGCGAGCTCGCCGCCCGAGGCGACTTTCGCGAGCGGCCTCAACGCCACGCCCGCATGACCCGCGACGCGGAACTCGATCTGCTCCAGCCCGTTCGCGCCGCCTTCCGCGAGCGGCACGAGCGCGACTTCGAAGCTGCCGCCCGCCATCGACAATTCCTGCATGCCTTCGGTGACGGCTTTCGACAGATGTTTCGCGGCCTTCGCGCGCGCCTTCGACAGCACTTTGGCCTGCGCGAGATAGTCGTTTTTCGCCTTGTCCGCTGCGGCGTTGAGCGCGTCGAGATCCGCGGCGGCGTCGAGTTCGGCGAGCTGGCGGCGGCGCGCGTCGTGTTCCTCGGGCAGCGTTTCGGGCTGAAGGCGGAATTTGCGCGCCGTCGAATGCAGTTGGTCCATGCGCCTTTCGACTTGCGCGAGCCGGTCGGGATCGAGTTCGAGCCGCTGCGCGTAATGCGACAGCGAATACGAGGCTTCCTGCAACTGGATCTCCGCCGGTTCGAGCGACGCGAGCACGTCGTTCAACGCGGGATCGATGTCGGCGAGGCCGCGCACCTTCGAGATGATCGCGCCGAGTTGGGAGATCATCGCTTCGTCGGATTCGGAGAGCGCGCCGAGTGCGCCCTGCACGCCGTCGATGAGACTCGCCGAATGCGACAGCCGATGATGCTCCGCGCTCACTTCTTCCCACTCGCCCGGTTGTGGCGCGAGCTTGTCGAATTCGCTCAACTGCCACGCGAGGCGCTCGCGCTCCAGTTGCAGTTCGCGGTCGCGGCTTTGCGCGGTCTCGACGGCTTGCTGCGCATCGCGCATGGCGCGCCACGCGCGATTCACCGCGCCGGCGGTATCGAGCAATTGCGCGTGCGTGTCGAAGAGTTCGCGCTGCGCGTCCGGCCGCATCAGCAACTGATGCGCGTGCTGGCCGTGAATATCGACGAGCATTTCACCCACTTCGCGAAGCTGCGCGAGCGTCGCGGGCGTGCCGTTGATGAACGCGCGGGAGCGGCCGCCCGAATCGATGACCCGGCGCAGCATGACCGAGTCGCTCTCTTGCGACAACGCGTGCTCGTCCAGCCAGCGCGTCACTTGAGCATGCGTGCCGAATTCCGCGGTGATATCCGCGCGCGCCTGGCCGGTGCGCACGACGCTCGCGTCGCCGCGCGCGCCGAGCGTGAGGGCGAGGGCATCGATCAGAATCGACTTGCCCGCGCCGGTTTCTCCCGAAAAGACTGTGAAACCCGGATCGAAATCGATGTCCAGCGTGGCGACGATGACGAAATCTCGAATGGAAAGATGACGGAGCATGGACGCTTCGGGAAAGGGAAATACGAGAGGTTGGTTCAGAGCGACGAGGCGTCCTGCGACGGATGCTCGTTCCAGTGCAGCTTCTTGCGCAATGTCGCGTAGGTGCTGTAGCCGACCGGATGCAGCACCGGCACCGTGTGCTTGGAGCGCCGCACTTCGATTGCGTCGTTCAGTTCGACGGCGGTGAACGACTGCATGTCGAAATTCACGTTCACGTCGCGTCCGCCGATGATCTGGATGGTCACCTTCGAATCGTCGGGCAGCACGATCGGACGGTTCGACAGCGAATGCGGCGCGATCGGCACCAGCACGAAGCCCTGCAACTGCGGATGGAGAATCGGCCCCGCCGACGACAGCGCGTAGGCGGTCGAGCCGGTAGGCGTCGCGACGATGAGGCCGTCCGAACGCTGGTTGTACATGAAATGGCCGTCCACCGACACGCGCAACTCCGCCATGCCGGAAAAGCCGCTGCGATTCACCACGACGTCGTTGAACGCGAGCGCGTGGTAAATGGGTTTGTCGTCGCGCATGATGCGCGCTTCGAGCAGGCTGCGCTCCTCGCGCTCGAACTGCCCGGCGAGCATCTGCGGGATGATCTCCTGCATCGCCTTGAGCGGGATGTCCGTAATGAAGCCGAGCCGCCCGTGATTCACGCCGATGAGCGGCGTCTTGTACGGCGCGAGCTGCCGTCCGATGCCGAGCATGGTGCCGTCGCCGCCGAGCACGATCGCGACGTCCGCGCGCGCGCCCATCTCGGCGATGGAGAGCGCCGGGAATTCCGCCACGCCGACGTCTTTCGCCGTGCTCGCCTCGAACACGACCTCGAAGCCCTGGTGCGCCAGCAGACCGGCGAGCGATCTCAGCGGCGCCTCGATGCCCGGCGTGTTGGTGCGCCCCACGAGCGCGACGGTCTTGAATTGGCCAATTTCCATGCCGGCATTACACCATAGTCAGAGAGCGAAAAGAACCGTGCGCGATGGCGGCCGGACGTGCCGCGACGGGATTGCGCGGCATTGCGCCGGCACGCCCGTTGTTTCTCGCTAGAATGGAGCGGACGTTGAACGCAGCGCACGCGGCGCGGGTCGCCGCCCCACGACTCGTTGAGCTAAAATTTCCCCATGCTAGACCCACGTGCACAAACCCTCCTCAAGACGTTGATCGAGCGCTATATCGCCGAAGGTCAGCCGGTCGGTTCGCGCACGTTATCACGCCATTCCGGTCTCGAACTGAGTCCCGCGACGATCCGCAACGTGATGTCGGATCTCGAGGAGCTCGGCCTCGTCGCGAGTCCGCATACATCGGCGGGACGCATTCCCACGCCGCGCGGCTACCGGCTCTTCGTCGACACGATGCTGACTGTAGAAGCGCCGCAAGACGAAGCCATGACCACCGCGGTCAAGACGCGGCTGCAGGGCGAGGAGCCACAGAAGATCGTCGCGGCGGCGGCGAGCGTGCTGTCGAGTCTGTCGTCGTTCGCGGGGGTCGTGCTCACGCCGCGCCGCAGCCACATGTTCAAGCAGATCGAGTTCATGCGGCTGTCGGACAAGCGCATTCTGCTGATCATCGTGACGCCCGAAGGCGACGTCCAGAACCGCATGATGGCGACGCAGCGCGATTACTCGCCCTCGCAGCTCGTCGAAGCCTCCAATTACATCAACGCGCATTTCGCGGGCCTCTCGTTCGACGAAGTGCGCCGGCGCCTGCGCGAGGAAATCGACCAGTTGCGCGGCGACATGACCGTGCTCATGCAGGCGGCCGTGGTCGCGAGCACCGCCGAGACGGACCCCACGGACACCGTGCTCATTTCCGGCGAGCGCAATCTGCTCGAAGTGGCGGACCTTTCGTCCGACATGGCGCGCCTGCGCAAGCTTTTCGACTTGTTCGACCAAAAGACGAGCCTCCTTCAGTTGCTGGATGTATCGAGTCACGCGCAAGGCGTGCAGATTTTCATCGGCGGCGAGTCGAATCTCGTGCCGATCGAGGAAATGAGCGTCGTGACGGCGCCGTACGAGGTCAACGGGAAGATCGTCGGCACGCTCGGCGTGATCGGCCCGACGCGCATGGCGTACAACCGCGTGATTCCGATCGTGGATATCACCGCGCGTTTGCTGTCGATGTCGCTCAGTCATCAGTAACGCCATCCTGTCAGGCAGCGCGGGGCTGCGCCACTAGGCCGTTCGGCCAATGATGTGCGTTCGGGCGCGCCGCTATAATGGTCTTCACCTTTTCGACGACCTTCCCGGCCCGCCTGCCCTATGCGTTTCGACCTCGAGTTGCCTTCGCAGCCCAGCGCTTCGCATCGCGTCGCGGTGCTGCTGATCAATCTCGGCACGCCGGACGCGCCCACGCCGCGGGCGGTGCGCAAGTATCTGGCGCAATTCCTGTCCGATCCGCGCGTGGTCGAAATTCCTTCGCTCGTGTGGCAGATCATTCTGCGCGGGCTCATCCTGCCGTTTCGCGGGCGCGCGTCGGCGAAAAAGTACGCGCAGGTGTGGATGCCCGAGGGCTCGCCGCTGCGCGTGCATACGGAAAAGCAGGTCGAGAGTTTGCGCCGGCTGTTCGCGGCGAACGACTATCACGTGATCGTCGACTACGCGATGCGCTATGGTTCGCCCGGCATCGGCGCAATGCTCAATCAACTGAAGCTCGAAGGCGCGGATCGCATTCTGCTCTTGCCGATGTACCCGCAGTACTCGTCGTCCACGACAGCCACCGCGTTCGACGATGCCTTCGCCGCGCTGAGTCGCGTGCGCAATCAGCCGGAAATCCGCACGATCCGCCATTACGCGGACCATCCGGCGTATATCGCCGCGCTCGCGGAGCAGGTGCGCGACTATTGGCGCCATCACGGCCAGCCGGATTTCGCCGCGGGCGACAAGCTCGTCCTGAGTTTCCACGGCGTGCCGAAGCGCACGATGGATCTCGGCGACCCTTACCACGACCAGTGCCAGTTGACCGGCGCGCTGCTCGCGTCCGCGCTCGGACTCACGCCGGTGGAATGCCGCGTGACGTTCCAGTCGCGTTTCGGCCGCGCGGAATGGCTTCAGCCGTACACCGCGCCGACGGTCACGGAGCTCGGCGCGGGCGGCGTCGCGCGCGTGGACGTGTTCTGTCCCGGCTTTACGGCGGATTGCCTGGAGACGATCGAGGAAATTGGCATCGAGGTGCGCGACGAATTTGTGAAGGCCGGCGGCAGGCATTTCCACCGGATTCCGTGCCTGAACTCGGCGCCCGCATGGATCAAGGCGCTCGGCGAAATCGCCGCGCAGCACCTGCAGGGGTGGCCCGTGCAGTCCGTGCAGCCGCTGACTGCCGTCGCCTGAGCACGGTTTTTTCAGGCATTCACCCATGAACTACAAGATTTCGACGGAACCCGGCGCGCGTTTGCGCATCGATAAATGGCTTTGGGCGGCGCGTTTCTTCAAAACGCGTTCGCTTGCCAGCGACGCGGTGGAGAAGGGCCGCGTGAAGATTGGCGGTGCGAACGTGAAGCCGTCGAAAGACGTACGTGTGGGCGATATCGTCGAGATCGATATCGAGCGGCTCGTCTGGCAGGTCGAAGTGCTCGGGCTATGCGACGTGCGCGGCCCGGCGACGGTCGCCCAGACGCTCTACGCCGAAACTGCGGAAGGCCGGGCGAAGCGTCTGACCGAAGCCGAGCGCCGAAAGAACTTCCGCGAGCCCACGGCCGGCTTGCAGGGCAGGCCGACGAAGCGGGACCGGCGGACTATCGACAAATTTTCTCGTTCGGATTGAAGTAGCTTTCGATGGTCGCGTGAACCCCGCCGTACTCGGTGTTACGGTCGGTCACGACGCCGGACATGCATATGGTGGTCGTTCCCGCGACGAGTACCAGGGCGACCACCGCGATAGCAAAGGTCAGTTTCATGGTACCCCCGAAGGACGGGTTGCCCGGTCAGAAAGCGGCCGGTTCAGGAAACGGGCAAGGGCTGAAAGCGGAATGAAGCATTTCGTAGGATTAGGGTAAACGTGCGTCCTGCGGTGCTTGATTGAAGTGTAGGCGAGTCAGGGACTTCCCTCAATCTTAAAATTGCGCGGTGCGGCGAAGTGTTCGTTACGGGCCATTTCGGCGCCATAGAGGGGCTGAAATTTGTCCGAAAAATTCGCTTCGGAGGCTTGAAAATGCTTTCGACGCCCCAATTTCCGCCGCTAGTGCGAAAAACGCGGCGGCCCTGACGTCCCACCGCTTTCGCAACCGATTCAACTCACAGCAATACACATTCAGCGACATGGAAAACACGCAAGAGAATTCAGCGAGCCAGAACCCGGCCCCCGCCGACGAAACCGCGCGCCAGGCCGCCGACACGACCAAAGCGGCACAGCCCGCACCGGCAGACGCGGCCGCCGCGCCGCAGCCGACGCCGAACGAGGCCGAGGCGGCGCTCGCCGAAGCGCAGGCCACCATCGCGGCGCTCAAGGAAGACTTCCTGCGCGCCAAGGCCGAGACGGAGAACGTGCGCCGCCGCAGTCAGGAAGATGTGTCGAAGGCGCATAAATTCGCCATCGAGAATTTCGCGGAAAACCTGTTGCCCGTGCTCGACAGCCTCGAAGCCGCGCTCGCCGATCAATCGACCGATCTCACCAAGGTTCGCGAGGGCGTCGAGCTGACGCTGCGTCAGTTGACGGGCGCGCTGGAGAAGGGACGCGTCGTCGCGTTGAATCCGGTCGGCGAGAAATTCGATCCGCATCGCCATCAGGCCATCTCGATGGTCCCGGCCGAGCAGGATCCGAATACCGTCGTCACTGTGCTGCAGAAGGGCTACGTGATCGCGGATCGCGTGCTGCGTCCGGCGCTCGTGACCGTCGCCGCACCGAAGTAAGGTCGGCGTCGCACAAAAAAAGTTATAGACCGCATTGTCCTAAGGGTCTTGAAATCGAAACTGGCGCTCTTATCTTGCGTACAGGTATGAATTTTGGGCGTTCGGCCCGGTAAATCGGCACAAATCGGCGGCAAAAGCCGGCCTCAGGCACGACACACCGCCGCCGCAACGCCAAAGCGAACAAAGCTAGGAGAGTATAAAAAATGGGCAGAATCATCGGTATCGACCTCGGCACCACGAACTCGTGCGTGGCGCTGATGGAAGGCAACCAGGTCAAGGTCATCGAGAATTCGGAAGGCGCGCGCACCACGCCGTCGATCATCGCGTACATGGATGACAACGAGATCCTCGTCGGCGCGCCTGCAAAGCGCCAGTCGGTCACCAATCCGCGCAACACGCTGTACGCAGTCAAGCGCCTGATTGGCCGCCGCTTCGAAGAGAAGGAAGTGCAGAAGGACATCAATTTGATGCCCTACAAGATCGTCAAGCACGACAACGGCGACGCATGGGTCGAAGCGCACGGCAAGAACCTCGCGCCGTCGCAGGTTTCCGCTGAAGTGCTGCGCAAGATGAAGAAGACCGCTGAGGACTACCTCGGCGAGCCGGTCACGGAAGCCGTCATCACGGTGCCGGCGTACTTCAACGACAGCCAGCGTCAGGCAACCAAGGATGCGGGCCGCATCGCCGGTCTGGAAGTGAAGCGCATCATCAACGAGCCGACGGCAGCCGCGCTCGCGTTCGGTCTGGACAAGGCCGAAAAGGGCGACCGCAAGATCGCCGTGTTCGACCTGGGCGGCGGCACGTTCGATATTTCGATCATCGAAATCGCGGACGTGGACGGCGAAATGCAGTTCGAAGTGCTGTCGACCAACGGCGACACGTTCCTCGGCGGTGAAGACTTCGACCAGCGCATCATCGATTACATCATCGGCGAGTTCAAGAAGGAACAGGGCGTCGACCTGAGCAAGGACGTGCTCGCGCTGCAACGCCTGAAGGAAGCCGCTGAAAAGGCGAAGATCGAACTGTCGTCGACCGCGCAGACCGACATCAACCTGCCGTACATCACGGCGGACGCGTCGGGTCCGAAGCACTTGAACCTCAAGTTCACCCGCGCGAAGCTCGAAGCGCTCGTCGAAGAACTGATCGAGCGCACGATCGAACCGTGCCGCATCGCGATCAAGGATGCGGGCGTGAAGGTCGGCGAAATCGACGACGTGATTCTCGTCGGCGGCATGACGCGCATGCCGAAGGTGCAGGAAAAGGTGAAGGAGTTCTTCGGCAAGGATCCGCGCCGTGACGTGAACCCGGACGAAGCCGTGGCCGTGGGCGCCGCGATTCAGGGTCAGGTTCTGTCGGGCGACCGCAAGGACGTGCTGCTGCTCGACGTGACGCCTCTGTCGCTCGGCATCGAGACGCTCGGCGGCGTAATGACGAAGATGATCAACAAGAACACGACCATCCCGACGAAGCACGCGCAAGTGTATTCGACGGCGGATGACAACCAGGGCGCCGTGACGATCAAGGTGTTCCAGGGCGAGCGCGAAATGGCCGTCGGCAACAAGCTGCTCGGCGAATTCAACCTCGAAGGCATTCCGCCCGCACCGCGCGGCACGCCGCAGATCGAAGTGACCTTTGACATCGACGCGAACGGCATTTTGCACGTGGGCGCGAAGGACAAGGCGACGGGCAAGGAAAACAAGATCACCATCAAGGCGAACTCCGGTCTGACCGACGCGGAAATCGACAAGATGGTGAAGGACGCCGAAGCCAACGCCGAGGAAGATCACAAGCTGCGTGAGCTGGCCGACGCGCGCAACCAGGGCGACGCGCTGGTGCACAGCACGAAGAAGGCCGTCGCGGAATACGGCGACAAGGTCGACGCTTCGGACAAGGAAAAGATCGAAGCGGCGCTGAAGGACCTCGAAGAAACGCTGAAGAGCAGTTCGAGCGACAAGGCCACGATCGAAGCGAAGATTGAAGCGCTGGCTCAGGCTTCGCAGAAGCTCGGCGAAAAGATGTACGCCGACATGCAGGCGCAGCAAGGCGCGGCGAGCGCGGCCGCGGGTGCGGGTGCGGCAGGCGCGGGCGCATCGGCGGAAGCGGGCGCGAGCCAGCAGCACGACGATGTCGTCGACGCCGACTTCAAGGAAGTGAAGAAGGACTAAGCCGCAAGGGCGCGTGAGTGGCAACGCTCGCGCGCTTTTCGGCGGCATGACCGGGACGCGTGACGCGTCTTACGTGTAACGCGCCTGGCGAGCCTCACGGTTCTCCGGGCACGTTGTTTTTTCAGAGGCGCCTTGATTTTGGCGAGGCGCGCGAAGTTTTACGCGCGAGCCGGAGCAACGGACTCGCAGCATCTGACAGGAACCGTCGCGGGTAAGCGCGGCGGCATCGAACCGACATGGCGAAACGGGATTACTACGACGTTCTGGGCGTCGCGAAAAACGCGAGCGACGACGAGATCAAGAAGGCGTATCGCAAGCTCGCGATGAAGTATCACCCTGACCGCAATCCGGACAACAAGAAGGCGGAAGAGAATTTCAAGGAGGCGAAGGAAGCCTACGAAATGCTCTCCGACCAGCAGAAGCGGGCCGCGTACGATCAGTACGGCCACGCGGGCGTCGATCCGAACATGGCGGGCGCGGGCGCGCAGGGTTTCGGCGGTTTCGCCGATGCCTTCGGCGATATCTTCGGCGACATCTTCGGACAGGCGGCGGGCGGTGCTGCTCGCGGCGGGCGCGGCGGACCACAGGTGTATCGCGGCGCGGACCTGCGCTACAGCATGGAGATCACGCTCGAGCAGGCGGCGCACGGCTACGACACGCAGATTCGCGTGCCGAGCTGGGTGAACTGCAACGTCTGTCACGGCTCGGGCGCGAAGCCGGGCACCAAGCCCGAGACCTGCCCGACTTGTCACGGCCAGGGCCAGGTGCGCATGTCGCAGGGCTTTTTCAGCATCCAGCAGACGTGCCCGAAGTGTCACGGCAGCGGCAGCTACATTCCCGATCCGTGCGCGACCTGCCACGGCGCGGGCAAGGTGAAGGAAACGAAGACGCTGGAAGTGAAGATTCCGGCGGGCATCGACGACGGCATGCGCATCCGCTCGGCGGGTAACGGCGAGCCGGGCATCAACGGCGGCCCGAGCGGCGACCTGTATGTGGAAATCCACATCAAGCAGCACACGGTGTTCGAGCGCGACGGCGACGACCTGCATTGCCAGATGCCGATCAACTTCACCACGGCGGCATTGGGCGGCGAGATCGAAGTGCCCACGCTGGCGGGCCGCGCGAGCTTCACCGTGCCGGAAGGCACGCAGTCGGGCAAGACGTTCCGGCTGCGCGGCAAGGGCATCAAGGGCCTGCGTTCGAGCATCGCCGGAGATCTTTACGTGCATGTGCAGGTGGAAACGCCGGTCAAGCTCACGGAACAGCAGCGCGATCTGCTCAAGCAGTTCGAGAAGTCGCTGGAGCAGGGCGGCGCTCGGCATAGTCCGCAAAGCAAGAGTTGGTTCGACCGCGTGAAGAGCTTCTTCGACTGATGCGGTTGAGTGCGTTGTACGTCGTGCGAGCATGACGATGAAAACGGAAGAGCGCAGCGCGGTGTTCGCGCTGCTCGACGATTGCGACGCGACCGCCGAAAGGCGGTCGAGTCGTTTGTACACGGACTTTGCGCACGAACGCGTGTGCGTGGACCCGCGTGAACTGGATGCGGTCTGCGGCGAGATCGACCGCGATCTGCAGGGCGGCCTTCATGCGGTCGTCGTCGCGGATTACGAGTTCGGGCGCAATCTCCAGTTCGGCAGCATCGGGCGCGGCGAAGATCATGCGCTGCGGGTGCTCATGTTCCGCGAGTGTGCGCGTCTGTCGCGCGATGAAGTCAACGCATGGCTCGAAGCCAGAGACGATGATACGACGGCCGGCGTCGCGGGCATCGAACCAGGCGTCACGCGCGACGAGTTCGATGCCGCCATCGCCGCCGTGCAGGACGCATTGCGCGAAGGCGAGTCGTATCAGATCAACTACACGTTCCGGCTGAACTTCGATGTGTACGGCACGCCGATCGCGCTGTACCGGCGTTTGCGTGAGCGGCAGGCCGTGCATTACGGCGCGTTGATCGCGCTGCCGGATGGCAGGTCGGTCGTGTCGTGTTCGCCGGAGTTGTTCGTCGAGAAAGAGGGCGATCTGCTGCGCGCCCGGCCGATGAAAGGCACCGCGCCGCGCGACGCCGATCCCGAAGCACTGCGCCACGACCCGAAAAATCGCGCCGAGAACGTGATGATCGTCGACTTGCTGCGCAACGACATGTCGCGCGTGGCGGTGACGGGTTCGGTGCATGTGCCCGCGCTGTTCTCGGTCGAGCCTTACGCGTCGGTGTGGCAGATGACCTCGACGATCGAAGCGCGCGTGATTCCCGGCACGTCGTTCGCCGGCATCGTGCGCGCGCTCTTTCCGTGCGGTTCGATCACCGGCGCGCCGAAGTATCGGACGATGCAACTGATCGACGAAATCGAGAGCACGCCGCGCGGCCTCTATACCGGCGCGATTGGCTGGCTCGATGCGAGCGGCGATTTTTGCCTCTCGGTGGCGATTCGCACGCTCGTCGTCGATGCGGCCGCGAAGCGTGGCGTGCTCGGCATCGGCGCGGGCATCGTGCTCGACAGCGTCGCCGCCGACGAATACGAGGAGTGTCTGTTGAAAGCGCGTTTCCTGACCGGTGCGGACCCCGGCTTCGAGCTCTTCGAGACGACGTATGCCACGCGCGACGAAGGCGTTCGTCACTACGCGCGGCACGTCGCGCGGCTGAAGGGCAGCGCCGCGTATCTCGGTTTCGACTTCGACGAGCGCGCGCTCCTGAGCCAGGTCCAGGCGCAATGCGATGGACTGGAAGCGGGGAAGCCCTATCGCATGCGCATCGCGCTGGACAAGAGCGGACGCATCGTCGTCACGGGTGCGCCGCTTGCGCCGTTGCCCACGGATAGCGTCGATGTGTTGCTCGCGTCCGATCGCGACTTCGCGGCGCAGTCGTCCGGCGATCCGCTGCTACGCCACAAGACCACACATCGCGCCGACTACGATCGCGCGTGGAAAGCCGCGGAAGCCGAAGGCGCGTTCGACATGCTCTTCGTCAACGAACGCGGCGAACTGACCGAAGGCGGCCGTTCGAGCGTCTTCGTGAAGATGGACGGCAAGTGGTTCACGCCGCCCATCGACGCCGGCGTGCTGCCGGGCGTGATGCGCGCGGTGCTGATGGAAGAACTCGGCGCCGCCGAACGCACACTCACGACGGACGACGTGCTCGAAGCCGAAGACGTGCTCATCAGCAACGCATTACGCGGCGGCGTGAAGGCAAGGCTTCGGCGCTAAAAGCATCACCACTCCGCGACGCTGCCATCCGCGTGACGCCACACCGGATTGCGCCAGCGATGGCCGACCTTCGCCATCTCTCGCACCTTCTCCTCGTTCACCTCGATGCCCAGTCCCGGCCCTTGCGGAATCGAGACCATGCCGTCTTCGTACTTGAAGACTTCCGGATTTTTGATGTAGTCGAGCAGGTCGTTGCCCTTGTTGTAGTGGATACCGAGGCTCTGCTCCTGAATGAACGCGTTGTAGCTGACCGCGTCGATCTGCAGGCACGTCGCGAGCGCGATCGGGCCGAGCGGGCAGTGCAGCGCGAGCGCGACGTCGTAGGCTTCGGCCATCGTCGCGATCTTGCGGCACTCCGTGATGCCGCCCGCATGCGACGCGTCCGGCTGAATGATATCGACGTAGCCGCCCGCCAGAATGTGCTTGAAGTCCCAGCGCGAATAGAGCCGCTCGCCGAGCGCGATCGGCGTGCTCGTCTGGTTGACGATGTCGCGCAGCGCCTCGACGTTCTCCGAGAGCACCGGCTCTTCGATGAACATCAGCTTGAACGGATCGAGTTCCTTCGCGAGCACCTTCGCCATCGGCTTGTGCACGCGGCCATGGAAGTCGACGCCGATGCCCACGTTCGGACCGACCGCCTCGCGCACCGCGCGCACGTTGTCGACGACGCCTTGCACCTTGTCGAAGGTATCGATGATCTGCAGTTCTTCCGAGCCGTTCATCTTCACAGCCTTGAAGCCGCGCTCGACCACCGCGCGCGCGTTGTTCGCGACATCGCTCGGACGGTCGCCGCCGATCCACGAATACACTTTGATCCTGTCGCGCACTTGCCCGCCGAGCAGCGCGTGCACCGGCACGCCGTGGTGCTTGCCGAGAATGTCCCACAACGCCTGATCGACGCCCGCGATCGCGCTCATGCCGATCGGACCGCCGCGATAGAAGCCCGCGCGGTACATGACCTGCCACAGGTCTTCGATATGGCGCGGATCCTTGCCCACCAGATAGTCGGCGAGTTCATCGACGGCGGCGGCCACCGTGTGCGCGCGACCTTCGACGACCGGCTCGCCCCAGCCGGTGATGCCTTCGTCCGTTTCGATCTTGAGGAAGCACCAGCGCGGCGGAACGATGAAGGTCTCGAGTTTCGTGATTTTCATTGAGCGTCTCCTGAAGGGTTTTATATGGTAGCAAAAACCGTCGATTAGGCATATTAATAGTATTATTCGACCGTAATCGGGACTTACGAAACATCAGTCCAATACCCGATAATCCTGCTCCAACTTAAGGAGACCATCATTCACCGGGATCTGCATGGCCGCGTGGCGCATGAACTGGGCATGGCGATTCTGCGCGGCGACTTCCCGCCCGCTTCGTCCCTGCCGCGCGAAGCGGAATTGATGGAACGCTTCGGCGTGAGTCGCACGGTGCTGCGCGAGGCGTTGCGCACGCTCACGTCGAAAGGGCTGATCGAGTCGCGCCCGAAGGTCGGCACGCGCGTGCGCGCGCAGGATGCCTGGAATCTGCTCGACGCCGACATGCTCGACTGGTACTCGCGCGTCGCGCCACCGCTGCAATTCGCGCTCAAGCTCCAGGAAATGCGCGAGATGATCGAGCCGTACGCCGCCGCGCTCGCCGCCGACAACCACGAGCCAGGCACGCGCGAGCGCCTCACGCGCGCGCATCAGGCGATGGCCGACGCGCAGAACGTCGAAGAGTGGGTGCGCGCCGACCTCGATTTCCATCTGGGCGTGCTCGCCGCGTGCAGCAACGAACTGCTGATTCCGCTCGGCGCGCTGATCGAGCGCACGCTGGAAGGTCAGTTGCGCCTGAACGCGAAGCGCGCGGATGTCTATAACGCGTCGCTCGCGGAACATACGGCCGTGTTCCAGGCGATCATCGCGCGCGATTCGAGCGGTGCGCGCCGCGCGATGGCCGATCTGCTCGGCGTGACGCGCGGCCGGATCGAAGGCTGAACCGACGCTAAAGCGCGTTCAGCGGAATCTTCAGATAGGTCGTGCCGTTGCCGGCCGCTTCGGGAAAGTGGCCGGCGCGGATGTTCACCTGAATCGCGGGCACGATGAGCGTCGGCATGCCGAGGGTCGCGTCGCGCGCCTCGCGCATCGCGACGAACTCGTCCTCGGTCTTGCCGCCGCCGACATGAATGTTCTTCTCACGCTGCTCGCGCACCGTGGATTGCCATTGCGGGTCGCGTGTGGCGGGCGGATAGTCGTGGCACACGAACAGGCGCGTGTCCGGATCGAGCGCGAGCAGGCGCTGAATCGACCGGTACAGCGTGCGCGCGCTGCCGCCGGGAAAATCGCAACGCGCGGTCCCCACGTCCGGCATGAAGAGCGTGTCGCCGACGAACACCGTCTCGCCGATCCGGTACGCCATGTCGGCCGGCGTGTGGCCCGGCACGAACAGCGCGATCGCCTCGATCTCGCCGATCATGAAGCGCTCGCCGTCGGAAAAGAGATGATCGAATTGCGAGCCGTCGAGCTGAAACTCGGGTTCGAGATCGAAAATCTTCTTGAACACGCCCTGCACCGCGCGGATCGATTCGCCGATGCCGATTTTCCCGCCGAGCATGCGCTTCAGGTACGGCGCCGCCGAAAGATGGTCGGCATGCGCGTGCGTCTCCAGAATCCATTCGACGACAAGCCGTTGCTCGCGCACGAACGCGATGACCGCATCGGCTGATTGCGTCGACGTGCGCGCGGCTTTCGGATCGTAGTCGAGCACCGGATCGACGATTGCCGCCGCAGCACCGGCCTCCTTGTAGACGACATACGTCATCGTGCCGGTGTTGATATCGAAGAATGGCTGAATGATCGTTTGCACGTTGATTCCCCCGGTCGTCGCCTCGTGTCCCGCTCTCGTCGCCCGGATGGATTGGGCGTGTTTGTCAGGATCGCGATACAGTGTAACCCTTTGCGCCGGGCCCGAATGCGCCGGCCGCCACGTTCACGACATCTCGATCAAGAGGTTCGAATGCCGCACGTCCCGACTTCGCTCGCGTCGTCGTGGGGCGCGTGGGCCGTCTTCGTCAGCGTCCTCGCGACGCAACTCGGCGTGCCGGTCCCCGCCGCGCCGATGCTGATTCTCGCCGGCACGCTCGTCGCCGCTGGCAACGCGCCGTTCTGGCAGATGCTCGCGGCCGCGGTGCTCGCCGTGCTCATCGCGGATTCGCTCTGGTTCACCGCGGGCCGTCTCTACGGCCGGCGCTTTCTCAATTCGCTCGTGCGCTTCTCGCTCTCCATCGACTCGACGCTACGCACCGCGCGCCGCTGGTTCGAGCGCTTCGGCGTGCCGCTGCTCGCATTGTCGAAGTTCGTGCCGGGGCTCGGGCTCGTGTCGGCGCCGCTGCTCGGCACCACGAAAATCGAAGTGCGCGTGTTCGTGCTGTGGGATCTGATCGGCGCGACGGCGTGGGCGAGTTTCTGGATGCTCGGCGGCGCGGCGCTGCAACAACAGATCGGGCGGCTCATCGAGCTGGTGCGCGCCAACGGCACGACGGTGATCGACGTGCTCGTGATGGTCGCGCTCGGCTTCGTGCTGTATCGATGGATCCGGCGCGAGCAGTTTCGCCAGTGGCTCGCGAAATATCACATCACGCCGGACCAGCTCGACGCGATGATGAATTCCGACACCCCGCCCGTGATCTACGACGCGCGCCCGGCGGAGATTCGTCGACGCGAGCCGTATCGCATCGCGGGCGCGATCGCGCTGGATCTCGATTCCCCGGATCGCATCGATCAACTGTATTCGGAGCACGAGGTGGTCGTGTATTGCGTGTGCCCGAACGAGGCGACCGCGAAGATCATCGCACGGCAACTGCGCGCGAAAGGCTTCAGCCATGTGAGGCCGCTGAAGGGCGGGCTGGATGCGTGGGAGAAGCACGGCTATCCGGTCGAGCCGATGCCGTCGGAGCACCTGCACGTTCCGGCCGGTCACGACGACATCGATCACGACATGGTCACGATTCGCGCGACCGCGCCGGAATGAGCTACGTGCGGCGCGCCGGCCGGTTCACGAGCGCGATGCCCGCGAGCACCATCGCCGCGGCGACCATGAAGCGCGCGGTGAAATGTTCACCGAGCAGCAGCACGCCGAAGGTGACGCCGAAGATCGGCGTGAGAAACGAGAACACCGAAAGCCGCGACGCCATATAGCGCGTCAGCAGCCAGAACCACGTCAGATAGCTGACGAACGCGACGACGATCGCCTGATACGCGAGGCTCGCGATCGCGAGCGGCGACACCGCCTCGACGTGCGTCTGCCCGATGCCCGCGGCAAGCGCGAGCAGCAACACCGCCGACACCGCCAGCTGGTAGAACAGCGTCTTGCTCGCGCTCGCCTGCGCCAGCGACGACGCGCGCACGACCACGGTCGTCGCGGCCCAGAAGATACCGGCCATGATGCCGAGCGCATCGCCCGCGATGCCCTGCAACGTCGATGCGCTGTTCGGATTGCCGTGCAGGAAGCCATCGGCGAAGGCGAGCGCCATGCCGCAGAACGCAAGCACGATGCCGCACCACTGCGTGCGCGAGAGCCGTTCGCCCGCGACGAACCAGTGAAGGCCGAGCGCGGTGAAGCAGGGCGCGGTGTAGAGAAACACGGCCATGCGCGTCGCGGTCGTGAGGTTCAGGCCGAAGAAGATGCAGACGAATTCGCCGCCGAACAGCACGCCCGCGAGCAGACCGGCGGGCAGCGTGTCGTCGCGCTGGAAGAGCGGCACGCCGCGCGTGCGTGTCCAGATCCATACGAGGAACGTCGCGATCAGCGAACGGATGCCGGCCTGCAGCATCGGCGGAATCGATGCGTTCGCTTCCTTGATCGCGACTTGCTGGAATCCCCACGCGCCGCATAGCGCGATCATCACGATGACGGCGGTGGCGTCGGGGGCGCGGCGCAATGCGAGGGAGGGCGTGCTCATCGGCGGACTCGGTAGGCGTGGCCGGAGAGGCCATGCACTGATTTGGAGCGTCGATTGTGCCAGCGAACGGGCTTCGATGAGCGAAAGGTCGCTAAGCGCCCGTGGAGATTGCGCGCCGCGAGGAATGCGCGGCGCGACGTCATGCGTGAATCAGGAATGCTTTTCGATCAGCTCGACCTTGTAGCCGTCCGGATCTTCGACGAACGCGATCACCGTCGTGCCGCCCTTCACGGGACCGGCTTCGCGCGTGACCTTGCCGCCCGCCTGACGGATGCGCTCGCACGCGTCGGCGGCGCTGTCGACTTCGAGGGCGATATGGCCGTACGCCGTGCCGAGGTCGTACTTTTCCGTGCCCCAGTTATAGGTCAGTTCGAGCACGCTATGCTCGCTTTCCGGGCCGTAGCCGACGAACGCCAGCGTGTACTTGTACTCGGGATTTTCGCTTTGACGCAGCACTTTCATGCCGAGAATGCGCGTGTAGAAATCGATCGAGCGCTGCAGGTCGCCGACGCGCAGCATCGTGTGGAGGAGTCGCATGATGGGGTTCCTGTTGTGTATGTTTGCGAGGGACAGGAAGGAAATTGTACCGTCGCCATCCGGCGCACGCTGCGCGCGCCTCAGAGCGCCGGCAGCAAGTCCGGCGGATGATGCTTGAGCGTGTGCCGCGCCTCGCGGAACTCGGGAAAGATCGATTCGACCGTCTGCCAGAAACGCGGGCTGTGATTCATCTCGCGCAGATGCGCGAGTTCGTGCGCGACGACGTAATCGATGATCGACAGCGGAAAATGGATGAGCCGCCAGTTCAGGCGGATCTTGCCGTCGCTCGAACAACTGCCCCAGCGCGTCGCCGCCGATGACAGCGCATACGCGCGATATTCCACGCCGAGCTTTGCCGCATACACCGCGAGCCGCTCGCCGAAAATGCGTTTCGCTTCGGACTGCAGCCAGCCCTGCACGCGATCCTTGATCTGCTGCGCGTCGGCGAGCGCGGGCATCGCGAGCGAGAGCACGCCGGTTTCGTCGTTGAAGGAGAGCGTACTCGCCGCCGATCCGAGCGACACGCTGATCGTCTTGCCGAGATACGGAAACTGCGCGCCGTCCTTCCAGTCGATGCGCGGCAGCGCGCGCTGCTCGACGCGCGTCTGCCATTCGGTGAGCTTCTTGACGATCCAGTTCTGCTTGTCGAGGATCGCGCTTTCGATGTCCGCGATGGTCACCCAGCGCGGCGCAGTGATCGCAAGCCCGGTGCCGTCGATGCAAAAGCCAATCGTGCGTCGCGACGAACGCCGCAACCGGTACTCCAGCGCACCCGCCTTGAGCGCGATGCGGCGCAGACGCACGCCATCGGGCAGCGGCGTTGCCGGAGCGGGGGGCGTGAGAACGGGAACGGGATCGGAACTCGGGACGTCGCCGCGCAGCGGAGCCGGTCCGTTCAGAGGCGGCGCGCCGGAGTAGGCCGGCGCATGCTCGAACGGCAGATCGAGTTGCAGGGTATCGAGCGCGACGGCGGGGCGCTGTCGCGATGGGGCTTTCTGCATCGGCTCGGCTTTGCGCTCACGGCGCAGGAATGACGAGAAGAACGAGTAGGGCACGCCGCGGCTCGATTCGAACGCCGCCGCTTCAGCGGCCCGCGCCCGCGGCGCCGGCTTGACCCGGCTGTGCGTTCGGCGCGGCGTAGGCGTGCGGATCGATGCGGCGCATTTCCGTCTCGATCCAGCTTTCGACGCGCGCGTTCACTTCCTCGGGCGTGAGGCCGGTCGTGTCGATCGGCCTGCCGATCGACACCGTGACTATACCCGGATATTTGATGAAGGAATTGCGTGGCCACACGTGCCCCGCGTTGTGCGCGATCGGCACGACCGGCGCGCCGGTTGCAACGGCGAAGCGCGCGCCGCCGGTCTTGTACTTGCCCTGGCTGCCGACGCGCGTGCGCGTGCCTTCGGGAAACATGATGACCCACGCGCCTTCGTCCATGCGCGCGCGGCCCTGGCGCGTGACCGACACGAACGCGTCGCGGCCCTGCTTGCGATCGATGTGGACCATCTTGAGCAGTCCGAGCGCCCAGCCGAAGAACGGCACGTAGAGCAACTCGCGCTTGAACACGTAGCAGAGCGGGCGCGGCATCAGCGCGGGAAACGCGAGCGTCTCCCACGCGGACTGATGCTTGGACAGCAGCACGGCGGGGCCATTCGGCAGGTTTTCCATGCCTTCGATCGTGTAGCGAATGCCGATCAGATGCCGCAGCACGACGATCGTCGACTTGCACCAGCCGGCCGCCATCCAGTAGCGCTTGTCGGCGCGCATGAACGGAAACGCAATGAAGCACGCGACCGCGTACGGCGCCGTGTACACGACGAAGTAGAGCATCAACAGCAACGAACGGATGAAGCGCATGGAGTGTCCGTGTTACTGGGCCGCGGAGCGGTCCTGATGCCGTGCGAGGAATTCGAGCGCGAACGCGCGCAAGTCCTTGTGGACCACGGTGCCTTCGGGCAACTGACCTTCCTTGAGCGTTTTCTCGCCCTTGCCGGTGAGCACGAGATGCACGGGAAAGCCGAGCGACGCGCCCGCCTGCAGATCGCGCAGCGAATCGCCGACGACGGGCGTGTAGGCCGGATCGATCTCGAAGCGGTCGATGATCTGCTGCAACATGCCGGGCCTGGGCTTTCTGCAATCGCACAGATCTTCCGCCGTGTGCGGGCAGAAGAACACCGCGTCGATGCGCCCGCCCACTGCTGCGACCGCGCGATTCATCTTCTGATGCATCGCGTTCAGCGCGGCCATGTCGAAGAGACCGCGCCCGATGCCCGACTGATTCGACGCGATCGCCACGCGATAGCCTGACTGGTTCAGGCGCGCGATGGCCTCGAGGCTGCCGGGAATGGCGACCCATTCGTCCGGCGACTTGATGAACGCATCGGAATCGACGTTGATCACGCCGTCGCGATCGAGGATGACCAGTTTTCGGTTCATGACCATGGCGGCGCGTCAGGCAGCGAGCTTCGAGATATCAGCGACACAGTTCATCTGCTGATGCAATGCGTTGAGCAACGCGAGACGATTGTTGCGCAGCGCGGGATCTTCAGCGTTCACCATCACGTCGTTGAAGAACGTGTCGACGCTTTCGCGCAACGCGGCGAGCGCGGTGAGCGCTTCCGTATAGTTGCGCGCGGCGAGCTGGCTTTGCACGCGCGGCGTCACCTGCCCGATCTGCGCGTACAGATTCTTCTCCGCCGCTTCGACGAGCAGTTCCGTGTTCACCGACGCGGGCGCGCCCTGTTCCGACTTCTTGAGGATGTTCGAGATGCGCTTGTTGGCCGCCGCGAGCGCCGCGGCTTCCGGCAGCGCCGCGAACTCGCGCACGGCGTCGAGGCGCGCGACGATGTCGTCCAGACGCGTCGGGTTCAGGCTCAGCACCGCTTCGATATCGTTCGCTTCGAAGCCGCGTTCGCGCAACAGGCCGCGCAGGCGATCGAGGAAGAACGCGTAGATGGCTTCGGTCGAATCGGCGACCTGCGGCATGGCCGCGAACTGGCGTTGCGCCGTTTTCACGAGATCGCGCAGATCGATCGGCAGCTTCTTTTCCAGCAGAATGCGCAGCACGCCGAGCGCATGACGGCGCAGCGCGAACGGGTCTTTTTCGCCGGTCGGCGCGAGGCCGATGCCCCAGATGCCGACGATCGTTTCCAGCTTGTCCGCAAGCGCAACGGCGGCGCCGACGCCCGTCGACGGCGTTTCGTCGCCCGAGAAGCGCGGCTGATAGTGCTCCGAGCACGCGAGCGCGACTTCTTCCGGCTCGCCGTCGTGACGCGCGTAGTACGTGCCCATCGTGCCTTGCAGCTCGGGGAATTCGCCGACCATGTCGGTCAGCAAATCGGCCTTCGCGAGGCGCGCGGCGCGGCGCGTCAACGCGGCATCGACGCCGACCATCGGCGCGATTTCGCCCGCGAGCGCTTCCAGACGCTCGACGCGCTGCAAGGCCGAACCGAGCTTGTTGTGATAGACGACGTTCGCGAGCAGCGGCACGCGGTCTTCGAGACGCTTCTTCTTGTCCTGCGTGAAGAAAAACTTCGCGTCGGCAAGGCGCGGACGCACGACGCGCTGGTTGCCTTCGACGATCTCGTCCGGCGTCTTCGTATCGATGTTCGACACGATCAGGAAGCGCGAGCGCAGCTTGCCGTGCTGGTCGGTGAGCGCGAAATACTTCTGGTTGGTCTGCATCGTGAGGATGAGACACTCCTGCGGCACCTGCAGGAATTCCTCGTCGAAGCGGCATTCGTAGACGACCGGCCATTCGACGAGCGCGTTCACTTCATCGAGCAGCGCTTCGGGCATCACGACGCGGTCTTCTCCGGCGAATGCCTGAAGCTGCGTGCGAATCGATTCGCGGCGATCGTCGAAATTGGCGACGACATGACCTTTGCCGCGAAGTGTGCTGGCGTAGTCGTCGGCGTTCGCAATCGCGACGAAGCCTTCCGACATGAATCGATGGCCGACGGTCGTATCGCCCGAATCGACGCCGAGCGCGCTGACCGGCACGACGTGGTGCCCGTGCATCGCGATCAGGCGCTGCACCGGACGCACGAACTGCACGCTGGTGCCGTCCGGGCGCTGATAGGTCATGACCTTCGGAATCGGCAGCTTGCCGAGGGTTTCATCGAGCGCGGCTTGCAGGCCGTCGGCGAGCGTCGCGCCGGGCGCGGCGTAGCGCAGGAAGAACGCTTCGGCCTTGCCGTCCTGCGCGCGTTCGAGTTCGGCGAGCGGGAAGTCGGGAAAGCCGAGCGCCGCGAGCTTCTTCGCGAGCGGCGGCGTGGGATTGCCTTCCTTGTCGAGCGCGACCGTCACCGGCAGCACTTTTTCGCGCACCTGCTTTTCCGGCGCGACATCGCGCACGTTCTTCACGAGCACGGCGAGGCGGCGCGGCGTCGCGTACTTTTCGAACGAAGGCGCGCCGTCGATCAGATCGCGCGCGGCGAGCCGTTCCACGATGCCTTCGGCGAAAGCGGTGCCGAGACGCGCGAGCGCCTTCGGCGGCAGTTCTTCGGTGAGCAGCTCGACGAGCAGAGAAGCGTGGTTGGATTGCGTCATTGTTCTGTCGAGCCTCGTCAAACCTGTTCGTTGTTGCCCGTGGGCGAGCTTTCCACTCTCAGCGGCGGCGCCCATGCGGGACGCTGCGCTTCCTGCTCGTCGGTGATGAGGTCGCGATCGCCCCTGACCGGATTGCCGAGCATCGGGAAGCCGAGCGCTTCGCGCGAATCGTAGTAAGCCTGCGCGACGAGGCGCGACAACGCGCGGATGCGGCCGATGTACGCCGCGCGCTCCGTCACGGAAATGGCGCCGCGCGCGTCGAGCAGATTGAACGTGTGGCCCGCCTTCAGCACGAGTTCATAGGCGGGCAGCGCGAGCTTTGCATCGATCATCTTCTTCGCTTCTTCTTCGTAGCTCTTGAAGAACGTGAAGAGCAGATCGACGTTCGCGTGCTCGAAGTTGTACGTGGACTGTTCGACTTCGTTCTGGTGATACACGTCGCCGTAGCTCAGTTGACGCAGAACCTTGCCGTTCGGGCCGTCTTCTTCCCATTCGGTCCAGATGAGGTCGTACACGTTCTCGACCTTCTGCAGATACATCGCGAGGCGTTCGAGACCGTAGGTGATTTCGCCGAGCACCGGCTTGCAATCGAGACCGCCGGCCTGCTGGAAGTACGTGAACTGCGTCACTTCCATGCCGTTCAACCACACTTCCCAGCCGAGGCCCCACGCGCCGAGCGTCGGGTTCTCCCAGTCGTCCTCCACGAAACGCACGTCGTTCTGCTTCAGGTCGAAGCCGAGCGCTTCGAGCGAGCCGAGGTACAGATCGAGGATGTTTTCCGGTGCGGGCTTCAGCACGACCTGATACTGATAGTAGTGCTGCAGGCGGTTCGGGTTCTCGCCGTAGCGGCCGTCTTTCGGGCGGCGCGACGGTTGAACGTAGGCGGCGCGCCACGGCTCGGGGCCGATCGCGCGCAGGAACGTGTGGACGTGCGAGGTGCCCGCGCCGACTTCCATGTCGATCGGCTGGAGGAGCGCGCAGCCCTTGTCGTTCCAGTAGGACTGCAGCGTCAGAATGATTTGCTGGAAAGTGAGCATGATTGCCTTAGATGCGGGGCGGACGCGGCGCGGCCAGCGTCGGACGACGCGACCCGGAGGCTCGGCCAAAGTGCTGAAACGGGGAATTTTAGCCGAATGGAAGGGCGGGTGCGGCTTTTTGGGAGAAGGGCGGGCCGCGCGAGCCGCGTCGCCCGGTGCGACGCGGCTTCGTTTCAGTCGATGTTCAGCGCGTGCCGGTGCGTTTGCGGTTCGGCGCAAACGCAAACCCGAACGCCAGCAAAATCAGCGATACCGCGATCACCGTCATATTCCCGCTCGTCACATACGGCGTGCTGCCCGAGGTCCCTTGCACGCGCGCTTCGAGCACGCCGGTCGTGAAGGTCGGCAGCTTCGACACGACATCGCCGTTCGCCGCGATCACCGCCGTCATGCCGGTATTGGTCGCGCGCAGCATCGGCCGGCCGGTTTCGATCGATCGCATGCGCGCGATCTGCAAGTGCTGATCGAGCGCGATCGTATTGCCGAACCACGCGAGATTCGTCGAGTTGACGAGAATGCCCGCGGGCGTTTCCTGCTCGCGGATCGTGCGCGCGATCTCTTCGCCGAAGATGTCCTCGTAGCAGATATCGACGGCGACCGGCTGGTTGTGCACGATGAACGCCTTCTGCGCGACCGGTCCGCGCGCGAGATCGCCGAGCGGAATGCCCATCAGGCGCACGAACCAGTGAAAGCCGAGCGGCACGAATTCACCGAAGGGCACGAGATGATGCTTGTCGTAGCGGTACACGCCGTTCACGTGCGGCGTGACGCCGAAGAGGCTGTTGGTGTAGTCGGTCGCACTGCCGTCGGAGAGAATCGTGACGCCGATCGCGCCGAAGAGAATCGACGAGTTCGTGTTGTCGGCGAAATTGCGGATCGCGACGGCGAAGTCCTGCGGAATCTGCACGGACAAGACGGGCAACGCGGTTTCCGGCGTAACGATCAGATCGGCGGGCTTCTCCGTGATGAGCCGTTTGTAGAGCGCGAGCGATTCATCGACGCCGGACTGCTCGAACTTCATTTCCTGCTTCACGTTGCCTTGCAGGAGACGCACATCGAGCGGCGCGTTGGCGGGCGTCGTCCATTCGACGCGCGATAGCAGCATGCCCGCGACGATCAGCACGATCGCCGTGATGCCCGGCGCGAACGCGAGCCGCCGCGTCGTGCGGAAGTGATAGGCGGCCTGCACGATCAACGCGGCGACGAGCGCGAGCACCCAGCCGACGCCATACACGCCGACGATTCCGCCGAAGCCCTTGAGCGGCCCGTCCACTTGCGCATAGCCGCTCGCGAGCCAGGGAAAGCCGGTGAAGACGAGACCGCGCAGCCATTCGCTGAGCGCCCACGCGCTCGCGAACGCAAACGCGCCGTGCCACGTCGGCGCATAGCGGGGCGAGGCGTCGATGTCATGCGCGGTGGCGGCGTCTTCATCGCCGAAGCGCGCACGTCCCGCGACGAACGACCAGACGACGCTCGACAGCGCCGGATAGATCGCGAGATACAGCGAGAACAGTGCGACCGCCGCCGCGGCGAGCGGTGCGGCCATGCCGCCGTAGACATGCATGCTCACGTAGAGCCACCACACGCCGGTCACGAAGTTGCCGAAGCCGAACGCCCAGCCGGTCGCGAAGGCGCTCTTCCAGCCGTTGGTGCGCGAAAGCCAAGCGAAAAACAGCGCGAAGATGACGAGTTCGATCCAGCCGCCGTGCGGCGTCGGCGCGAACGAGAGCGTATTGACGGCGCCGAGCACGGCGGCGGCGAGGTAATGCCAGAAGGGCAATGCGCGCGGCGACTCGGAGATGTCGGATGCGTCGCGTTGACGGGAGAGGAAGCGAAACGATGAATCGGCCATTGAACTGAAGCGGAGAGCGAGCGAACGGAGGATGGCGGGCGCGAATATGTCCGGCGCCCGCGTTGCGCTTAGTCGCGCAGATCGTCTTCGTCGTCGCCCGCGTGATGATGTTGCTGCGCGAGATTCGGCACGCGCCGCACGAGAAGAACGTGAATCTGCCGGGCGTCGCCGCGCAGGATCTCGAACGCGAAATCGTCGATGCGCACCTTCTCGCCGCGATGCGGCACGCGCCCGAAACGATGGGTGACGAGGCCGCCGATGGTATCGACTTCGTCATCGGAGAAATCGGTGCCGAACTCCTCGTTGAATTGTTCGATGCCGGTCAGCGCGCGCACGCGATACTTGCCGTCGGGTGTCGCGATGATGTTGCCGGCTTCCTCGTCGAAGTCGTATTCGTCCTCGATGTCGCCGACGATCTGCTCCAGCACGTCCTCGATGGTGATGAGACCCGCCACGCCGCCGTATTCGTCGACGACGATCGCGATGTGATTGCGATTCACGCGGAAGTCGTGCAGCAGCACGTTCAGGCGCTTCGATTCGGGGATGAAGACGGCGGGGCGCAGCATGCCGCGCACGTCGAATTCCTCCTCGGCGTAGTAACGCAGCAGGTCTTTCGCGAGCAGCACGCCGATGACGTTGTCGCGATTGCCTTCGTACACGGGATAGCGCGAGTGTGCTTTTTCGAGCACGAAGGGCATGAATTCCGCAGGCGTTTCCGCGATGTTGATGGCGTCCATCTGGGCGCGCGGAATCATGATGTCGCGCGCGCAGAGGTCGGATACCTGAAAGACGCCCTCGATCATCGAGAGCGAATCGGCGTCGAGCAGATTGCGCTCGTGCGCATCCTGAAGCACTTCGAGAAGTTCGTCGCGCGATTCGGGCTCGTGCGAGATGAAATCGGTCAGGCGTTCGAGAAGGGAGCGCTTTTCCGGCGGTTTGTCGGTGTGGCGTCGACTGGGATAGGGTTCGTTCATAGCGGAGCGCCCGGGAGTTCCCGGGCGCAGGTTAGCGGAGAGTTAAGCATACACCAAGGAAAATTGCGGGCTGGGTGGCGCGGCGCGCGTGTCATGAGCCATGCTAGCCGATAAATATGCGAGAAGTGTGTCCGGCTATCGAGCGTTGGCCGAACGGACGATATATGGCAAAAAATCATATGGATGAAAAAAGCACGCGCGTCATTTATTGCCCTGCGCCTGGCACCGTTTCAACAGCGCTTCGAGCGCGCGATCCGGCATGCCGCTTTCGCGCAGCGCCTCGACCGTGCGGCTGACGTAGTCGAGCGTCGTGCCGTATCGACCGCTCGCGCAGCCGAGCACGGTGCGCACGATCGGATCCGCGAGTTTGCCGGTGTAGGACGTCGCCTCGCGTCGCATCACGAACGCGAGCGCCTCGACACGTCTTCCATCCGCGAGCGTGCAAGGCAGCCACGCCGGCCGGTACGACGCCATCGCCATTTCGCGCCGCCACAGCACCTGGAGATGCTCGATCGCATCCGCGCCCGCGAGCCGGAACGCCATGCCGGTGCACGAGCCGCCGCGATCGAGCGCAAGCACGAGGCCCGGCTGTTCCGGCGTGCCGCGATTCACGCGCGACCAGAGATACAGCCCGCGATGATAGCCGTGCACCTTGCCGCGCACGGCTTCGAGCGTCGGCAAACCCGGATTCCAGATCAGCGAGCCGTAACCGAAGAGCCACAGATCCGACTTGCGATCCCAGTGAACGAGCGCCGCGTCGCGCGATGCGGCCAGTTCCTCGTCCGTCAGCAGCGCGGATTCGCCGAGCGCGGGCGGATAGTCCGGGCAGGGCGCGGGCACCGGGTCGGTTGGTGAAGGTGCGGGTTGCGCGGGTTCGGGCGTCTTGTCGTTCACGGCGCTTTCAACACATCGAGGACATCGGACCGGCTTCAGGTCAACGGCACGTAAGGATCGGAAAATCCCAGAGACTGCATGATATCCGTCTCGATGGATTCCATCTCTTGCGCTTCGCTTTCGACTTCGTGATCGTAGCCCTGCGCATGCAGCGTGCCGTGGACGATCAGATGCGCGTAGTGCGCGACGAGCGGCTTGCCCTGTTCGGCCGCCTCGCGCTCGACGACCGGGCAGCACAGGATCAGATCGCCCGCGACCGGATCGTCCTCGGATTCCGCATAGGCGAACGTGAGCACGTTCGTCGCGTAATCCTTCTGCCGATACGTGCGATTGAGCATCCGGCCTTCTTCCTCGTCGACGAAACGCACGGTCAGCTCCGCATCGGCAAACAGCGACGCCTTGATCCAGCGCGAGACCGTCGCGCGCGGCAGGATCGCCTTATGCGACGCAAACGCCTTCGCAGCGGGAAACTGCATCGTAAGGGTGAGACGGGACTTCATTCCGGCTTTTGCGATTGCTGCGCGACGCGCGCGGCTTCCGCGATCGCCGCATCCTTCTGCGATTGCGCGTCGTAAGCCTCGACGATGCGCGCGACGAGCGGATGCCGCACCACATCCGCCGACGTGAAGTGCGTGATCGCAATGCCGCGTACTTCCGACAGCACATGCTGCGCCTCGATCAGCCCGCTCTTGTGGCCGCGCGGCAAGTCGACCTGCGTGGTGTCGCCGGTCACGACCGCCTTCGAGCCGAAGCCGATACGCGTGAGGAACATCTTCATCTGCTCGGGCGTGGTGTTCTGCGCCTCGTCGAGAATGATGAACGCGTGATTCAGCGTGCGTCCGCGCATGTATGCGAGCGGCGCGATCTCGATCATCTGGCGCTCGAACATCTTCGCGGTCTTGTCGAAGCCGAGCAGATCGTAAAGCGCGTCATACAGCGGACGCAGATACGGATCGACCTTCTGCGCGAGATCGCCCGGCAGGAAGCCGAGCCGCTCGCCTGCCTCGACGGCCGGCCGCGTCAGCACGATGCGCTTCACCTGATCGCGCTCGAGCGCATCGACCGCGCACGCGACCGCGAGATACGTCTTGCCCGTGCCCGCCGGCCCGATGCCGAAGGTCACGTCGTGCGCGATGATCTGCTTCAGATATTCGCGCTGCGCGGGCGTGCGTCCGCGCAGATCGGCGCGCCGCGTGTAGAGTTTCGGCCCGTGGTCTTCGTCGTCGCCGAGGTCGATCGTCGCGCTCGGTTCATCGAAAGGATGATCCGGATCGCCACGAAAGCGCGGATCGACTTCGCCTTCCTCGCCATTGGCTTCGCGCGCATCCCTCGCGCGTCGCGTCGCATGACGGGCTTCGACGAGCGCGAGCTGAATGTCGTCGACGGAAATCGGATCGCGCGCGCGGTTGTAGAAGTTTTCGAGCGCCGCGAGCGCGACTTTCGCGCCACGGCCGCGAATCGCGATCTTGTGGCCGCGCCGCGAAAGGGTGACGTCGAGCGCCTGCTCGATCTGCCGCAGGTTTTCGTCGAGCGGGCCGCAGAGGTTGGCGAGCCGCGCGTTGTCGTCGTGCGGCGCGGTGAATTCCAGATGCTGCGTAGGAGCGTTCTTCAAAGTGAACTTGAATTCCTGTCTTTAGTGCGTCAACTCGGGCGCCATGACCAGTTCGCCGCGCAGCGAGTGCGGATACGCATGCACGATCTTCACGTCGATCATCTGGCCGATCAGCCGCGCGTGCGACTCGGCCGGCGCGGGGAAATTGACGACGCGGTTGTTCTGCGTGCGCCCGGCGAGCTCGTTCGGGTCCTTGCGCGCGGGCCGTTCGACCAGAATACGCTCGACTTTTCCGACCATCGACGCGCTGATGCGCTGCACGTTTTCCTCGATGGTCGCCTGCAAATGTTGCAGGCGCTTGAGCTTGACTTCGCGCGGCGTGTCGTCGTGCAGGTTCGCGGCCGGTGTGCCGGGGCGCGGGCTGTAGATGAACGAAAAGCTCGTGTCGTAGCGCATCTCGTCGATGAGCGCCATCATCTTGTTGAAATCGTCCTCGGTCTCGCCGGGAAAGCCGACGATGAAGTCTGTCGAGAGCGACAGGTCCGGGCGGATCGCGCGCAGCTTGCGAATGACCGACTTGTATTCGAGCACGCTATAGCCGCGTTTCATCGCCATCAGGATGCGGTCCGAGCCGTGCTGCACCGGCAGATGCAGATGCGAGACGAGCTTCGGCACCTTGGCGTAGGTGTCGATGAGGCGTTGCGTGAATTCCTTCGGATGCGAAGTCGTATAGCGGATGCGCTCGATGCCCGGCACCTCCGCGACATATTCGATGAGCGTCGCGAAATCCGCGATGTCGGGCGAGCCGAGCGTCAGCGCGCCACGGTAGGCGTTCACGTTCTGACCGAGCAGCGTGACTTCGCGCACGCCCTGATCGGCGAGGCCGGCGATTTCGGTGAGCACGTCGTCGAGCGGGCGCGACACTTCCTCGCCGCGCGTGTAGGGCACGACGCAATAGCTGCAGTACTTGCTGCAACCTTCCATGATCGACACGAACGCGCTCGGGCCGTCGACGCGCGCGGGCGGCAGGTGATCGAACTTCTCGATTTCCGGGAACGTGATGTCGACCTGCGCGCGACCGGTAGCGCGGCGCTGATCGATCATCGCGGGCAGGCGATGCAGCGTCTGCGGGCCGAACACGAGATCGACGTACGGCGCGCGCGCGACGATCGACGCGCCTTCCTGGCTCGCGACGCAGCCGCCGACGCCGATCAGCAGATTCGGGTTCGCTTCCTTGAGTTCGCGCACGCGGCCGAGATCGGAGAACACTTTCTCCTGGGCCTTTTCGCGCACGGAGCACGTGTTGAACAGAATGACGTCCGCGTCTTCGGGCGTGTCCGTCTTGACGAGTCCTTCTGCCGCGCCGAGTACGTCGACCATCTTGTCGGAGTCGTACTCGTTCATCTGGCAGCCGAAGGTCTTTACATACACTTTCTTTGTCATGAATCGTCGCCGGTCACAGTGGTTGATCTGGGGGCGCTCGTAAAAAGAGATTGAGGGCGAGTTGCTGTTTTGGGCAGACTTCTACGGTGATCTGCCCGCTTTTTGCTCTAATTTAGCCCGATATTATAGCGCCGACGGCCATTCCTGACGCCGGGCTGGCCGCTGCGGCGGATAAGCCAGATCGCCGAGCAGCTCCGCTGTGGTTTTTTCGAAGCGCTCGACCAGAAAATCCAGCAGCACGCGCACGCGCGGCGCCATGTAGCGGTTCGCGTGGAAGAGGGCGTGCACGGCAGCCTCGTGCGTGCACCAGTCGGGCAGCACCATCTTCAACGTGCCGGCGTGCACGTCGGCGGCAATGTCCCAGATCGATTTGTGCGCGATGCCGTGGCCCGCGACCGCCCACGCGCGGGTCAGCGCGCCGTCGTTGGACTCCCATGAATCGGCGACGGGAATCGTGAACGTATAACGCTCGTCGCCGCGCACGAAATCCAGTTTGTTGAGCGGACCGGTGGACGTCACGTGCACGATGAAGTCGTGCGCCGCGAGCTCTGCCGGCGTCCGTGGCACGCCTTTTTTCGCGAGATAGTCCGGCGATGCGCACAGCACCCGCCGATTCGGCGCCAGCACGCGCGCAGCGAGTCCGCTGTCGGGGGGCGCGCCGAAGCGGATCGCCAGATCGATTTCTTCCTGCATCAGATTCGACACCGAATCGGACAGCGTGAGCGCGAAGCTCAGTTCCGGATGCAGCGTGACGAATTCGTCGAGCCAGCCGCGCAGCAGGTAGCGCCCGAAATCCGACGTCGCCGAAATGCGCACCTTGCCGCGCACGACGTTCTGACCGGCTTGCAGCGCGGCTTCGGCGTCGTCGATCGCCTGCAGCGCGATCCGGCAGTGCTGCAGATACATGCGGCCTTCGTCCGTCACGCGCAATTGACGCGTCGTGCGTTCAAAGAGCCGCGTGCGCAGCGCCTTTTCCAGCTTGATGAGCCGCGCGCTCGCCGCAGCCGCCGACAGCCCGAGCTTGCGCCCCGCCGCCGACAGGCTGCCCGCCGCCGCCGCTTCCACGAAAAGGCGCATGTCGCCGAGCCGATCCATCGTCATTTTCAAATTCATTTTGATAATGATTCAAATCGTAGACCAATTCTCAAAACTGTGCGCGGCTCGCACAATGCGCTTCAATTGCACTCGGCTGGAGCCACCATGCCTCTTCCACTTCTCGCGCTGGCGATCAGCGCCTTCGCCATCGGCACGACGGAGTTCGTCATCATGGGCTTGCTGCCCAACGTCGCGCAGGACCTTTCCGTGTCGATTCCGTCAGCGGGCCTGCTCGTCACCGGTTACGCGCTCGGCGTCGCAGTCGGCGCGCCGCTTCTCGCCGTGCTGACGAGCAAACTGACGCGCAAGTTCGCGTTGCAGTTGCTGATGCTCGTGTTCATCGTCGGCAACGTGTTCTGTGCGGTCGCGCCGGATTACGGCCTGCTGATGGTCGCGCGCGTCGTGACCTCGTTCGCGCACGGCTCGTTCTTCGGCATCGGCGCGGTCGTGGCCGCGTCGCTCGTGCCGGCGGAAAAGCGCGCGAGCGCCATCGCGCTGATGTTCACCGGGCTCACGCTCGCGAACGTGCTGGGCGTGCCGTTCGGGACGTTCATCGGTCAGGAACTGGGCTGGCGCGCGACCTTCTGGATCGTCGCCGGTCTGGGCGTGCTTTCCGCGCTCGGCGTGACGGCGCTGGTGCCGAATCGCCACGATGCCGCGCCGAGCGGCCTGGGGCGCGAAGTGCGCGTGCTGCGCGACGGCCAGGTCTGGCTCGCGCTCACGATGACCGTGCTCGGTTTCGGCAGCGTGTTCGTCGTATTCACGTATATCGCACCGATTCTCGAACAGGTCGGCGGCTTCTCGCCGCGCGGCGTCACGCTGGTCCTGGTGTTGTTCGGCGCCGGGCTCACCATCGGCAATACGATCGGCGGCAAGCTCGCCGACCGCGCGCTGATGCCTTCGTTGATGGGCATTCTGTTCGCGCTCGCGATCGTCATGGCGGTGTTCGCGAAGACGAGCCACAGTCAGATCGGCGCGATCGTCACGATTTTCGTGTGGGGCATCGCGGCGTTCGCGACCGTGCCGCCGTTGCAGACGCGTGTCGTCGAGAAGGCGAAGGACGCGCCGAATCTCGCATCGACGCTGAATATCGGGGCTTTCAATGTGGGCAATGCGGGCGGCGCGTGGCTCGGCGGCGCGGTCCTGACGCACGGTCACGGTCTCGATGCGCTCCCGTGGGCCGCCGCGGCCGTCGCGCTCGCCGCGCTCGCGGTGACGTGGTTCGCCGCGCGACTGGATGCGCCGCGCTTTACATCCGAAGTAAAAGCAGCCGACGCTTGCTGAACGCTTATCATGTTGGCTCAACGTAATTCGAGCCAACATGATCGATCATCTCATCTGCGATTGCGACGGCGTCCTCGTCGATAGCGAAGTCATCGCGGATCGCGTGATGCTGGACGTCCTGACCGAGACGTTTCCCGGCATCGACTTCAAACCGGCCGTCAAGACGGCTTTCGGGCAGCAGACTTCGCGCTTCCTGACCCATCTGGAGGCGAAGTTCGGCATCGTGATGCCGCCGAATTTCGTCGATACGATCGAGGCGCGCGTTTCCGTGGAACTCGCGCGCTCGGTCGGACCGATCGCCGGCGTGCGCGCCGCGCTGGAAGGCTGCGGTTTGCCGGTCGCGGTGGTGTCGAACAGCCGCCTGGAGCGCGTGCGTGCGTCGGTGCGGCGCGCGGGCCTGGACGAAGTCGTCGGCGCGCGCGTGTTCAGCGCGCAGCAGGTCGAGCGGCCCAAGCCTTATCCCGATGTGTATCTGCTCGCGGCGCGCACGCTCGATGTTGCGCCCGGGCGCTGCCTCGTCGTGGAAGACAGCGTCGCCGGACTGACGGCGGCGCGCGCGGCGGGCATGAAGACCATCGCGTTCGTCGGCGCGAGCCATATTCCGTCAGGCTACGCGCAGGTGCTGCGCGAAACCGGCATCACGCGAATCATGGAGCACATGGACGAACTGCCCGCGCTCGTCGCGGCGGGCGTGCGCGGGGATTTCGGCGACGTGCTGTCCTGAACGCCGTGTGGCTCAGGCCGCTTCTTCCACGGTTTCGCGCGCGGCGGCGAGCGCCGTGCGGAATTCGACCAGTTCCGCGATGGTCAGCATCGGCAGCCCGCGTTCCTTCGCGAAGCGCTCGACCTGGGCACCGCGCGTCATGGTGCCGTCGGCGTTCATCAGTTCGCACAGCACGCCCGCAGGCTTGAGTCCGGCGAGAATCGCCAGATCGACGGTGCCTTCCGTATGGCCGCGCCGCGCGAGCACGCCGCCCGGCATCGCGCGCAGCGGGAAGACGTGGCCGGGCCGGACGATATCGCCCGGCTTCGCGTGATCGGCGATGGCCGCGCGGATCGTCGTCACCCGATCCGCCGCCGAGACGCCCGTGCTCACGCCTTCGCGCGCTTCGATCGATACCGTGAACGCGGTGCCGTAGCGGCTGCCGTTGGCGGCGGCCATCGGCGGGAGTTCCAGTGCGCGCACCTTGTCGTCGGGCAGGCAAAGGCAGACGATGCCGCTGCATTCGCGGATCAGAAGGGCCATGGCGGCGTCGGTGAGTTTTTCGGCGGCCACGATCAGATCGGCTTCGTTCTCGCGATCGTCATCGTCCTGCAGGACGACAGGGCGGCCTTCGCGCATGGCGTCGAGCGCAGCGGCGATGCGCGGCGGAACGTCGAACGCAGCGAGTTGGGGGAGATCGGCAAAGGCGTCGTCGGCGACGACGGCGGGTGCGGCGAACGACAGGCTGCTGGTAGCTTGGGTCTGGGACATGTGAAACGCTCTCGCGCAAAAATTAAGCGAAAAACGTTTCAGGGCATTGCAAACAGACAGAACGACACCCCGCGGCGACGCGCCCGAAGGCACGGCGTCGTCCGGTTCGGCGCGATGCAGGAATCGCCAAGGGGAACGGACATGACCATCTGCACATCTTCTCTCATCCGGACTGTGACCGTCGGCTCTGGCATTTCACCAGATCTGCTGACCCCGCGCATGCTGCCTGCGCGGGCGCTCGCGGGCTCGTGGTTTGGCCGCGAAGCCTCGCCACATACCGCCGGTGGGGAATTGCACCCCGCCCTGAAGACGTACTGAATGCCGGCAAGCCGAAAGGCTCGACAGCTTTTTCAGGATACCGCAGGTCGGCGATTTTTGCACCGCCGCATGGCGTGACGTTCCGGAAAATGACACGGGTGGCACGGTTTCCTTAGCTGTCGGCCCACGCTTTTGCCGCGTTCACCGCGCGTTGCCATCCGGCGAGACAGGATTCGATTTCCTGTTCCGGCATCGACGGCGTGAACCGGCGTTCCAGTTGCCATTGCGCCTTGAGCTCATCGATATCCTTCCAGTAGCCGACGGCGAGTCCCGCGAGATACGCCGCGCCGAGCGCCGTGGTTTCCGCGATGCGCGGGCGCGCGACATCGACGCCGAGGACGTCGGCCTGAAACTGCATCAGCAGATCGTTCGCGCAGGCGCCGCCATCGACGCGCAGTTCGCCAATGCGTATGCCCGAGTCCGCTTCCATCGCCTTGAGCACGTCGAGCGACTGATACGCGATCGAATCCAGCGCCGCGCGCGCGATGTGCCCCGATGTCGTGCCGCGCGTGACACCGAAGAGCGTGCCGCGTGCGCGCGCGTTCCAGTGCGGCGCGCCGAGCCCGGCGAAGGCCGGCACGAGATAGACGCCGTCGCTATGCGGCACGCCGCGCGCGAGCGTCTCGACTTCGCTTGCGCGCCGAATGAGACCGAGCCCGTCGCGCAGCCATTGCACGACCGCGCCCGCGATGAAGATGCTGCCTTCGAGCGCGTAGCTGACCTGATCGCCGATCTGCCAGGCGATCGTCGTGACGAGGTTATTGCGCGATTCGATCGGCTTGTCGCCCGTATTCATGACGAGAAAGCAGCCGGTGCCGTAGGTGTTCTTCACCATGCCGGAATCCGTGCACATCTGCCCGAAGAGGGCGGCGTGCTGATCGCCGGCAAGCGAGGCGAGCGGGATGTCCGCGGCGAACACCGTGCCTTGCGTCGGGCCATACACCTCGGAAGACGTGCGCACTTCCGGCAACATGCTGCGCGGTATATCGAGCGCGTCGAGCAGCTCGTCGTCCCAGCGCCGCTCGTGAATGTTGAAGAGCATGGTGCGCGACGCGTTCGTGATGTCGGTGACATGCAGCCCTTGCCGCGTGAAATTCCAAACGAGCCAGCTATCGACGGTGCCGAACGCGAGCCGCCCTTGTTTCGCCTTGTCGCGCGCACCCTCGATGTTGTCGAGAATCCAGCGGATCTTCGTCGCGGAGAAATAGGCGTCGATGGGCAGGCCCGTCTTCGCGCGCACCATCGCTTCGAGACCGCGCGACTTGAGTTCGTCGCAGAAGTCAGCCGTGCGGCGGTCCTGCCAGACGATCGCGTTGTAGACCGGCTTGCCCGTCTCGCGATCCCAGACGATCGTGGTTTCGCGCTGATTCGTGATACCGACCGCCGCGATCGATGAAGCGCTCGCACCGGCACGCGTGACGGCTTCCGCGGCGACGCCCGCCTGCGTCGACCAGATTTCCTGTGGATCGTGCTCCACCCAGCCCGCTTCCGGATAAATCTGCTGGAATTCCTTCTGCGCCACAGACACGACGTTGCCGTTTCTGTCGAACAGCATGGCGCGCGAACTGGTCGTACCCTGATCGAGCGCGAGAACGTACTGATCCTGCATGGTCTCCTCCGGTTTGAGCGGGCATCGACGCGTGGTGCAGCGCCAGCGATGTCCGTTTGCGCAATCTATCGGAGCGAGGCCGTGCGGACAACCTGGCCGAATGGCATAAGCCGCGTGACATCTTTCGCTCGAACGTGATTCGGCTTATGCCGTTCGGCCGAGTGGCGCGACGCCCGCGTTCGTCCGATACTGGCGACACGAAAGCGATCCAGGGTGAGTGCGATGCGAATGCTGTGGGTTTCAGGCGTGCTGAGTGCGGCGTTGCTGGCGGGCTGCGTGGGTACGCCCAATCTCGACGGCTCGATGGGCGCGCCGTCGTTCAGTGCGTTGCAGGGCATGTGCGCAACGCCTCCGGTCGATTACGGATCGGACGCCCAATCGGTCTACACGACCTTCTTCGACGCCTATGTGGCCGAGCGGCGTGGCGGGCTGTCCAAAGAGCGCTTCTGCGCGTTCCAGACGGCAATTGCGGAACGTTATCGCGCCTATCGGGCGAATCCCGGCCCCGAGGCGCAGAGCGCATGGGCGAACTTCTTCCTGGATCAGCGCGCACAGGCGCTGAGCTGGCGTGCCGCGGTCGACCCGACTTTGCGTTCCGGGTGACGCGGCTGAATCAGAGGTCGGAGAGGAGGTGAGACGGACGCGGCCGCGGGCCGCGCCCCGAGTCCTGTCGCGCTGCTACGAGTAACGCTTGAAAGCCTTGACGGTGGAATCGCCGGTGGCGGTGAGGCGCCATTGCTGGCGTCCGGATGCGAGATTTTCGAGTTGGACGAGCTGACGTTCGAGCAGGGCGTCGAGCTCTTCGCGTTCCATGTCGACTTGATTAGGCGCTTCCTGAACCAGTAGCAGCGTGGCAAATTCGTGCGGACTCAGCATTGTGTTCTCCATGACGACCGAACGGCATAAGCAGCCGGCTTTGTAAGCCGGATCTTTTTGCTTCGAAACGTTGTACGGGGAAACTGAAAAACCGCCGGGCAAACGCATAGATTTTGTGCTGCGAACGCCGGGAATTGGGATTGTAGGCAAGCGTCTGACAAGTGCCAAATCCGCGTTGAAAATTTTGGCTTTGACTTTTTTCGGCAGTGGAAGCGGTCCCGCGTTGACGCGAATTCGAAGAATCGACTTGAAGTTCGTGCGGCAGCGCACACAAACACGGGCCGCAGGGGGACGAACGGTTCGGATGAGATCACACGGTCAATTCATGCGCATTTTTCATTAATTTATACGACAAATGAATTTGTTTCGGATTAAGCGGACAATGCAATATTCCTCTTTTGCCGGGTTGTTTCACACAATCGCCCGGGACGTTCTGCCCGCTCGTATTTCGGACTTCATTCAATGACTCGCTTCAACTGGCAAAACCCGTATCCCACGCCGCGCCTGCCGGTGTTCGCCCGCAACATCGTTTCGACGTCGCATCCGCTTGCCGCGCAAGCCGGCCTGCGCATGCTGTGGAAGGGCGGCAATGCCGTCGATGCGGCCATCGCCGCGGCTGCCGCGATTACCGTGGTCGAACCCGTGTCGTGCGGCCTGGGCGGCGATGCATTCGCGCTTGTGTGGGACGGCCAAAAGCTGCACGGGCTGAACGCGTCGGGCGTGTCGCCGGCGGCCTGGAACGTCGACTATTTCAGCCGCAAGTACGGCGAGGAGAACGGCCTCGCGCGCCAGCCCAAGCGCGGCTGGGACGCGGTGACGGTGCCCGGCGTCATCGCCGGATGGGAGGCGTTGCACACGAAGTTCGGTTCGCTGCCGTTCGCGGACCTGATGGAACCCGCGATCGAGATCGCGGAGCGCGGTCATGCGGTGGCAAGCATCGTCGCGTACAAGTGGGCGGCGGCCGTGCCGGAGCTCAAGGATCAGCCGGGCTTCGCGGATGTGTTCATGCCGCACGGCCGCGCGCCCGAGGTGAGCGAGCTCGTGCGCTTTCCCGGCCACGCGAAGACGCTGCGTCTGCTTGCGAAGCAAGGACCTCGCGCGTTTTACGAGGGCGAGCTCGCCGAGCGTATCGCCGCATTCGCGCGCGTGGGCGGCGCTGCGCTGACGATGAATGACTTGCGCGACTATCGCGCGGATTGGGTTGAGCCGATCAGCAAGGATTATCGCGGCCATACCGTGCACGAAATTCCGCCCAATGGGCAAGGCATCGCGGCGCTGATCGCGTTGGGCATCCTCGACAAGTTCGATGTCAGCGCGCTCGCCGTCGATCGCATCGAGTCGCAGCATTTGCAGATCGAGGCGATGAAGCTCGCGTTCGCCGACGTCTATCGCTACGTCGCCGATCCGCGCTCGATGGAAGTGACTCCCGAGCAGATGCTCGACGACGCGTATCTGACGGAGCGCGCGAAGCTCATCGACCCGTCGAAGGCGACGCAGTTCGACTTCGGCATGCCAAAGGCGGGCGGCACCATCTATATGTCGGTTGCCGACGAGCGCGGCATGATGGTGAGCTTCATCCAGTCGAATTACATGGGCTTCGGCTCGGGTGTGGTCGTGCCTGACACGGGCATCGCGCTGCAGAACCGTGGCTGCGGCTTCTCGATGGATCCGAAGTCCGCCAACGTGGTCGAAGGCGGCAAGCGCCCGTTCCACACGATCATTCCGGCGTTCCTCACGCAGGAAGTCGATGGCAAGCGCGAAGCCGTCATGAGTTTCGGCGTGATGGGCGGCGACATGCAGCCGCAGGGTCACCTGCAATCCATCGTGCGCATGCTCGACTACGGCCAGCAGCCGCAGGCCGCCTGCGACGCGCCGCGCTGGAAGGTCAATCGCGATTTCACGATCGACATCGAAGCCACGCTCGATCTCGACACCGCGCGTGCGCTCGAAGGACTGGGTCACACGATCAAGTCCGTCGACGATCCGTACATGGACTTCGGCTCGGGCCAGTACATCTGGAAGCTCGACCGCAACGATCCCGAACGCGGATATGTCGCGGCGAGCGACAGCCGTCGCGACGGACTCGCCGCGGGGTTCTGACGCCGCCATCGGAGACCGGCCCTCGGGCGGTCTCCGTTCATAAAGACAAGCGCACCGCTCGCCGCAAGTTCGCAGGCGACAGGAACGCGCGCGCCCGTGCCCCGTGGCATCGGGCGCGACATCACGACATGGAAGCAGGGGAAGGAGACATCATGAACGAACAGGCGTATCGCGCGCCGAATGCGCAAGTCGCTGCGACGGAAACGTCCACGCCAAAAGCGGCGCCATCGAAGGCGATGATCCGCCGCATCGTATTCTCGTCGTCGATCGGCAACGCGCTCGAATGGTTCGACTTTCTCGTCTACGGCTATTTCGCGACGGTCATCGCGAAGGCGTTCTTTCCGTCGAACGACGAATGGCTCTCGACCATGCTGGCCATCGGCACGTTCGGCATTTCGTTCCTGATGCGACCGCTCGGCGCGATCGTGCTCGGCGTCTACGGCGACCGCAAGGGGCGCAAGGCCGCGCTCACGCTCGCCATTCTGCTGATGATGGTCGGCACGCTTACCATGGCCGTAATGCCTTCGTACCAGCACATCGGTATTGCTGCGCCGCTGCTGATCCTGCTTGCGCGCCTCGTTCAAGGCTTCGCGGTCGGCGGCGAGTTCGGCAGCGCGACGGCGTTCATGGTCGAGCACAGCGAAGGGCGGCGCGGCTACTACGCGAGCTGGCAGTTCGCGAGTCAGGGGCTCGCCGCAATCATGGCCGCGGCGTTCGGCTCGGTTCTGAGCGCGTGGCTGCCGCAGCCGCAACTCGAAAGCTGGGGCTGGCGCATTCCGTTCGTCTTCGGTCTGCTCGTCGGGCCGGTCGGCTACTACATCCGCTCGCACCTGGACGAAACGCCGGAGTTTCTCGCGACGCGTGCCGCCATGAAGGCGAGCGCACCCGGCGTGTCGTTCTCGAACCAATGGCTGAACCTGTTGCTCTCGGTGGGCATCGTGGCGCAATCGACAGTCGGCGTGTACGTACTGCAACTCTATATGCCGATGTACGCCGTCAAGCAATTGCATCTTCCAGCGACGGCATCGTTCGCCGTCGTGGTGCTCAACGGCGGCCTTCAGTTCATTTTCTCGCCATTGATGGGCGCGCTCTCCGACCGGGTCGGGCGCATCCGCATCATGCTCTGCACGTCGATCTTCATGGGCGTAACGATTTATCCGATGTTTGCGTGGCTGCAGACGCATCCGACCGTCGCGTCGCTGGTCGTGCTCCAGTCGGTCGCCGGCATTCTCAAGGCGGCGTACTCCGGTCCGATGCCCGCGCTCATGTCCGAGATCTTCCCGACGCGAGTGCGCTCAACCGGCCTGTCGATTGGCTATGCGCTGGGTGTCACGCTGTTCGGCGGCTTCGCGCCGACCATCGTCGAGGCATTCATCCACGTCACCGGCGACAAACTCGCACCGAGTTACTACGTGTTGCTGGCTGCCGTGCTGTCGGGCGTCTCGCTGGCGATCGTCGCCTGGCGCATGCGCGCGGCGCGACACGCGGCGTAACGGCGCGCCCGCGGTTAGTTCGCGCGCGAAACGATCGAGGCGGCTTCGGCCGCCTTTTTGCATTTTCAGCACTTAGCGATCAATGCACGGACGTAACCGGCACGTTTCATGCTGCAGTGCACCGTTGGCCGCCCACCTCGACTCGTAAGAATTTGGCACGCACGGAACCGTCGCGCCGCGCGTGAGTCTGTCCCCATGTCTGCAAACTCGTTGCAGGGCGGCTAAGATGGAAAAACAAGCCGCTAACACTTGAAGTCGAGAACGCCGGGATCGAACCGTTCACGGCGTCGCCTGAACCTCGGCCGTCTCTCACTGGCCGATGGCGCGTTCAGTTCAGCCTGGGAGCGCGATATATGCATACAGACAGTACACACGTGATGCCTTGGCGCATCGAAGACATCGATCTCACGCGGATCGACCGTAAAAAGGCGGAGTCGAACGAACATCTTCTCTTGTTGTTGTGCGCGTGCTCGTTCATCGAGAGTGGCACCGATCTTTATACGAGCAATCTCAGCAAGTATTTTCACGACGACCCCGAGATCTCGGCATGGCTCAACAACGAGTGGGAGCCTGAAGAGATGCAGCACGGCCGGGCGCTCAAGACTTACATCAATCACGTGTGGCCGGAGTTCGACTGGGACACGGCGTTCAGGAATTTTTTCGACGAATACTCGCTGACCTGTTCCTATGAGGAGTTCGAGAAGAAGCGCGCGCTCGAGATGGTGGCGCGCTGCGTCGTCGAGACGGGAACGGCCACGCTATATCGCGCGATCAACGATTGTTCCGATGAACCGGTGCTCAAAGAGATCACCGACAACATCCGCACAGACGAAGTGCGGCACTACAAGCACTTTTTCCATTTCTTCAAGAAGTGGAACAAGATCGAAGGCAATGGGCGCATGGCGGTGCTCGGCGCCCTCGTGCGGCGCGTGATGGAGCTGAAGAGCGAGGATTCGGAGATCGCGCTGCGACACGTCTTCGCCATTCGTTATCCCGAGCGTGCGCAGGATGCGCAGTACAACCGCGAGCTTTCCGCGCGCGTGAATGCGCTCGTGCGGCGCAATCTGTCGGCGGATCAGGCCATCAAGATGCTGCTCAAGCCGCTCGACTTGCCCGCGCGCATTCAGCCGGGCGTGCACTATCCGCTCTCGAAGATGACGCAGCTGTTCTTCCGCTAACCTTGCCCGACGATGCCGGTTCCAAGCCGGCATGCCGTTATGCCCGACCACAACGCGCCGCCGCCGTCGCTTTCCTCGCAGGCCGTCTTCGACGAATGGCTGCCTGAGTTGCGTGCGCTCTTCGACGGCACGCTCGCGGGCGCCCACGCCGGTTTCACCACATCGCTATGCGCGGCCGATTCCGCCCATCGCGTGCGAACGGCGCTGCTCGGCGCCGGTGAACTGCTCGCGCCCGATGCGCGCACGCTCGCGTTCGCGCTTTGGCCGACATCCCGGACCGCGCAGGCCGTCGCCGCGACCGGACGCGCGACACTCGCCTTCGTATTCGACGGGGCGTTCTATCAGGTGCATCTGGATGCGCGTCGCGTGCCGCTCGACGACGTGCCGCTCGCGTGCTTCGTCGGCACGATCGAGAGCGGTGAAATTCAGCGGGTGGGATATGCGCGACTCACGAACGGAATCGCCTTCGAACTGACTGATGCGCAATCGGCGCTCGCGCGCTGGCGCGAGCAACTCGAATGGCTGAAGCGGGCGGCGAGCGCCGCCGCCTGAGCTACATGAAATGTCTTAGCGGCTGCGACCGCCCGATCGCAACGCATCACGCAGGCCGCTGAGCAGCGCGCCGGGATTGCCCGACTGCTTGCGCGAGTTCGCAGCATGACCCGCCTGCGCCGGTTCCTGGCGTCGCGGCGCCGGGCTGGCGCTCACATTGGGCTTGCCGTGATTGCGCGCTTCGCGTGACGGTTGTGCGCTGCCGTTGTTTGCTTTCGCGGGCCGCGCGCCACGCGCCTCGCCGTTCGGACGGGCGCCTTCACGGCGCGGCTCGCCATTGCGTCCGCCATTCGGACGTGCATCGCCGTTCGGACGCGCATCGCTCTTCGCGCGTGCTTCGCCGTTGCGCGGAGCCTGACGCCCCTGACCCTGCCCCTGACCTTGCCCGCGTCCTTGACTGCGGCGCTGGATCGGCTCCGGCTTCGCGTTGGGATCCGGCTCGAAGCCAGGAATCACTTCGTGCGGAATCGGCCGCTTGATGAGGCGCTCGATGTCCTTCAGCAGTTGATGCTCGTCCACGCACACCAGCGACACCGCTTCGCCTTCCGCGCCCGCGCGTCCCGTGCGGCCGATACGGTGCACGTAGTCTTCCGGCACGTTCGGCAGATCGAAGTTGACGACATGCGGCAGTTGATCGATGTCGATGCCGCGCGCCGCGATATCGGTCGCGACCAGCACCTGCAGCGTCTGATCCTTGAATTCGGCGAGCGCGCGCGTGCGCGCCGACTGGCTCTTGTTGCCGTGAATCGCGAGCGCGCTGATGCCGTCCTTGCCGAGCTGTTCGGCGAGACGGTTCGCGCCGTGCTTCGTGCGCGTGAAGACGAGCACCTGGAACCAGTTGTTGCCGCGGATGAGATGCGTGAGCAGTTCGCGCTTGCGATCGCGATCGACCGGATGGATCTTTTGCGCGACCTTTTCGGCCGTCGTGTTGCGCCGCGCGACTTCGATGAGCGCGGGCGAATCGAGCAGGCTGTCCGCGAGCGCCTTGATCTCGTCGGAGAACGTGGCGGAGAACAGCAGATTCTGGCGCTTCGCCGGCAGGCGCGCGAGCACGCGCTTGATGTCGTGGATGAAGCCCATGTCGAGCATGCGGTCGGCTTCGTCGAGCACGAGAATTTCGAGCTGCGAAACGTCGATCGTCTTTTGCTGCATGTGATCGAGCAGACGTCCCGGCGTTGCGACGACGATATCGACGCCACGGCGCAGCGCGTCGATCTGCGGATTGATGCCGACGCCGCCGAACATCACCGTGGACTTGAGCTTGAGGTACTTGCCGTATGCACGGACGCTTTCCTCGACCTGCGCGGCGAGTTCGCGCGTCGGCGTGAGGATCAGCGCGCGCACCGGACGCTTCGCGCCGCTGGTGGCGGGCGCGAGTTGCGACAGGCGTTGCAGGATCGGCAGCGTGAAGCCGGCGGTCTTGCCCGTGCCGGTTTGCGCGCCCGCGAGCAGGTCGCCGCCTTTCAGAACGGCGGGAATCGCCTGGAGCTGGATCGGGGTGGGACTGGAATAGCCGAGTTCGTTGACGGCGCGAAGCAGAGGTTCCGACAGACCGAGTGAATCAAAAGACATAAATTGGATACTTATTCGTTATGTCGAGCGGTGCGCATGCGAATCAGGCTGCGGCGAATCGAGGTTCGGCCGGCAGAGCGCATGTGCATCGCTCGAAGAAAAATCGGGCGGCGGGCCATTCGGCGATCAGCGATCGCCCGGCATTGCCGCGAGGTTCGACGTGCTATCAAGACACGTCATCTGGCGCTAAGTTGCATCGAAGGACATTTCGACGCGGCGGCGCCCGTTCCAGCCGGCGTTCACGCGACGTAGCGCGCGACGCTCACGAACTGGCACAGGCTGCCTGCGAGCACGAACAGATGCCAGATTCCGTGTCCGTGCCGGATGCGCTCGTCGTTGATGAAAAAATAAATGCCCGCGCTGTAAATCACGCCGCCCGCCACCAGCCACGCGGTTCCCGCGGGCGGCAGCGCCGTCACGAGCGGATGAACGGCTACGAGCGCAAGCCATCCCATCAGCACGTACAGCACCATCGATACGCTGCGGGTTCGGCGCCCGAGCGTCAGTTCCTGCGTGATGCCGAACGCCGCCAGCCCCCAGCTCACGCCGAAGAGGGACCAGCCCCAGGGACCACGCAAGGTCACTAGTGTATACGGCGTGTAGCTGCCGGCTATCAACAAGTAGATGGCCGAGTGATCGCACTTTTGCAGTACCGCTTTCGCGCGCGGTGAGCGCACGCAGTGATACAGCGTCGAGATGATGTAGAGCGCGCAGAGCATGGCGCCGTACACCGCGAAACTGACGACCTTGTAGGCGTCGCCGTCGAGCGCGCCCATCGTGACGAGCGCAGCCAGACCCGCCACCGACAGCAGCGCGCCGATCAGATGGCTGATGCTGTTGAAACGCTCACCTGCGTGCATGAATCCCTTCCGCCAAAAGACAAGGGGCGCGGCCCCAACTACGAAGGCTGCGCCCCAAATGCGTATTGTACGCTCTATTGGCGAATGGCCGCCGCGGACCTCAGTCGAGCGGCGCCGAACGCAGGTTGCTCACCTGCTGCGGCGACACCGGCGTGCCGTGGTTGCCCCACGACATACGGATGTAGGTCACGACCGCGGCCACTTCCGTGTCCGACAGCGACTGCGCGAAAGGCGGCATGCCGTGCGGCATCGGGTTGCCTTCCGTGCTCGGCGGATAGCCGCCGTTCAGCGTCATGCGGATCGGGTTGACGGCCGACGGCATCTGGATCGACGGGTTGTTGGCGAGCGGCGGATAAGCCGGCGGCTTGCCAAGACCGTTTTCCTGATGGCACTTCGCGCAGTTCTCGGTGTAGACCTTCTTGCCCAGCGTCTGCAGCTCGCCGCCGAACTTCTCGGAGGTCTCCAGCTGCATGACTTCCGGCGCTTCCTTCTTCTGCGGGATCGACTTGAGATACGTCGAGATCGCGTTGACGTCCGCGTCGGTCATGTACTGCAGGCTGTTGTGGACCACTTCGGCCATCGGGCCGAACACCGCGCCGCGCTGCGACACGCCGGTCTTCAGCAGGTCGTTGATGTCCTTCAGGTCCCAGTCGCCGAGACCCGCTTCCTTGTTCGACGTGAGCGACGGCGCATACCAGTTCTGCAGCGGGATCAGGCCGCCGGCGAAGGCCGCCGAGTTGACCGGGCCGCCCATTGCGTTGATCGACGTGTGGCACATGGCGCAGTGGCCGAGGCCTTCGACCAGATACGCGCCGCGATTCCATTCGACCGATTTGGTCGGATCCGGCTTGTACTCGCCTTCGCTGAAGAAGAGGGTGCGCCAGCCGATCAGCAGGTTGCGGTTATTGAACGGGAAGCGCAGTTCATGCGGACGGCTCGGCTCGGAAACCGGCGCGACCGAGCGCAGGTACGCGTAGATCGCGTCGGAGTCGGCGCGCGTGACCTTCGTGTAGCTCGTGAACGGGAAGCCCGGATACAGCAGCGAACCGTCCTTCGAACGGCCCGTGTGCATCGCGCGATAGAAGTCGTCGGAGGTCCACTTGCCGATGCCGTATTGATCGTCCGGCGTGATGTTCGGCGTGAACATCGTGCCGAACGGCGTGGCCATCGGCAGGCCGCCTGCGAACTCCTTGCCGCCGCGCACCGTGTGGCACGCGATACAGTCGCCGGCGCGCGCGAGGTACTCGCCTTGCTTGATGAGAGCGGCCTTGTCGGCCGGCGTCGCCGCGATGGCGCCGCCCGAATGCAGGTTGTCGCCGCCCGACCAGAGGACGGCGCCGGCTGCGACGGCTGCCACCACGACAGCCGAGGAAAGTGCGAACAGGGACTTGCGTTTCATTTTGTTGTCGCTCCAGACGCCTTATTGCAGTTCGCTGCCGCACTTGAGCGGCATCTTCAACGAGCCAGCAGGCGCGGGCACCGGGTTGGCGGGTGCTTGTTGCGTGGACAGCCAGGCGGCGACGGCGGTCACGTCGTCATCCGTCAGGCGCGAGGCGATTTGCTGCATGCAATCGGGCGCCTTCGCGTGACGCGTGCCCGACTTCCATGCGCCGACCTGCGCGCTGATGTAGTCCGAATGCAGGCCGACGAGACCCGGAATGGCCGGCTGCATGCCGGTGAGACCCTTGCCGTGGCAGGCCGCGCACGCGGGAATGTTCTTCGACGCATCGCCGTTCAGCACGATCTGCTGGCCGCGCGCGATTGTCGACGAGGAGACGTTCGACTTGGCGGGCGGCGGATAGGGCGGACGCTGGTTCGAGAAGTACGTCGCGATCTGATGAAGGTAATCGTCCGAGAGATACGTGACGAGGTAGTTCATCGGCGGGTACTTGCGCCGGCCTTCGCGGAAATTCTGGAGCTGGTTGTACAGATAGTCGGCAGGCTTGCCGGCAAGACGCGGGAAGTAGTCGTTGTCCGTGCCTTCACCATGAACGCCGTGACACGCCGTACAGCCTTGCACGCGCGCGGCCATCGTGTCCGGTGCGATCGGCTGGTTCTGCGCCTGCGCGGCGGAGCTGAAAACGCCAGCGCTGCCTACCATAGCCGAGGCAAAAGCCAAAGCGAGCAGCGGACGAAAAATGCGTCTTGAAAACACGCGACACTCCATGAAATTCGGGGACCTGCCGAGCTTCGTGCGGCTCGGTGCGAAGGTGGCGAACCACGGCCACGCAGGGGGCGGTGGGTGGCGGACCACGGCCACAGCGGCTCGACGAGCCTCTGATGCGACGCGGCATTCTATCATCGATGCATGATGATGACTATTTGACACAATCTCGCTCTAAGTCCCGCTGCAGCGCATTCGCGACAATATGCCGCGCGGCTCTTGACCGCCCGCGACGAACTTCGTAGGCACGAGTCGTCCATTGTCTTTAGACAAAGATTCGACTCGACGCGAGACGCCTGATCGATGTGCTTCATGCAGTTTCGGAAGCGCCCGGCAAAAATTCAAGGCGTTTCGATGACCTTCGATGCTGTGCTGCACCGTGAACCATCGTTTAGACTCCGCAGATTTCCTTCGATGAGCTTCCCCCGGCAACGCGCGTTCGCGCTGCGACCGGTTCCGCATGATGAACGACGATCCTCTCAGCCTTGCGCAGACGGCCTTCGCGGCGCTCGCCGATCTGGCCTTCGCCTGCGCGCTCGGTGCGTTGCTCCTGAACGGCTGGCTGTCGCGCGAACAGGCGTTCGCACCCGTGTCGCCCGCGCGCGACGGCTGGCGGCGCGCGGCGCGCGGCGGTCTCTTCGCCGCGCTCGCTCTGGCGCTGTGCAACTTCGTTTCACTGTGGCTGCAGTCGGCGGCGATGAGCGGCGCGCCGGTCCTTGCGGCGGGCGCGTCGTTGTGGCTCGTCGCGACGGGCACGCATGCGGGCGTCGGCTGGTCGGTCGCGCTCGCGGGCAGCGTGCTTTTATTGTTCGCGACGAGCGGCGCTGCGCTATCGAACTCGCGGATCGGATTGGCGGTAGCTGGCGCGCTGATCGTCGCGGCGGGCAAGTCGGCGATCGGCCACGCGGCCGATGCAGGCGCGTTCTCCTTCGCGGAAGGCGTGCAAACGCTGCATCTGCTGGCAACCGCGGTGTGGGGCGGCATCGTCGTCGCGGGTGCGTTCGTGTTGCCGGCGCTCGACTCGTCGGTGGCGCGGGCATTCTTGATTCGCACGGTCGCGCGCATGTCGCAGGCCGCGTCGACGGCGCTCGTGCTCGTGATTCTGACGGGCGCGTTCAATGCGTGGCGCGGCGTCGGCGGGTCGCTCGCGGCGCTCACCGCGAGCGTCTGGGGTCATGTGTTGCTCGTGAAAATCGCGCTGGTCGCGCTGGCGCTCGCGTTCGGCGCGCTGAACCGATGGTCGGCGTTGCCGCGCCTGCAACGCTCGGCATCGACGATGGACGCGCACACGGTCATCAACGTGATGCGCATCGAGGCGCTGACGATGGCGGGCGTGTTCGTGGCAGCGGCCGTGCTGTCGCACAGCGTGCCGGGATCGGCGCTCGGCGGATAAAACGACGCCTGGCCTTACTCGTAGCCGAGTTTGTGAGAGACGATCGGCGCGCAAAAGAGCGCCACCGCGCAGCCGATGATCTTGCCTTGCAGCTCGACGAAGGCCGTATGCGAGTCGGCGACGAAGATCACTTCGAGCAGTTGCGGCAGGCAGAACACGACCGCCGCGCCGATGAACCAGCGCGTCACCGCCGCAATGCGCCAGCCGTGCTGCGCGCCGATTCCCGCCGCCACCACGCGCGCCACGCCCAGCGCGACGAGCGAGCCCACGGCCAGTTGGGCTCGGACGTATTCATCGGGAAGGGCGTGCCACATGATCGTTCTCGCTCTTTTTAGTGACTTTTGGCAAGGGTACGTGCGGGAAGCTGGTCAGTATGTACGAGAAAACGCAGATCGTGGGGACACGCTCAGAACGTGTGTTCCGGACCGGGGAAGCTGCCGTCCTTTACGGCGCGCACATACGCTTCGACGGCCGCGAAAATGCTCGGCTGGCCCTGCATGAAATCCTTGACGAAGCGCGGCCGCTTGCCGTGGAAGATGCCGAGCATGTCGTGCAGCACGAGTACCTGCCCCGAGCAGTCGATGCCCGCGCCGATGCCGATGGTCGGAATCGCGAGCGCCTGCGTGACTTCGCGCGCGAGCAGCGTGGGCACCGCTTCGATCACGAGCAGTTGCGCGCCCGCGTCCTGCAGCGCGACGGCGTCGCGCTTCATCTGTACGGCCGCCGCTTCTGACTTGCCTTGCACCTTGAAACCGCCGAACGCATGCACGGATTGCGGCGTGAGCCCGACGTGCCCGCACACCGGAATCGACCGCTCGACGAGAAAGCGAACGGTGTCCGCGAGCCATTCGCCGCCTTCGATCTTCACCATCTGCGCGCCCGCGCGCATGAGTTGCACGGCGTTCGCGTAGGCATCTTCCTTCGAGCCGATCGTGCCGAACGGCATGTCCGCGACGATGAGCGCGCTGCGATTGCCACGCGCAACCGACGCCGTGTGATAGGCGATGTCGGCGAGCGTGACGGGCAGCGTGGTGCCATGCCCTTGCAGCACGTTGCCGAGCGAATCGCCGATCAGCATGACATCGACGCCCGCGCGTTCGAGCAGCGCGCCGAAGCTCGCGTCGTAACACGTGAGCATCGCGATGCGCTCGCCGGCCTCGCGCATGGATTGAAGCTTGGGGACGGTGATCGTCGAGCGATTCGTTTCCTGCAGATACGTCATGATCGTTTCACTAAAGAGTCGCTAAAGAGGGCGGCTGCGCGACGCGCTCAGACCGACACGCCCTTGACAAAGAATTCCTTGCGTCCGCGCATCGACTCGATGCGCTCGACGAGGAGCGCGAGATCGTCGTCCGATGCGAGCGGGTTCAGGTGTTCCGCGTTCACCGTGAGCAACGGCGTCGCGTCATAGTGATAGAAGAAGTCGTTATAAGCATCGCAGAGCGCGCGCAGATACGAATCGGAGATTTGCAGCTCCATCGGCAGCGCGCGTTTCTGGATGCGTGAGAAGAGCACTTCGGGGCTTGCCTGCAAATAGATGACGAGATCGGGCGCGGGACCGCTCGAACGGATGCGCGAGGCGATGTCGTTGTACAACTGAAACTCGTCGTCGGGCAGCGTGAGACGGGCGAAGAGATCGCTCTTCTGCGTGAGAAAGTCGGTCATCAGCGCGGCGCCGCTCGTCACGATATCGGCGGCTTCCTGCGTCTGCGATACGCGCTGCAACGCGAAGCTCAACTGCGTGGCGAGTGCGTGACGCGTGGTATCGCGATAAAAGCGCTCGAGAAACGGATTCTCCTGGGGACGCTCGAAGAGCGTGCGCATCGACCAGCGTTCGGCGAGCAGCGTGGCGAGCGTCGTCTTGCCGACGCCGATCGGCCCTTCGATCGCGATGTAACGATGTGGCGGCCGCAGTTGCGGCGCGGTCACGGTGAGTGGCGGAGCGCTCATCGGCAGTCTGTCTTGTTGTCGGAAGGGGCGGTGGTTGCGTCGGTGTCGCGCGGCGGTGCATTGACCATGCACTGGCAGGTGGCGACTTTTTCGATGCGCTGGTCGGCGACGCCCGCGATGAACGCATCGGCGCGGCCGCGTTGGGGAAGAATGAGATCCGGTTCGAGCTCGACGAGCGGCACGAGCACGAAAGCGCGCTCGGTCATGCGCGGATGCGGCACGACGAGATCCGCTTCGTCGATGCTCGATGCGCCGTACAGCAGGATGTCGAGATCGAGCGTGCGCGGCGCATTGCGATACGGCCGCTCGCGCCCGAACTGCTCTTCGATGTGATGACACAGGCGCAGGACCGATCGCGCCGGCAGGCTCGTTTCGAGCTTGACGACGCAATTGAAGTAGTCGTCGCCCGATGCATCGACCGGCGCGGTGCGATAGAGGCTCGATTTCGCGAGCACGGTGATCGTGTGCTGCTGGGCGAGACACACGACGGCGTCTTTCAGGGTCTGGCGCGCATCGCCGAGATTCGCCCCCAGGCCCAGATAAGCAATCGTCATGGCAGAAGTCCTACGCGTGGGTCACAGCGAACAGCGGGAAAGTCATATCGCTCTTCGCTACTGTAACCAAAACCGGCGTTACTCGTTGTCGGCGCCTTCGCGCTTGTCCGGCGCACTGGATACGACGTCGCCCTCGCTGCCTGGCGCGCCCTGTTCGACCGGCTCGCCCGAACGGCGCTTTGCATTGCTGCGACGGCGACGCTTCTTGGGCGCGTTGCGGTCCTTGCCGCCATCGGACAACAGCGCTTCGCGCGCGGCATGATCGCCGTCGATGAAGTCGCTCCACCACTGGCCGATGGCTGCATCGAGTTCGCCCGATTCGCAACGCAGTAGCAGGAAATCATACCCCGCTCTGAATCTTTGGTGTTCCAGCAGCTTCAGCGCGCTGCGGCCGCGCTTTTCCAGCCGATGCTGAAGACTCCATATCTCGCGCATGTCCGATGAGAAGCGCTTGTGGATCGCGAGTTTCTCGGTCTGCATGTCGAGGACATCGTCCATCGCGCGATGCAGCGCGGGCACCGGATAGTCGCCGTTCGCGGTGTACTGCTGCCAGCGCGTCTGCACGTCGTGCCACAGCAGCGTGGCGAAGAGAAAGCCAGGCGAAACCGGCTTGCCGGCGCGCACGCGTTCGTCGGTGCTGGTGAGCGCGAGCGTGACGAACTTCTCGCCGTGCGGCTGTTCGAGCACGACGTCGAGCAGCGGCAGCACGCCATGATGCAGGCCTTCCTGACGCAGCCGCGTGAGACACGCGAGCGCATGGCCCGAGAGCAGCAGCTTCAGCATCTCGTCGAAGAGACGCGCGGCCGGCACGTTGTTCATCAGGTCGGCGAGATCCTTGATGGGCGCGCGCGTGGCTTCGTCGATCTCGAAGCCGAGCTTCGCCGCGAAGCGCACGACGCGCAGCATGCGCACCGGGTCTTCGCGATAGCGCGTGGCCGGATCGCCGATCATGCGCAACAGGCGCGCGCGGATATCGGCCATGCCGTCGTGATAATCCAGCACGGTTTGCGTGGCCGGATCGTAGTACATCGCGTTGATGGTGAAGTCGCGGCGCGTGGCGTCTTCGTGTTGCTCGCCCCAGACGTTGTCGCGCAACACGCGGCCGCTCGCATCGACGGCATGCGTGCGGCCGTCGAGCTCGCCGCGCTTCAGGCGTCGCGGCGGCTCGGATGCCGGTTCCGGCGGGGCGTCCATCAGCGCGCGGAACGTCGAGGTCTCGATGATGTCCTGCCCGAACTGCACATGCACGATCTGAAAGCGCCGCCCGATGATGCGCGCGCGGCGAAAGAGCTTCTGCACCTGATCGGGCGTGGCGTCGGTGGCGACGTCGAAGTCTTTCGGCGCGACGCCGAGCAGCAGATCGCGCACCGCGCCGCCGACGATGAACGCGCGATGCCCCGCGTGCTGCAGGCCGTCGGTCACGCGGACCGCGTTCTTCGAGATCAGCGACGGATCGATGCCGTGAATCTCCGACGACAGGATGACCGGCACGTTCGGGTCGCGCTTCACGGGCGCCGCGGCTTTCTTGCGCGTGCTCTTGCGGGCGGGTTTGGCGTCGGGCGAAGCGCCCGGCGTGTCGTTCGCTGCGCCTTCGTTGGAGTCGGCGCTGTCTTGCCCGAACAGCTTGCGGATGAGTTTTTTAATCACGTGTGTCGAACAGGTTCAGGATGCGCCAGCCTTTGGCTTGCGCGTGCGCGCGCAGGGTGTCGTCGGGATTGGTCGCGACCGGGTCGGTGACGCGCTCGAGCAGCGGAATGTCGTTGTGCGAGTCGCTGTAGAAATAGCTGTGCCTGAAGTCGGACAGCTTCTTGCCGCTTGCCTCGAGCCATTGCTCGACCCGCACGATCTTGCCTTCGCGGTAGCTCGGCGTGCCGGTCGGCCGGCCGGTGAGCGCGCCGTGCGGATGGTTGTCCACCGTTTCCACTTCGCAGGCGATCAGGGTTTCGATGCCGAAAGCTTCCGCGATCGGCGCGGTGATGAACGCGTTGGTCGCGGTGACGAGGCAGCAGAGATCGCCGTTGTCCTGATGCTCGCGCACCAGCATGACGGCGGCCGGCACGATGCGCGGATTGATCACCTCGCGCATGAACTGCGCGTGCCAGTCGGTGAGTTGCGCGCGCGAGTATTTCGCGAGCGGCGCAAGCATCGCGTGCAGATAGGCGTTGATGTCGAGCACGCCCGCCTTGTAATCGGCGTAGAAGGCGTCGTTCTGACGCGCGAAGGATTCCGCCTCGACGATGCCGAGCTTCACCATGAAGCGGCCCCATTCGTGGTCGCTGTCGGTGGGAATGAGCGTGTGGTCGAGATCAAAGAGGGCGAGGTTCATGGGTGCGCATTTTACTTGAAGCGGGTCGGATCGTTGTCCGGCGCGGCCGGGCTGGAATCGGAGCCGGGCGGAACGCCGGCCGCCGGCTCCGTCGTGGCAATGGGAACGAGCGGCGCGGCGCGGCCGGATTGCTGGAGCATCGTGCGCAGGAGCGCGCGCGTCACCGCGCGCTTTTGCTCCAGCGAGAAGCGGTCGAGTTCGTCGAGCAGGGCCATCAGGCTCGGCATGTCGCGGCGGAAGTGCGTGAGCAGATAGCCGGGCACGTCTTCCGCGAGCACGATGCCGCGTTCGCGCGCCGCGTGTTTCAGCACCGAGGCTTTTGCTTCGTCGGAGAGCGGCTGCAGGTGGAAGACGAGGCCCCAGCCGAGCCGCGTGCGCAGGTCTTCGCGCACCGTGAGCGCGAGCGGCGCATCGTTGCCGGTCGCGACGAGCGCGCTCGTCGGATGCGCGCGCACTTCGTTGAAGAGATTGAAGAGGGCGATCTGCTGCGCGGCCGAGAGGCGGTCGCAATCGTCGACGGCATAGAGCGTCACGCGCGGATCGAAACCGAACGCGTTGAGCGCGCTTTGCGGACTCAGGTAGCGCGCGTGGCCGTTCGCTTCGTGCGTGAGCGCCTGCAGTAAATGGCTGCGGCCGCTGCCCGGCTCGCCCCACACGTAGAACGTGCGGTCGGCGACCGGCCCGGCCGCGAGCGCGCCTTCGAGCTCGCGCAGCCGCGCGATCAGTTCGTGATTGCCGGCGGCGAAAAAATTGTCGAAAGTAGCGGGCGGCGGCGTGCCCAGATCGAGCGTCAGTTGGCGTTGCACGGGAGATCGGTGTCGTCGGGCCTTGAGTCGGGCATATCTTGAAAACAGCCGGATGAGCTGCGGGTATACGCGCAAAGCCGCAGGGGAGCGCCCTGTGCGCCAGTGGCTCGGGCGCCTTCGAGACCACTTTCAATCTCGAAAAGGGCGCCTTCGCGATGTCTGGCGAACGCGGGAAAATCCGGCCTGCCGACCGTCGTCGGGTCATCATCGGGTAAAATCGCATTTTACCGACCTTCTTGCTTCCCTCCCCATGAATCAACCGAAATCCGCTCCAGACGCCCAAGGTTTGTCGTATCGCGACGCGGGCGTGGACATCGACGCGGGCGACGCGCTCGTCGACCGGATCAAGCCGTTTGCCAAGAAGACGATGCGCGACGGCGTGCTGGGCGGCATCGGCGGATTCGGCGCGCTCTTCGAAGTGCCGAAGAAGTACAAGGAGCCGGTGCTCGTGTCGGGCACGGACGGCGTCGGCACCAAGCTGCGCCTTGCGTTCACGCTGAACCGCCATGACACGGTCGGTCAGGATCTCGTCGCGATGAGCGTGAACGACATCCTCGTGCAGGGCGCCGAGCCGCTCTTCTTCCTCGATTACTTCGCGTGCGGCAAGCTCGACGTAGACACGGCGGCGGACGTCGTGAAGGGCATCGCGACGGGTTGCGAACTGGCGGGCTGCGCGCTGATCGGCGGCGAGACGGCGGAAATGCCGGGCATGTATCCGGATGGCGAATACGATCTCGCGGGCTTCGCGGTCGGCGCGGTGGAAAAGAGCAAGATCATCGACGGCAGCACGATCAAGCCGGGCGATGTGGTGCTGGGGCTGGCTTCGAGCGGTATCCATTCGAACGGTTATTCGCTGGTGCGCAAGATCATCGAGCGCGCGAATCCGGATATGAACGCGGATTTCGACGGCCGCTCGCTGGCCGACGCGCTGATGGCGCCTACGCGCATTTATGTGAAGCCGCTGCTTTCGGCGATGCAAAGCGTGACCGTGAAGGGCATGGCGCATATCACGGGCGGCGGTCTCGTCGAGAACATTCCGCGCGTGCTGCGCGAAGGGCTGACGGCCGAGCTGGATCATCGCGCGTGGCCGCTGCCGCCGCTGTTCGCTTGGCTGCAGAAGCACGGCGGCGTCGCGGATGCGGAGATGCATCGCGTGTTCAATTGCGGTATCGGGATGGCGGTGATCGTCGCGGCGGAAGATGCGGATGCGGCTATTGGACTGCTGTCGGGCGCGGGTGAGCAGGTGTGGAAGATCGGCGTCGTGCGTGAAAGCAAGGAAGGGGAGGCGCAGACGGTGGTGGTTTGAGGGCTGCGTAAAGGTTCTTGTTTTGGGGGCGGCTGATAACGCGAGGCTGGTTTCGCCGGATCCCATTTTCGCGTCGGTTTATTAGCACTGCCCCTGTGCGGGGCGGCACCTACTTTCTTTGCTGCTGCAAAGAAAGTAGGCAAAGAAAGCAGCTTTTCCATCCAAAGTGCTTCATGCCGGCCGCGGCACAGGCGATTGACCTAATGGCCCGGCAGTAGCGAGTGCCCTCGTAGGTCTCGCGCGGCTTGGATCGCGCACGGTCTGACACATCGCACCACGCGCGTGGCTGGTTCAGCACGAAATAGCTCCGGCCCGCTTCGCGGCCGCCCGGTCAATTGGGTCTGTCTCTTATACACATCTCCGA
>LRBF01000247.1 GCA_001580565.1 Caballeronia megalochromosomata | reverse complement strand
CTTTGCCGGATCCCGTGTTCGTGTTGGTTTATTAGCACTGCCCCTATGCGGGGCGGCAGTCACTTTCTTTGCTGCTGCAAAGAAAGTGACCAAAGAAAGCAGCTTTCCCCATCCAAAGTGCCTCACACCGGCCGCGGCACAGGCGATTGGCTGAATGGCCCGGCAGTAGCGAGTGCCCCCACAAAACTCACCGGGCTTGGACCGCGCACGGTCCGACAAGCTAGTACCTTTAGCGCGCTGGTTCAGCACGAAATAGCATCGGCACAGCGCTGCGCGCTGCCGTGGGGTATGCGAGGGAAACCGATGAGAAAAGAGAAACGCAGAAGCACACGCGAACCCAATTGACCGGTCGGCCGCGAAGCGGGTCGGAGCCATTTCGTGCTGAACCAGCCACGCGCGCGGCGCGATGTGACGGACCGTGCGCGGTCCAAGCCGCGCGAGACCTATGAGGGCACTCGCTACCGCCGGGCCATTAGGTCGATCGCCTGTGCCGCGGCCGGTGTGAGGCACTTTGGATGGGAAAGCTGCTTTCTTTGCCTACTTTCTTTGCAGCAGCAAAGAAAGTAGGTGCCGCCCCGCACAGGGGCAGTACTAATAAACCGACACGAATACGGGATCCGGCGAGAACGCCTAAAAGCGGCGGTCCCGCGCTAAGCACGCATTTCAAACCCGGCGAGATACGCCACAGCATCGCCCCCATCCCACACGCGGCCATCGCAGAAAGTCGCTGCACGTAGCTCGTCCGGCACCGCAATCCCCGCCGCCCGCGCCGCGTCGCAATAAAGCGCAGTCTGATTAACGCCCACCGCGATCGCCGCATCGTCGATATCGGCATCGAACATGCCCCAGCGCCGATACTGCGTAATGAACCACACCCCATCCGACACGCGCGGATAGTTCACCGCGCCGCCATCGAAGAACCGCACCGGCAGCGCGCGCGCGTCGCCGCCATCCGCTGCGGCAAGGCGCGGCTCGATCAGGCCGCGCGCCACACCGAGCAGATCCGGCGACGCCAATGCCTCCGCGATCTCCGATCGATGCGCGCTCGCATCGAGCCATGCGCACGCATCGAGCATCGTGCGCACCAACGCGCGCGCGGTGTTCGGATAGAGCGCCGCGAAATCGCGCCGGCACGCGAGCACCTTCTCCGGATGATCCGGCCAGATCTCGCTCGTGTACGCGACCGTTTTGCCCGCCCCGCGCGCCTCGGCCACCGCGTGCCACGGCTCGCCCGCGCAGAAGCCGTCGAGCGCGCCTTCGACGAGCGCATCGGCCATTCGCGGCGGCGGAATCACGATGCCCTGAACATCGCGCAGCGGATGCACGCCGTGCGCCGCGAGCCAGTAGTAGAGCCACATCGCGTGCGTGCCGGTCGGAAAGGTCTGCGCGATCACAGGCGGCCGCCCGAGCGAACCGAGTGCTTCCTTCACACTCGCGCCGTTTCGAATCGCATCGGCGAGCGGGCGCGACAGCGTGATCGCCTGACCGTTGCGGTTAAGGACCATCAGCACCGCCATATCCGCCTGCGGCCCGCCGATGCCCAGTTGCACGCCATACACGAGCCCATAGAGCGCGTGCGCGGCGTCGATTTCGCCGGACAGCAGCTTGTCGCGCACGGCGGCCCACGACGGCTGACGGCACAGCTCGATCGTGATGCCGTGCCGTGCGCCGAGTTCGCGCAACGCGGCGACGGCGAGCGGCGCGGCATCGGAAAGGGCGACGAAGCCGAGCCGCAGATGCGTGCGTTCGGGCGCGGGAGAATGCGTGTCTGGGGAGTTCATAGATATCGTGGCGCTAGAACAGATCGGACAGCGCGAGCAGTTGGCGCGCGATCTCGGCGACCTTCACGCCCTGATCCATCGCGCGCTTGCGAAGCGCCGCATAGGCATCGTGTTCGGACATGCCGCGTTTGTCCATCAGCAGACGCTTTGCGCGGTCGATGACCTTGCGCTGCGCCAGTTCGTCCTCGACTTTCGCGAGACGCTGGCGCAACTGCGCTTCATGGGCGAAGCGCGCGAGCGCCACGTCGATGATCGGCGCGAGGCGCTCGGGCGCGAGCCCTTCGACGGAATACGCGGTGACACCCGCACCGACCGCCGCGCGGATGAATTGCTGGTCCGCGTCGGCGCTGAACATCAGCACGGGACGCGGCGCGGCCTTGTTCATCACGGCGAGCTGCTCGAGCGTATCGCGCGAAGGCGACTCGGTGTCGATGATGACGACATCGGGCTTCTGGCTCTCGACGGCCTTGTGCAAGGCCGAAGGCGCGGCGACTTCGGCGAGCATGTCATAGCCCATGCGCGCGAGTTGCTCGCGCAAATCGCCGATGGGCTTGTCGGTGTCGGTGACGAGAAGAACGCGCAGCATGCGGGAAGCGGAAGAGGTCATGCGAAGAACGGCGCACGCGGCCGATACGACTTTAGCGCGCCGCCCGCCGTTTGAGAACCTGCTTCACGCGGCATGGGCCAGGCCTTCGGCGCTTGCTGAGTGCGCCGTGAATTCAGCGGCTTCTCCAATCGCGCCGCCGATGAGAATCACCGCGGGACTGCCGAGACCCGCTGCGGTGGCTTCGTCGGCGAGACGATCGAGCGTCGTGACGAGCCGCTTTTCCTGCGACGATCCCGCGTTCTGCACGACCGCCGCGGGCGTGCATGCGGGCAACGCTTCCAGCAACGATGCCGTGAGACTCGCGATGCGGCTCATGCCCATATAGATCGCGAGCGTGGTGCCGGTGGCGGCGAGCGCGGCCCAGTCGGGCTGACTGTGATCCTGCATGTGCGCGGTGATGAAGGTCACGCCCTGGCAATGATCGCGATGCGTGAGCGAGATGCCGAGTCCCGCAGCCGCCGCGAATCCCGAAGACACGCCATTGACGATATCGACCGGAATATGCGCTTCGCGCAACGCGGCAATCTCTTCGCCCGCGCGGCCGAAGAGCAGCGCATCGCCACCCTTCACGCGCACGACATGCAGTCCCTTCGTCGCATAACGCTGCATGAGGCGCTGAATGAACGCTTGCGGCGTCGACTTGCAGCCGCCGCGCTTGCCGACGCGAATCACGCGCGCTTGCGGCGCGAGCGTGACGATGTCCGCGTTGGCGAGATCGTCGACGAGCAGGATGTCGGCGGCGGCGAGCGCTTTTGCGGCGCGCAGGGTGAGCAGGTCGAGATCGCCGGGGCCTGCGCTTAACAGAGTGACTTTGCCTTTGAGGGTGCTCATCTTTGCGTACCTGTTCTGCGAACGTGCGTATGTGAGGCGCATCGGCGCGGCAAACGCCGATAGCGTCCGCTCGTGTCGCTGCACGATGGGGACGCCTTTGTCCTTGTTCTGCTGATTCGGGATGCCGCGAACGCCGTTGCCCGCAGTGCTTTTGTCAATGCAATAAGCGGGCCATTGCGTGAAACCTTGATCGCCGCACCGCCCGTGTGCGCGTTTCGCCATATACGGCACCGCTTTCGCGCGAGCGTGCGTCGTTCGAATGAACCGGCTGGTACAAAGATTCGTGCACGACTTCGCACGTCATCAGTGCTGCGTCGCACCATCGCTGTGCCCGTCTGCATCGAAACGCACCGCGACGCCCGCGCGCCGCGGCAGTGCACGCGTGTCGCAAAGCCATACACAGCAACGCTTTCAGGCCGATGCGCCGCGCATGGCATAGCCCTTGCCTTATGTTTCGCCATCGGATCAACGGCGATCCGTCCTGAATACAGCGCCCGGCAGGTGAATACGTGCGGGCATCGGACAACGGCGTCCCCCGCATCGGCTTCCCGGTCGAATGCGCGGGACGCCTTTCTTTTTTGCGGAAAGACGATGGACAAAGCCACCCGGATCGATCTATTCAGCATGCGCAGCGCGCCGATGCGCGCCTTCCATCTCACGTGGATGGCGTTCTTCGTGTGCTTCTTTGCGTGGTTCGCGTGCGCGCCGCTGATGCCGCTCATCAAGCGCGAATACGGCCTCACGGCCGATCAGGTCGCGAACATCAACATCGCGGCCGTGGCCGTGACGATTCTGGTGCGCCTCGTCGTCGGCCCGATGTGCGATCGCTTTGGGCCGCGCAAGGTCTATAGCGCGCTCCTGCTCACGGGTGCCGTGCCGGTGCTCGGCGCGGCGCTTTCCACGGGCTACGACAGCTTCCTGTGGTGCCGTCTTGCGATCGGCGCAATCGGCGCGAGCTTCGTTATCACGCAATACCACACGTCGGTGATGTTCGCGCCGAACGTCGTCGGCACGGCGAACGCGACGACGGCAGGTTGGGGCAATGCGGGCGCGGGTGCGGCGCAGGCGATCATTCCGCTCTTCGTCGCGGCCGCGATCGCGCTCGACACCGGCGAAGCATCCGCATGGCGTGTCGCGCTGATCGTGCCGGGCATTGCGATGCCGGTGATGGCCTTCTTCTACTGGCGCTACACGCAGGACTGCCCGCAAGGCGATTTCGCGACGCTGCGCCGCGCGGGCATCGCCATCGATGGCGGCAAGAAGGGCGGCTGGCAGAGCTTTGTGACCGCGTGCTCGAACTATCGCGTGTGGATGTTGTTCGTGACGTACGGCGCGTGCTTCGGCGTGGAAGTGTTCATCCACAACATGGCGGCGATCTACTACGTCGATCATTTCAATCTCACGCTCGGCCAGGCAGGCTTGGCGGCGGGCAGCTTCGGCCTGCTCGCGCTCTTCGCCCGCGCGCTCGGCGGCTGGCTCTCCGATAAAGCGGCAGCCAGAAAAGGCCTCGATATCCGCGCGACGCTGCTCTTCGCATTGATCGCGGGCGAAGGCATCGGTCTCTATGCATTCGCGCATGCGCCGAGCGTCGTGCTCGCGATCGTATCGATGCTCACCTTCGGTCTCTTCACACACATGGCGTGCGGCGCGACCTACGCGCTCGTGCCGTTCATCGACCGCAAGGCGCTCGGCGGCGTGGCCGGCGTGATCGGCGCGGGCGGCAACGTCGGCGCGGTCGCAGCGGGCTTCCTGATGAAGGGTCTCGGCAACGCACAGGCGACGCTCTCGATGCTTGGCGTGGTCGTCGCGGGCACGGCGCTTTGCGCGCTCGCGGTGCGTTTCTCGCCCGAACACAAGGCACGCGAAGCCGCGCTGCGCGAAAGCGCGCTCGCCGCCAACAACGTCATTGCAAACTGAGAAGGCCCGTCATGAAAATCGTCGTCATCGGCCATGGCATGGTCGGCCACAAGTTCCTCGAATGTCTCGCCACGAGCGGCCATTCAACCCTCGACGTGACGGTGCTGTGCGAAGAGCCGCGCGCCGCGTATGACCGCGTGCATCTGACCGAATTCTTCACGGGCAAGAGCGCGGATGATCTCTCGCTCGTCGAAGCAGGCTTTTTCGAGCGCTCGGGTTATGCGCTGAAGCTGAATGCGCGCGCGGTCGCCATCGATCGCGCGGCGCGCACGGTGACGGCTTCGACCGGCGAAACGCTCGCGTACGACAAGCTCGTGCTCGCGACGGGTTCCTATCCGTTCGTGCCGCCGGTCGAGGGCAAGGATCGCGACGGCTGCTTCGTGTATCGCACGATCGAGGATCTCGAAGCGATGCAGTCGTTCGGCGCGCGCTCGAAGAGGGGCACGGTGGTCGGCGGCGGTCTGCTCGGCCTCGAAGCGGCGAAGGCGCTGCGCGACATGGGGCTTGAAACGCACGTGATCGAATTCGCGCCGCGCCTGATGGCCGTGCAGGTCGATGACGGCGGCGGTCGCGTATTGCGCGCGAAGATCGAGGAACTCGGCGTCACGGTTCATACCGGCAAGAACACGCTTGCGATCGTCGACGGAGAAGGCGCGGTCAACCGCATGAATTTCGCCGACGACACGCACCTCGACACCGACATGATCGTGTTCTCCGCGGGCATTCGTCCGCGCGACGACATCGCGCGTGCCGCGGGTCTCACGATCGGCGCGCGCGGCGGCATCGTGATCGACGACGCCTGCCGCACGAGTGATGCCGATATCTTCGCCATCGGCGAATGCGCGTTGTGGCAAGGCCAGTTGTTCGGCCTCGTCGCGCCCGGTTACGACATGGCGCGTATCGTCGCGAAGCAGATCATCGGCGAGGAAGCGGCGTTCGCGGGTGCGGACATGAGCACGAAGCTCAAGCTGATGGGCGTGGATGTCGCGAGTATCGGCGATGCGCACGCGAAGACGCCGGGCAGTCGCACGTATCAGTACAGCGACGAGCGCAAGCAGGTCTACAAGAAGATCGTCGTGTCCGATTGCGGCAAGTTTCTGCTGGGCGGCGTGATGGTCGGCGACGCGACCGAATACGGCACGCTCCTGCAGATGATGCTCAACAGGATCGAGTTGCCCGAATCGCCCGAGTTTCTGATCCTGCCTTCGAGCGATGGCAAGGCGAAGCCCGCGCTCGGCGTCGAGGCACTGCCCGATGGCGCGCAGATTTGTTCGTGCAACAACGTGAGCAAGGCGGAAATCTGTGCGGCCGTATGCGCGGGCGCGACGAGCATCGGCGCGATGAAGTCGTCGTGCAAGGCGGGCGCGTCGTGCGGCGGCTGCGTCCCGCTCGTCACGCAGGTCATGAAGTCGGAGATGAAGCGGCAAGGTCTCGCCGTGAACAATCACCTCTGCGAGCACTTCCCGTATTCGCGCCAGGAGCTGTATCACATCGCGCGCGTGGAAGGACATCGCACGTTCGGCGCGCTGCTCGCGAGGCATGGCAAGGGACGCGGCTGCGATATCTGCAAGCCGGCGGTCGCGAGCATTCTCGCGTCGTGCTGGAACGAGTTCGTGCTGAAAAAAGAGCACGCGAGCCTGCAGGATTCGAACGACTACTACCTCGCGAACATCCAGCGCGATGGCACGTATAGCGTCGTGCCGCGCATGCCGGGCGGCGAAGTGACGCCCGATGGCCTGATCGCGGTCGGACAGGTCGCGAAGAAGTACGGCCTCTATACGAAGATCACGGGCGGCCAGCGGGTCGACATGTTCGGCGCGCGTGTCGAGCAGTTGCCGTTCATCTGGGAGGAGCTCATCGCGGCGGGCTTCGAATCGGGTCATGCCTACGGCAAGGCGTTGCGCACGGTGAAGTCGTGCGTCGGCTCGACGTGGTGTCGCTATGGCGTGGGCGACTCGGTCGGTCTCGCGATCGAACTGGAGAACCGTTACAAGGGCCTGCGCACGCCGCACAAGATCAAGTTCGGCGTGTCGGGCTGCACGCGCGAATGCGCCGAGGCGCAAGGCAAGGACGTGGGCGTGATCGCGACGGAAAAAGGCTGGAACCTGTACGTCTGCGGCAACGGCGGGATGAAGCCGCGGCACGCCGAACTCATCGCGTCGGATCTCGATCACGACACGCTCGTGCGCTATATCGACCGCTTCCTGATGTTCTACGTGCGCACGGCGGATCGCCTGCAACGCACGAGCGTATGGCGCGACAACCTCGAAGGCGGCCTCGACTATCTGATCGATGTGGTCATCAACGACAAGCTCGACATTGCCGTCGAACTCGAAGCGGAGATGCAGCTCGTCGTCGATACCTACGAGGACGAGTGGAAAAAGGCCGTCACCGATCCGCAGACGCGCAAGCGCTTCCGCCACTTCGTCAACAGCGAACAGGGCGATGCGAACGTGACCTTCGTGGAGGAGCGCGGCCAGATCCGCCCCGCGACGCTCGAAGAGCGCAAGTCGAAGTTGAACGAGATCCCCGTCGTAGTCGAAACCGTCTGAACCTGGAGAAATGATCATGAACGACCGCATCGAACAGGACTGGACCGCCGTGTGTGAGCTCGACGACATCGTGCCGGATACGGGCGTTTGCGCGCTCGTGAAGGGCACGCAGGTCGCGGTGTTTCATCTCGCGGGCGAGGACGCGAGCGTCTACGCGATCGACAACTACGATCCGCACTCGCAGGCCGCGGTGCTGTCGCGCGGCATCGTCGGGAGTCTGGGCGAGCGCGTCGTGGTTGCGTCGCCGATCTACAAGCAGCACTTCGATCTGCGCACCGGCGAATGCCTCGAAACGCCGGAGCTATCGGTCGCCGCGTATCGCGTGAAGGTCGCGGGCGGCAAGGTGTGGGTCGCGGCATGAAGACCGAATATGCGGTTGCGGGCATGGCGTCGCTGCGTGACGTCGCGTCGCGCCAGCGGCTCGTCGTGATCGGCAACGGCATGGCCGGCATGCGCACGGTGGAAGAGCTGCTGAAGATCGCGCCCGAACTGTACGACATCACCGTGTTCGGCGCCGAGCCGTACGGCAACTACAACCGCATTCTGTTGTCGCCGGTGCTCGCGGGCGAGAAGTCCGTCGACGACATCATTCTCAACACGCGCGAGTGGTACGAGGCGAACGGCATCACGCTGCATGCGGGCGATGCGGTCATGGGGATCGATCGCGCGCGGCGCGTCGTGCATTCGCAGAAGGGCGTCGAAGCGCATTACGATCGGCTGTTGATCGCGACCGGCTCGAAGCCTTTCATCATTCCGGTGCCCGGATGCGATCTGCCCGGCGTGATTGCATTTCGCGACATTCAGGATGTCGAAGCGATGCTCGATGCCGCACGGGATCATCGTCATGCAGTGATCATCGGCGGCGGCTTGCTCGGGCTCGAAGCGGCCAATGGCTTGCAGCGACAAGGCATGTCGGTGACGGTCGTGCACGCGACCGACAGCCTGATGGATCGTCAGCTCGATGCCAGCGCGTCCGCGTTGCTGAAGCGCTCGCTCGAAGCGAAGGGCCTGCGCTTCGCGATGGCCGCGCAGACCACGGAAATCGTCGGCGAAGACCGCGTGCGCGCAGTGCGTTTCGCCGACGGCACGCAGATCGACGCGGACCTCGTCGTGATGACGGCGGGCGTGCGGCCGAACATCGCGCTCGCGAAAGACGCGGGGCTGCATTGCGAGCGTGCGATCGTCGTTGACGACACCTTGCAGACTTTCGATCCGCGCGTGTATGCGGTGGGCGAATGCGTGCAGCATCGCTCGGCGACGTTCGGGCTCGTCGCGCCGATCTGGGATCAGGCGCGCGTGGCGGGCGCGCATCTCGCGGGCGCGGGGCACCGGCGGTATGTGCAGAGCGCGACTGCGACGAAGCTTAAGGTGACGGGCGTCGATTTGTATTCGGCGGGGGATTTCATCGGTGGTGGCGATAGCGAGGATCTGGTGTTGCGTGATCCGCGCAGGGGCGTCTATAAGCGTCTCGTGTTGCAGGCGGGGCGTTTGATCGGTGCGGTGCTGTATGGCGATGTGAAGGACGGTGGTTGGTACTTCGATCTGATTCAGAACCGCACGGATGTGGCGCATCTGCGTGGCAAGCTGCTTTTTGGTAGGACGCTGTGTGAAGGGATTGCATCGGTTTAGTGGGATTCGGGTTTGTCTTCGTCTTCGTCTTCGTCTTCGTCTTTGCCGGATCCCGATTTCGCGTCGGTTTATTAGCGTTGCCCCTGTGCGGGGCGGCACCTACTTTCTTTGCTGCTGCAAAGAAAGTAGGCAAAGAAAGCAGCTTTTCCATCCAAAGTGCTTCATGCCGGCCGCGGCACAGGCGATTGGCTGAATGGCCCGGCAGTAGCGAGTGCCCCCACAAAACTCGCGCGGCTTGGACCGCGCACGGTCTGACGAGCTAGTACATTCAGCGCGCTGGTTCAGCACGAAAGAGTTCCGGCACAGCGCTACGCGCTGCCGTGGGGTATGCGAGGGAAACCGACGAAAAGAAGGAGCGCAGTAGCACACGCAGACCCGATTAACCCATCGGCCGCGAAGCGGGCCGGAGCTGTTTCGTGCTGAACCAGTTTGTTGTGTGGAGCGATGTGTCAGACCGTGCGCGATCCAAGCCCGGTTTGGCCTGTGGGGGCACTCGCTACTGCCGGGCCATTAGGCCAATCGCCTGTGCCGCGGCCGGTGTGAGGCACTTTGGATGGGGAAAGCTGTTTCTTTGGTTACTTTCTTTGCAGCAGCAAAGAAAGTGACTGCCGCCCCGCACAGGGGCAGTGCGAATAGACCGACACGAACACGGGATCCAGCGAAAGCAAAAAACCTGGATACCCAACCAAGCGAGAGACGTAGAACATGAGCATGCCCATCATCCCGATACAACCCGCTTCCGTCAAAACGACGTGCCCATACTGCGGCGTCGGCTGCGGCGTACAAGCGACGCCCAGGAGCGCGACTA
>LRBF01000246.1 GCA_001580565.1 Caballeronia megalochromosomata | reverse complement strand
TTTCCCTCGCATACCCCACGGCAGCGCGTAGCGCTGTGCCGATGCTATTTCGTGCTGAACCAGCGCGCTAAAGGTTCCAGCTTGTCAGACCGTGCGCGATCCAAGCCCGGTTCTGCTTGTGGGGGCACTCGCTACTGCCGGGCCATTCAGCCAATCGCCTGTGCCGCGGCCGGTATGAAGCACTTTGGATGGAAAAGCTGCTTTCTTTGCCTACTTTCTTTGCAGCAGCAAAGAAAGTAGGTGCCGCCCCGCACAGGGGCAGTGCGAATAAACCGACACGAAATCAGGCCATTCACAAAACACAGAAGCCGAGGCAACTCAGCGCCCCACGCGACCAATCGGCTCCTCATTCTCCAACCGATAAACCCACGACAACAATTCCGCCACCGCCTGATAAAGCGCCGGCGGAATGTGCGCATCGAGATCGACCTGCATCAGCAGCGACACCATCTCCGGCGATTCGTGCACATAGAGGCCCGCTTCCTTCGCGCGCTGCACGATCATCTCGGCGACCATGCCATAACCCTTCGCGACGACGCGCGGCGTCCCCTCGCGATTGCCGGCTTCGTAGGCGAGCGCCGTCGCCTGCCGGCGCGTGTACGGCGGATGATCCTGCCCGCTCATGCTTCCCCTCCCTCGCCATGCGGCGGGCGCAACAGATGTTCGAGCGGCGAGCGCACCGGCTTTTTCGCGGCGGCCTCACCGCCCGACAACGCGAGATCGGTCGTGCCGTCCATCGAACGCACGGACAGCGATGCCAGCGCGATACCCGCCGCTTCCAGCTGGCGCGCGAACGCGGCGCCGTCGGCGGCGAGTCGCCGCGCGCCCGAATCGCCCGCCTTGATGCGCGCAACGAGCTTCTCGCCCGTCAGCACGAGTTCGGCGTCGACCGTGCCGAGCGCAGGCAGCGACAGCGTGATGCGCGTGCGCCACGCGCGCTTGTCGCTGGCGTCGGCGGCATCGTCGGCGGTGCGCGGATCGCGCGGTTCGCGGGCGACCTCCCATTCGAAGCGCGTGCCGGGCCACGCCTCGCCCTGCCACCGGAACTGCTGGTTCGCGAGCACGTCGAGTTGCTGGCGCACGACATTGAGCGTCGCCGGATGGATGCCCGCCGCGACCGATGCCTGCAGCGCGGATTCCTGTTGGCTCGGCTGCGCGGTTTGCGCGTTCGTGCCGCCGCTCGCGTTGCCGCTTTGCGAATTCGAGAGCGCCGATGGCGGCGCATCGCGCACCGACGCCGCGAGCGCGGCCGCCTGTTGCGGCGTCTGCGGCGTCGCGACGGCACGTCCGTGAAAGTCGGGCAGATCGGGCGTGAGTTGCGGCGTGCGGGCGTCGTCGAGCCATGCGTCGCCGGGAGTCGCGCCGTTGGTGAAATCGAACGGCAGGGACATCGAACGCGCATCGGCGCGCGCCTGCGGCTCGTTGCCGAGCGACGCGGCGCTGCGCTGGCCCGCGAGCCATTGCGCCAGATGCGATTCGTAGAAGAGCCCGCTTTCGTCGACGGTTTTCGCCAGCGCAGCCGCGAGCGCGGCGGCAGGCAGCGGCGGCAGATTCTGCGTCGCGGCGCGTGCGGCGGCCACTGCGGCGGCGTTGGACGAGAAAGCGGTATCGAAGAGGCCGGTCGTGAGCGCGGCGAAGGCGCTCGCCGGGCGCGGCGGCGTCGGCCAGAGCGGGGTGTCGCCGGAAAGCGCGGGCGTCGCGCCGGGAAAGCGCGAGATCACGTCGAGCGTGCGCGCGACGCTGGAGAACGCGGTTTGCGCCGATGCCGCCGGCGTCGCCGCGCCCGAAGGCGTGCCGACGGTCTGCGACATGTCCGTCTGCGCCGTCGTCTGCCCGACGCTCGCGCCGGTGACACCACTGCCGGCGACGCCGTTCGGCGCGCGAATCGCGGACAGCAGGAGCTCGGTGCGGTTGGCGAGCAACGATGCAATCGCGGTATCGAGTCCAGTCATGCCCACATCCTCATATGCGCCGCGACCCGGCGCGGACCAGCGTCTAGCGCAGTCCGATCATTTTTTTCAATACGCGCGCCGGGCTGTTGACCGTGAAAAGCGCGGACAGGCGCGCGAGACTCGGCGACGTCAGATCGCGGATCGCGGCGTCGTCGGCGAGAATCTTTTTCACGAGGTCCAGCTTGCGCGCGCGGGCGTTTTCGTCGAGCTCGGACGTCGAATCCGCCGCCTTCAACTGCTCGATCAGGCCGCGGTAGGTCCCTTGCAACGTCTTCAGCTCGCTCCATTCGCCACCGCGCGCGGCCGCCAGCATCTGGCCGGAAACCGCCGCAATGGCTTCGTAGTGGGCGAAATAGTCTTGTGTCGTCTTCATACTTTCGAGGCAGTCGACGCGCATACCCGTCAAACGGGTGCCGCGGTCATTTGCGCCACTTCCGGTCCAATTCCCACCCAGGCTTCCTCGAGCGTCGCGAGCAGATTGTCGACCTCGACGAGCATCGTTTCATCCTGCTTCAGGTTCGCCTCGAGCAGCCGGCGCGTCATATACGTGTACAGCGCGTCCAGCCGCTGTGCGACCTCGCCGCCCGCATCCTTGTTGAGCGCCTGCTGCAAGCCGCTCTCGATGATGCTGATGGCCTTGCCGATCGCCGTGCCGCGTGCGGCGACGTTGTTCTGCTGCAGGTGCATGCGCGCCTGCGCGATCGCCTGGCGCGCGCCCTGATACAACATCACGATCAGCCGGTGCGGGCTCGCTCCCATCACTCCTGTCTGCACACCCACGCGTGCGTAGGCGTTGGCTCCGGCGTGTCCTGGGGAATACATCTCTCGGTTCTCCTTGTGCGATGCCGCGGCGTCCGCATGCTTCAAAGCGGACGTCGTGCTTCTCGTCCTGATCGGTGTTGCCCGGTAAAACCGGTGCGGGCGAACGAACCATCGTTCGCCGAGCCGTTATCGGGGTTATCGGAGAAACGCGGGAAAGCTTTAGGACGCAAGGCTCCAGAGCCGTCGCAGCAATAAAGGGCTGGAACGCGGAGACCGCGTCAGACGGAGATCTGCATGATGTCGTTGTAGGCCGACACGAGCTTGTTGCGAACCTGCAACCCGAACTGCAGGCCGACGTTCGCCTTCTGCATGTCCACCATCACGTCGTTGAGCGACACGTTCGGCGCGCCGATCTCGAATGCATGCGCCTCGCCGAGCGCCTTGGTCTGGTTGTCGCTGATCTTGTCGATGGACGATTTCAGCGCATCGGAGAAACTGCCGACGCTTGCCGCGCCCGATGTCCCGCTTTGCCCCGTGACGGCGCCCGACGCGCTGGTCGGGCCGGACGTCGCGCCGGCGGCTTGCGACGCCAGCGACTGAATGGCCGAGAGCGCGGCGGAAAGCGGATTGATCGGAAAGTTCATGTTGACTCCGGGTAACAGGGGAAAGCCGGCGCCGCCCGTGGCGGGAACCTGGTGCTCGGGACGCGTTTCGCGGCGGTCCATCGAGTACGAAAAAGATTAGCAGCCGGCCGTTTTTCAAAGCGCGGGAAGAACGGGGAAAACCCCGCTCTATTCAGCGAATCGACTTGCAATCTTCTGCGGATAATCCCCATCGTGAAAAGTCCTCCACCGCCGCTTACATGCAAAGCGGGAAGCGGCGGGAGGAGAACCTCAGGATTCGGAGCTTCGACGCTAAATGGAAACGCCCAACAACTCACTCATCACGCCCGACGCCAGAATGGGCCTGGCGGGCGCACAACCGGGTGCAGCCGGAACGATCGGCGCGGGCCCGGGCCTCGCGGGTGGCGGCGCCGACTTCGGCGGTTTCGCGCAGCGCGTGCCCATGCTCAACCAGTTCCGCTCGAATCCGCGCGTGCCGCTCATCGTGGCCGTCGCGATTCTGGTGATGGTGATCGCGGGCCTCGTCATGTGGTCGCGCCAGCCGGACTACCGCGTCCTCTTCTCCAATCTCTCTGATCGGGACGGCGGCGCAATCGTTGCCGCGCTCCAGCAGGGCAACATTCCGTACAAGTTGTCCGACGGCGGCGGCGCCATTCTCGTGCCGGCCGAGCAGGTTCACGAAACGCGTCTGCGTCTCGCGAGCCAGGGCCTGCCGAAGAGCGGCTCGGTCGGCTTCGAGTTGATGGACAACCAGAAGTTCGGCATCAGCCAGTTCGCCGAGCAGGTCAACTATCAGCGCGCGCTGGAAGGCGAACTGGAACGCACCATCGGCGCGATTTCCTCGGTGAAGTCGGCGCGCGTGCATCTGGCGATTCCGAAGCCGAGCGTGTTCGTGCGCGACAAGGAACTGCCGACCGCCTCAGTGATGGTCAACCTGTATCCCGGCCGCGTGCTCGACGAAGGCCAGGTGGTCGCGATCGCGCACATGGTGGCCTCGGGCGTGGCGGACATGCCGGTCAAGAACGTGAACATCGTCGATCAGGACGGCAACCTGCTCACGAGCCAGAGCGCCGCCAACGGCCTCGACGCGTCGCAACTGAAGTACGTGCAGCAGATCGAGCACAACACGCAAAAGCGCATCGACGCGATCCTCGCGCCGCTCTTCGGCGCCGGCAACGCCCGCTCGCAGGTGAGCGCCGACATCGACTTCTCGAAGCTCGAACAGACCGCCGAGAGCTACGGCCCGAACGGCAACCCGCAAAGCACGGCGATCCGCAGCCAGCAGTCGAGCGAATCGAGCGAGACCACGGGCGGCGGCGCATCCGGCGTGCCGGGCGCGCTGTCGAACCAGCCGCCGCAGCCGGCTTCCGCGCCGATCGACGCAGCCGCGTCGGGTGCGGTGGGCGCGGCGAAGTCCACGCCGCAGAATCAGCGCCGTGACACGACGACGAATTACGAAGTGGATCGCACCGTGCGCCACTACGAACAGGCGACGGGCGGCATCAAGCGTCTGTCGGTGGCGGTGGTCGTGAACTACGACAAGAAGGTCGACGCGAAGGGCAACGTCACGATGACGCCGCTCGCCGCCGACAAGCTCGCGCAGGTCCAGCAGCTCGTGAAGGACGCGATGGGCTTCGACGAGAAGCGCGGCGACTCGGTGAACGTCGTGAACAGCGCGTTCTCGGCCGATCTGAGCGTGACGCCGGACGTGCCGTGGTGGCGCACCCCGCAGATGATCGCGTGGGGCATCCAGGCGGCGAAGTATGTGGGCATCGGCATCGTCGGGCTGTTCCTGTACTTCAGCATGGTGAAGCCGGCGATGCGCCGCGCCTTCCCGCCGCCGCCCGAAGTCGCGCCCGCGCTCGGCGCACCGGATGAGCTCTCGCTGCTCGATGGCCCGTCGCTCGACGGCGGCCAGAAGAAGGAAGACGAGGAAAAGGATGCCGAGGTGAGTCTCCTCGGTCATGAAAGCAAGAAGGCCAAATTCGATCGCAATCTCGACTACGCGCGCATGGTGGCGCGTCAGGACGCGAGAATCGTTGCGACGGTCGTGAAGAACTGGGTGTCCGATGAACGCTGAAGGCCTGAATAAAGCCGCCCTCCTCCTGATGTCGATCGGTGAGGAAGAAGCCGCCGAAGTTTTCAAGTATCTCGCCCCGCGCGAGGTGCAGAAGATCGGCGCCACGATGGCGGCCCTGAAAAACGTGACGCGCGAGCAGCTCGACAACGTGCTGACCGAATTCGTGTCGGAAGCGGAGCAGCACACCGCGCTGTCGCTCGATTCGAGCGAGTACATCCGCTCGGTGCTGACGAAGGCGCTCGGCGAAACCAAGGCCGGCGCGCTGATCGACCGTATCCTGCAAGGCAGCGATACGAGCGGCATCGAAGGCCTGAAGTGGATGGATTCGGGCGCGGTCGCGGAACTGATCAAGAACGAGCATCCGCAGATCATCGCGACGATCCTCGTGCATCTGGACCGCGATCAGGCGTCGGAAATCGTGTCGCTGCTGCCCGACCGTCTGCGTAACGACGTGCTGCTGCGCATCGCGACGCTCGACGGCATTCAGCCCGCCGCGCTGCGCGAACTCGACGACGTGCTGACGACGCTCCTCTCCGGCAGCGACAACCTGAAGCGCGCGCCGATGGGCGGCATCCGCACGGCGGCCGAGATTCTCAACTTCATGTCGAGCAATCACGAGGAAGGCGTGATCGCGAACGTGCGCGAATACGACGCCGAACTCGCGCAGAAGATCATCGACCAGATGTTCGTGTTCGAGAACCTGCTCGATCTGGAAGACCGCGCGATCCAGCTTCTGCTGAAGGAAGTGGAGTCGGAGACGCTGATCGTGTCGCTCAAGGGCGCGCAGCCGGCGCTGCGTCAGAAGTTCCTGTCGAACATGTCGCAGCGCGCGGCCGAACTGCTCGCCGAAGACCTCGATTCGCGCGGACCGGTGCGGGTGTCGGAAGTCGAGCAGCAGCAACGCAAGATTCTGCAGATCGTGCGCAATCTCGCGGAAAACGGTCAGATCCAGCTAGGCGGCAAGGCGGAGGACGCATATGTCTGACGCCCGCGCGCACAAGGCCCCGCTCTCGGCATATCAGCGCTGGGAGATGGCGTCGTTCGATCCCGTCGAGATCAAGGTCGACAACAGCGCGGCGGAACAGGCCGCGCTCGAAGCGCACCTGCGCCGCGTCGAGGAAGACGCGCATCAGCAAGGACTCGCGAAGGGACATGTCGCGGGCCAGGCGATCGGCTATCAGGCGGGCTACGAGCAAGGTCAGGCGAAGGGTTTCGAGGACGGCCGTAAGGAAGCGCTCGCACAGGCCGCGCGTCTCGCCGACATCGCCGATGCGTTCAGGACTGCGTTGCAAGCCGCCGATGCGGCCATCGCGGAATCGCTCGCCGAACTCGCGGTCGATATCGCGCAGCAGGTCGTGCGCCAGCATCTCGCGCTCGATCCGACCGCGCTCGTCGCCGTGGCGCGCGAAGTGATCGCCGCCGAGCCGGAGCTTTCGGGCGCGCCCGCGCTCGTCGTGAATCCGGCCGACATGCCGATCGTCGATGCCTATCTGAAGGATGAACTCGAGGCCGCGGGCTGGATCGTGCGCCCGGACCCGGACATCGAGCGTGGCGGCTGCAAGGCGCACGCCGCGACCGGCGAAATCGACGCGACCAATGTTTCGCGCTGGGAGCGCGTCGTGGCCGCTCTGGGGAGAAACAAGCCGTGGTAAATCAACGGATTACGCAGGATGGGCTGAGCGCGCTCGAACAGGAGCTTGCACGCGCGTCGTTCGGCCCGCTCGCCTACGATGATTCCGTCGGCGACGAATCGCCCGACGAGCTCGCCGCGCGCACCATCGCCGAACTGGCGCATATCGCTGGCAATCCGCATATCGATGCGTGGCGCGACAAGCTCGGCGCGCTCAAGTCGCGCAACGCGATCGCGAAGCCGCTGCGGCCGTGCGGGCGTCTCACGCGCGCCGCCGGACTCGTGCTGGAAGCGGTCGGCCTGAAGATGGGCGTCGGCTCCGAGTGCATGATCGAATTGCCGCCGGGCAGCGCGATTCCGACCGCCGAAGCCGAAGTCGTCGGCTTTTCGGGCGACAAGCTCTTTCTGATGCCGACCACCGAAGTGGCCGGCCTGTTGCCCGGCGCGCGCGTCTATCCGCTCGAAAGCGCGCCGATCAACGACCCGATGGCGGGCGCGAAGCGCTTGCCCGTCGGCTGGGAAATGCTCGGCCGCGTGGTCGATGCGTCGGGCCGTCCGCTCGACGGTCTCGGTCCGCTCGGCGCGAAAGTCGATGCGCCGCTGTCCTCGCCGGTCATCAATCCGCTCAACCGCGAGCCGATCCACAAGGTGCTCGATGTCGGCGTGCGCGCGATCAACACGCTGCTGACGGTCGGACGCGGCCAGCGCATGGGCCTGTTCGCGGGTTCGGGCGTCGGCAAGTCGGTGCTGCTCGGCACGATGGCGCGCTACACGAGCGCGGAAGTGATCGTGATCGGGCTGATCGGGGAACGCGGCCGCGAAGTGAAGGAATTCATCGAGCAGATTCTGGGCGAGGACGGTCTCGCGCGCTCGGTCGTCGTCGCGGCGCCGGCGGATGTCTCGCCCGTGCTGCGCATGCAGGCCGCCGCGTACACGACCTCGCTCGCCGAATATTTCCGCGATCAGGGCAAGCACGTGCTGATGCTGATGGATTCGCTCACGCGTTACGCGATGGCGCAGCGCGAGATCGCGCTCGCGATCGGCGAACCGCCCGCGACCAAAGGTTATCCGCCGTCGGTGTTCGCGAAGCTGCCGGCGCTCGTCGAGCGCACCGGCAATGGCCCGGAAGGCGGCGGCTCGATCACGGCGTTCTACACCGTGCTCACCGAAGGCGATGACCAGCAGGACCCGATCGCCGATTCGGCGCGCGCGATCCTCGACGGCCATATCGTGTTGAACCGTTCGCTCGCGGAGGCCGGGCACTATCCGGCCATCGATATCGAGCAGTCGATCAGCCGCGCGATGACCGCGCTCATCGACGAAAAACATCTTGAACGCGTGCGTCTCTTCAAGCAGATGTTGTCGCGCTATCAGCGCAACAAGGATCTGATCAACGTGGGCGCGTATTCGAGCGGGCGCGATGCGCTGCTGGACCGCGCGATCGCGCTGTATCCGCGCATGGAGTCGTTTTTGCAGCAGGGTTATCGCGAGCAGGCGCCGTTCGAGCCGAGCATCGCGATGCTGAATCAGCTCTTCGAATAGTTTTCGACTAGTATCCGAAGCATTCGTCACAAGAAAGCCAAAAGACCATCCGGGACCGCCACGCCATGACCAGAAATCTGCCGATCAACACCCTCATCGGCCTAGCCGAAGAGGAACTCGACGCCGCCACCAAGAAGCTCGGCAAGCTCCAGCAGGAGCGCAACGAAATCGAAACACAGTTGAACTCGCTCGTGACGTATCGCGACGAGTACCACGCGCGATTCACGGCATCGGCGCAGGAAGGCACCACCGCGCAGACGTTGCGCAATTTCCAGGCGTTCGTCGACACGCTCGATTCAGCGATCGCGCAGCAACGCACGGCGCTCGTCATGGCCGATCAGCGCATCGAGGCGGCCAAGCCCGACTGGCGTCTGAAGAAGCAGAAGCTCGGCAGTTACGAAGTGCTGGCCGCGCGCGGCGAGGCGATGCTCGCGAAGAAGGCTGCGCGCGTCGAGCAGCGCGAAGCCGACGAGCACGCCGCGAAGGTGCTGCGCATGCGCGCCGAGCGGGCCTGAGCCTGAGCAGTTTTCAACCCTTTGCATTTGAGAGACTCGTATGTCCTCCGTATCTATCCTCGGCGCGCTGACGGGCGCCGCGTCATCGAGCAAGGCCGCGGCGCAGCGTGCGGCGAGCGCGGGCGCATCGTTCGGCACGACGCTGCAAGGCATCACCGACCGCGCGAATGCCGACGCGCAGGCGGCGAAGGCGCTGGCGGATTCATCGGCTGACAAGTCGAGCGTGCACGACGCGCCGAAGCCGGATGACAGCGCGTCCGATGCGGCTTCGAAAAGCGATGACGCGTCGAATACACAGGCCGCCACGAAGTCCGATCAGACGGACGCGCCGAAAGAGGCATCGACGAAAACGGGCAAGACCGATACGGCAGAGGCATCGAAGCCGGCGGCGCAGGCGTCGGCTTCCGCGTCGGATGCAGCTACGGCGGCTGCGCAGGCGAAAGCTCGCGCGGACGCCGCCAACGCCGGCGACACCGACACCGATGACGACACGACGCTCGCCAACATGACCGACGCCGCCACGGCTGCGACGGCCACCGCGTCGACCGACGACACCAAATCGACTGGCGACACGCATAAGAGCGGCGACGCGAAGTCGGCGCAGGACGCGCTTGCCGCGGCGCTCGCAGCGATGAACAACGCGCAGCCGAACGCACTGCCCGCGCACGCGGCGGCGAACGGTTCCGTGACGACGGCGCGCGAAGGCTCGAACGGCGATGAGCCGGGCGGTCTCGTCGGCAAGGGTGGAAACGGGGCGGGTCTGATCGGCTTGGCGAACAACGCAAACGCTGATACCAAAGCAACCGACGCGACCGCGCTGGCTGTCGCGACGACGCCCGCGGATGCCGCGACTGCCGCATACAAGCAAGCCTCCGACGCGGCCGCGCACGCGGTGGCGACGCAGGCGGCATCGGCGAGTTCGGCTGTGTCGAGCCCGCAAGGCGCGATGGCGTCGGCGACGAGCGCGGCGATCGCCCCGCACGTGGGCGGGTCCGGCTGGGACGATGCGTTCAGCCAGAAGGTCGTGTTTCTGTCGAAGTCGGATCAGACCAGTGCTGAGCTGACGCTGAATCCGAAGGATCTGGGGCCGTTGCAGGTGACGCTGCAGGTTTCGGAGAACCACGCGCATGCGCTGTTCGTGTCGCAGCATTCGCAGGTGCGGGAGGCGGTCGAGGCCGCCATGCCGAAGCTGCGTGAAGCGATGGAGGCGAATGGTATCAGCCTCGGGAGTGCTTCGGTTTCGGATGGGTCGGCGTTTGGGCGGCAATCGCAGCAGGAGCGCTCGTCGGGCTCGCGGGGTGGTCGAGGAGTTGGCGGCGTTGGTGGTGGCGATGATTCGGTCAGTGCCAGTGTGAGTTTGCCTGTGCGGCGTAGCGTCGGGCTTGTCGATACGTTTGCTTGATGTTTGTTGTGTCGCTGGATCCCGTGTTCGTGTCGGTTTATTAGCACTGCCCCTGTGCGGGGCGGCACCTACTTTCTTTGCTGCTGCAAAGAAAGTAGGCAAAGAAAGCAGCTTTTCCCATCCAAAGTGCTTCAAGCCGGCCGCGGCACAGGCGATTGACTGAATGGCCCGGCAGTAGCGAGTGCCCTCGTAGGTCTCGCGCGGCTTGGACCGCGCACGGTCTGACGCGCTAGAAGTTATAGCGTGCTGGTTCAGCACGAAATAGCGTCGGCACAGCGCTACGCGCTGCCGTGGGGTATGCGAGGGAGACCGACGAGAAAAGAGAAACGCATAAGCGCACGCAGACCCGATTGACCCGTCGGCCGCGTAGCGGGCCGGAGCTTATTTTGCTGAACCAGTTTGTTATGCGGCGCGATGTGTCAGACCGTGCGCGATCCAAGCCCGGTTAGACCTACGAGGGCACTCGCTACTGGCGGGCCATTAGGTCGATTGCCTGTGCCGGGGCCGGCATGAAGCACTTTGGATGGGGAAAGCTGTTTCTTTGGTTACTTTCTTTGCAGCAGCAAAGAAAGTGACTGCCGCCCCGCACAGGGGCAGTGCAAATAAACCGACACGAATACAGGCCATCCATGAAACCCCAAGGCAACCACCGCAACAACCGCCCTCGAAAAACACACAACCCATCAAACTCACCTGACAAACCCACACATACAAAAA